>JAFGUB010000023.1 GCA_016938735.1 Campylobacterales bacterium | reverse complement strand
GTGGTGAGAGAAGGATTCGAACCTTCGAAGATAAAAATCAGCAGATTTACAGTCTGCCCTCGTTGGCCACTTGAGTATCTCACCACGTTAACAATATAATCTGGTCTAACACTGTTTCTAATACGATTGGTTCAAAAGTGGTGCCGCAACGAGGACTCGAACCCCGGGCCTGCTGATTACAAATCAGCTGCTCTAGCCAACTGAGCTATTGCGGCTTCTCAAATTTGAGCCAGAATTATAGCTTTATAAGACTTTGGTGTCAAGAGGTTTTTGTGCTTTTTTGAAATAACGGTATCATTCTTCCAACATTCAAGAGGAATCATCATGCTCATCACCTTATTTTCCCCTTCCGAAAGCAAATGCGGTGGCGGAATACCCCATACTGCTTCCATTTCCGAACCCCTATTCGGTTTGGACACCAGATCGGTTATTCTTCACCAATATCGCTCCATTATGCACTCCGGAAACGATGCCCAGCGCCATGAACTGACGGGTATCAAAGATCCCCACGAGCTAGTGCGATACAACAGAACCGAAAATCAAGAGCTGATGAAGGCTATCGAGCGCTACGACGGGGTAGCGTACAAGCATCTTGATATCGGCTCGCTGGATCAAGACGCCCGCACTTATATAGATGAACACGTCATCATCTTCTCTAATCTATACGGGCCGATACGCGCATCGGACTATATTATGGAGTACAAAGTCAAACAAGGCGCTTCAATCGGCTCGATCGCACCGGAGCATTACTATAAAGAGCGCCTCTCCACACCCCTCGATGCGATGCTACAGGCGCATGAGCTCCTCGATCTTCGGGCAAATTATTATGATCGTTTCTATTTGCCTCGGCAGCCCTACACAACGCTTAAATTCCTTAAAGACGGTAAAATCGTCAGTCACTGGGCCAAAGCCTATCGGGGGCTGGTGCTTCGCGCCGTAGCCAAAGCAAAAACTGAGTCTCTGGAGGCGTTTTCTTGTTTGGAGATAGAGGGCTTACATGTAAACGAAATCCGTACCAAAGCGCTGAAAACAGAGATTGTCTATACCATTGTTTAGGCTACAATACAGCATGCAAACCATTCAATCTCTCCAAGATCAACTAAACAGTACACCTGCGCTCATACTCTATTTCTCAGCACCTGAATGCAACGTCTGTTACGCCCTCAAGCCAAAACTGTTTTACGCCGTCATGGCACACTTCGATCCTTTTGAGATTGAAACGATCGATATCGAAGCGACTCCCGACATAGCTGCGCATTTTGGCGTCTTTGCTATACCGACCGTACTGGTATTCTTGCAAGGCAAAGAGTTTCTGCGCAAAAGCAGACACATGAGTGTTGATGAAATCATTGAGCAAATCGAGCGCCCACATCGATTGATGTGTTCTTAAATAGCGACACACTTTTTTTACACTTTTCTTTTCTACTATTGTTTCCGTAATCAAGACCTTGGATGTCTGAACACAACCCAAGCTCGAGTGGTTTCGTGTTCAGACAAACCCGACAGAAACAATCAAGTGATTGTTTACTGTATATCATTTTTTCTATTTTTCCGCTCTTTCTGCACTGAATCAATCCAAAGCCAATTGACAAGATAATAAAACCCTACCGAAAATAGTGTTGAATAAAAGAGTGCGCCAACATAAAGCGGGATAAAAATCTCCTCTATATTCTCGCTAAACCACGTAATTGAAAGTTCAATATCATGCACACCAGGCTGCATTAACAAAAAATTGCCGGTGAGATACTCTACATAATAGATTGCAGGCATCGTCAGCGGATTGGTGATCCATACGATTGCAATAGCAATCAGTGCATTAAAGCGAAAAAACGGCAGCAATGCCACAACGGCGACCATTTGCATCGGCATCGGTATAAAAGCAATAAAGAATCCAATCAACACGGCCCGTGAAACCATCTTGCGATTCACAGCTAAAAATTGTGTGGATATCTTGTACTTTTGTATGTACTCGTCGAATCGTCTGCTACTGTTGTTTTTAAAGATCTTGCGAATCATGCGAATCGTAGCATCCTAAAATGTAAATATGCGGCATTATAGCGAAGGACAAGATGATTTTGTGGCTGTTATGAATGATGCTGGATTGATAAAAGAAAGAATGGTGCGCCCGAAGGAATTCGAATCCCTGACCGCTGGTACCGCAAACCAGTGCTCTATCCAGCTGAGCTACGGACGCATTCTCATAAAGAGAACGAAATTATACGCAATCATACTTAAGTATAAATTAAAATGCATCATTTCATCTGATGTATTTTCAACACAAATTCGACTTCCGGTTTGGACAGTCTTAAATCTTTGGCAATCCCCTCAACATCTACGCCTTGTTTGTAGAGTCGAATAATGTGCGCATCGTCGATACCGCTAACCGAAGCCGGTAGAGCCAGAGATCGCACACCCTCTTCAAGATGCACAATACGCGCTGACCATTGAGTTCGCATCTGGTGCATCTCTTCTTGCAGAACGGCCATTTGATGCTGCAACGGTTTGGATAGCTCGCTCATGCCCACCTCCAACTCATAGTGCAAATCCGCCTCCCTGATTTGATCATTTTGCGCTATTTCTAGCTGCTCTAACTTGCGCCGACACTCCTGTTCAAACAGATAGTGTTGGTGGTTTAATTTTTCAACTGCCATCGCCACAGCACGAATGTGTCGTCGTTGTTGCGTATCATTCGTCACGATAGAGTAAATCAGCAACAAAACCACCCCAACCAGCAGCAGCAGCAGATAGGATTCAACGCTCATTCAGTCCCTCTCATTTCGCGTATCATCACTCTTTCGCGCGCCGTCAGATAAGCCCCCCACTCCTTCTCGTCACGTTCATGCATTCTCGTGATTTTCGCCAAAGAGGGGGTTGTTGCCTCAAAAAAGATCCCAACATCGTGTTTTGGGTGTACCGGCATCTCTATTCGACCATAATAGGATGCTCCGGGTCGTAAAGGGGCATTTTTTATTTCGAAGTAACCGAAGCCAATACGCTCAATCATCTGACGCTCAGCAAGCTCGAGCCGCGCCGGCTTTTCATTTTTGATCAGTTGCTCAAGTTTATCGATTTTACGATGCAGCTCGACCAACAAGTTAAGCAAAATCGGATCACTCTGTGCCGCGTCGCCCCGCGCTTTGGCGAGCTTGAGCCACTGGCCAATGGGATCATCGTCTGCTTCACTGAGCTGATGATACTCACGTTCAAAATGCTCGCTGTCTTCCCCTAGGGTCTCAAACGCCACAGCGATCGGTGCGGGAACCAAACGGACGTTCATGACAAAGCCCTATCGATACCAATGAGAACGAAAAAGATGATCCCCAAGTACCCATTAACCGTAAAAAAAGCGCGGTCAATCTGTGTAAAGTCTTTGCGTACCACACGGTGTTCGTAAAATAACATCAGCGCAGAAACCCCAATAGCCGTCCATGCCCAAGCGCCCAAAGCGGCATCCCAGACAAAAAAAGTCCAAAAGATGACGGCTAGCGCATGAAATAGCGCCGCTATAAAGAGCGTAGCCTCAACTCCGTATCGCGACGGAATGGAGAAGAGCCCTTCGGTACGATCAAACTCAATATCCTGCAGCGAGTAAAGCAGATCAAAACCGGCGACCCAAAAAAGTACCCCCATCGCAAGTAAAACCGACCACATGGCAATGGCACCATCCACCGCCACCGCACCGGCAATAGGGGCCAAACCAAGCGAGAGACCCAACACGAGGTGGGCCGTTTCGCTAAAGCGCTTGAAATATGAGTAAGCCCCCAGTACCACCAAGATCGGAACACTCAGCGCAAAAGCCAATTCGTTCACAAAATAGGCGACCGCCACGAAAAGCAGTGCATTGGCAAGCATGAACAGCAAAATACCCTGAGACCCCAAACGCCCGTCAACGCTCGGTCGATGCTTGGTTCTTGGATTTTTGGCGTCAATATCCCGATCGACGTAGCGATTCAAACCCATCGCGAAATTGCGGGCGCTCATCGCCGCCAGAAGCCCCAGCAGCAGTAGGCGCCAACCAAACCAGCCATCAGCGGCGACCACCATCGCTATAAAGATAAAAGGGAGTGAAAAGACCGTGTGCTGAAACATCACCAGCTCATTAAAACGCCGAAACAACAAAACGATCTCTTTCACGTGTACCCTTAGAACAAATTGGTGTTATTCTAGCATAAAGCGGCAATCGGCTTTTGTATAATGCGCCCATGAACCAAATCGCCATCATCGGTCCCACCGCATCGGGCAAAAGTGCTTTGGCTATTGAGCTAGCGCTTACATGTAACGCCTCTATCTTTTCAATCGATTCACTGAGTATCTATCGAGAAATCGATATCGCTTCGGCTAAGCCGTCCGCTTTAGAACGCCAAGGTGTCGTACACTACGGTATCGATCTTTTGTCTCCGGATGAGCCGTTCAACGTCACTACCCTTTTTGACTACTATCTTGCAAGCCTCGAAGCTTGCCGATCTCAAGGCAAGAACTTGATTCTAGTCGGCGGTAGCAGCTTTTATCTCAAAAGTATGCTTACCGGCCTCTCCAGTCTTCCTCCGATCACCCAAGAGACACGTCTACATGCGCAAATGATGCTCCGTGATCTGAGTCAAGCCTACGATCTGCTCTACCGCATCGATCCGCGATACATGAGCAGCATAACCCCAAGCGACCGTTACCGCATCGAGAAGATGCTACTGCTCTATCTGCAAAGCGGCATGACGCCTACCGAGTGGTTTGCGTTGCATCCGTCACGCCCCGTTGCGGACCCGATGCCGATTTTTAATCTGGCCATAGAACGTGAAGTGCTACGCTCCCGCATAAAATTGCGTACTGAAATGATGTTTCAAAATGGATTGATCGATGAAGTATGTAGGCTAGAAAGCCGTTACGGTAGGGCGCCTCAAAGTATGCAGGCAATCGGCATCGTTGAAGTGTTTGACTATCTTGACGGGCTTACATGTATAGAACAAACCATCCACTCCGTCTTTACCCATACGGCCCAACTGGCCAAACGCCAAGAAACCTTCAACGCCCACCAGTTTGAACAGACCTTCAAAGCCTCCGGCACGCAGATTTTTGAAGAAGCAAAACGCGCGCTACTGCGTGATGATTAAGATTCCGGCAATTGCTGTGCGCTTTGCAGACATGCCTCATAAGTCTTATCACATGTTTCATAACACGTCTCATTAACGTTCTCGCTCGTATCGCACTGCTTTAAGCACGCTGCATATGCCGCGTCGCATTGTGCTGCTTTATCAACCTCTTCTGCACTTAAAACATGCCCCATCAACCCCACCAACACTGCCAAAATCCACCTGCGTGTACCTTTCATCACCACTCCTTCGAAGATATACTCTATGCCCATTTATGTTATGATGTCCAGCGGAATTATACTCCTGACTAAAGCGTTTGCGCCTACAAAAGAGCTCTTTTCCCGCACGCTATCTCTCATGAGGATGACACCCCTTGCATCAAATCAGCACTCATGTCTACTGCGATGAAGCGATCGCCTCTTTACCTATGCAATCGCGTTTGACGGCAAGTCCCTATCATGATTTTCCCTACCTATTGATCGAGGGTTTCTTAGATCAGACCGAAGCGGCCTCTATCGCCTATTCTACGCTCAACAGCAACGAGCATGTATCGGCGCATGTGCGCACCCAAAAGCAAGGCGTGCTTGATACCGACTTACTCCCCGACATCCGCAAAACCGTCATCCACGCCTTATCAGATATTCATCAGCAACTCTATTTCGACCGCTTCAGCCTCTACCAAAAGCAAATCGAGGACTTTTTCGCCGTCGCGCTTGGTACCGCCTCCAATATTCAAGCGCTGGGTTATCATACCGGCGATTTTTATGTCAAACATGCCGACGACTCAAGCGAGCTAATCGATTCAAACGGTCGTTGTATCGGCTTTAAACAAGTCGCTTCCAACCGAAAAATCACCACCGTTCTCTTCGCCTCAAGCTATAACGATCCCCCACGAGAACTGAATCAGTTCAGCGGCGGTGAGCTCTGCTTTAATTACCTCTTTGATGCCAAAGGTGCTATGCTCAAGCTACGCCCGCAAGCGGGCGATATGATTATATTTCCAAGTAATCCCATCTTTTCGCACGAGGTACTACCCGTACAAGCCGGATACCGCTTGACTCTGGTGCAGTGGCACAATGTTCATATCGCCTAATTTTCTCAAATTCTAAGTATAATTTTCCCCTCAAATGAGGAATAATCCAAAACGCAAGCGGCGTTTGCCGTTTGCTGCCAGGCTGTGTTTGGTTTAACAACCGATGGTTTAGAGTATGTCAATACTTTTAATTTCTTAGAGGAAGTAATGAAAATTTCTGATGTTATATTGGAAATGGAGCTTGCCGGCGTTGATTCAGCTGTCATTACGGAGATTGTCACTCTCCAAGACACCGAAGATCTTGATGTTGAAATGATCGATGACGAACTGCTTAAACGCGGTTATCAAAAGATCTTTACCGTAGATTACGAAAGTGATGACGACTATGACGACTGGGAAGAGGACGGCTTTGTAAGCGTTCAGAAGTTTCCGCACAAACAACACTATAAAGATTGAGGACAATGACCACCAAAGAGCTTATCCGTGCCTACTACGAAATGTGGAACAGTAAAGACTTCAGCGCCGCAGACCGACTGCTTGACCCCGATATTCGTTTTCGTGGCTCTTTAGACATCACCGCCAACGGTATTCAGGGCTTCAAAGAGTATGCAGAACTTTTGACGGTAGCATTTCCCAACCTCTATCACGCCATCGAAATCATGGTCGTTGAAGAACCCCTAGCTGCGGCCTATGTAACCTATACCGGTACTCATGAGGGCCCCTTATTTGATTATCCCCCTTCAGGTCGTAGAATATGCTACTCCGGAGCCTCGTTCTTTACATGTAAGCATGGCAAAATCAGCTCCATCAACGTTCTTGGCGATCTCAACGCCTTGCACAAACAACTCGCTTAGTTCATTGCATCAACCCCAAAGCGTCTGATGCTAATTTCCCCCAGACACCTTGCGGATCTTCACTTTGGCTCTTCTCATATGCGCTTCGCGCCGCATCCCTATCACCTCTTTTTTGATAGAGTGTTCCTAACATATAGTGTTGCCTTGATCGCTGCTCTGTTTGAATTGGACGCGCTTCGAGGGTTTGAAGCAGATCATACGCCTCTTGAGATTTGTCCAGTTCAATCAGCGTCTGAGCCAGCGTGAACTCGACATAAGGCGACTGTGTATAACTGCCGGCTGCTTGCTGCAATTTCACTACTTTCTTTCCAAAGTTCTCTACCATAACACTATTTTTCTGTGATTTCGCATGTGTCATCATTTGCGTGTAACGTTCAATGTCTTTAAATACTACCCCATCAATCGACTCTATAGCAACCATTGCTTCGAGCATCCGATCATGATCACCAAGACGTTGCGATGCGTCAAAATATCTTCGATAGAGTTCTGCACGCTTGACATCATTTTTGGTATGGATAGAGAGCAACTCTTCAAGCGCATCCAAAACCGCCGTATAGTTCCCTAACGAAAAATCGATCACTACATATCGTTCTAGCCATGCGGTCCGCTCATCACTATCCTGTGCCTGCAGATGCTGCTGTGCTAAACGCTTTGCACGCTCAAAACTTCCTGCTGCAATGTAGCACTCAAACAGATCGTCATCCCACTCCCGAGACAGATTGACATCATATCCTTGCGACAATTCAATCACCCGTTCACAACTCTTCTGCTCCAATGCACGCCTCATCAGACCAAATACGGCAGTGTCAACCATCTCACCGGCTTTGGGATAGCTTGCCTCATCAAGCGACATCAGTGGCTTCTCTATTGTGAGTATCTCATCATATCGGCTCAACTCCGACAAAAGCTTTGCTTTTTCGTAATAAGCTCTATCGCCGATAGAGTCACCCTGATATTTTGCGATCAGTCCATCATATTCACGCAGGCGATCGGACGCATTCATTTCTGTTACATCAAAGAAAAGGCCGTCCCTTTGGCGCTTAATCTCATCGACATACTCACCAAAACGAAATTTCTCCAAATAGTCGTTGAAACTTTCCAGCGCTTGCTCTTTTTGGTCTGTCTGCGCCAGCCAAATGCCCCGGTCTTTGAGCATCTGCTCAAACCCGTCATCACCTCGCTCCATCCGCTCAAGAATCGATCCGAGTAGACGCGCAGCGATCGCATAGGCCCCCGTATCGGCAAATTGATGCGCCATGGCTATCGCTTCTTCGCGATGATCGCTAAACTGCTCCGCATAGCCATCAAGGATCATGGTGACATACTCAGCCGCTTTTGCCGATTGGCCAAGCTCCATATAGTACTGTGCCAGCTTATAGGCGGCAATAGAAGCAGTTTTTTTTGATTGCGTCTCATAAAGCGCCCTCTCATAGAAGCTGATTGCTTTTTTCCCGTTCCCTGCGCCTGAGAGTTGATCCCCCTTGTAGATCAACCCCATACGGGCGAACTCACTCTGTGGGTGCTCGTCAAACAGCCGATCAAAAAAATAGTCGGCGTCTGTATACATTGCTATTTTTGAGTAGGCATTGGCAATCGCCGCAAGTACCTCTGCGATATTGAGATCGGATGAAAACTCCCGAATGAACTGTTTGCCAATCGTGATCACCGGTTCGTTTTCCCCTGTCTCATGATAGGCACGAAGACGATAAAGCAACATCTCACTTTTAAAAATCGTGTTTGGAAACTCCTGAAGTACGCTATCGATTGTCGCAAGAACCTTGTCATAGTCACGATTCTCATAGGCTTGCTTGATGATTAAATAATCAGAAACATCTTTAACCCTGGTCATATGAATCGGGTTCCCATGCATGTCCAAGCCCCCGACGTAGGGCAGAGGTTGTTTTGGAAATACTACGGGTAGATTCAATGCACTTTGCTGGCGTTCGTTGCTCGTCAGGAGCGGTGGTTCTTGATGGTAGCCGATGACAAGCCAATGACCTGAGCGCATCTCTTGTGCATGGTAGATCTCACGATCCTGTAGAAGATTAAAATGCTGCGCACGTAACAGCACACTCTTCTTGGGTTTAATGATCACCTTGAATTCTTTACCGTCGATCTTGGCATCAACATGAAAAAAACTATTTTCGATAGGGGCAAAAGATTGAAGCGGTCGCTGAAGAAAAAGACAGGCTACGGAAGTCACCTCATGTAGGTCGCTATATTGGGCCTCACATAAAAAAGGTTCCGTGTCCTTGATATGCAAAAGAGAATACTCTTGATTCTCCTCTTTTCCCGTTTGTACACTTAACTCAAACGCAAAAAGAGCAATCGGGAGAAACAGGGCCAAAAATATCGGCAAGGCCTTTACTCCCTTACATGTAAGCTTAATAGCCGCTATTATACACCATAGCCGTAATGAACTCCATCAGTGGATTGACCAATATGACGCTAAAAATGGTGACCACGGCGGCTAAACCGATGATGCTCTTAAGGGACAAAGAAGCATTCATCATATAAAAGCCCTTTTGAGAAATTTGTGGCTCTTTCATAAACATATAAACGATCAGCTTCAGATAGTAATAGCCTGCGATCGCTGAGTTGAGCGCCATAATCAAGGCCAGAATGGTATAGCCTCCACTTACCGCACTACCGATCATGTAGAGCTTGCCCCAAAAGAGACCAAACGGCGGTATACCCGCAAGTGAGAGCATAAACAGCGCCATAAGCACCGCAGCCATCGGCATCGTACTGATCAAACCGGCAAATTTTTCATAAGGATGATCTGAGCTTTGACCCGGCAAAAGGGTTTTTTGGCGATTAACCCATAACATGGCGAAGGCCCCGAGATTAGTAAACACGAAGAGCGTCCAATAGAGAAAAAGTCCCGAATTGGCTTGTGTGGTACCTATCAAAATTGCAGCCATTACGAATCCAGCGTGCGAAATTGAGCTGTACGCCAACATTCTTTTCACGTCGTTTTGAACCAATGCCCAAATATTAGCGGCTGTCATAGTGACGACAACGCCTGCATACAAAATAACCTCTAACCATACAATACCACTTTGAACCAACACTTCAAAGAGACGCATAGCTACAACAAAAGAGGCTATCTTCGGTACTATAGACATATAACCCGCCAATGCCGCGCTAGAACCCTCATAGACGTCAGGGGTCCAAGTATGAAAAGGAACCAAAGAGAGCTTAAAACCAAACGCGGCCAACATAAATACGACACCTACAAGTACATAGCCGATATTCGCGTAATCGTCCGCTGCAAGGGCAGAAGCGATCTGATGGATCTCTACGGAACCTGAAATTCCATAAAAAACCATCGAACCGAAAGCAAAAAAGCCGGCTGCCAAAGCACCCATCGTAAAATATTTTACGGCGGCCTCAAATGATTTGGATCGGTTGTGCATGGCGATGAGCGTATAAAGTGCCAAAGACGCCGTCTCAAGCCCTACAAAAATCAAGATCAGATTGTCTGTAGCCACCATAAACTGGAAGCCGGCAATCATAAACATAAAGAGCGCGTAATACTCGGGATAGTTGTACTCATGAAAGCGCTTCGATGTGAGTGAAAGCGGAATAAACAACATAGATGCGATGACGATGATAAGCTGCGAAAGAATCGCAAGCCCATCAACCAACATCACATCAAAAAAGCCCATCATCGTTCCGTTGGACTTGAAAAAATCGACAAAGTGGAACAATGCACCTAAATCAAGCAGCAAAAAGAGCAGCGAGATCATAACGTAAAGTGATTTGTGCAAACCGACTTTGACAAGATCGATCGTCAAAATAGACAGCGCACCGACAATCGCAATGAGCATCGGCGAGAGTGTCACCAGATTGAGTGACTCCAATGATATATTAACTGCTTCTAGCATTTAGTGACTCCCCCCCGATGCAGCTTCTTGCTGCGATGGATTTGGTATGCGCATTTTGGCCTCTTGAGTGATGGCCTTTTCATGCATCAGCGAGACGATCGATTCAACGCTGTTGTTGATCGGCTCCAATACCGGCTTAGGATAAACACCCAGCCATACGGTCACCAACACTAAAGGAATAAGTGCAAACAGTTCACGACCGTTGACATCTTTTAATCCACGGTTAGCCTCATTCGTTACCGTACCGAAAAAAGCCTTTTTGAACGCGGCCAACATGTAGATGGCACCAACAATGATCGCCGTACCTGCCAGAAGCGTTAAGATATGCGACTGCTTATAAAAGCCGAGCAGACTCAAAAACTCGCCTACGAAGTTAATTGTCAACGGCAGCCCCACAGAGGCCATCACCATGATTCCGAAGATGGTCGCATAATGGGGCATCACCGACGCCAATCCGCCCATCTCGCTGAGCAATTTAGTATGTCTGCGGTCGTAGTAAACGCCTACGAGCATAAAGAGTGCGCCCGAAACGACTCCGTGCGCGATCATCAAAAAGACGGACCCGCTAATACCCTCGACATTGAGTGCGAAGGTACCCAAAACGATCACCCCCATGTGCGACACGGAGCTGTACGCTACAACCTGCTTGATATCCTCCTGGGCATACGCCACCATCGCGGTATAGATAATCATGATAATGGAAATCACCGCGATCGGCACCATAAAGAAGACGGAGGCATCAGGAAACATCGGGAGCGAAAAACGGACAAAAGCGTAGGTACCCATTTTGAGCAGAATCGCCGCCAGAATCACCGAACCGATGGTAGGTGCCTGACCGTGCGCATAAGGTAGCCATGTGTGAAACGGAAACATCGGAACTTTAATCGCAAAACCGAAGAAGAATGCGACAAAGAGCCAGATCTGGAAATTCTCCGGCAAGACAAGGCGATACCACTCCAGAATCGAAAAGCTCCAAACGCCGGTCGCCTGATGGTAAAAATAGGCCATAAAGAGCATCCCGACCAGCATCACCAGCGAACCCGTGAAGGTGTAAAGAAAAAACTTGATCGATGCGTAAATACGAAGCGGCCCGCCCCATGCACCGATGATATAGAGCATCGGCACAAGCGAGAGCTCCCAGAACACGTAAAAGACCACAGCGTCCAGTGCCACAAAGACGCCGACCATGGTCATTTCCAAAAAGAGAAGGGTCAAGATCATGTCTTTGAGACGACTCACTTCGCCCAGAGACGCGATACCGATCAGGGTAAAGAAAGTTGCCAGCACGATAATAAACAGAGAGATACCGTCAATACCGACTAAATAGTGGATGCCAAACGCAGGCACCAAAGGAATCGATTCCATAAACTGCATCCCTACGACCGAAGGATCATAGGCATACCACAACACCAATGAAAGGGCGAACTCTACCGCCGCAACCGCAATCCCGTAAGCACGGATGCTCCCTTTTTCCACGACAAAACCGAGCAGTGCGGCGAGCGCCGGGAAAAAAACCAAAATCGATAGGATATTATCAAACATCATTGTGCTCCTTAACCTGCTACTACGCTAATGCCGACCGTAAAGGCCACGCCAAGTGCGAGTAACAATACCGTTCCTGCGACCATCCAGCGCAACATCGTCGAAAGGTTCCCATTTTGCATCGTATGGGTCTGCTCGCCCGTTTTGTAAAAAAGTGTTGCAATCCCGTCCACCGTTGCGTCCACCACTCTCAAATCAAGCTGCTTCCACGCAACGTGTGAAAGCTCACGATAAGGCTTTGAAATATACTCTTCATAAAAGTGGGGAATGTAATACTGATTGAACAGAACCTTGTAACAAGGGCGTTGTTCAAATGCCTTATCGATCTTCGCATTTTGGTACTTCTTGTAGGCATAGGCAATCGCCGCGCCCACCAGCAGCTGTGTGCCGATCACCATGATCCAAAACACCACCGGAGAGTGTACATGATACTCCGTCGCCGGCAGTACCGCCGTCACCATATCGATATATGAACCTTTAAATGCAAAGCCCGCAATCACAGCCAAAAGCGCGAGCGGACTCATTGCAATCAGCATAAAGGTATACGCCTCATGCGGATGCGAACCGTACTCTTTGTAACGCTCCTCTCCGTGAAAAATAAGGGCTACAAGTCGAAATGAATAAAACGCGGTGAGCATCGCCGTGAGCAGCAACACGGTGTAAAGCACATAATGATGCTCCACAAACGCTACTTCCAAAATCAGATCTTTTGAGAAGAATCCGGCCAAAGGCCAGATGCCGGCCAGTGCCACGGAGGCCAGCGTCATCATGATCCACGTCCCCTTCATCACTTTTTTGAGGCCACCCATCTTAAACGGATCGAGTTCATCACTCATCGCGTGCATCACGTTGCCCGCACCCAAGAAGAGCAGCGCTTTGAAAAATGCGTGCGCCATCAGGTGAAACAGAGCTACCCAGTAGGCCCCAAGACCCGCTGCGACAAACATGTATCCAAGCTGTGAAAGCGTCGAGTAGGCGATGATGCGTTTCATATCGCGGTTTACCAAGGCCATCGAAGCCGCAAACATCGCCACGAACGCACCCAAACTGGCAACAAAATAGCCTACCTCGGGAATCATTTCATAAAGCGGATTGGCACGTACCACAAGATAAACCCCTGCCGTAACCATCGTTGCCGCGTGAATGAGCGCAGAGACGGGTGTCGGACCTTCCATCGCATCGGCCAGCCAGGTGTGTAGCGGAAATTGCGCTGATTTACCCATCGCGCCGATAAAGAGGAAGATACCGATCATCACCAGCACGCTCTGATCAAGCGTCACCACCGCCTCAAAGAAGCGGTCATACTGCAACGAACCGACGTTCCAGTAGATCAAGAAAAGACCGATCAACATTCCAAGGTCAGCGATACGGTTCATAATGAAGGCTTCATTGGCCGCCCATATGGCCGACTCTTTGTGATACCAAAAGCCGATCAAGGCCCATGAGCACAGACCTACGCCTTCCCAGCCGATAAAGAGTCCCGCAAAGTTGTCGCTCATCACCAACACCATCATCGAAAAAACGAAGGCGGAGAGCCACGCAAAGAAACGGTTGAAGCTCTTGTCGTGATCCATGTACCCGATCGAGTAGACGTGAACGACCGTTGATACCACCGTTACCACCATCATCATCGTTACGGAGACCTGATCGACCAGAAAGCCAAAGGGAATATAAAGATCACCGGTAGCCATCCATGTCATCATCTCTACATGTACAGCCGCGCCGCCGCCTAAAATGTAAAACAGCAAAATGGTCGAACTGACCAAAGAGAGCCCAAGTAAAGCCGAAGTCACTACACCCGTAAAGAGCGTTTTGGGCCGAGCGCCAAAGAGCGCGGCGATCAATGAACCCGCGAGCGGCGAAAATAGTGCAAGATATAGATAAAGTTCCATCCGCTTATCCTTTCATTGATGTCATGGTGGTCAAATCGATACCGCCGCTACGCTTGAACCATACAATCAGCAGCCCAAGTCCGACGGCCACTTCAGAAGCCGCAATCGCAATCACGAAAAAAGCGAACATCTGTCCCGTCAAATCACCGTAGTAGCGTGAAATGGCCGCAAATCCGATATTGACCGCATTGAGCAGAATTTCAGTAGCGAAAAAGAGCATCAACAAGTTGGTGCGTCTCATCACCCCGATCAAACCGATCGCAAACAGCAGTGTCGAGAGGATAAGGTAGTGCGTTAGTGTGATTTCCATAGTTATACCGCCTTCTCTTGGGATTGTTTGGCCAGTTCAATCTCTTCCTCTTCCATGAGGGTGAGGGATCGATCCATCTTCTTGCCCGCAAGAACGATACCGGCGATCATGGCCACAAGCAGCATAACGGCCGCTACTTCAAACGGAACCAGATATTTGGTGAAGAGCACCATACCGACGGCTTGTGAATTACCCACCCCCTCTTGCACGGGATAGTTTGCCACGATATTTTCCGAAGCGATCGGTGCGGCGAAAATGACCACAACCAAAAGCGCCGCCATGCCCGAGAGCAAGAAGACGATCAACGGCGAGCGCCCGTGCTCATTCACATAACGCGTGGTATCGAAAAACATCATCCCAAAGGCATAAAGCGCCATCACCGCGCCGGTATAGACGATGATCTGCACCGCACCTAAAAAGTCTGCGCCCAGCAGGAAGTAAAACGCTGAGATAAAGATCATCCCTGCCGCCAAAGCGGTCAAGGCATACAAAGCCTGACGCGTAAAGACGGTGATAGAGAACATCGCTACCGTCAAAAACGCAAACAGATAAAAAGCTATTGTCTCGAACATCGGATCTCCTTAATAGGCCAGCGGCGTCTGTTTGACGCGCGCATCTTCATGTGGTGTGACGGCACCAAAACCGTCAAACTCTTTTTGCTCCCCGCTGATGGCCATATCGATGGGGGTGAGCATACCGGCGTAGTCGATATAGTGGGCCCGCTGCTCCGAAACGTTCTCATAGCGCGGCCCGTGTACGATCGCAAGCTCCGGGCAGACCTCCGCGCAGTAACCGCAGAAGATGCAGCGTCCCAGATTGATCGTATATTCACTGACCTCTTTGCGGCTCTTTTCATCCAAACGCGTCTCCATACGGATACAGTTGGAGATACAGATCTTTTCACAAAGCCCGCATCCGATACAGCGCTCCGTTCCCGATTCAAAGAGCCGTTGCATGGCGTGGACAGCGCGGTAACGCGGCCCGACCAGCAACTTCTCTTTGGGATACTGAACGGTGTGGATGTCAAACTTAAACATCTCACGCAGTACTACCCAAAGCCCTACAAAAAGCTCGCCGCGTAGCGTACGCTTGAGTGCGCGCGAAAATTTGCCCCAAGGGGTTGTCGGATAGGGCGCGATATCAACATAATAGTAGTGCTCAGAGATGTAGCGATTGCCGAGCTCGCTCTCACCGTGTCCGTGTTGTTCATGTGTGTCGTGCGTGTGCATGTTCACCTCCTTACACCATCATCACGATGCCGGTGATTACAATGTTAATCACGGCAATCGGCATTAAAACTTTCCAGCACAGCCACATGAGCTGGTCAGGTCGTACATCCGGCCACGCGGCGCGCGTCCACAAGAAGAAGAAGAAGAGAAACGACACCTTCAGCAACAATCCAAGCGCACCAAGCAGCGACCCGTCGCCGTATCCGCCCAAAAAGAGAATGGCGGTGACGAAGGAGATAAAGAACATGTTGGCATACTCACCGATAAAGAAGAGTCCCCAGCGCATTCCCGAATACTCCGTACCGAATCCGTCGATGATCTCATGGTCGTTGGCCACAAGGTGAAACGGGGTTCTGCCCGTCTCGGCAAATCCGGCAATCACAAAGAGAATAAAGGCCACCGGCTGAGACCAGACGATCCAGTTACCGATACCGCCGGCTTGATAGGTATTGAAATCGATCAACGAGAGTGATCCGACCATCATCAGCGGTGCCAGGATCGAAAGCCCCGTTATCACCTCATAAGAGATAAAGATCGCAGCAGCACGCGCGGTGGAGATCAGCGACCACTTGTTCGCGGAAGCCAAACCGCCCAGCAACGGTCCATAGAGACCGGCACCCATGACGCCGAGGATGTAGAGGATACCGATATTGATATCCGCTACGATAGGGTGTACCGTATAGTCGCCAATCGTGAATGAGGGCATAAAAGGTATCGCCGCCGCCGCCATAAAGGCGGTGGCTGCGGTAATGACCGGCGCAATCTGAAAGATCGGCTTGACGACGTTTTGGGGGATGATATCCTCTTTGGTAAAGAGCTTGATCCCGTCTGCCGCAATCTGCAGCAAGCCGTAGGGGCCTACGTGCATCGGTCCCAATCGACGCTGCATGAAAGCGAGCACCTTACGCTCAAAATAGGTTCCAAATCCGGCCAGTGCCGAAAAGACGAGCAGAATGACGACGATTTTAACCACCGTCTCAATGATAAAAGCCATATCCATGATCACACCTTTTGAAATGAAGCGGTACTAAAACGGTAGCCGTTAAAGAGCGCCTCTGAGTTAAGATTGGTATCAAATGTCGGCAGATAGGGAATCTCGCCTTCGATTTTGCCATCACGTGCTACCGCAACGCGCAAAGTGCCATGCGGTGTAGTGATCTGCACCGTATCACCCTCTTGCACCCCGTAACGCTGCATAAACGCATCGGAGGCATAAAGTGCACCGCTGCTTTTAAGCTGATGCGCCGCGTTGGTGAAAGGTGAAAAGTGCAATACCGGGTTCGCCAGATAGAGCATCGGCCCCTCCATCGCCTCAAGGCGTATTGGTGCCACTTCCTCGCCTTCAGCCTTACATGTAAGCGATTCAAGCAGATAGCCGCGCACCTCTTCGCCACTGTTGGTGAAGTGGTTGGGCAGGGCATCAAAGCTAAGCGCAAGGTACCCCTCGACCTCCCCGAGTCTTGGCGTGTAGTCAATGGTGTAATGCGCATTCAGCCCAAGGGCGTTGGCAATGTCGTTAAGCTCATAACCGTGATACGCAAGCGCCGCGTTGGTCGGATTGACACGTTTGTCGATGCTTGTGAGCGTACCCTCTTGCTGGTTGAGTGAGGGCATGTCCAGATCGCCGCTGCCGAGGGCGGAAAGGATAAAGTCGCCTTGGGTATTGTAGCCGATGGCGTAGCTTCCCGCTGCATCATCCAACGGACAGATCAGTGCCACACCCAGAGAATTGGAAAGTGAAGGAATCATCACCAGTTCAAAGGGTGTGTGCTTCTCCACCAGCGCGCACAGACGCGCCAGATTTTTGCTATTGGGGTGGGTGTAGAGATCGGGGCCGACCATCAGCGAGAAACGCTCTTTTTTGGCCAGAAGTTTATCCAGGCTCTCTTTGAAGTTCTCAGGAGCACTCAGGAGTTTGAGCAAGGCGTTCTCGTCCACTTCGACCTCTTTGGAGACCTTTTTGGTCACGCTCTTTTTCTTCTCCTCTTCAACCTCTTCCTCGACACCGGTGGCTTCGTTGAGCTTTTTGACCATCACCTTTTCGATCACATCCTCTTTGACGCTCTCTTCGATCGTGACGGTTTTGGTAGAGTGAAAACCTGCCAGATAATCGGCGATGGCCTTGGGGAGCTGCGCTTTAGGCGCGAAGAGATCGAGCATCAGATAGAGCGCGGCCTCTTCCATGAGCGGCGCGTGGACGATGCTCAGCACATTCTTGCTCATACCGTCGATGACAGGATCGCTCATCGGGTGAAAGTAAAGCCCCGCACCCTTGTTCATAGTGATCGCATTGTTCATCGCAAAGCGGGCATTGGGGTTGTCAGTTTTGAGCGCCGAGCCGATAGAGACGACAAAATCACTCTCATGCACCTTTTTGAGATCTCCCCTGTAGAGCTTTTGGCCGCTCACTGTGCCATAGGCGCCCAAAAAGTCCTGCAGCGCTTTGGCTTCGGGGTTGATCAGTTTATAACCGTGAAGGCGCTTAAGCTCTCGCAAAATCAAAGCCTCTTCATTGGTAATAGTCGAAGTGAAGCGGATCGTATCGGCTTTTTTGAAGGCTTTGAGCGCCGATGCGAACGCCGCCTCATCCTTACCTGCAACGCGGTTTTCAAAATCGAAGCCGTAGCGTCCCGCACCGCAGAGCGAAACGTAGTTCCACTCGTTTTTGACGCGGTAGATCATCTCGTCACTATTGGAGATAGAGGTGTGCTTCACGTCATACATGAGCTGACATCCCGCGCTGCAGTGGGCGCAGGTTGCGGGAATGGAGCGCAACTCCCATGCGTTGGAGCGGTACTGAAAATCGCTGCTCACCAGCGCACCGACCGGACAGACCGCCGTACATTCGCCGCAGTTGGTACAATCGAGCACATCGCCTTCTGAAGGCCCGATCAGCGATTTGTTGAGCTTGTTCCACATGGCGTAGGCATCTTTGGGCATATTGGCTTTATACTCGCCGTGGATCGCGTCGCTGCCACGCGCGACTGTCTTGAGCGCCGCGTCGCCGATCATATCTTTACAAACCGTCACGCAACGTTCGCAGACGATACACAGCGCCGGGTCGTAGTGAATCAGGCCCCAATCCTGCGCCGGTTTATGGGTGTCCTTGATCGAGTAGCTTTGGGAATCCACACCGATCTCGAGGGTGTAATTTTGTAGTTCGCACTCACCCGACTGATCACACACACCACACTCGAGAGGGTGGTTGACGTCATAGACCTCCATGATGGCGCGGCGCTCGGTGAGGATGTTCTCTGTGGTCGTTACGACGTTCATCCCCGCTTTGGCTTTGGCGTTGCAGGCGTAGACCTGCTTGCCGTCCGCTTCGACGAGACAAATGCGGCACGCCAGCGTCGGGCTGCAGCGTGTTAGGTAGCAGATGGCGGGGATAAAGATGCCGTTCGCACGGGCGGCATTGAGAATAAACTCGCCCTCTTGCGTCTGGATCTCTCTTCCGTCAATGGTGATTGTAATGTGTTGTTCCATTAGACCCTCTCAAATGTGACTTTTTGATACCGATACGCCGCGCTCTTCTCGAAGCTGTCGAAGTCGGGGTGGTAGGCCACCGTCCCTTTGAGCTTCGAGCTGACCTGAAATTTGCGCGACATTGCGCGCCCGTCGATCACGAAGCGCACCTCTTCACCGCTTTTAATCTTCGCCGCCTCGGCAAACTGGCTCGAACCTAGAATCACGGCACGGTCGTTGATCTGATGCGTCTTATCCGTGAAAAGGTTGAATTGTGAAATCGGGTTGCAGCGGTAGAGTATCGTCCCGTTATACTCTTGAATATCGGCGATCACTCCGATGTTCTCTTCGCAGCTTACATGTAAAGGCTCCAGCATGTAGCCTCGAATCTGTACTCCATGATTCAGGTAACGGTTGGGCAGATCATCAAAAGCCACCTCTTTGTAGCCTTTCTCCTTGGGAAGCTTACATGTAAGATCGATCACATGCTTTAAGACGATCCCAAGGGCATTAGCAATGTCGCTCAGCTCATAGCCGTGATAGGGCAGTGCAGCATTGAGCGGCACCACCTCTTTGTCAACCGTAGTAAAGGTGCCCTCTTGCTGGTTGAGCGCCGGCATATCCAAATCTGATCCACCCAGAGCGCTCAGCACACAATCTCCCTGCGCGTTGTAGCCGATGACCGGAGAGAGTGCCTCATCATCCAAATCGCAGATCAGCGCTACACCCATCGTGTTGGTGTCGCTAGGCACGATCACCACTTCAAAGCCTCCGAACCGCTCAAGCAGACCGGCCATCTTTGCGATATTGTCCGCTCTGGGATGAGCATAGAGATCAGCTCCAAGCACCAGCACAGGGGCTTTTTTACGTACCCGCTGACGCACAAGCCGCTCTATCTCCTCTTCACCCACGCTGCTCTCCCCACAGATGTAGCCGACATCTAGGGATTCAAAAAAAGACACATGGCTCTTTTTAACTTCACTTGGGACAAATGCGTCGCACAAGAGCGCCATCAGCGCCTCTTCGCTCCCCACTTCGTGTTTCAGATGCTGGGTAACGATATTGCGCAAACCCTCCTCTTCGATCGGGTGAAAAAGTCCGACATAGGCTTTATTGTTGTTCACGGCGCGGGCAAGGGCAAAGCGCACCATCGGATTATCGCTTGAAACCGCACAGCCCATCACGATAGCATAATCGCTCTGCGCCACACGTTTGAGGTCGCCCCCATACAACGATACGCCGCTCACGCTTGAAAAGGCACGCAAAAACTTCTGATAGACTCTGGCTTCGGGGTTGATCAGTCGATAACCGTGACGCTCTTTGAGCTGCTGGAGCAGATACGCCTCTTCATTGGTGATCATCGAACTAAAGCGAATCGTTTTGGCCTCTTTAAACGCCTTTAAGACCTTAGCAAAAGCCCTCTCATCCTTACATGATACGCGGTTTTCGAAGTCATACCCAAAACGTCCCGCACCGCATAATGCGTCATGATCGGCCTCATTGGTCACACGGTAAATCTTCTGCTCGCCTTTACCCGAATCGATGCCGATCTCCTTCACTTCGTAATTGAGATTGCACGCACTGGAGCAATGGGCACAGGCGGAGGGAATCTTGCGCAGCTCCCATACGTTGGCCGTGTATTCGAAGTCGGTACTTGCCATCGCCCCCACCGGACAAACCGAGATACACTCGCCGCACTGGATGCAGCGCGAATAGTGGTTGTCGATTTCGCTTTTGTAGCCGCCGGGCTTGATATAAAGCGCTTCAGAACCCACCACCTGATTGCACACGGCAGTACACTTTTCGCACATGATGCACAGATAGGGATCGTAGCTCAGGACGCCCCACTTCTTGTTCTTGCGCTTCTGCTCTTTGGTGGCAAAACTCTGCTCTGAAACCTCAAACTCCAAGGTCTTGTTTTGCAGATCACATTCGCCGCTCTTGTCACACACGCCGCACTGAAGCGGGTGGTTGACGTTGTAGAGCTT
Organism: Campylobacterales bacterium; assembly: GCA_016938735.1. Classification (GTDB taxonomy): domain Bacteria; phylum Campylobacterota; class Campylobacteria; order Campylobacterales; family Sulfurimonadaceae; genus JAFGUB01. Next base: position 11,661 of record JAFGUB010000023.1, on the reverse strand, counting down.
CATAATATTTTGGCGTTCTTTAAAGAGTGCCGTGGAATCGGTTCGAATCGTCGCACCTTCAACCGGAGGTGTGTTACAGCTCAGCACAAAGCCGCTGACCCCCTCTACCTCCACCACGCACATACGGCATGAGGCGTTGGGGGTGGTTTTGGGCAGATAACACATGGTCGGTATGTAAATCCCCTCGCGGCGCGCCACCTGCAGGATCGACTCGCCGCGCTTAGCGCTGACACTGCGTCCGTCAATCGTAAAATGGATACTCATACCATCCCCTTAATGTGCGACCATCGCAATGTAATAGCAGCGCATACAGCGCTCTGCTTCGGCAATCGCCTCTTCTTGGGTAAAGCCCAGATTAACCTCAAGGTTATTATCTTTACGCACATCCACATCCAATTTTTCGCTAATCGGTCTGGGCACGCCCGGCATCCATCCGCTCACCTTCTCTTTTTTGTTATACACACGCATTTTTCTAAGGTGATCTTCCATGATCTCCTCATCGCTAAGCGTAATCTCGCCGCTCACGACATAACGCGCCATTACCGAAGCAGCGCGCTTGGCCTGACCCACGGCGTTGACAATAGTCATCGGACCGTATTCACAGTCGCCAGACGCGAAGACTCCCTTGCGTGAGGTCATATAATCACGCCCGTTGGTCTTGAGCGTGCCCCATGAGGTCATCTCTAACTCCCATTCTTTGGGCACAAACTTCAAATCGGCGCTTTGTGAGACAGCCGGAATCAGGTAGTCCGCTTCAATCTCAAACGACGCTCCTTCGATTTTTTGAAGCTGTGGACGACCGCCGTTGGGGTCTGGAACCAGCTCGAACCTGTCGATGACCAATTTTTTAAGAACATTGTCCTCATCAATAATGCTGGCAACCGCCGAGTGGAAGATAAACTCAACCCCCTCTTCAACCGCCTCGTGGTACTCTTCGTAGGTGGTGTTGTTGATGATGGTCTTCTCATCGCGGCGGTAAATCATGACGACCCGCTTGGCCCCCGCGCGGATCGAACAGCGCACGACGTCCATAGAGGTAAACCCGCCACCGACGCAGACAACCGTTTTGCCCGTCAAATCGACATAATCCGCATCAATGGCATACTCTTTTTTCTGCGCTTCGGTAAGGGTGTAGCCATACTTTACATGTAGGTTGATTCGATCCAAAAAGTCGATCGCTCCCCAATAGCCCGTGATCTCGGGACGTTCATTGTCACAATAGACCTTTTTAGAGATACGCGTCCCCGAAGCGATCATCACGCCATCATACTCCGTCTCGAATCGGCGCATCATCTCATCGGTGACTCGGGTGTTTAGAATAAAATTGACACCCAGATCTTTGACTGCTTCGATATCCTTGTTGTACTTACCGATCGGCATACGGTATTCGGGCACCCCGACCGCGACCTCACCGCCAAGTACCGGCAGCTCTTCAAAAACGTCACAATGCACCCCGTCAAGTGCTAAATAATAAGCGGTGGTCAAGCCCGCAGGACCCGCGCCCACTACGGCTACCTTTTTACCGGTCGGTTTTTTCTGCTTGTGCGGATGGAAAAAACCAAATCCGTGATCGGTCTCGTAATCGGCCCCTAAACGCTTGAGCTCCATAATCGAGATGGGCGAATCGAGATTGGCGCGGCGGCACTCATTTTCACAAGGATGCGGACAGACGCGACCGCAAGTGTGTGCCAGCGGCATGGTCTGGCGTGTCGCCATCAGTGAATCGTCAAAGCGCAAATCGCGCACCCCTTCGATGTATGCGGGGATGTCTACGTGCGCCGGGCACGCATCCATACAGGGCGCGGTGATTTTCGCAATGTAATTCACCTCACTGTGGTAGTGCTTTGACGCCTTTTGCTCATCGATACATGTAACGAATTCACGTTCAAAATGCTGCATCAGATCCAAAATAGGTTTGGGCACCGTTTTGCCGATTTCGCACTTTGAAGTGGCCATCATCGTCGCAGAGACTTCGCGCAAGTGATCCATATCACTGTGGCTGCCTTCACCGCGGGCGATCTTATCCAGCAGATCATAAAGTATCCGCCCGCCCCATCGCCCCGGCGCGCATCGTCCGCATGCCTCGGAATAGACCTGATATTGCGCCGCATATTCGGTCGCTAACCGCACCACATCCACATCTGCATCAAAAAGTGCCACACCGTCCCAGCCGATAAAAGCCTTGGACGCGGCGTGCTCGTTATACTGCAGTGGCAGCTTGTGGGCTGATTCTTCCCATGCATCGTCGGCTTTACCGAAGTTGTTGATCGATTCGCCGCGCCATGTAGAAAAATAGACTTTACTCACAGCATGTCCTTATTTTTTGACCACAATGGTCCAGTCAACCTCATTGAACTTCAATGAGTTGAGCAGATAGTAACCCTTCTCACGCATCAAATCGGCGGAGCGCTGCACACTTGAAAAATCGCCGATTTCGAAGAGAAAAATAATCACTTCGCCACCTTGCGCCTCTTCCATAATCTCTATCATACGCGTATCAAACGCGTCGTGCAAATGGCGTAAATCGTATCGTTTCATCCTCTTCTCCTAGCGGTCTACTTCACCGAAGACGATATTGGTCGTCCCGATGATGGATACGACGTCCGGGATGTAGTGCCCCGGAAGCAGATCGGTCAAAATACCCGTGTGCCAAAACGACGGTGCGCGCAGTTTCAGACGGTAAGGATAAGGGCCGCCTTGAGAGTTGATAAAAAAGCCCAGCTCTCCCTTGGGTGACTCGGTCGCAACGTACACCTCGCCTACAGGCGGGCGCATCCCTTGTGTGACGAGTACGAAATGCTGCATCAGCGAGTAGTTTTGCGTCATGATGTCAAGCTTGGGCGCGGAGATGTACTGAGGTGCGTGGGCCATCAGTTCGGTTTGGTTATTCTTCACCGTCTCTTCGTATTTGTCGATGCACTGATAGAGGATCTTCGCACTCTCACGCATCTCGGCCATATAGAGCTTGTAGCGGGCGTAGTTATCGCCTTTATCACTCACCGGCACAGCGAACTCTACTTCGTCGTACAGCCCATAGGGTTCCTCTTTGCGGATATCCCACGCCACACCCGAAGCGCGAAGCATTGGCCCCGTGCAGCCCCATGAAAGCGCCATCTCGGTCGGAATCACACCGACATTCTCCATACGCATCAGCCAGATGCGGTTGGTGTCAAGCAGATCTTCGTAGTCTTTGATGTTTTGGGGCAGCTTGTCCAAAAAGGCTTTAAGATCAGGGATAAAGTTATCCGGCAGATCGAGCGGTACGCCGCCGATACGGATCGCCGCGTGCGTCAAACGCGCACCGCAGTAATCCTCGATGATGTCCATCAGATACTCACGCTCACGAAACGCATACAAAAAGATCGTCATCGCACCGATATCGAGCGCCGTCGTCGCCAGCCAGAAGAGGTGCGACATCAAACGGTTGATCTCCAGCAGCAGCATACGGATCACCTTGGCGCGTCTGGGCACCTCAAGACCGATCAGTCGCTCCACCGCCAGTGCAAAGCCGTAGTTGTTAGAGCTTGAGGCGATATAGTCCATACGGTCGGTGGTGGGCATGAACTCGTTGTAGATCATGTTCTCCGCCATCTTCTCCATACCTCGGTGCAGATAGCCTACATCAGGGTGCGCCTTGACGATCTGCTCTTGCTGCAGGTGCAGCATCAAGCGAAGCTGTCCGTGGGCTGAGGGGTGCTGCGGCCCGAAGTTGAGCACCAGCTCATTGTCGTCACGTTCAAAGGTAATGTTTTCAAAAAAGGGACGGAGTCGGTTAGTCTGTTGCATGCGTCCTCCTAGCGCTTTCGATCAGAGATGATCTTGGATTTTGTTTCATCGAAGCCTTCAATCAAAAAGACTCCACCCTCTTCTTGGTAGGCCAGAGGGGTTTTAGGCTGATTGGGATCAAAGGTTGATCCTTTGGGTACTTCGTGGCCGAGCTGCGCAAAGCGCTCAGTGTCGTAGCGGTCTACGCGCGCGGTGTCGCGGATCTCTGGCCCGATAATGTCACGCGCCTCTTTGCCGAAAATGCGGTCCACTTCGTACCATGCCGCGAACTCATCGCCCTGAAGCGGATAGGTTTTGCGCAGTGGAAAGCCTTCCCAGTCATCAGGCATCAAGATACGCTTCATAAACGGATGGTTGTTCACCTTGATGCCGAACATATCATACATTTCACGCTCGCTCCAATCGGCAGAGCGAAAGAGCTTTTCGACGCTGTTGATCGCCTCATGCTCACCGATAAAACATTTTACACGGATGCGCTTTTTCTTGGTCATGCTGAGCATCTGGTAAAAGACTTCAAAGCCTCCGCGCTGGGCAATCCAGTCGATGGCACTAAGTTCGCTTAGCTGGGTATAGCCGCAATGATCGCGCAAGAACTCAAGCACCGCGTAGTTGTCCTTGGGATGAATATAGATCACCATCTGACCGCGTTGAATATAATCTTCAAGAATTTCGAAGTGCGCACGCAGTGCGGCGTGGTCTGCGGCAAAAACTGCATCTTCGCTGACGTCACTTTTGGGCACTTGCGGTGCCACCCAGTAGCGGTCGGTGTAGTAGGATTTTTTTTGAACGTCGTCTTTGGGTGTGTAGGGGCGCATTACATCAACCTTTTTGGCTTTTGGGCTTTGATCGCTTTTTCTGAGCGAATCTTTTTCTGCAGCAGCATCACGGCATATTGGAGCGATTCGGGGCGCGGGGCGCAGCCGGGCAGATAGAGATCAACGGGAATCACGCGGTCAACGCCCTGCACGGTGGCGTAGGTGTTGAACATTCCGCCCGTATTGGCGCACGAGCCCATAGAGATCACCCATTTAGGCTCGGTCATCTGATCATAAAGACGGCGGATGAACTCGGCGTGCTTCTTCGTCAAAGTACCTGCAACGATCATCACGTCCGCCTGACGCGGAGAGGCGCGGAAGATGGTTCCGAAGCGGTCAAAGTCGTAGCGCGACGCACCCGAAGCCATCATCTCGATACCACAACAGGCAAGCCCATAAGTGAGTGCCCATATAGAGTTGGAGCGCCCCCAGTTGACCACCTTGTCAATCGAGGTAAGCGCTACGGGAAGACCGCCGTCTTTGAGATAGTTTACTTGATGTTGTGCCATTCAAGGGCTCCTTTTTTCCACGCATAAATAAATCCGACTGCCAGTAGCAAGATGAAGAGCATCATCTCGACAAAACCAAACCATCCCAGCAGTTTGAAGTCAATCGCCCACGGAAACATGAAGACAATCTCCACGTCAAAAAGCAGAAACAGCAATGCAAAGAGATAAAACTGAGGTGAAATTCGGTTGGGCTGCTTGGTCACTTCAGGACCGCACTCATAAACCGTCAGTTTCAGTTTTTCAGTGTCTTTGGCCGCCATGGCGCGGCTGGCCAAGCGCGCAATGACCGTCGTAGCGAAAAACGCTCCAAACGTCAGAACAAAGAGAACAAACACCCCAAAATAGGGGTTGGCGACATTCATGTGATCCATTCTTCCTACCTTATGTCATGGTTCGCATCCCATACGCCCTAAAAGAGGGTCTATGGGACACCTTCGGTTTTAGCAAAAAACAGTTGCTGCACTATATCAAAAAGAGCTTTAAATGCAAAGCCTAATGTGAAGATATTCTTATAATGCTGCTACCTATCGCTACACTATATCCCCGGCTATTCTCGCATTTTGAGAACTATCGTAACACAACCTCACCACATCCTTACATGTAAGGGCTAGGTGAGAAAGCCCATCGACTTTTCACGGTCAAAACTGCCCTGTTTTTCCTTGTCGATCTCCTCGATAAAATCCTGCATCCCAAAGAGCGCCTCTTTGCGTACCGCCACGGCGTAGACGGTATTTTTGACGATCAGATTAATCTGACCGCCGGTGAGCGCGTAGCTGCTGAGCTCCTCGATACTGAATCCCTCTTCGAATGCCGCATTTTTAGGCAGCATCAGCTCCCAAAGTTTTCGGCGCTGCGCTTTGTTGGGTTTTTTGAATTCGATTTTGTAGTTGAAGCGGCGCGAAAAAGCGGTGTCGATGTTCTCAAGCAGGTTGGTTGTGGCGATCAGCACTCCGTCAAACTTCTCGATCTGCTCCAAAAAGATGTTTTGCATCTGATTGTGCATCTGATCGGCACTGGAGTTGATGCCGCTGCTGCGCGCACCTAAAAACTGATCCGCCTCGTCCAGAAAGAGAATCGGCTCTGTCTTGGACTTTTGGGTCAGTTCACGGTAGGTATCAAAAATCTTACGCACATTTTTTTCGCTCTCACCCACATACATAGAGAGGATTTTGGAGCAGTCAAAGCTGAGCACCTGACGTTTGAGCGATTTGGCCAAAGAATAGGCCGTCATCGTTTTTCCGGTACCGGGGTGCCCGTAGAAGATAATGCGGGCATCAAGCCCTTTTTTCTTATCTTTGATCCCCCACTCATGCAAGCGACTCACCACCTCACGATCCAGCTGGCGCATCATGGTATCGAGTGTCTGTCGGGTGGAGGGGTTGAGCACCACATCATCGAGCGACGTGCTTGGCTCGATCAGTTCAAAGATATCCTGATCTTTGATGAGCATATCGAGCTTGAGCTTGCGCACTTTTTTCTTTTTTTGCGGATGCATAATCTTTTGAAGCACCTCATCGACGATATAAAAAGAGCGGGAAATCCCCCCAAAAGGGTTCAGCATCTCCTCATAATCGATGATCTCTTCATTAATCAATCTTGCGCCGTCTTCGAGCAAAGAGCGGTTTTTGATCCGTTCATACTCGTCGATGCTGATCAGATCAATCAGCGCGTTCATCTCCCGTAGATTGGCATCGGCAGCGGAGTACTCCTCTTTGAGCAGGGCCAAAAAGATGATCTGCTCTTTCTCATCCAACTTTTTTTGTTTGAAGAAACGATCCAGCATCACCTCTTGAGGCGTCTGCGCGATGCGCTCGCCAATACGGCTTTCAAGTACTTTGAGCTTGCTTAAGATGCGGTCGATTCCCAGTGCGTGCTCATGCACATTGTGACGAATCACGCTCATCTTTTGATACAGCTCAATGCGAAAAAACTGATCTTGCAGGTACTCCAGATGATCACCGTAAGGCTTGATCTCGGGCAGCACCATCTCGAGCGTCCCCTCTTCAAGCAGTTTGAGCATCGGGTGCGAGAGTGCCACGGCTGAGCCTAGCAGCTCCAGCAGGGTCATTTCGCTCACCTTCAGCGGCGTAAAGGCGTGCTGCGTCACCCAGCCTAGCTCCATCAACATCTTGACGGAGTGTAAATGGTTCACATAGGCATAGTTTTCGATGCCGAAAATATCCTGCAACAGCTCACCGACCTGCAGCTCCTCCTGTCCCGTAATAAATCGCTGCGCCATGCGCTGCAAAATGAGCGCTTGTTCCCGCGTACATTTGAGGTGCGGAAAAATCAGCGTGCGTTCAACCTGTTGATGTTCAATAAAATCGATTAGCGGCTTCACGCCTCTCCTTGCTGGGCATACTGCTCTTTGAGTATGCGTTTGAGTATTTTTCCGGTGGCGTTTTTGGGCAGGGATTCAACAATATGAACCGTTTTGGGCAGCTTAAAATTGGCCAAATGCGCTTTAAGTGCATTTTTGATCGACAGCGGCGTCACGGCAGCGGCGTCTACACCCTCTTCAATCTCTACATAAGCCAGAGGTACTTCGCCGCTGTGCGGATCTTTCACGCCGATGACGGCAGCGGCTTTAATGTAAGGTAGCTTGAGCAGTTCTTCTTCAATCTGTCTGGGATAAATATTGATGCCTTTGGAGATGATGAGATCCTTCATCCGATCGACGATGTAGATGTAATCCTCTTCATCCATCTTACCCAAATCGCCGGTACGCAGCCAACCGTTGATGATGGTGTCCGCCGTCGATTCAGGATTACCGAGGTAGCCCTGCATGACGCAGTCTCCTTTGACGATGATCTCTCCAACCTGCCCGCGCGGAACCTCTACCATCTCCTCATCCACGATCTTGATCTCATAACCCGGTAGCGCCTTACCCACGGAGAGCATCTTTTGGCGCTCCAGCGGGTTGATGCAGACGGCCGGTGAACATTCACTTAAACCATACCCCTCAAGCATCTTGGCGCGACCAAACACCTCTCCAAAGCGTTTACATGTATCTTCGCTCAGCGCCGAAGCACCCGAGATAAAGGCGCGAATGCTGTTGAACCAAAGAAAGTACCACGGCAATTTCGCACGAATCAGCGCGTTGTAGATGTCAGGCACACCCAAAAAGATCGTCACCCGCCTCAGCAGCGTCTGCTTGATAATATTGCTAAAGGGCAAAATAGAGCGCACGATCACAAACGATGCTTTGGCATAAAAGGGCAGCATCACCATAATCGAAAAGGTAAAGGCGTGAAACATCGGCAGATAGACGATAAAGCGATCTTTCGGGGTGATGCTAAAAAGCTGCGTCGCCCCTACCAGATTGGAGAAGATGTTGCGGTAACTGATCATCGCCCCTTTGGGGTTGCCGGTGGTACCGGAGGTGTAGAAAATCACCGCCAGATCATCGAGCGTGCGCATCACCTTCTGCTCTTTGGCACTCGGGCGAATGGCGCGAATCTCTTCAAAGAGCACATGGTGGGCATCGATGATCGGCGCCTCATCGATCCAAACGGTGCGCTTGAGTGACGTCTTTACATGTAAGTGCTGTACCTCTTGCACCATCTTGATGGAGGTCACCAGCAATTTGGCACCGCAATCATTGAGAATGTAGAGGTACTCACTCTCTTTGAGCAGCGAATTGATCGGCACGGCAACTGCACCGATGCGCGAAGCGGCAAAGACCGTAATCGCAAACTCTTCACAGTTGGGAGCGATGATGGCAACGCGGTCATCCGCTTCTATCCCGGAGATTTCCAAAAAACGAGCGAACGCATCCACCTTCTCTAAAAATTCGGCGTGCGTCGTGCGCTGCTCGTCGATCAAAATCACCGTGTCGTTGGGATGGCTGGCCGCGTTGGCAACCGCCATCTCATAAAAATTTTGATAGGGGTAGTGCAGCATCAGAAACGGTACTCTACGCCCAAGGTAACGAGATAAGCACGGCCATTTTTGAAATCTCCGGCAATACCGATCTCGTTGTCATCAATCCTGCGCTCTTGTTTGATATCTACCAGCGCCGCCGCGCCGACACTCCAGTGCGCATCGTAAGCGTAGCGCGCCCCCATTGAGGCGATCCACGCATCGGAATCGGGCAGCTCGAAATTCAGTGAGCGCTCCGGCACCGGGCTCTCGTCATACGCCAAACCCGCCATCACCGTCCACTCTTTATAGAGCTGCGTGACGCCTAAGCGCAGGGTATTGGTATCGTCCCAATCTTTGGCAATCGGATCGTCAAAACTCCCCTTGAGGGAGCCCAAAGAGGCTTCGTACCCAAAATCGAGCTCCTCATACGCTGACCAAAATGCGCGCTCATAAACGAACTCGAGCGTGGTTTGGTTCTCAAAAGTATAGGCCGCTGACAGAGCAAGCGTGGCGGGCAGCGGCACGCTCACCTCTGCATCACCGTCGTAGATCTTGGTGCCGCTGAAGTCTGCATTGTCGGGGAAGTAGATCTTCGCTTCACCCACCTCGGTTAGATCGACGTTGGAGCGGTAGGTTGCCGCCAAAGCGAGCTGCGCGTTAGGCTGGTAGGTCAGGGCTAGGTTGTAACCGAAATCCCACGACTCGCCCTCAAGATCGCGCGACGCGACCGACTGGCTCTGCACGATGCCGCTGCTGTGTACCAACCGCACGCCCCCGCCGACGCTTAAACATTCGTTCACGCGATAGGCGACCGTCGGATTGAGCTCAACGACCTGCAACGTAAACTCCTTAGCATACCCCTGTGCGGGCTGATCGTTCCAGCGCTTGGAGAGACCGCCGGGAACCACGATGCTGAATCCAAATACCGAATCGCCGATTTTTGGCGAGACATAGTGCAGGGAGGGAACTAAAAAAGACTCCGTCTCAGAAGAAATAGAGGCCTTGCTTCCCGCCACCTTGCCGACAAAATCAATACCGCTCAAACCGATATAGGTCATATCGACTTCCAAAGCATATGCATGAGCAAGCGCCATATTGGCAGGGTTGTAATAAGCGGCGTCCGCACCATGGGCATTGGCCACATACGCCGCCGAGAGGGCCATCGAGTTGAGCGAATTTTCGGGGATCTTGTATCCGCCGCCAAAAAGAGTCGCCGAAGCAACCAAAGAGATTAGGGCTAGTTTGTTCATCATTCATCACTCCGTTAGGCTATAAAGCAGTGCGATCTCTCGATCCCAGATGCTTTCGTCGATTGTCTCCAGAATCAGCGGGATATCGTCCATGCGCGGATCGTTCATAATGTGACGAAACGCTTCAAGACCGATTTTGCCCTTGCCGATGCTTTCGTGCCGATCCACATGAGAGCCAAGATCGGGCTTCGCGTCGTTAAGGTGCATCCCCTTGAGATAGTCAAACCCGACAATGTTACCAAATTGTGCCATAGAGATATCATAAGCCTCTTTGGTGCGGATATCGTAACCCGCGCTGAACATATGGCAGGTGTCGATGCAGACCCCCACGCGCGCCCTGTCGTGTACGCGCTCGATGATGTAGGCCAGATGCTCAAAACGCCACCCAAGATTGCTTCCCTGCCCCGCCGTATTTTCCAAAACCAGAGTGATACCTTCGGTAACATCAAGGGTACGGTTCATCGCTTCGGCAATGAGATCCATACACGCCTCTTCACTCAGCTGCTTTAGATGCGATCCCGGATGAAAGTTGAGCCGATCCAGCCCCAGCGCCCTACAACGCTCCACCTCGTCAATAAAAGCCTCCAGAGATTTTTGGCGCTTGTCCGCCTCGGGATGGCCCAGATTGATGAGATACGAATCATGCGGCAGTACATGCCTAGGCGCGATACCGCACACCTCCATCGCTTTTTTGAAGGTATCAATCTCTTCGGTACTGAGCGGCTTCGCACTCCATTGGCGCTGATTTTTGGTAAAGAGTGCGAAGGCTTTAGCCCCGATCTTTTGGGCGTGGTAGACCGCATTGGACACCCCGCCCGCAGCTGATGTGTGTGCGCCGACAAACTTTTTCATGGTGCTCCTTTACATGCAGAATGGCATTATAGCTTCACCCGCATAGCCTCCACAATCGTAATCTCATTGCGTAGAATGTATTTAATGAAAAAATAATTTTTGTATGTATACAATGCTGGTGTATTTTAAATAAGGAGTGTTTATGAAAGTGTTTTTTGTGCTATTGGCTATGGTTTTTTCGTTGATGGCTGCCGTCAACATTAACACCGCAGGCAAAGAGGAACTAATGAGCGTTAAGGGAATCGGCGAAAAAAAAGCCGAAGCGATCATTGCCTACCGCAGTGCCAACGGCGCTTTTAAAAGTGTGAATGATCTTGTACATGTAAAAGGCTTGGGCGAAAAAAGCGTTGAAGCCATCAAATCAGAACTCACTGTTCAGTAATTCCCCCCGCAAAAGCGTCCGGTTCAAAAACCTTCAGACGCTTTAGCTATAATTCCCTACAATACCCCACAAAATTATCCCGCACACTCCGGTGTATCATCCCAAGGAGTCTACTCATGAAAGGCATCATCCTAGCCGGCGGCAGCGGCACCCGCCTCTACCCCATCACCAAAGGGGTCTCCAAACAGCTCACCCCCATCTAC
>JAFGUB010000022.1 GCA_016938735.1 Campylobacterales bacterium | reverse complement strand
TTGTATAGTCTTGCCAGGCACGCAGATCCAAAATGCCGTCGGCTTTTGAAAACAACATCAAGCTTGCTCCGCCACTGCGCTATCCACCTCTGGTTCATCCAGATTAAAAACACGCTTGGGTTTTAGAATCCGAACATCATCTAACCATTCACCCACCGCAAAAAAGGTGCCATGTTCATCGTAAAAACGCACCAGATCGGTCTTGGGTTGCGGACGTTCCACTTTCTGCCCCATTTTCACCGCGGCCGTTTCATCCGCATTCAGATCAATGCGCTGCAGGTGTTGAAGTGCAATATCCAACGGCAAAAGACACGCCGTACCTTGCGCCTCGATCTCTTCGATCGTCAACATGGCGTCACCTTGCAGACTGCCTGTCTGGGTGCGATGTAGTGCCGTCAAATGCCCGACCGTACCCAACGCTTTGGCAATATCCTCGCCCAAGGTGCGCACATAAGTGCCTTTGGAGCAAAGCACATCAAATACGATCTGCGCAGAGTCAAATGCAATCAGATTCAGCGCGCTGATGGTGATTTTTCGGGCCGGGCGCTCAATTTCAATACCCTTACGCGCATAATGGTAGAGCGGTTTGCCCTGATGCTTGAGCGCGGAGTACATCGGCGGAATCTGCTCGCTTTCGCCCATAAATTGCGCCAACACCTGCTCGACTTTTTCCGTCGTCAACGGCGGTACAGCACCGGTTTCGACAATCTGCCCCTCAGTATCGCCGGTATCGGTGGCTTCGCCGAGCTTCAAGGTCGCGGTATAGCGTTTGTCGGCCTCCAAAAGCAAACCAGACACCTTGGTCGCTTCACCCAGGCAGATCGGCAACAAACCGCTCGCAAACGGATCCAGCGCGCCGGTATGCCCGCCCTTTTTGGCGTTGAAGAGGCGCACCACCTGCTGCAAAATGCCATTGGAGGAGACGCCCACCGGTTTGTTGAGCAGAATAATGCCATGAATGTTCTCGCGCGGCGGGCGGCGGTATTGCGGCTGGGTTTGCTTGGCCATTACTTTTTGTTCA
>JAFGUB010000021.1 GCA_016938735.1 Campylobacterales bacterium | reverse complement strand
TGATGGCAAAGGCAAGCGTCGATTTGCCGGCGTCGCTGGAGGTGCCGAAGATACTAAGCGAGTGCATGGAGTGCCCTTTTGAGTTGTTGGTGTGACGCTTGATCTTTAACGGCAAAACACAGATGGTTGCGGGTAAGCGTATCAAAACTCTCACAGTGGCGTACCAGTATTTTGGAGCGTAGAAGCTGTTCATAGATACGATACCCCTGCGGTGAGTGGGTCAGGATATAGTTGGTGCAGCTCTCATAGATGGATTCAAATCGTCCGCTTGCTTCTAAAATCTCCCGCAGCTCTTTTTTGCGTTCAAGATGATACTTCTGACTCTCAGTGACAAAATCATTGTCAGCAAGTCGCTGTGTTAAAAAATCGGCATCCAGTGCAGAGAGATTCCATAAAGGGATATAGAGTGATTCGATATTGCTTTTTTGGGAAAAAACCGCACCGATCCGCACCCCGGCACAGCCGTAAAACTTCGAAAAGGATTGAATGATATAGAGTGAAGGGAGATGCTCTATCTCCTGACGCACGGATCGCAATGCCTCAAACTCCAGAAACGACTCATCCATAATGATCGTGCACTGCTGCTCCCGCCAGATCTCAAGCAATTTTCCGACATCATAGCAGGTGCCATCAGGTGTGGCTGGATTGACAAAAACGACGAGGGATCCCTGCTTGGGCTTTTGATACAGCGCGCTAAAGCGATCGATCTTGTGGATACGCTTGCCATAGTGTCGTGCCGCTGTTTCATACTCTCCGTAAAGCGGCACGTAAAACGTCACATCCGTAGGATCCAACTGCTGCATCAACGCGCTGATGGCTGCCGTGGCACCATTGAAAAGTGCCGTCTGATCGCTTCTGATGCCGTAGCGTCTGCCGATCGCGTTTTTAAGATCAGTGTAACTGCTGTCGCTATACGATTTGATGCCTGTGGGATCAAGCGTCATGCTCTCTCCACTCTGGTAGCTGTTGATATTGGATGAGAAGTCAATGATCTCCTCTGCACTGCACTCCAGCGC
>JAFGUB010000020.1 GCA_016938735.1 Campylobacterales bacterium | reverse complement strand
GTGGTCACAGGTTACTCTCCATGAGACTTTTCTCGATCGTATCCATATCAATACTTGCATCGATAAAATCGGCAAAGTCACTGATGCTGCGGCGTTTATACGCCTGGAAATCGTAGCCTCTGTATTCGGAGTTGATAGTGCGAAAGAGTTTGTAACGAAATGTATCGGAGTCAAAAAGTCCGTGGACAAAGGTGCCGTAGCAGTTCTTGGTCTCTACTGCACTCTTCACGGCATACCCGTTGTGGATCTCATATCCCTCGATTTCGCATCCAAAGAGTGTGTAGCTTCCTTTGGTGACGATTTTCTTTTCTTTGAATACCACATCGCCTTTTATACGCCCGATGCCTTCAAGCGACGCTCTGTCGGATTCGATGCCTTCAGGGTCAAGAATACGCTCATGCAGCATCTCATAGCCACCGCAGATGCCAACGATTTTTTGAGTTTCAGAGCGCAGCAGAGGCATAAAGCCGTGATGCTCCAGCCACAACAGGTCCTCCATGACCCGTTTGGAGCCGGGCAGGATAAGCAGATCGCACATTCTCGCCTGAGCAGGCGAGTTGATAAAGAGCAGTTCTACCTCTTCATCTGCAACAAGAGGCTCAAAATCGGTATAGTTACTGATGTACGGCAGAGAGATCACGCCGACTTTGATCGTGGCATTGCGGGTATCCTGCACATAGTTCTGTATAGATTCGGAGTCCTCAAATCCCAGATTGAACGGACGCCACCCCACAACGCCGAGTACCTTGAGGCCAAACTCCTTTTCTATGATCTTCACCCCCTCGTCAAAGAGACTCAGATCGCCCCGGAACTTGTTGACAATAACGCCGATCACATTATGCTGCAGCGCTTTTGGCAGAAGATTGTAGACGCCGTAAATGGAGGCGAAGACACCCCCCTTTTGGATGTCGGCGACCAGGATGATCCTGGTATTGAACTGTGTTGCGATATGGATGTTGGAGAGGTCTTTATCCATCAGGTTCAACTCCACAGGGGATCCCGCCCCCTCGGCAACGATGCACGCATAGTTTTGAAGCAGCCGCTCGAAGGAAGCATTGACGATGGGCTTTAGCACATCAATGTTTCGGTAATACTCCAGCACATGCTGTTCCCCTACCGCTTCGCCGTTGAGAATCAGATGCGCATGCGATCCGCTGCCCGATTTGATCAAGACCGGATTCATATCCGTTGTGGTCTTTAGCCCGATGGCCTCGGCGGCAAAGTATTGTGGCTGGGCGATCTCACCGCCGCTGTCACACACCTGTGCGTTATTAGAGACATTTTGGGCTTTAAAGGGCGCCACGCTTATACCCCGCCGGTGCAGCAGTGTCGTGATGGCAAAGGCAAGCGTCGATTTGCCGGCGTCGCTGGAGGTGCCGAAGATACTAAGCGAGTGCATGGAGTGCCCTTTTGAGTTGT
>JAFGUB010000019.1 GCA_016938735.1 Campylobacterales bacterium | reverse complement strand
ATATCATCAAGATTATGATACGGATCGGCAAAATAGTCCCAGCTGCTGTTCATGGTTTTCATATGGGCGTCACTGATTTCAGTAGCGTTCATGGGGTGGTTCGCATTGTTGCGGCGCTTGAAATAGCGCCCTTTGGTTGCAACAGGTTTGACGGGGTACTCGTCAACAATAATGTCCAAAACTGTTTTGCCTTCAAGCTGCAAACGTTCTATGTCAACGATGACACTGGGCTCGGTACTCTGCTTGATAGTGTTGATGAAGTGCTGCTCGCTTTCGTCGCCCAGTGTGACGCCAACCACGCTGCCATCGTCTTTTACCCCAACAAAGATATGTCCGCCTTTGGAATTGGAAAAAGCCACGACAGTTTCGACAACCTCTTTTTGAAACGAGGTTTTGAACTCTACATGTAAACCCTCACCATTTTTGATGTGTTCCATAGGCGTCATTTTTCACTGCCTTTTGGTGCGAGTACCTGAGGAGTGTGATCGGTTTGTATTGCGCGTTGTGTTTTTGAAGATCAAGCTGCATGGCCTTGCTGATGCTTTTGGTCAAAATAGTTGTCGTGGCGTTAAAAAAGATGCCTTGCTTGGGCTGGATGCTTTTGTCTTCGATGGCGTTTAGGATGGTGTCGATTTTTTCGTTAGTCTGTTTTTGCTGCATTTCAAGCAAATCGACTCTTTGAAATAACGTGCTGTTTTGAGACATGTAGCGGCGAATTTGGACAAACGAGTCGATAATCTTGATGCTCACCTCAATGGCTGTGGGACTCCGCAGAATGGCACTAAGCATTGATACACCCTGCTCTGTAAAGGCATAAGGCATTTTGCGAAGACCCATAGTCTCTTTATTGGATATCACAATTTGTGACTTCCATTTGTCTAACTCGGAAGCGGTAATCTGAAACATAAAATGCTCGGGAAATCTCTCCATATTTCTTTTCACAGCCTGATTGAGCACACGTGTTTCCACCCCATACAACTCCGCCAGATCGCGGTCGATCATCACCTGCATACCGCGAAGAGTGAAGATTTTGGTTTCGATAGCGGCGGAGTGGATTGTGGGGGTCATGGCAGGCGCTCCAGCTTTTCGACAACAAAATCCAAATATCTGTTGTCTTCGATAAAAGCTTCAATCAATTCTTTTTTTAACTCTTGCTCAATTCCTTTGATCAGAATTAAAATGACACGCTCAAGATGAATCAGATCCGTATGAACAATTTGCCAAACAACATCATGATCGACTCCAAAGTACTGATGAATAATATGGTTTCTAAAATCAACAACTATTTGATACTCTTTATCGAGCAGATTTTCCTTCAGTAGATGCCTGCTTGCTTCGCCGATGATCTCAAATTCACGAACAACGCTATCCCAAGAGCGGAAATCATGTCAGACATAGATCATCTCTTTTTTGAGTCTGTTTTTGATGAATGTATTCATAGAGTCAAATGTTCCTATATCAATCTCTTTTCCGAGGCGATCCTGTAAGAATTTTTTAGCTCTAAGTAGATCAAAACCACTTTTTAACGCCATCTTTAAAACGGCAATATCGATATCACTGTTCTCTGTTGCCTCATCTCTCGCGTAACTTCCAAACAGCCCAATTTTCTCGATTCCAAATTGATCGTTCAGCTCGGGTTTCATTGCTTTTAATCGACTGATAAGCTCATGTTGTGTCATATCTTTACCCTGCTGTTTCCAAAAGATTCTTTAGTGACATATTGTATCGAAGTGGTATTACGTGTAGATTCGTCGTTGAATGCTTCGAGGCCGTCTTTGTCGGTACACAAAAGGATACCGATAGATGGATTTTCATGAGGCATTCTAACGGTGTCGTTCAGCAGGTTAAGATAAAAGTTCATTTTGCCTGCTTCAAAGTTGTTGGACTTCGCTTCTGGCTTGTCACGACGGAAAAGTTCTGTTTTGATATGGTGCATAAGCACGTTGCGATTCCAGCCGTTTTCGATGGTGTTTTTGATGTAGTAGGCTTTTTCATCTTCGCTTTTGCACTTCTCGAAAATGAGAATATTCTGCCCCCACGAGATTTCTCGCACAAGCTGTGCGAGTTTTTCATTGTCTTTATAAGACAGGTAAAAAGTTCTCATGCGCCAAAGGTTCGAGCTTGAATACCCGCTTTTCTCACCAAACTCCTCTTTAAGGTCTTGTGACATCTGCTCCACCACTGACTTGCCCCACCCCTGAAGCTCCTGATTGGCTACGATCTCTTTGCCTATGTCGAAATAGAGTTCATACGTTGTTTTCGTTACCTATAGAAACTGTTCTTCGCATCATGCGCAGTTGCCCTTTAGCTATAATACCCCCTACATGTAACCCCCAAAAGGCACTCCATGAAAACCTTCAACAATGCAGGTCCAAGCAAGCCTGATATGCACTATACCATCGACCCCATGAGCCGGATGGATTGGGAAGAGATTCACAACTACATCGATCAACAGCGCTACTTTCTCATGCACGCCCCGCGTCAAACCGGAAAGACCACCACGCTTCTGGCCATGATGAAGCGGCTCAATGAAGAGGGAAGATACGCCTGTGCCTATGCCAATATCGAAGGGGCGCAGGCCGCCAGAGGGGATGTAGAGAGCGGCGTGGCCGCTATTTGTAGCGCTATTGGCCGATCCATCTCGCTCTATCTGGCTGATCAAAGCGTGCAGGAGTGGCTGGAAGATCATCAGCACGCACCGACTAAAGACCGACTTACCCGTCTTTTAGAGTATTGGTCCACCCACTCTAGCAAACCCACCATTCTCCTACTCGACGAAGTAGACGCCCTCATCGGCGACACCCTTATCTCCCTACTACGCCAGATCAGAGCCGGCTACGCCCAACGCCCCGAAGCCTTCCCCCATGCCATGATCCTCTGCGGAGTACGCGACATCAAAGACTACCGCATCCACACCAAAGACCATGAGATCATCACCGGAGGAAGCGCGTTTAATATCAAAGCTGAATCGATCCGAATGGGTAACTTTAGCTTTGAAGAGTGCAAAGAACTTTGGAGCCAACACACCGAAGCGACGGGCCAAGTGTTTGAAGAGGCCATCTATCCGGAGCTTTGGGAAGATACCAAAGGCCAACCGTGGCTCGTGAATGCTTTAGGTTATGAGCTGACATGGAAGAACAAAGAGCTGCGCAAAAATCCCTCCATCACCATCACCCTAGAGCACTACAAGGCGGCGCGTGAAGCGCTGATCTACTCAAGGGCTACGCACCTCGATCAACTGACCGATAAGCTGCGAGAACCTAGGGTGCACCGAGTGATGAGTGCTTTGCTCAGTAACACCACCGAACGTCCCGATTTTAGAGAAGATGATTTGAGCTATGTAGAAGACTTAGGACTTATCACCATTAAACCCTCAGTCATGATCAGTAATCGTATCTATCGTGAAGTGATCCCCAGAGAGCTGACTTATGCCACCCAATACGGTATCGCCAATCAAGAACAATCTTGGTACATCAATCCCGACCGAAGCCTCAACATCCCCAAACTGCTTGAGGCCTTCCAGCAGTTCTTTCGTGAACATGCCGACAGCTGGATCGGCAGCTTCGATTATAAAGAGGCAGGGCCGCAACTGTTGATGCAGGCATTCCTTCAAAGAATCATCAACGGCGGCGGACGAATCGGTAGAGAGTATGCGCTGGGGCGAAAGCGTACCGACCTGTTTATCGAATGGCCTACGAGTGATGCAGGCTTTTTCGGAACCGTACAGCGTGTGGTGATTGAGCTGAAGATTCTGCACAAGAGTCTTGAAGCGACCATTGCCGAGGGAATAGCGCAGACCAAAGATTATGCCTTACATGTAGGCGCGAACGAAGCGCATTTGGTGATCTTTGATCGTTCTAGTAGCGATTGGGATGCGAAGATTTGGGAGAAAGAGGTTCAGGGGTTGAGTGTTTGGGGGTGTTGAGAGAGCCGGTTGGCAACGATGGCGATTTTCATATTTTGACCCCTTGGAAAGCTGATGTGGTGCATGCGTCAGTTGAAAATGAAATCTTTAGGGTGAAGATTTTGGTTTCGATGGCGGTGGAGTGCAAAGAAATCAAGCCTAAACGTACTCCCCTCACCCACGACGCTACGAACCGTAACGGCAATCCCCAGCGCGTCGCAGAGCTTTTTGACGATATGCAGCCCGATGCCACGGCCTTGCGGGTGTTCGGTATAGAAGCGTTCAAAGACCTTCTGCGGCTCTTTGATGCCGCTGCCGCTGTCGCTTACATGTAAGGCGTGTTCTAGGGCGTCGATGCGTACATGTACGGTGCCCCCTTCGCGGTTGTATTTGGCGGCGTTGGTGAGCAGGTTGTCGATGATGCGGCTTAAAACGGCGGGGTCGCTTTGAAGCGCCAAGGGGTCGCCCTCAAGGCTAAAGCGGATATGCCCATAGAGCTTTTCGATCAGCATCATCCGCTCACGCACCAGCACTTGAAGCTCGATCGGCACGCGGCTTGGCGGCGCGGCGTCAAGATAGGCGCGCATATTCTCTTGCAGATCCACGATGGCGGCGATGGCGGACTCCATGCGGGCGTGTTTGGGGTTGTGCGGCTCTTTTTGCGAGAGCAGCGCCACATTGAGCCGCAGTACCGAGAGCGGGGTGTTGATGTCGTGGATGATGTCGCGCACGAACTCGCGGGTGAGCAGCAGGGCGCGGCGCAGCGGCGAGAGGGCGTAGAGCGAAAAGAGCAGACTCAGCAGGGCCAGCAGCGCCGAGACGCCCGAAAAATAGAGCAGGCTTTCGTGCGCGATGGCCTGCGTGTCGCGCTTGAGTGCTTCGGGCGGATAGCTCAGCATCAGCATAAAACGATCGCTCTCGCTGATAGGATAAAATCCGTGCAGTCCGCTCGCGTTGTGTTCGATGAGGTAAAAGCGCGTCGCGTCGGCAGGAATGAAGCTCAGCGCGAAGGCATCGCACGCCAGATCGAAGCTGCACTGGCGCATCTGTGATTGCAGCCGCTCATGCAGGTGGTGGCGCATCTGGGCGAAGTAGCCGTAAAAGAGCAGCGCACTTAGGATGATCATGGAGCCAAAAAAGAGCGCGAAACTCTTGAGCAGTGACTCACGAATGTCGCGGTTCAAGTCGGTACCCCACGGAGCGGATGTTGGTGATCTCTAGGCCTGTGGTATGGCGCAGCTTGTTGATGGCGACGCGCAGCGCGGTGGGGGAAGGATGTTCGAGCGCTTCAAGCAGCTCGTCGTTGTCGATGAGTACGCCGATGCGGCTCATAAAAAGGCCAAAAAGCCGTAACTGCACCTCCCCAAGCGCCACCAGAGCTTCGTCTTTGTAAGCGCTGTGCATGCGCGGATCATAGCTCCATGCGCCCCATACATGTAAGGGTTGCGTCGTACCGATTTTGGCTTCGATGCGCAGCAGCAGCTCTTCGGGGAAAAAGGGTTTTTTGATATAGTCAAAGGCCCCCGCGCGAAAACCCTGCGAGAGGCTTTGCAGATCGACAAGGGCGCTGATAAAGAGCGTAGGCGTGAGGTCGCGGGCGTCACGCAGGGATTCTAGCAGCGAAAAACCATTCATCAGCGGCACATTTACGTCAAAGACATAGAGATCAAAGCGCTGCGCATAGGCCGCTTCCGCCGCTTGCGCTCCGTCATAAACGCAGGTGACGCCATAGCCCTCATCAGTGAGCATATCGCGCAGGGTGTGGGCGAGGCTAAGATCGTCTTCGAGGAGTAAGATCTGTTTCATGGGCGAAGATTGTAGCACAGATTGTTTAGCTCTGCTTCAGAGGGGATCGGTACAATGCGCCATCTTTTGGGGGGTGCTATGAAGCGTTTGGCCTCGGTTTTGCTTTTTCTGGCAGTGGGCGTGTTGATGCTGCATGACCATATGGCCCGTATGCAGACATACGATGTGCCGGTGCTTCAGGCAAAGACCCATGTCCCCTCCGCAGCAGCGATCGGGAGTGTCCATGAGCTGCTGCACGCCTATCTGTTGCCCCAAGCGCAGGAGTGGCGTATGGCACCCATAGCGCTTGCCGGGCATCCTAGCGATGCTGCCGAACTTTATGACACATTAAATACCGCTCCACCCCTGCACCCTCCCGCACACTAACCGTTTCACTTCTGATTTGCCTATTTCATGGGAAGTCCGCGCTGTGCGGCTCCCTTATTCAATGGAGAAAAAATGATGATTCGTTGGTTACCGCTTTTGTGTGCGGGCGTGCTCTATGCGCAAGAGACGATCGATGCGCGCACGCTTTTGTCGCTTTTTCGTTCCCATCACGCGATGGCGCAGAACTTTGAGCTTGAACATGAGCGCCAAGAAGCGCTCAAATCCCTGCAGCGCTCGGGCGCACCTTATGCCCTTTTTGGTTCGCTAGCGCAGGCGCAGCCTACGGTTGGATCGCAGGAGATTGAGTATTCGGTCGGCATCAGCAAGCGTTTTATATTGCCTGGCGAGCAAGCGCGTATAGAGCGCAGCAGCGATCTTGAAGCCCAAATCGCCCTTATGAGGGGCGAACATGCGTTGATGGTTTACATGTATGACCTTCTCGCACTCTACCATCAAAGCTGTTTGCAGCGCGAGAAGGTGACGCTTCTGGAGCAGTTGAAGCAGCAGATGGAGGAGCTTGAGGGCAAAAATAAGCGCGCGTATGCTCTAGGAGAGGTCTCAAAAAAAGATCACCTGCTGTGGCAGTTGCAACAGCGTAAGACGACTTTGGAGTTTGAGCGTCAAGAGCGCTATCGCCAAGCGCTTTTTCGAAAATTTCAAGGTTATTTCGGCGAGCGGCTGAAGATCGCGGAGCTGGCGTGTACCGACCTCTATCCGCTGGAGTTACCCCAGCAGCAGAGCGCGCCGCAAACCCTTCTGGAGTACCGCATCGAGGCGCTTGAAGCGGAGCGCTCAAAGGGGCTTGGCGAGGTGGCCTCGGTGCGTGAAGCGGAGTGGTCTCTCTCCTATGAAAAAGAGCTCGACATGGAGCGCTACCGCGTAGGGGTGAATCTGCCGCTGGAGTTTACATCGAGCGGTGCAAAGCAGCAAGCGCAACTGCACCGCATCGAAGCGTTGCAGCATGAACACAACCTCCAAACACTCTCCATGCAGACCCGAAAAGCGCGGCAAGCGGCCTACATAGCGCTTGATGATGCGTACCGCCGTTACGAAACCCTAGAGGGGCCGATGAGCCAAGAGGCGATTGCCCTTTTTGAAGTGACGCAGAGTGCTTATGGCTCAGGAGAAGCGAGCGCGGTCGAAGTGATTGGCATCTCGCAGCAGGTGATCGATATTTTGATGCAGATCCACGCGAGCAAAGAGGCCTTTTACGAGGCGCTCTTTGACTATTACCGCCTGAATATTACGGGCAAGGAGTTTGAATGAAAACGTTGATAACGGTACTCTTGATAACTTTGGGGCTTAGTGCCCAGCCGCTGCTGCTGACACAAGAGCAAGAGCGCAATGCGGGCGTCAAGACGGAGCGCGTCAAGGAGCAATCCGATCTCTTTTTGGGCGAAATGATGGGCAGCGTGGAGATCCCCGCGCGACTGCTGCATAGTGTCTCCATCCCTTTTGAGGTGAAGATCGTGCGTCTGCTTGGTGAGCAGTATGCCACACTCAAGGCCGGGGATCTGCTGGCCGAGGTGGTGGGCAGTGATTTTATCAACGCCCAGCAACATCTGATTGAACGTGCCATCGAGTGGGAACGCAGCGGGCAAGAACATGAGCGCAAAAGCCAACTCTGCCTGGAGGGGGTGATTGCCGCAAAAGAGTGTGTCTATTCCGAATCCGAGCGCCAAAGCGCCGAGGCGCAGTTTAAGAGCGCGCGCAGCATGTTGATGCTTTTTGGGGTGGATGAGGCGTTTGTAGCGCAGGCGCTAAAGAGCAAAACCGTCCAAAGCCGTTTTGGGGTGCGCGCGCCGGTAGCGGGGATTCTCTCTGAGATCCATGTGCGGCTGGGGCAAAGCGTGGAGGCATCAAGCCCGCTTTTTACGGTGATGCAAAAGGGGGATTTGTGGCTGAGTGCACGCCTTGAGCATGGTGTGGCACAAGCCTTACATGTAGGCGATGAGGTGCTGATCGAACACGAAGAATCGGCGCTGCGCTCACGCGTCCTCTCCATCGCCCCCTTTGTCGAATCGGCGACACAGACCGTTGAAGTGCGCTTTGATTTGGGGGCGTCAAGCACTATTCGCGCAGGGCTTAAAGCCCCCTTTCGTCTGAGTATCGCACGCACGGTGGTGCGCATACCCAAGGCGTGGACGGTGCTGATGGGGTCGCGGGTGCTGCTGTTTGTACGCAGTGACGAGGGCTATACACCCCAAAACCTCAAGGTGCTTGGCGAAGATGACGAGGCCTATTACAGCGACGATCTCACGCTGGCATCCAAGCAGGTCGTCACCCAAGGCGTTGCGGCGCTTAAAGGGATGATGGGGATGAGCGATGATTGATCGGATCATACACTTCGCGCTCAATCAGCGCCTCTTTGTGCTCATGGTCGCTTTGTGCGTTTTGGGGTTTGGGGTGCGTGCGTATCAGCAGTTGCCCATCGACGCCTTTCCCGATGTCTCGCCCGTGCAGGTCAAGGTGATCATGAAATCGGAGGGCATGACCCCAGATGAGATTGAATCGCGCATTACAACGCCGATCGAGATGGCGCTTTTGGGGATTCCCCATCAGGTCATGACCCGCTCCAAAAGCAAGTACGGTTTGTGCGACATCACGATCGATTTTGATGAGGCGACCGATATCTACTGGGCCAGATCGCAGGTGGCGGAGCGGCTGAGCGGGGTGATGGAGTCGCTGCCGCAGGGTGCGCGCGGGGGGATGGCGCCGATCTCTACGCCGCTGAGCGATATTTTGATGTTCACCATTGAGTCGCCGAGCCTCTCGCTCATGGAAAAACGCACCCTGCTGGATGCGGTGATCGCCCCAAAAATCAGAAGGATTAGCGGCGTAGCCGATCTCAACGCCTTAGGCGGTCAGGTGAAGACCTATGAGGTGATTCCCGATATGGCGCGGCTGCGCGCACTGGGCATTGCGCTCAGCGATCTGATGCACGCACTGGAGCAAAACAACCTCAACGACGGTGCCGGACGGATCACACAGGGGGTGGAGAGCATTTTGGTGCGCAGTGTCGGGCGGATCGAGCGTTTGGAAGATATTGCGGATATTGCGCTGATGCGCAAAGGCGATGGGGTGGTGACGGTCGGTGATGTGGCGCGCATCGAAATCGGCCATGTGGCTCGGTCGGGTTTTGTGACCAAAGACGGCAAAGAGGAGGCGGTACAGGGACTCGTGCTCGCCCTGCGCGGCGTGGATACCCAGCAGGTGCTGCGCGAGGTGAAACAGACGCTCATGCAGCTTGAGAAGTCGCTTCCGGAGGGAACGAAGCTGGAGGTCTTTTATGACCGCTCCACGCTGGTGACGCTCTCGACCGATACGGTCAAAAAAGCGCTGCTTGAGGCGGTGGTGATGATCGTGCTGGTGCTGCTGCTCTTTTTGGGCAGCGCCTCTTCGGCGATTGCGGTGGCGGTGATTTTGCCCTTTGCGCTGCTGATGAGCTTTATCGCGATGGACTATTTTGGCCTCAGCGCCAATCTGATGAGTCTTGGGGGACTGGCGATTGCGATCGGTATGCTGGTGGATTCGGCGGTGGTGATGGTCGAGCATATCGGCGCGGAACTCGCACGCGCGCGCTCCAAGAGTGCATTGGCCGTGGTGGCGCTTGCCGCCAGAGCGGTGGCTCCTTCGATTGTCACGGGGGTGCTGATTATCGTCATCGTCTTTTTGCCGCTGCTGAGTCTTGAGGGGCTTGAGGGGAAGCTTTTTCGTCCGGTGGCGCTCTCGATCGTCTTTGCGCTGCTCAGCGCCCTGGTGCTTGCGCTCACCCTGATCCCGCTGATCAGCGCTTTGCTGCTGCGCGGCGGTCATGAACACGACACATGGGTGGTGCGCGGCCTCAAGGCGGTGTATGCCCCTTTGCTGCGGCGTCTGCTCGATCGCCCCAAAGCGCTCTTTGGCGTGCTGGGACTGCTGGTGGCCATGACGCTTTACATGTATGCCCAAATCGGCAAAACCTTTATGCCGACGATGGATGAGGGGAGTATGATCATCGGCATCGAAATGACTCCATCCATCAGCATCGAGGAGAGCCGCGCGCTCAATCTCAAGCTGCAGCAAGCACTCATGCGCGAGGTACCGGAGATTCGCTCCATCATCGCGCGCAGCGGCTCGGATGAGCTGGGGCTCGATCCCATGGGCCTCAACGACACCGACACCTTTTTGGTGCTATCACCGCGCAGTGAGTGGCGCGAGGCGGACAAGGAGTGGCTCCAAGAGCAGATGCGCGGCGTGCTTGAGTCGTTTCCGGGGATTGGGGCGAGTTTTACCCAGCCCATCGAGATGCGCGTCTCGGAGATGCTTAGCGGCGCACGCGGGGATCTGGCCGTGAGCATCTACGGCGCGGATCGAGAGGTGCTGGAGCGTCTGGCCGAAAAGGTCAAAGAGGTGCTGGAGCAGACGCAAGGCAGCATTGATGTTTATAAGCCGGCCAATGAGGGGGTGCAGTATCTGCAAATCACCTACAAACCCCGCGCGCTGGGGCTGTACGGGGTGGATCAAAACGCCTTGGCGCTCTATCTCAAAACGCTGATCACCGGAACGCAAGTCGGGGTGGTGCAAGAGGGACTACGCCGCATCGATCTGATGGTGCGCGGCGATGCGCCCTATCAGCGCTCTATCGAGCGGATCAAAACGCTTTTTTATACCCTCCAAAGCGGCGAATCGATTCCGATCTCCGAGCTGGTGGGTATCGAGCTGGTAGAGGGGCCTGTGATGATCGAGCATGAGCAGGGGCTGCGCAAAAGCGTGGTGCAGTGTAATATACAAGGGCGTGATCTGGTCGGATTTGTGGATGAGGTGCGCCAAAGTATCGAAACGCAGCTTGATCTGCCGCCTGGCTATTTTATCAGCTACGGCGGCGAGTTTGAGAACCAGCAGCGCGCCAGTGCGCGGCTGGCCATGATCGTACCGATTGCGATTGTGCTGATCTTTGTGCTGCTCTTTGTCTCGTTTGGCTCCATGCGTCAGGCGCTCATCGTGCTGCTCAATATCCCCTTAGCCCTTATCGGCGGGGTGGCGGCGCTCTATCTGAGCGGCACCTATCTCTCCGTGCCCGCATCGGTGGGTTTTATTGCGCTTTTAGGCATCGCTATCTTAAACGGCGTGGTGCTGGTGAACTATTTCAACGCACTGGTTGGCGAGGGGATGGCGCTGCGCGAAGCGATAGAAACCGGAGCACTGCGGCGACTGCGCCCCGTGATGATGACGGCGATCATCGCCGCTTTGGGTCTGGTGCCCTTTTTGTTCGCCACGGGGCCGGGCAGCGAGCTGCAGCAACCGCTCGCCATCGTGGTGGTAGGCGGTCTGGTGAGCTCGACACTGCTGACGCTGATTGTGCTGCCGGTGCTGTACCGTTTGGCGATGCAAGGGGTTCGGGGCAAGGAGCAGGGGGTGCTATGACAAGCATCAATGCAAACCAGCTTCTTGCCGAAGTTGATTCACTGCCGCTTGATCTCAAAACAAAACTGGTCGAAAAGCTTCTAAGCAGTCTTCATCCATCCAAAAAAAGCATTGATGATCTTTGGAAAAAAGAGGTCGAAACACGCCTCAGAGAGATTGAATCAGGATCAGTCAGTCTCATTGATGGAGAAGAAGTATTCAAAAAAATTGACAAACGTCTGGCGAAATGAAGTTTAGATTCCATCCTGATGCAGAAGTTGAGTTGAACGACGCGATTGATTACTATGAAGCGTGTCAAGAGCATTTAGGAGTTGAATTTGCAAGAGAGGTTTATGCCACAATTCATCGTATTAGAGACTTCCCATCCGCATGGCAGCTTATGAGCAAAACAACAAGACGGTGTCTTACAAACCGTTTTCCTTTTGTATCATATGTACCGTACAACGTGAAGAGATCATTGTTGTCGCTGTGATGCATCTAAACAAAGAACCAGATTATTGGAAAACAAGAAGATGAAAAAATGTATCCTGTCCCGAATGCCACTTACTTAAGCTTTTTATGCCTTACTTCGGTGGCTAAATTAAATTGTAGCTTAATCGGAAGTGGGACTTAAGTCCCGCAAGTTGGCAAGGATAAAGCCTCACTTCCAAACTGATTCGCACAAACAGGTAGATATAGTAGGCTTTTTAGGTACTTTCTCCCTTAAGTAAGTGCCATTCTAGCCTCGTTTTTCTGTCCCCGTTTTTTCCTTCAAAATAATTTGGATCGGGTATATAAGTAGTGACACTATAACAACGATGATCTTGGTCAGTTGCAAAAGTAGCCTCGTCCTTGTTTTTAGAGTTGGTTTAAACCAGATGTGGTTCAATTAGATAGGCAAAACGACTTTGTGGATGCATTAGCACCACAATCGCTTCTTTTTGTTTCCAGCGGCTGTAAAGCGTGTCATATAACGTGCTCATCATGGCTGGGTGACTCAGTCGCTTCTGATATTCACAGCCCTCATAGACAAAAGAGACTCTGGCAAAAATCATCCCTTTGCCCCCTTTGTGCAGTGAGATAATGTTGGCGCGTACCACATCCCCTTCGTGCAGCAATCTTTTGAGCCACAGCTTATGAAAATAAAAAAAGAGCCACAGGCCTGGTAGCAACAATACCAAAATGCCAAGGAGTAACCACAGCGACTGCGACATATCTATGGGCATTACTCTGGTTCCTTCGATACGGCTCAAAGAGGGTGTTGCAGGCAAAAACTCCACTATCACCTGCTCATCCTTTACATAGAACATCTCATCAGCACAGCTTCTGCCTTGTAGCGTTACACCATCGACCGTGTACTCGTAATGAAATGCGACATAGTTTCCGCTTCTGGAGTGATGCTCCCTCGCTTCTATCACCCTACTCTGCACCAGAGCCACAGGGCCTTTATCTAGACGCACCTGCTCTTTGGTGACATGATGCAGCATCGCGCCCCCCATAATCAAAAGCAGCATCACCATAGGAATCATAAAGAGAGATGTCATCTTTGCCGCCAGAGGCATGAGCCCGCCATAAAGCGGCGTAAACACTGCCGCATTAAAGGCTCTGGGAGAGGGTTGCTCGAGATAGTCAATCAGCGTCCGCTCTCGCAGCTGCAGGTCGCTGCCCATTTGTTCAAATACCGTCGAGCCTACCTCAACATGCTCGATGATGCGCTGCAACTTCACAGCCAGTACCATCAAAACCGCAAAAAGCCCAAGGATGACTGCCAGCAGTGCGATGCCCGTAACCGTACCCCACGAAGCCCCTGCTTGCTGTGATTCAAGGTAGGCCACAAAGGCCATAGCAACGCCAAGCAGCAGCGTCAATACGACGATACTGAAAATATAAGGTGTTTTGTCCTGTTTCATATCTTTTTTCAAAATCAACCAAGTCATACAAGAGCTACCATCTGCCCTCTAGGGGTTGGTCTGCACCCACATGCCGCTCTTTGGATGTGCGATCACAGGGTCTTGCTGCCATGCACCGTCATAGATCCATGAGGTCGCTACGTTGTGATGCGTGGAGGGCGATGCAATGCCCTGCCCAGTGCCAAGAAGGTGCCATCTGGCAGGTAGAGTCGCTAAATCGGGTACGACCACAGCCCCCCAGCGATCGATCCATCCCGTGGTACTGCTTTGTACGAAAAAACCTTCGCCAGGATAGACAGTCGCCGTGTCACTATGCCATGCGCCATCAAATGTATAGCGCTGCGTCATGCCACTCATCTCGCTCCACGTACTCCATGGAGTACCAAGACCATTGCCTAGTACATTCCAGCCTACTGCGAGCTGCCATGGCCGCCACTGTGTCGGTTCGCCCAGCGAGGGCAGCGGAAACGCGCGGTAGAGATTGGTATCACCTACGCTTAGAATTGATGAAGTCGTGCCATTTTGGCTGGTGCGCACGACTTTGGCTCCGCTGAAATCCTTTTCCATGATCAATCCGGTCGTGAAGCTGTACTCTCCCCCTAGTAGCCGCTCTGCATTGCCCAACGCCATAGCATAAGCGGGCATATCCAGTGAAGCGATTTTGGAAGCAGTTTTGGTGTTTTCATCGATCTGATAGAGCTCGCCGCGGCTCACACAAGTTGTACCTGCACTGGCGCAACGCGTGTTGCCATTGTCAAACACGACCAACTTGTTCCGCGAAACAAGCTGCGCGCCATGCTGATGCGAAAACCACTCGCCGCCTCCGGCGAGGGTAAAATCCCCCTCTGCGCCCAGTCGCCACAAGACACTGCCATCACCCGCTCCGTCAGCGTAGTTGATTTTGATGATCCAATCTTGATTGCGTAGCGAATAGAGTAGCGCACCGTCTTCGGGCGAATAGGCAATATGATTGCCATGGAGCCAATCGCTTGCGGTCGTAAATGTGAGCAGTGTCGGGCAGCCGGGCGTCGTCAAGACATCGCTAGAGCGGCAGGTTTCGCCCAAGATGGGCCCTCTGCTTGTATCCAGATGTTTAAAACTATCCCACACCCACGCAACCTGCCAATCGGCATCCAACACCACAATCAAAGCCCCCAGCATCTTGGTAGCATCGACACTCTTTTCATAGGAGACTTGCAATGCCAAATGGCCGTTTGGCAGATACACAGCTTCATGGTCAAAGAGTCCCACTCCCCCGGTGAAGCCGCGCGCAGCAAGCTCCTCTCTGAATTTTGACGCTGTTTTAAGACGCACCGTGTACCCGCGTAGATCGACCTCTTTGAGGATATCACCGTGTATCGTATCGCGGTTGACAAGCAAGAGCAGATTGCCTTGCGGTGTCATTCGTGTCAGTACGGCCTCTTCCTCTTTGAAGTGCGGATAGTACCATACCGTTGCACCCTCCATGTCCACGGCAAATGCCAACGGATGAGAGTCTGTTGGAAAAGCGCTCATAAGGGTCACGGACTCTTTCGGGGAGTCTTCCATCGTATAGCGATCAATCGCTACAGAAGGGAAATCCACTCCGCTAGGAGTCGTGGTGAAAGTTGCAGTGCCCAGCGTCTGTGCTGCGTTGCGCAGCGTCTGGGTGACAGCGATCGTGTAGGCCGTACTCTCTTTGAGCCCCCCTAGTAGCAGTGCGGCGCCGTCATTGCTGCATGGCAGTAGTGCTGAGCGGGCGAGCGTCGTGTCGCCGATGGATGCGTGGGCTTGGACCCACGCTCCTGGCGTGCAAGTCGACACGCCGACAAGTGCTACCATCGGATGTGGCGTCGCCATAGCATAGACACCTTTTTGTGCCAAAGTGACATCAAACGTCGCCGTCGTACTTCCTAATACACTCGTAGAACCCTGTTTGGCGACTTCGACCTTGACTGTATAGCGTCCCGGCATCAGGGGTGAAGCGCTATAGTCAGCGACTGCTGAAAAATCGCGTACAAGGCGCGAAGGTTCTCCCTCTTTGGCGATACCAAACCGATACACGTATGTCGCACTCCCTGGCATGGTAGCATGGAGGCGTACCGATTCCCCTGCAGCGATCGTGTCTCTATCTCGTGTGAGCGTGAGCGCTGAGACTCTCTGGGCTTTGACGACCCGTACGCCGCCTTTGGGTTTGGCATAGAGCTGATCCATGCCCTCCGGCAGCGCTCCGTTGATCTCCAAAAAGTGTGCGAGTGTCGTCATCTGTGAGCCATAGGGGATATAACCGATCAGCTCTCCACTGCTTGCTTTTTTGAACATCAGCGCCTGCTCAACTGTGCCGTTTGGGTCATTGTACGCCAGACGTACTGCCTCGGCTGGATCTCCCGTCTGGTGGAGTGCGAGCCTATCAATAAAAAGAATTTCGTGGTGTGTGGGGATCAAAAAAGAGTCTGGCTTATCCGGGTCATGCCACCCCATCGAAAAGGAGACAACGAGATAATCATCCGTCGCGACCACAATACTTGCCCCGACGACGGTGCGTTCATAAGCATGCCCTTTGGCGCCGATATATTTTTGTAGATAGCCTAGAGCGTCACTACGCCAGTGGTGCTCTAGTAAAAACGGAGCAAAATTGTGACTCTGCTCGTTGATCTGTCAACTCTTCATGGTACAAAGAAATCAAGCAGCTCTTTTCATTTGAGCTTGCCACCAACTGAACTCTTTTTGCATGGGT
>JAFGUB010000018.1 GCA_016938735.1 Campylobacterales bacterium | reverse complement strand
TCAACCACGTCTTGCCCTTTAACTACCAAAAATACATCCACACCCAAGAGCCGCCGGTTGTTCCGCCTGCTCAATCCCCTCAGATCGCCACTGCCGCACCGCAGCGTGAAGAGCGCTCAAGTGCCACGCCGCTGACCAAAAACGACATGCAGGAGATGGAGCGCGAAGCGATCCTCCAAGCGCTGATCGAACACAAAGGCATCCAAACCAAAGCCGCCCGCGCTTTGGGCATGAGTGCGCGGCAGATCGGCTACAAGATGAAAAAATTCGGAATTGATCTGTAGGCTTACATGTAAGCCTACCTTGAGAGCTCCTCCGCCCGCCTAATCGCCTTGTCGATATGATCGAGAATATTGTGCGTGCCGATTTTGTGCTCCAATTTGGAGCTTTTGAGGTAGGTGGCGACATTTTTGTTCACGCCTGAGAGCAGCAGTACCGCGCCGCGCGCGCTAAGGCGGTCATGCAGCGTTTCAATGGCGTGCAGACCTGCCGCGTCGATCATCGGCACATGGCGCAGCCGTAGAATGAAGATTTTGGGGTTGCCGCTGAGTGACGTGAGGGTGTCGAGCAGCTTTTCGGCGATTCCAAAAAAGAGCGGCCCGTGAATCTCATACACCTCCACCCCTTCAGGTACCGTTTTTTTGGCGATGGAGTCGGGATCATCGGTCTGCTCCTCTTCATTGTGCGCGCGGATGCGCACGCTTTGCATCATGGTATGGATAAAGAGGATCGATGCGAGCGAAATCCCCGCCAAAATAGCAACGTTAAGGTCCACCAGCACGGTCAATAAAAAGGTCGTGATCAGCACAATACGATCCGCTTTGGGCGCTTTGAAGATGGAGCGCACATGTTTGATCTCGGACATATTCCACGCCACCACCATCAGTATTGCGCTGAGCGCCGCGAGCGGTACTTTGACAATCACAGGCGCGAGCACCATCATAAACAGCAGCAGCCAGATGGCGTGCATCATTCCCGATACGGGCGAAACCGCGCCGGCTTTGATGTTGGTCGCGGTTCGCGCAATCGCTCCGGTGGCGGGCAGACCGCCGAAGATGCTTGAAGCGACATTGGCGGTGCCTTGGGCGAAGAGTTCGGTGTTGCTTTTGTGCTTGGTGCCGGCCATACCGTCCGCGACGACCGCAGAGAGCAAAGACTCAATCGCCGCAAGCATGGCAATGGTAAGCGCGTCGGGGAAAAGGGTGCGCAGCCGCTCAAAGCTCACATCGGGGAGTGAAGGCGAGGGGAGCATGGAAGGAATCTCCCCAAAACGGCTCTCGATGGTCTCAACCGGCAGCCCCAAAACCACACACGTCACCGCAAAAGCAACCACCACGATGGGGCCCGGAATTTTGGGATAAAAGCGGCGAAAATAGAGGATGATGCCGATGCTGATGAGCGCCAAAACCAGCGCGTAGATGTTGGTTTCGCCGATATGCTCTACATACAGCATGAGCTTGTGGATAAAATCAGGCGGCATCGTTTCGATCTGAAGCCCAAAAAAATCACGCAACTGCGAAAAGACAATCAGCAAGGCGATCCCTGAGGTGAAGCCGGTGATCACGGGATAGGGGATGAATTTGATCAGCTCCCCCGCGCGCATAAAGGCCAAAGCGATCAGCATCACTCCGGCCATCAGTGTAGCAAGCACCAGCCCCTCATAGCCGTGTTTCATGCTCACCATCGCCACCGTGACGATAAAAGCCGCCGTGGGGCCGCCGATCTGAAAGCGGCTGCCGCCGAGCAGCGAGATCAAAAAGCCCGCCACAATCGCCGTAAAGAGTCCGCGTTCGGGTGGCAGGTTGGACGCGATGGCAATCGCCATCGCCAGCGGCAAAGCGACAATGGCCACCGAAAGCCCCGAAAGAGTATCTTTGAGCATATCGGCTTTGGTGTAAGGGTGCTTGCGTAAAAAAGTCACCAACTTGGGTTCGAGTATGGGGAGGACGTGCCGCAGCATGAGCGACTCCGATCAAAGAAATAAGGGTGCAATCATACACCCAAGCGCTCCGTAAAGCGCTACAAAAACGTTGTGACGTCAAAAATAGAGCGTCAATACCGAAACATATTCTGTGCTAAAATAACATCATGAACACATCCATTCACGATCACGCCTGTGCTGAGCGTTTACAAGAGCTGTTCGGTTCCGCCTCCGTTGCGGTTGCGATTGTCGCTTCCGATCAGGCGTATCGTTGGTTCAATAACGCTTTTGTTGCCCTCTTTGGCTATACGCAAGAGCAGTTAACTGATCTGGATCAGTGGTGGCTGCTGGCCTATCCCGATCCGCGCTACCGCCAGAAGGTGCAAAAGCAGTGGTTGAGCGCACAGGCCACGGATTTTGCGCTCTCGCGTCCCATCCGTGCGCGCGTGCGGTGCGCGAACGGCACAACGCTCAGCATCCATTTTCTGGCCCGTATGATCGATGAACGGGTGGTGGTCCTTTGCGAACAGCTCTATGCGCGAGAAACCACCGTGCAGCTCGCGCAAAACGTCTTTGACAACGCCTCCGAGGGGATTCTCATTACCGATGAGCGCACCCGTATCCTTTCGGTCAACCGCAGTTTTGAACGCATCACCCTCTACAGCTCCGATGAAGCGATCGGCCAAACACCCTCGATGCTCCGTTCCAACCGACACGACAGCATTTTTTATGCGCAGATGTGGACCGAACTGCGTCTGCACGGACATTGGCAGGGTGAAATCTGGAACCGCCGCAAAGACGGTCGGTTTTACATCCAGCGTCAAAATATCGACGCCATCAAAAACAGCCGGGGCAAAGTGACCCATTACGTCTCGATCTTTGAAGACATCACAGAGCTCAAGCGCCAAGAAGAGCAGATCATCCACATGGCCTATCATGATGCCCTCACGGGCTTGCCCAACCGCGAAATGCTTATTGAGCGCATTGAGCGCAATATCGAGCGCACCAAACGCGATAAAGGGCGCTTCGCCCTGCTCTTTCTCGATCTCGACCGCTTCAAGCAGATCAACGACTCGCTAGGGCACGACGTGGGCGACACCCTGCTCATCATTATTGCGGCCAGATTACGCGGGGAGTGCCGCATCGTCGATACTGTCTGCCGTTTCGGCGGCGATGAATTCATCATTTTGCTCGATCGCGTCGAGAGCGACGAGGCGTTGCTACGCATCTTGCAGCGGCTGCTTGAGCGCATTGAGGCACCCATTCCGCTTAAAAACCACCTCTTACATGTAACGTCCTCCATTGGAACGGTGCTCTATCCGGGCGACGGAGAGAGTCCGCACGAGCTTATCCAGCACGCCGATATCGCCATGTACAACGCCAAAAAAGGGGGCAAAAACCGTTATAGCTTCTTTGATGCCGCCACCAACGCCGCACTACGCAAACAGCTCAAAATGGAGATGCAGTTGCATCGTGGCATCGAGCGTCAGGAGTTCGAGCTCTTTTTCCAGCCCAAAATCTCGCTTGATACCGCGCATCTGTGCGGTGCCGAGGTACTCTTGCGCTGGCACCACAAAAAAAATACATCTCCCCTGCGGAGTTTATCGGTCTTGCCGAAGAGAACGGCTTAATCGTCGCCATCGGCGCTTGGGTGCTTGAGGAGAGCGTACGGCTGTTGCAGTTATATCCAAACCTGCATCTGGCGGTGAACGTATCGGCCAAGCAGGTACACCAAGACGATCTGGTGTCGCGCCTAGAAGAGCTACTGACGCGGTTTAGCGTGGAAGCGCACAGACTTGAGATAGAGCTGACCGAGAGTGCCTTTTTACACCATCCGCAGGAGGCGGGAGAGACTCTGAGGCGCATCCGTACACTGGGCGTCCGCATTGCGCTGGATGATTTCGGTACCGGGTTTTCGAGTCTGAGCTACCTCAAAAACCTCCCTATCAACGTGATCAAAATCGATCAATCCTTTGTACGAGATATGCTAACGGATCGTGAAGATGCGGTACTGGTAGAGAGTATCATCGCGCTTTCGCGTGCGCTGGGGAAACAGACCGTTGCCGAGGGGGTTGAGAGCGCGGCGCATCTGGAGCGCCTGCGCCTCATGGGGTGTGACAGTGTTCAGGGCTACCACATCGCCAGACCGATGCCCTTAGTGCATTTTCTGGAGTGGATGCACGCTTATAATCCTACACCTCTGTGCTAAATCTTAACACCCCTGACAACCTCTCAGTTACCAAAACCTTATCTCACTGCTTCCGCAACGTAATATTGCCGCAATAGAATGTGCGATCTTGAATTCGGAGCCACCTTATGTCACACGCCTTCAGACTTTCACTCGCCGCCACCGCTCTTTTGAGCGCCTCTTTTATATTTGTCGGATGCAATGAGGATGCAGACGATACTAAAGCCAAAACACTCAATCTACGCATTGCCGAAACCACCGATATGCACGGTCAGATTTTCCCTTACGACTTTATCGAGGCCAAAGAGGACAACCGCTCGCTGGCGCACGTCTCTAGCTATGTCAAAGAGCAGCGCACGCTCGATAAGGCCGATCATCTGCTTGAGTTTATGATCGTAGACAACGGCGACTTGCTGCAGGGTCAGCCGATTGTAAACGTCTACAACAACAAAGACCTCACCAAGACCAACCATATCTACGCCGATACGATGAATTTTGTCGGTTATGAGCTAGGTGTCATCGGCAACCACGACGTAGAGCCGGGCCACGCTGTTTTTGACAATATGGTCAAACAACTGAACTTCCCGTGGCTGGCTGCCAATGCCATCAAAGAGGGAAGCAGCCATGATCCCTATTTCAAGGCCTACCACAGCGTGGTCAAGCAGGGTGTTAAAATCACCTTTTTGGGCCTGACGACACCCGGCGTGCCCAACTGGCTGGCGCCTGAGCTCTGGAGCGGCATCGTCTATGAAGATATGATCGAAAGTGCCCGCTACTGGGTAGAGAAGATCCAAACAGAGGAGAAGCCTGATGTGCTCATCGGGGTCTTTCACGCCGGACTTGACTACACCTACGGCGGCGGCAGCGCCGATAGCGAAAACAATGAAAACGCCGTTCGTCTGGTAGCCAAAGCCCTTCCGGGCGCATTTGACGCCATCTTCTACGGCCACGACCACAAACCCTCCGAAGAGCACAACGACTCAACCGTCTACCTAGGCGGCGGCTCATACGCCTCGATTGTCTCCGTAGCCGACATCAACCTGACATGGAGCGATGCCACCAAATCCTACGACAAAACCGTCACTCCCTACCGCGTCGATATGAAAAAATATGTCGCGGACGCCGAGTTTATGAGCACATTCCAATCCGCATTTGATGAGACCAAAACCTTCGTCTCACAGCCGGTTGCTACGCTAAGCGGCTCCATGACCTCACAAGATGCCATGTTTAAAGACGCCCCTTTTAACGACATCATCCATGAGCTTGAGTTTTACGTGGCCAAAGAGGTGTTGGCAACGCCTATCGATATCTCCATTGCGGCGCCGCTGCAGTTTGACGTAACGCTCAGTGCCGGCGAAGTGAAGTTTTCGGATATGTGGAAGCTCTATAAATATGACAACACCTATTATGTCATGGAGCTCAGCGGCAGCGAGATCAAGAACTACCTTGAATACAACTACGACCTCTGGATGAATACGATGAGCAGCGAAAACGACCATCTCATCAACTTCAAAAAAGATGCAAACGGCACAATTATTCTCGGCTCAAGCGGTACGGCGACCACCTCGACGGCCTATTACAACTACGACTCGATGGCCGGTATCGTCTACACGGTCGATGTCAGCAAGCCCAAGGGCTCTAAAATCACCATTTTGGGTATGGATGCCAACCTTGACGGCGCAGTCGATGCGGGAAGCAGCTTTGATATGGCGCACACCTATAGAGTCGGTATCAACAGTTATCGCGGCGGCGGAGGGGGCGGACACCTCACGACGGGCGCGGGTATTGCCAAAGAGCAGCTGACCAGCAGAATGGTGACCAAAACAGAGACGGGACTACGCGAATATCTGATCAATTGGATGGGCGGACAAGGCACCTACACCCCCAGAGCTATCGGCGGCTGGAA
Source organism: Campylobacterales bacterium (assembly GCA_016938735.1). Taxonomy (GTDB): domain Bacteria; phylum Campylobacterota; class Campylobacteria; order Campylobacterales; family Sulfurimonadaceae; genus JAFGUB01. The sequence goes on along the minus strand of JAFGUB010000018.1, from coordinate 22,280 downwards.
GGTGATTCCCGAGGCGTACGCTACAGCAGGTGAAGCCAAATCGCGCGAACTGCTCTACCAATCCGGAAGCCACTAAGCCATGCGATACCTTGACGCGTATGGCAACGGCTAAGCCTTACGCGTCTCCCCTGCTGACGATCTTGGCATCAATCTCGGCAGGGAGGCTTTTGGGGCCGGGTTTGATGTACCAGACATCGCCGTTGGTGAGGTTCACGTTGCCGCCCCACTGCTCATCGGTGTCGAACTCCAACGATTCGATGATCTCTTCCATATCTTTTTTGGCGACATAAAAGAGGATTTTGCCCTCACCGTTGTCGCGTAACATTACTTTTGCCATCGTTTTTCCTTTTAGCTTACATGTAAGATTTTTTTGACTTTGTGCCACAACTCGATACGATCTACCGTTTCAAAGGTGATCTTGAGGTAGTTGTGGCCGAGCCTCTGTGCGATCGACGCCCCGCTGAATTGCTTATCGTCTTTATGGGGAAAATCCTCGCGGTAGTGCACGCCGCGGCTCTCTTCGCGCCGCAGCGCACCCATCACCATCGCTTCGGCAACGATAAGGGCGTTGCGAAACTCCAGAATCGAGAGCAGCTCGACATTGTCGTGTAGCTCCTTGTTGACGCAGTGCAGCCCGTAGCTCTGCCTCATAAGGTAGTGGATGTAACTAAGCGCATCGGCCAGCGACGTGCCCGTGCGGAAGACGCCCGCATTGCGAAAGAGCCCTTCGCCCAGATTTTTGCGCATGGCGTTGATGTTGAAGCGGCTCTCCCCTTCGATGATCAGATCGATGCGGCGCGACTCCTTCTCCACCTCGGCATAATCGATGGGACGAAACTCCCGCCGCAGCGCCACTCTTGATGCCTCCTGCGCCGCCAGACGCCCGAAATAGGCCCCCTCCAGCAGCGAGTTACCCCCCAGACGGTTCGCGCCATGTACCCCGCTCGAGGCGCACTCGCCGCAGGCAAAGACCCCATACAGATCGGTAGAGGTGTCTTCGCGCGTCCAGATGCCGCCGATGCTGTAGTGCGCGGCGGGGGTGATGGGAAGCAGCTCAGTGTGAATGTCGATCCCCGCGGCGGTGAGCGCCATCTTTTTGGCTGAAGGCAGCTTCACATCGATCAGATCTGGCTCAAGATGGCGAAAATCGAGATAGACTTTGTGCCCTTCACTCATGTGTTTGGCGATGTCACGCGAGAGCTTGTCGCGGGTCTGCAGCTCCTGTGTGAAGCGCACGCCGTTCTCATCAACGAGGTAAGCCCCTTCGCCCCGCGCCGCTTCGGAGATGAGCGCACCCGTGGTGGCAAGGGTGGTGGGGTGAAACTGCACGAACTCCATATTGCACAGCCGCATCCCCGCTTTGAGCGCTGCGGCCAGCACATCGCCGCTGCTCTCTTGGGAGTTGGTCGTGTGGCCCCGATAGATCCCCGCGTAGCCGCCGCCCGCCAAAATCAGCGCTTTGCACGCCAGCGCGGCCACTTGGGAGTTGCGCCGACGCAAGATGGTGATGCCGCTGAGCTCACCTTTGTAGCGGGTGATGTTGAGAAAAACGTGGTTGGAGAGGATATGCACCCCTGCCTCCCGACAGCGCATCAGCAGTGTCTGCACAATCGCCGATCCGGTCCGGTCCGCAATATAGCAGGTGCGCTCTCCCGATGCGCCGCCGAAGGGACGCTGGGCGATCTTGCCTGAGGCATCTTCATCAAACTTCACGCCCAATTCGCGCAGTTCGCTGATGATAGAGGGCGCTTCGGCGCACATCTGCTCGATGGCGCGCGCATGAGAGAGACCGTCGGCCCCTTCGATGGTGTCGTTGATATGGCGGGCGATAGAGTCCATTTCGCTGAGGTTGATGACTGCGTTGATACCGCCGCTGGCCACAGCGGAGTTAGAACGAAAAGGGTTGGACTTGGAGAGCACTGCGACGTTAAAGCCCGCTTTTTTGGCATACAGTGCACTGTAAAGCCCCGCGATGCCGCTGCCCACTACGATGATGTCATAGAGCATCTTGGCCTCCAAATAGCATTGAAATCCCCTCATGCCGCGCTTTGGGCAGGTAGGAGAGCAGCAGGTTGTCCTTTACATGTAAGGGATCGACCGCACCAAAAAGCGCACTCACCGCACCGCATGAGCGGGCAAACTGCAGCGCCGCGCCGATGTCGGTGTGTTCTGCTGCACCCAAAGCCTCGCGCACCGTAGCGCTAAAGCGCCCTTTGAAAAGGTGCATCTGCAGCAAGGCAGAAGAGGCAATAAAGCGCAGACCATACCGCGCACACGCCTCAAGCAGACTGTAGTAGCGGCCATCCTCTCCCTTTTGGTTGGGGTAGTTAAGGGCGTGGGTTTTGGCCAGATTAAAGGGGCTTTGGAGGTAGCGTAAGCGGTGGTTCTCCCCGCCCGCCTCTTTGGCCAGTGCGACGATGTCGCGCAGGCTCAGATACTCCATATGCTCCTCTTCGTACAAAAAGCCGTTCCACGCTGCCACGCCGTAGGCGGCGATTTTGCCCTCGTCGCACAGCTGCTCAAAAGTCTCAAAAGCCGCGCGTATCCGGCGCATTACCAGAGCACGATCGACGTAGCCCAATTGTGTTTCGGGGTTGTGCAGGTAGCAGATATCCAGCGTCTCAAGCCCCATATTTTCGAGCGAACGCTCCACGCTCCAGCGCAGAAACTGCGGACTCATGCAGTGCTGATCGATCACGATCTCCTCTTTACATGTAAGCCCCTGCTCGATCATCTGTGATTCGATCCAGCGGTAGGGGTCGGGAAAAGGAAACTCCAGCGGAATAAAACCCGCTTTGGAGGCGATAATCAGCTCTTCGCGCTTAAATCCGTGCCCTTCAAAAAGCGCTTTGAGTGCCTCGCCGATCTCGATCTCGCTCACCTGATAACGGTAGTTGATGGCGGTGTCGATGTGGTTGATGCCGCCGCAGACCGCTTCAATGAGCGCGTCGCGGTAGTTGAGTAGATAGTGCTCTTCGCGGTAGGGTTCACGCCGAAACGTCCCCAGACCCAAAGAGGAGAAAAAGAGCTCCCCGTCATACATGTAAAAGTCTCGGCTAAAACGGCCAAAACGCTTGAGATAGGCGAAGGTTCCCTCTTTGGTAGCGCGTTGCATCAGACGACCATAACGCGGAGGTTGGCTTTGAGCTTGAATTTGAGCATATCTTCGATGCCCGCGAGCGTAGTGGTGGTGTTCATCGAACAGCTCATACACTCTCCCTTGTACTTGATGCAGACCTCGAAATGATCCCCCTCAGGTTTGATGTCGATGAGCTCCACATCGCCGCCGTCAGCCTTGAGCGTGGGGCGGATATACTCTTCAAGAATCGACTCGACCGCTTTGATCTTACCCACAAGACCCATCGACTCAAAAGTGCCGTCCCCTTTGGCTTCGATGATGCGGCGCGATTTGGCCTCGGCCTCGAGCTGGCTTTTGACCTGCTCGAGCAGATCGACGAGATAGACATCTTTTTTCTCGTGCCCGCCGGGTTTGATACAGCTTTTACAAAAGCCCCCCGCTTTGGTGTAGGCCGTAATCTCTTCAACCGTGCTGAGGTGGTTGATGCGGATCACCTCCATGAGGCTGTCCTGACTGACGCGTGCGCATTCGCAGATGATGAACTCGCTCTCCAGACTCTCCATATCGACGCCCTTGTAGATCGACGCCGCTTTTTTGATGACGTCATACGCCATCACCGAACAGTGCATCTTCTGGCCTGGAACCGCCGGAATATCGGGATCGTCACGCAGCGCTTTTTCGACGTCGATATTGGTGATTTTGAGCGCATCATCGACGCTTTTGCCCATGCACAGCTCCGCCATCATGTCTGAGCTGGCAATCGCCGTACCGCAGCCGAAGCTTTTAAACTTGCTCTTTTTAATGGTGTCGTTTTTAGGATCAATGAGCCAGTACAGACGCACCGCGTCCCCGCAGCTCTCCGCGCCGAAATCGGCAATTACAAGGCGTTCGTCCCCCGCTTCAGCTTCTGTGATCTCGCCCATATTGACAGGGTTGTCCATGCGGCGTTGTACCTCTTGCGAATACTCTTCCCAAAGTGCCCCGCCGATCAAATCATTACGCGCCATGCTGCGCTCCTTACATGTAGAGATGTTTACGCTGTTATTGCAACTGTTGTTCTCGATGACGCTTCTGCTTACATGTAACAAAATTGTCACTCTTGTCCAAAGGCTCGAATAAAAATTGCAAAAAGAGCCCAAACCATCCAAAAGGATTACCGATGTATCAACTAACCGCCGTGTTTAACCGCGCCGCTTTGGGCGACGTACTGCAGGGGCTTTATGATGAGCAGATCGAGGGGATCACCGTCACCGACGTGGTCGGCAAAGGGAGCGTCGGAGGGTTCGAGCGCGACCTGAGCGAGAAGGTGATGGTCATCATCGTACTCTCAACACAAGAGTTTAAAGAGAAGGCGATGGAAGCGATCCGCGCCAACACCCAAGAGACGGGCCACGGTGCGGGCAAGATGTGGGTAACGCCGGTGCTTGAGGTTGAGCGTATCCGTACGGGTGAAAAAGATGCGGCGGCGCTGAGCCGCTCTGATTGCGCCGCAGAGTACAAAATTGAGCCCGTAACCCTCTTTGAAGCGGTTGATACGCCAGCGAGCTGATCACACCTGCGAGAGCTTGTAAAGAAAGGTCCGCTCTTTATACGAGGGGATGTCAAGCTCTTGACGGTATTTGGCAATGGAGCGGCGCACCATTTTGATGCCGAAGCGCTGCTCGACCATTTCATGCAGATACTTGTCGCTGTAAGGGTCGTTTTTGTCTTCACTCTCCACCAGACGCTGCAAAAAGTGCTTGATCTTCGAGGTGGAGGTTTCGCCGATAGCGTTGGAGAAAAAATCCTTAAAGGCGAAGATCCCCCGGTCACACTCCAGATACTTTTCATTGATGGCCCGCGAGATGGTCGATTCATTAAATCCCAGCTCGTCGGCCACGTCTTGCAAGCGCAGCGGCTTTAACTCTCCCCCCATAAAGAAGGCGTACTGCTTCTCAATCAGCACCAGCGCGATGTTGTAGAGCGTCGCTTTACGCAGATCGAGCAGCTTGACCAGCTCTCTGGCTTCGCGGAACTTCTGTTTGGCGAAGTTCTCGTAGCGGTCGATCTGCGTCACTTTAAGATCGGGATAGAAGCCGTGGTTCATGCGGATGGAGAGCTCATCGTTTTTAAAATCGATGTAGAGATCAGGCAGTACCTGCGGGTCGGACTCCATGTACTCAAGCGCCGGTGGATTGCGCAGATGGGAGATGACCGTTTTGGCGTCGTGGATGCGCGGATGCTCCAGAAACTTCTCCATCTGCTCAAACTGCACGATCATGGCGCTCACCAGAATGCTCAGTTCATCATCCATCTCGACGTCGTTTAGCTGAAACAGAAACGACTCTTTGTAATCCACCGCCCCTACGCCGTAAGGCTCAAGGTAAGCAAAACGCTGCCGCACCCCCTCGACGGCGTGGGGCGTGCTGGAGCAGGCTTCGGCGATCTCGTTGATGTTGCCGTCGAAATAGCCCTCTTCGTTGATGTAAAAGATGATCTGTTTGGCGATGCGCTGTGAAATCGGTGTAGGAAAAAGCGGGGCAACGATTTGGTCGTCCAATTTTTCGTACAGCGACTTTTTGGCGATACTCAGCCACTCGATCTCATCGCTTGAGGCGTTGGAGACACTGTTTTGGTAGGCGATGTAGGCGCTGGAGTTGCGTCCTAGTGTACTCTCGGCAGCTTCATAGCCGGAGCTTACCTCGATGCAGGGGTTTTCGCTGGCGATCACCTGCAGGTGTTTGTCTAAATCTGATAGTGAGCACTGCAACAGCGGCAGCCATGTCTTCATGGAGAGCCGCGGCAGTTGCTTTTGTTGTAGGCTGTATTCCTGTTTCATCATAACCCATTATAAAATGAATAAGAAGCAGTCATGTACAGCCGACTGATTAATATTTAATCCGTACCAAGCCGTTAGGGTGGACGATTTTCATCTGGCATGCCAGACGCGCCTTAGGGCTAGGTTCGCCGACCGTTTTAAGCACCGTCACCTCTTTGGCGGTCACTTCGCTCAAAAACTCCATGCCCGATTCGATCATCACCACACAGGTGCCGCATTCGCCATCACGGCAACCAAAAGGGAGTGCTGAACCGGACGCCTCTACGATGTCTTGGATGGTTTTACCCGGTTTGACGTTGATCGCCAAAAAGTCGTTGATAATTTCTACACGTGTTGTCATTGTTTTCTCCTGATGTTATGCAAAGGGTTTTACTAAAATGTCGGCACGAATGATGTACTGACACGCCAGACGCACAGGGGTTTGGCGGTTGAATTGCTGCGCGATTTCCGCCTCTTTTTTGGTGATGGCGTTCATCTCGACCAGCGTTTCTAGCTCTTTGTCGGCCATATAAAACGACACCGCATGCGCATCGTAATCCTCTTCGGTGCTCTTCATCGGCGCATTCACCGACAGATCCTCGATCTTCACCGCGCAGCTGCCGCACATTCCGTCCTTGCACTCGGTGGGAATCTTCACGCCGTTGCTCTCCGCGACGCGCAAGAGCAGATCGCCGCTGCGTGCGATCACGCGCTTGTCCATCTCTTCGCCGAACCCGCAAAAAATGACATTGACCATGCTTTCTCCTTAAAATTTTCTGCCTTACATGTACTCATGACTTTACATGTAACGCGCCTCACAATTCCCAAAGCGTCTCGTTCAAGCCTCCTCGCTTTGAGATTGCGCCGCTGCTTTTGCGGCTTTTTCGGCAGCTCTTTGAGCGCGGTGTTCTCTAATCCAGCGCAGCTCCTCTTCGACCTCGTCATAACCGTCCGCTTCGCCGACCGCTTCAAGCTCCGCCTCGCGGCATCCAAACGTCGAGCCCTCTTCGATGAAGTGAACATCGTAGATACGGATCACCTGCAAAAAGTCGCCGATATGCTTGACATACCCCTCGGCACCCGGCTGCACGAGAATTTCGTCACGCCCGTGAAAAGGGTGGCTTCCGTCATTGCGGATCGGCTTAATGATGCGCACGCGCTGACCGATACGAAAACGCGGCAGGATCTCGTCTTTAGTTGAAGACGAGATGAGACTGGCTTGTGCATGCGTGAACTCCATTGGTCACCTCCTGGATGTCGTTACATGTAGTCGATGTGCTGCAGGTACCGCAGGCGCTGGGTTTGTCAAACATATCCCACACTTCGGCCGCCGAAGGGGCGTAGCCGCTTTCAAAGTTTTTGTAGACGCTGATCAGGGCGAATTTGTAGTACTCCAGCAGCTTCTCATCGCTGCCCAGATCGTGGCCCTCGGCCTTTTCGATCATCTCTCCGAACTTTTTGAGGATATGAAAGCGTTTGCTGTAGACCAGACGCTCGTTGTATTCCAGATCAAAAAAATCGAAATACTCTTCGGCATCGGTAAGGTTATTGAAGGCTTGCAGGGCACTCATGGATCGCTCCTTGAACTTTTTACCCTTTAATGCAAGTTTTGCTCTAGCAGAAACGACGAAGATGGTTGGATTTGTGACAATTTTGTAGCGAATGCGGCGCAGTGCGCCGATGAGGCGTTAGGCGCAGGGCAAGCCGAAGGCTTCGGCCACCCCCTTGTGGTAGAGTCTGCCTTCGAAGGTGTTCAGTGCGCTGCGTAGGGCGTCGTTACATGTAAAGTCTTCTCCGCGAGAGAGACGCAGCGCCCACGGCAGGGTCGCGTTGGTGAGGGAGAGCGTCGAGCTGCGCGGATAGGCTCCCGGCATGTTGGCGACGCAGTAGTGCACGATTCCCTCAAGCGCAAAAGTCGGGTTACGGTGGGTGGTGGGGTGAGAGGTCTCGAAGCAGCCGCCCTGATCAATAGAGACATCGACCAAAACACTCCCTTTTTTCATGAGCGAAAGATGCTCGCGGCGCACCAGCTTGGGGGCTTTTGCACCGGGGACGAGCACGGTGCCGATCACCAGATCGGATGCTTGCAGCAGCGTTTCGATGGTATGGGCATCGCTGTAGCGCAGGGTGACGTTTTTGGGCAGTACATCCGCCAGATAGTGCAGCCGCTCCAGATTGACATCCAGCAGACTCACGTCCGCCCCCAGCCCCGCCGCCGCAAGCGCCGCCGCCTTGCCCGCCACCCCCGCGCCCAGAATCAGCACGTGGTTGCGCTCCACCCCCACCGCGCCGCCGAGCAGCCGCCCGCTGCCCCCGCCGTAGCGTCCCAGATGCACCGCCCCAAAGAGCGCGGCCATCTTGCCGGCGATCTCGCTCATGGGCTCAAGCAGCGGCAATCTTCCGTTGACATGTAAGGTCTCATAGGCATACGCCTCCACCTTTGCCTCCAGCAGCCGACGGGTGAGCGCTTCATCGGCGGCAAGATGCAGATAGGTAAAGAGCTTTTGACCCTCTAAAAAGCCGTACTCACGCTCGATCGGCTCTTTGACTTTCAGCACCAGCTCACCCGCGTAGGCTTCCGCCGCGCTGCCCACGATCCGCGCCCCCGCAGCCTCATAAAGCGCGTCACTAAAGCCGCTCCCCTCTCCCGCGCCCTGCTCGATGCACACCTCGTGCCCCGCGTCATGCAGCGCCTTGGCACCTGATGGGGTGAGGGCCACGCGGTATTCGTCCGTCTTGATCTCTTTGGGTACTGTAATCTTCATCATATGCCTCCTATGGCTATTACATAGACGACCGCATCGTCTGTCTCAATCAGCGCAGCGATCGCATCGTCGTAGTACGCTCCGATACCGCTGCATCCAAGCGCACCTTGCGCCGCCGCCTCATAAAGCGCCTGACCCCATACCCCAGCACACAGATGCGCCGATTCATCCGGGTTTGGAGTATGAAAAAGAATCACCCCCGCTCCCTCCTCGACAAAACGCTGAGCGACCAGCAAGTCGCTCACGCGGCGCGAGAAGTCGCCTTCGCGGATCATAGTACCGTTTCGATAAATACCGCTTGAGCGTCCCAGTGCGCGCCATAGGATCACACTTACATGTAAGGGGCACGACGCCACCAGATGCATCAACGGCTCCATGTCAATCATAACGCCGCTAAAGCGCCGCGCCGAGCGGCGCGAAGGGCTGATCGTCCTATCAAAAGCGTCGTCGCAGCCCAGCAGCCTTCGATGCGGCAGCGGCTCAAAGGCTTCGCGGTAGTCCGTCGGTGCCACCTGCATCAGCGGAAACGCCATAGCAGCGCAAGCGCGCGATCCGCGCTCGCCAAACGCCACCGCGCAGCAGCTCGTCTCATCGCTGCCAAAGCCCATCGCCTCATCCAGCGACGCAACCTCAAAGCCCTCACAAAGCGTCGCACCTTCCAACGCACGGCGCAGCACGTAAAGCTGATGACCGGCATCGAGATAGCAGTAGCGCCACGAGCGCGCGCCGTACTTCCAGTAGCTGCGAAACGGCACAAGGCTAAGCAGGGCTATCACCCCAAAAAAACGCCCCTCCATTCCGACATAAGGCTCCAAACCGTCACGCTCGATCTCGCGGATCAGTACCAGCTCGCGCCGCTGCGCATCGACGTGGTAAATGCCGCTTAATATCCCCTCCAGACCCCGCAACTGCACGTAGAGTTCGCAAGGGTGCAGGTTGCCCGCAGAGGGGACGTTGAGCCGTTCATAGGGCTTATTGCCCAGCGTCTGCGTGTCGCTGACATAGCGCAGATCCAGCAGATAGCCAAACGCGCCTAACGCTTCGCGTGATAAACGATAACAAAAATCGGGGTAGTGTTTGAAACGCGAAGGCTGGCTGTCCCAATCCAAAAATCCGCTTTTTTGGGCGACAACGCGCGGTGTAAGGCGGGTGGCATCAAAACACTCACGCATCACACCATACCACCATCGTCAACTCCTTACATGTAACGCTGTTTGCCTCTTGCAAACGGCGTTCTAGCAAAGGTTAGGCGCGCAGATGGAGCGCGAGCGTGTCGTAAAAGAGGGTGACGGGGATGGGTTTGGGCAAAAAGCCCTGCATCCCGCACTCCTGCGCGGCTTTGCGCGCGGTTTCGGTGCTGTCGCCGCTCAGTGCCACGATCGGCGTGCTCACACCGCGCTCGCGGAGTCGGCGCGTGGCGCTAAAGCCGTCTAAAATCGGCATGTAGATATCCATCAAAATCAGATCAAAGCCGCCGTCGCGCTCGATCAAGTCAAGAGCCGCCTGACCGTCCGGCACCACCGTCGCTTCGATCCCTACCGCCTTTAAAAAGCTGGTCACAACGCGCTGGTTGATGACATTATCCTCCGCCAACAGCACCTTTGCACCGACGTACTGGTGCAGCTTACCGCGCTCGTCTTGGCGCAGGGGCTTTTTTTGCTCACGCTCATAGAGCTGCGCCATCAGCTTATAAAGCGTGCCGATGGTGACGGGCTTTTGGATCTTGCCGTCATAGCGGTAGTGCGGCAGATGGATCAGATCGGCCGCCTCGATGATGAGCACCAGCTTGCCGTCTTTGTGCAAAAACTGAGCGGGCGAGATGACGCCGCCCATCTGCGACGCCTGCACAAAGATGAGATCATAACGCTGTGTTCCCCCTAAGCGCAGCGCCTCTTCAAGCGTGCCTGCATAGAGTGTTTCAGCGCGAAAATAGTGCAGCTTCTTCTCAAGCACTTGGGCCGACTTAACGTGGGTATCGATGATGAGCACCTTTTTATCCATCGTTCGGCGCGAAGGAACGCGGTAGAAGCGGCGTTCCGACTCTTCAGGTATCAGCAGCGGCAGCATAAAGCGCACGCTCGTACCCGATCCTGCCTCACTCTCTACCTCGATACTGCCCCCCATGAGCGCGATAAGACGGTTGGCAATATTAAGCCCCAACCCCGTCCCCCCATACTGCCGCCCGATCGAGCGGCTCGCCTGATGGTAATCTTTGAAGAGTTCGGCGCGCTGCTGCGCGTTCATGCCGATACCGGTATCTTGAACCTCGAAGTAGATCCACTCCTTGTCGCAGCTTACATGTAACGAGATGTACCCCCGATCGGTAAACTTCACGGCGTTGGAGAGCAGATTGAGCAGCACCTGAGAGAGGCGCAGCGGATCGCCAAGCAGCAGGCTGGGCACCTCAGGTTCAATGTCGAAGATCAGCTCCAGATTTTTTTTGGAGACCTGCATCATCAGGTTGTCTGAAGCGTACTCAAGCACCCCCTCAAGCTCAAAGGCGATGCGTTCGATCTCCATACTGCCTGCTTCGATTTTGGAGAAGTCGAGAATGTCGTTCATGAGCTGCATCATGTGGTTGCCCGAATACTTCAGCTTCTCCACCCACTCCTGCTGCAAGGGCGTCAGCTCCGTTTGAAAGAGCAGGTCGCACATTCCCAAAATGCCGTTCATCGGCGTGCGCAGATCATGCGTGACACTGGCAAAAAAGAGCTCTTTAAAACGCGTCATCGCTTCTAGCTCATGAAAAGCGGCGTTGAGTGCCTGCACCTTCTGCTCAAGCTGCATATTGAGCCTTGAGATCTCTTCGGTCTTGATGGAGAGCGTCTGGGCATCAACGATGCTTTTGCAGACGCGGTAGAGCGTCTCGGTGAGCTGTTCGATCGCCAGCGGCTTGAGCAGATAGTGCTGCACCCCCATGTTGATCAGCTCAAAGAGCGAACCCGCGTCGCTATGGGCGGAGAGCACCACGATGCTCTGGTCGGGATTGAGCAGCCGGATTTCGCGGCACAGATCGATCCCGTCCATTTTGGGCATCAAAATATCGGTCATCACCACATCATAATCACTGCCGCTAGAGGCGCGCATCTGCTTGTATTTGGAGAGCCCCTCAATGCCGTCTACGGCCAGATCGACCCGCTTGAAAAAGAGTTGTAACACCTCTTCATTCCGGGCTAGAATGTTCGGATCATCCTCCACGTACAGTATGGTCAAATCGCTGCTGTAGTGCACGACCTTCTCAAGTGCGATCATGATTGCGCTCCTTTATGATAAGTGGAAGGCCGATACGAAAGGTGACGCCCCCCTCCTGATTTTGGGCTTCAAGCAGCCCGCCGTGATGCTCCTGGATGATTGTTTTACTCATATAAAGCCCCAGTCCCGTGCCGTTACGTTCCACCTTGGTCGAGAAGTAGGGCTGAAAGATCTTGCCCATCAATTGCTCCGGAATACCGCCAGCGTTATCCCCGATCTCGATACACATCATGGTCTCGCGTACGCCCCAGCGCAAGTCGATACGCGCACGGGGAAGCTTGCGCTCGACAAACTGATCGAAGCTGTTTTGGATGATGTTGAGCAGTACCTGCACGATCTCGTTGGGAAAAACCTCCACCGGTGTTTCGTCGCTGCCCTGCACGCACAGTTCAATCCCCTGCTGCTTCAGCGAAGCGTTGAAGATCCCCAGTGTGCGTCCAATCAGCGTGCGCACGCTCACCAACTCCTTCTCCCTGTCTTTTTTGTAAAACGAACGAAAATCTTCAATGGTGAGCGTCATCGTATCGACATATTCCGCGATCATGCGGGTCTGATTGATCAGATACTCCAGCGTCTCATCGCGCCCTTTATCGCTGTGCATATCAAAACGCCCCAATCGGGCCTTCGTCTGTAAAGCGATGGCGGCGGAGGCCACCGCGCAGAGCGGCTGACGCCACTGATGGGCAATCATACTGATCATCTCCCCCATCTGCGCCAGACGCGACTGGTTAAAAAACTGCTCCTCTTGTTTACGCACCTGCCACGCCACCGCCTCGATATCGCTGCGGTCTTGGATGTAGAGCATCCAGACATCCCCCGGATCGCCTACACATGAGCGCGAACGTAAAATTTTGGAGCGGGCATTGACGTTCCACTCAAAATTGCGCTCTGCCCGCAGATCAATCCGCTCAAAAAGCGTCGGCGCATCAATGATCAGCGCAGCTTCATCCGCATAGCCCAGCATCTCCAAAGCACGTGTATTGGCCGCAAGAATGCGGTCGCCTTCACAAAGAATCATCCCCTCAAACGCACCGTCAAACATAGGCCCAAGCCTCTGCCACGCCTCAATGCCTGCAGAGAACATCTTAGTAGCCTCCCCCAAGCTTGTAGCCCAGACCGTAGATGCTTGAGATGATCCCCTGCGGAATCTTTTTGCGCAACCGCGCCATCAGGTTGCGCACCCCCTCAGGGCTAAACTCGATCCCATGCGCCGCAAAGTGCTCGATAATGCGCTCCATGCTGCAGACCTGCTCGAAGTGCGCCGCAAGAAGCGACATGAGTAACAGCTCGTGGCGCGTCAGCGAGACCGCTTTATGATGACAGGTGAGGGTGCTGGCCTGAGTATTCCAGACGCAGTCACTGCTAAGCTTGACCAGATGCGACGGAGGCTGCGTCACGTTCATCTGATTAATCTTGCGGCTGACTTTGTAGAGCACTTCAAAAAAAGTCTCGTTTTGGATCGGTTTGGTGACGAAATGGGAAATTCCCAGATTGATAAGCGACAGCAGATACTCCCTGTTTTGGTGGGCAGAAAGGACGATAACACTTTGGCGCTCGTCGTTGTGGCGTATCTGCTCCACCAGTGTGATGCCGTTCATATTCGGCATCTGTATATCGGTCATGATCAGATCGTAATTGCGCCCGTAGCGCTCCTTGTAGAGCCGACAGGCGTTCATCGCCTCAAACCCGTCTCCGGCCTGATCAACGTGCGCAAAAAGCTCGCCAAGAATCTGCCCGATCTGCTCACGTAACGCCTGATGATCCTCAACCAACAGGATGCTCAGACGTCGACTCTCTCGGTACAACTCCATCATATCGGTCACTGCGGCCTCCTTTGTGCGAAGGCGTTATTTTATATCAAAATGGCTTGGATCGGCTGTCAATTGATACGTTGATCGCATTCTCCGACAATAATTCGGTCGCGCCCGGCCTCTTTAGCGTCATAAAGCACTTCATCGGCGGCCTGAAGCAGACACTGCGCATCCAGACCGATGTAGGGATAAACCAATGCAACGCCAAAGCTCATACTAATAGGCTGGTGCTCGACCCGCATTGCACGTAGCGCCTCTTGGATGTTCTCGCACAATGCGACTGCAGCGGTCGTATCGACGCCGTAGAGCACCAGCACAAACTCCTCTCCGCCATAGCGTGCAACCATATCGCTCTTACGTTTCAGCACGCTTTTGAGCACCTCGGCAACGCTGCGCAGCACCCTATCACCCATGACGTGACCATACGTGTCGTTGAATTTTTTGAAGTGATCGATATCACAGATGATCATCGCTAAAGCACTGCGGTTGCGCTGCGCTAACTGCCACAGATGATCGAAACGCTCCTCGAAGTAGCGACGGTTGGGCAGATCGGTGAGCGCATCGGTCATGGAGAGCTTCTCAAGCGCAGCGTTGGCTTCTTCTAAAGCGGCAGTCCGTTCGATGACCTTGGATTCAAGTGAGGCATTGGCCTGATCAAGCGCTTTGGCAAAATCAGCGATCCGCTCGACCATGCCGACGATGGCATTGTGAATCACTCCGATCTCATCGCTACCTTTGACGCGCTCAAGCGTAAAATTGTGCCGTTTGGGATCATACGCCTCAACGCTTTGGCGTAACCGTCTAAGTCCTGAAAACATCCGCCGTATCACCAATATCAAGGCGATAAGCGAAGCGACCGCTATAAGGATGGTTTGTATATTGAGCGCATCAAAATCGCGCATGAGCGCACGATAGTCCTCATCGCCGAAAGAGACCTCAATGGTAGCAAGCAGCGTACCGTCAAGCGTATCGAAGATCCGCTCGCTACGAAAATTAAGGTTGTTTTTTGCAGCCTGAGGCTCGCTAGAGCGGGCAAAGCGGTAGAGGATTTTTCCGCTAGGCGCAATGAGTTCAAGCCGTATAATATCGCCGTTTTTTTGGCTAATCTGCTCCAGATAGGCGCGGTTGGCCTCTTCAAGGCCAAAGGCAAGATTGACCGCGATGATGGGGGCGACGGTATCGACCAGCAACCGATTACGTGACTCCTTGGCAAATACCATCTCATGCAGCACCCGATCGGAAAGCTGGTGGTGCTGAAACTGCACGATAAAAACTGCAAAAAAGATGGTAGCAAAGATGAGTTTGTACTCCAGACTCAAACGAAGCTTCAAAGCTTGGGCTCAACATAGATTTTGGAAACGCGCAACATCACCTCATCAAAGGTGATCTGCTTCTTCTTTAAGCGCGCAATGTCGATATAAGGCGTCACACTACGCCCGAAAAAGAGCGATACGTCGATACCAAAACCGAGCAGCTTCGAATCATACGCCACCGTGATCGGAGCGCTCTTTGAGAGCTGATCAAGCGCATTTTGAATGTTTGCGGCGGAGGTGTTGAAAAAAAAGAGAAGCTGACTTGGTGCGCATAAATGTACCTCCTCGATCTCTACGCTGCGGATCAAGGTGTCTATCGTTCCGCCCGAAGCGTTGTCTTTGATCATTCTGCCAAAACGCTCGGCGACGTAGGCATCGGCCTTCTCATGAACGACGCACAGATCAATCTGCTCGGTTACTTCGCTCTTTTTGGAACTCAGCAGCACTAGGCGTGGGGCGATTTTGGAAAAAATCTGCAAGACATTTTCGTCGTACTGCACCGCCTGTAGTGTCATCGCCTGCAGCGTGATCAACAGCAGACAAAAACGCAAACCTCTATTAACCATTGCCCGGATCGACCCACCTGAGATTATTTTGGATTCACTACTTTGATCATTCATTAAAATGAACAATCTTTTAAACGGATGTACTATATTATAGCCCATACGTGTCCTAAATGTATTGTACATAATAGATTCTTGACTATTTTTAACGGGTTTCGACTAAAAAAAGGAGTTTAACGTGCGCTCTTGTACCTACCTTCTCTCCATTTGTGCGGCAACATCGCTGCTCTGCGCCCAAAGTGCGGACGACTTCGAGCTGCTGCTTCAAGACATGAGCGATATCGCCACCAAAAAATCGCTCAATATCGACTACCTCCCCTCGGTCGTCACCCTCATCAACGCACGGGATTTTCAAAACGCCGGTATCATGACTTTGGGTGAGGCGCTGGAGATGCTGCCGGGCATCCAAAGCCACATCTCCTCGCTGGGATTTCCCATGACCACCGTGCGGGGTCTGAAAAACCCCAATGCCTACCTCTCGGACAAGATTAAGATCATGATCGACGGGGTGGAGATCCGCAACGAAAGCAGCGGCAGCAGCTACTTTTACATGGACTTTCCGCTTCAGCTTATCGACAAGATCGAAGTGCTGCGCGGCCCGGGTTCAACCATGTACGGGGCAGGCTCTTTTTATGGCACGGTAAATGTCATCACCAAAGCAGGCAACGCCATAGAGGAGCAGCGCATCGCTTTAGGCGGCGGCAGCTTTGAAGAGCGCTCCATCGGTTTTAACACCTTTAGTACGCTCGGCGAATGGAAGATATTTGCCGACGGCTATTGGCATCAAAACGACAAGTCGATCTATCTGGAGCGACGCAAAGGCTACTCGGATGAGGCGATGCACGACGCTTCGATCGGTCTGCGCGCCGTTAACGGCGCTTGGCTTTTTACCAGCCGGCTCAAAAAGAGCCGCTACCACAACTTTTATGAGCTCGAAGGCACGCTTGATCCATTACCCGATCATCCGGGCTATCACGATAACAGCTATCTTTTTGCCCAACTTGACCACAGCGCCGTTTTTGGTGCCCACACACTACATACCAAAGCAAGCTACTCACTCTACGACAGTACACTTGATACCGATATCAAAGATGTTAAATTTGTTACTAAACGGTTCGCCACAGTCGATGTGCCGACCACCGAAGGATTTTACGCGATCAACGTCTTGCAAGAGCAAAATATCGCGCTTGAATCGACCATGAGCTTTCCCGTACTCTATGGCAACGAACTACTGGCAGGCTTGGGTGTGCGCCACACAATGATCACTCACGACCGCTATGAAAACAGTATTGAATCTCTCATTACCCAAAACAAGGAGGCGATTCTCGCCCACAGCGCCTACGACGATTTTCAATTCAACGCTACCAATGAGCCTGCCTTCTGGAACCGTCCGACCGAAACGATGCTAGATGACAAACCCAGCCGCACCAATCTCTACATGTACCTTCAAGACCTCATCTCGTTACATGGGCAGGTTGATCTGGTTTTGGGGCTTCGGGCCGACCACTACGACGACTTTGGGCTGCAACTCAACCAACGTGCCGGCTTGGTCTACCGCTATGACGAACGCACCGTCTTCAAGCTGCTTTACGGCTCCGCTTTCCGCTCTCCTTCGCTGACCGAAGCATACCAAAACGGCCACATCTACACCCGTGCAGGCAACGACGATCTTGATCCCGAACGCACCGATACCTTCGAGGCCGTCGCCATTCTCACACCAAAGCCCGGCCACCGGTTCATGCTCAACCTCTACCACTCGATCCTGCGTGACATCATCGATCTCGAGGAGTTTCCAGACACCCCTGAAGGCTACCGCAATAGCCAAGACCGCATCGCTCAGGGCATCGAGTTCGAGTACAACTACCGCCCGGCCAGCATGCATCAACTCTACTTCAATGCCACCTACTCCAAGGCGCAGTACACCGTCCCCCCAGAGATCGTAGACGGCGTACCGGAGATCGAGCGTAACGTCGATATGCCCGACGTCTCAAGCGTGATGTTCAAAGCGATGTATCTCTTTAAGCCTTACGACGCCCTCACATTGGGCACGACCTGGCGCTACTACGGTGCAACCCAAAAGAGTCCTCTGCAGTGGACAATCGATAGTCATCTCGATACCGGCGTGGATGCCTATCATCTCTTCAACCAGACGATCACCTTCCACACCACCCCCTACAGTCGCGTGCAGATGAGTATCAACAATCTCTTCGACGCCAAAGTCCGCCACCCCTCCTACTACTACCGCAACCCCGGAGGCGTAGAACGCGAAGGAACCCATCTCTATCTTGCCTTCGAACAGCGGTTTTAGACTACCGCATTTTTAAAGTAACATAGAGTATTATCGTTATATTTCAAAGATGTTAGTCGTTATGATTTATTTCGTTTGGATGGGGTGGCAACCGTAATATGAATGAAATATACTATAGCCGTTGCTTTATGCTATGATCAATCCGTCAAAAGGGGGAATTACTATCGTGTTTAAAACCGCATTTACCTCCTTTTTGGTAAAGCTCATAGGTCGCAGCCATGAGCGTAAAACGACGCTTCGCTCCATCACGAAGCGCCTCTTAGTCCCGTTTGCACTGGCCGCATTGCTACTGAGCATCGGCGTCGGGGTGCTTTTGTATTGGCAAAGCCACCAAAATATGCAAGAGCGGCTATCACAAAAACGCACCGTTATCACAGAGCAGCTCGCCTCTTTACTATCGCAACAGGCGATGGGGCTTGGAATCGCAGCGAAAACCGTCGCTGCGGATCCGCAAACCCATCAAGCGCTGTCCAATGCGGATATTGAGGCGCTCTCTAACCGATGGGCTCCTCTTTACAGAGAGCTCAACCAAACCCACCGCCTCACCCATTTTTACTTTTTTGACGCGCGTCGTATCTGCCTTTTACGCCTTCACGGCCCCCAAAAGCGAGGTGATCTTATCAATCGCTTTACTGCGCTCGAAGCGGAGTGGCGTGGACGCGCAAGCTACGGACTGGAACTAGGACCGCTCGGAACGCTGACCCTGCGTTATGTGCAACCCATTTATAACGTAGAGAAGCTCATAGGCTATGTCGAGCTGGGCAAGGAGATTGAGGATCTGCTCGAACAGCTCGGCAAATCGTTTGGCGTCGAGCTGATGCTGATGATCAAAAAAAGCTATCTGAATCAAAAAGAGTGGGAAGCGGGAATGTCCATGCTGCGGCGCAGCGCCTCCTGGAGTGAATACAACGATACGGTCCTTGCGTATGCAAGCGCGCAGGCACATCTCCAAGGCTCCTTGGTCTTCAATGACCGTCATTTTGCATACCTGCATTTGGGTGTATTTGACGTGGCGCTCAAGGAGATAGGCTATCTTCAAGTGATTGTGGATGTCACTCAGGTGCATTTGAACACCCGTTTTCTGGTGCTTAGCAGCGTCTTGCTCGCCTTAGCGCTCTCTGGCATTCTCATAGGACTTTTCTACCTACTGCTACGCTACACCGACAAAGCACTGCTTGCCGGGCAGTGAAAATTGCGCGAAAGCGAAGAGCGCTTCGAGCAGCTGACCCAATTTAACCGCACCGTCATTTGGGAGTGCGATGCCCAAGGATTATACACCTACGTCAGTGACTCCGCTTACGACATTTTGGGCTACTTCCCCGACGAAATGGTCGGCCACCTGCACTGCTGGGATCTCGCCCCCGAAGCCACCCGCGAGAGGCTCAAGGCGCAGATGCTCGAACGCTTCGCGGCGCACAAGCCTTTTCGGGATTTCATCAGCTCGATCACGCATCAGCGCGGGCATCTGCTGTGGCGCTCCAGCGGTGCCCTGCCGATTTTGGCGTCTAATCAAACGCTGCTCGGGTATCGGGGCAGCGATAGAGACATCACTGATCAAAAACGCTCTGAAGAGACCATCAAAACCCTAGCGTTTTACGACACCCTCACAGGCCTTCCTAACCGCAAACTACTGCTCGATCGACTGAAGCAGGCCCTCGCTGCGAGCAAACGCAGCGGTCACTACGGCGCCATCTTGCTGCTTGATCTGGACCATTTCAAAACGCTCAACGACACGATGGGACATCAGCAGGGGGATCTGTTGCTCATACAGGTCGCCGAACAGATTGTGGGTGCCACCCGCGAAGGCGACACGGTCGCTCGTCTGGGCGGCGATGAATTTGTCGTGGTGCTCAACGATCTGGGTGCAGCCCAAAGTGATGCGGCGCTCGCCTCGGAGACGGTCGGATACAAGCTGATCGGCGCACTTGATAGACTCTATCCCCTTGATGCGCTCGAATACCGCTCCTCGGCAAGCATCGGTATCACCCTCTTTCAAGGCGATGACGCATCCAACGACGATCTGCTCAAGCAAGCCGACATCGCCATGTACCGCGCCAAAGAGAGCGGGCGCAACACCATCAGCTTTTTCGATCCGCAAACTGAAGCCGCCTTGCATCAAAAAGCGCTGCTCAAAGAGGAGCTGCGCCATGCGATAGAGCACTCCGAGCTGGTGGTTTTTTATCAAGCGCAGGTGGATGATGAACGGCGCATCTGCGGTGCCGAAGCGCTGGTGCGCTGGAACCACCCAACGCGCGGACTTGTCTCTCCTGCGGCTTTTATTCCCATCGCTGAAGAGAGCGGGCTGATCGTGCCACTGGGACTTTGGGTGCTGCGCAGCGTTGCGCAACAGTCGGTCATATGGCAGAGTGAAGCGCGCATGCAGGATCTGCTTATCTCCGTCAACGTCAGCGTGCGTCAATTTATGCAACACGACTTCGTCGATCAGGTACGCGCTGTCATCAACGAAACGCACGTCGATCCAAGCCTGCTTAAATTTGAGATGACCGAAAGCATTCTGGCGCGCAACACTGAAGAGATCATTGTCAAAATGGAACAACTCAAAGCCATGGGCATCGGCTTCTCTTTGGATGATTTCGGCACCGGCTACTCTTCGCTTGGCTATCTCAAACGGCTCCCCATCGACCAGCTCAAAATCGATCAGAGCTTCGTGCGCGATATCCTCTCCAATCCTAACGATGAGATCATCTGCAAATCGACCATTGCACTGGCCCGCAGCATGGGTCTTGATGTCATCGCTGAAGGGGTGGAGACGCTCTCACAGCGCGATGCGCTGCGCTTGCTGGGATGCCACAACTATCAGGGCTTCTTCTTCGCTCCGGCACTATGCGTGCGGGATTTTGAACTGATGCATCAAAAGGAAGTAGCGTGAAACGACTAAAAAGATCAATTTTACTGTTTTTGAGTCTGCTGGTGCTGATTGTCGCTGCCGCGATTGCTCTTTACACCATCATGCACGAAAAGGAGATGCATGCGCAGAGGATCGACGAAGTACGCGAAAATGTACTGCGAAACTACCGTGAAAGTATCGATCAGACCGTCCGATTTTATACTGCAAGGGCCTACGCCAACCTCTCCTCACCCGGCGTTATCGAAGCCATCATTGCACAAGACCGCGAGCGGCTTTTTGATCTGATCGCCAAACGATGGGGTGTCATGCAAGAAGAGAATGAAGCGCTCTTTGTCATGCAGTTTCACAATGCCGATGGCACCTCACTGCTGCGGATGCACCAAAAAAATGTCCACTCCGACCCAATCGCAGACGCTAGAAAGATGGTACGCGACACCCACCGGCAACAAAGTATCATCCACGGTTTCGAAGAGGGACGGGCGGGGCTGGGCTTTAGATTGCTGGTGCCGATCATACACGAGAAACGCTATCTGGGTGCGCTGGAATTTGGCCTTCATGCCCGTCATCTGCTTGGTATTATCCGACGCCATACCGGATACGACGCCTTTTTCTGGCTACAAGAGCGCTATGTAGGCTTTCTTGATACCACCCGCCGATCCATTCAGATCGGCGACATGATTGCCTTTGACCCGCCAAAAACCTATCTTGATGCCATCGAGCATTACAAAGAGCAACACCAAAGCCTTGAAGAGAGCACGTTGCAATTCAATGACCAAACCCTTTATATCTCACTGTTACCGATTGAGAACCATGCACAAGAGACGATCGGATCGGTGATGCTGCTCTATCCCGCCGAGGATCTCTCCCTTTACGTGCGACAGATGCTGCTTGCCGCGTGTACGATTGCCCTGCTCTTTATTCTCTTGCTTTGGCTTGCCATCCGCTACTTCTACGATGTCATTACCCAACGCATCCGCTTTGAGGAGCGCTACAATCAGGCCCTACTCGACTCCATCCCCTCGCCGGTGATCGCCACGGACGGCGAACATCTACTCGCTGCCAACCTCGCCTTGCTGGACTTTTTGGGGTACCCAACGCTTCAGGCCTTTGTAAAAGAGCATCAGTGCGTCTGCGACTACTTTGAAGAGGGAGATACCGACGAGTATCTGCTACCCATCAAAGAGAACCGCCGATGGACACAGTACATCATCGACTTTCCCAATCGTATTCACAAGGCTAAAATCACCCAAAACGGCGTCACATCGGTCTTCGACGTCAAACTCTCCACGCTGATCGAAGGGGGTAACACCCGCTACGTCGTCGTATTCAACGACATATCAGCCATGCAGACCCGCGCACTGACCGACACCACCACAGGTATCGCCAACCGCCTTCACTTTACGATGATGTACAGCCATCTCTGTACCCACGCGTTACGGAACCAAAAACCGCTCTCTCTCATTCTATTCGATATTGACCACTTCAAGCAGATCAACGACACCTATGGACACCTCATCGGCGAT
>JAFGUB010000017.1 GCA_016938735.1 Campylobacterales bacterium | reverse complement strand
ATTCCCCTCTCGCGTCGCGGTATCAAAGAGAAGGTGCAGCTAGAGCCCTCCGAGGGCGAAATCGGGTGAACCGCGCCGCACTCGCGTCCGTCGCCGCTGCGCTTGAGCCCTTCGAGATCGACGCCGCCATCACGGTGGCGCTAAAGATCACGGATGACTCCTGCAAGATGGACGATGAGGGAAGAGCTCTTTTCATGGGGCTTTATGACGCGCTGAATTGCCCCTCAAGCGCCCTTTTTGAACCCACCGTACACGATCTGATTCAAATCGGACGAAGCGACCCCACGGCCTTTGTGTTCGGTGAGATTCGCGCCCTTCGCACTATGGCGATGGAAGCGATTACCCAGCCGCGCATGAAGGCCTTCAAAGCGCGTGTGCGCGCCGTGTATGCGGCCGCATGTGCTATCTCAAAAACACAAGGAACCCTATGACACCACTCGAATTTATCTACGCCAACAACCTGCAATGGCAGGCATCGCTCAACGGACCGCTCAGCGTCAAAGGGCGCATCGGCTATCGCGGCGCGCTCATTATCGTCCCCGGTAAAGTGCTCTCCGCCGATAAAGTGCTTCCGCCCAAATCGACACTCAAACAGGCCATCGCCATCAGCGACGACACCAAACTGCTCTTTCTTGCCGGCGAACTGGAGACCTTTGATGATCTGGTACCGCTGGTCGAGCAGTACAAAACTATTCTCACACCCGAAACCCTCATCACCCTTTTTGTAATCGATCTCGACGGCAACGCGCAGTTTAGCTACGAGGGACTCAACATCTACGCCTTCTCACTCGATGAGAGTTCGGTGTGGAATGAGCTGGTCGATACCGCCGATCTGAACAAAGGCGATCTGAAGAAGATGAGTGCGGAAGAGAAAGTGGATGCGCTCTACGACGAGCTTAAAAAGTCGAAGTTCCGCGCCAAAGCGATGAGCTACGAAGAGGCCTGCGCCCTTAAAAGCACCAAAGGTAAAACCCTGTTCGGTGCCGTCTGAAGCCCTCTTAGGCTTCGACGAACCGCAGTGAGCGCTCCATCAGATGATAGGTCTCGATCCCGTCATCTTCATACGACATACACTCCCCCAAATACCCCTCATGAAACAGCTCTTTGATCGTCTCTTGTACGACATTTTTGTCGAGATTGGCGTATTCGGCGATATCTTCAGAGTCATAAAGATTGTAGTCAATGTCGTCACTCAGCGCATAGATTGATTGAATCACGCGGATTTGTGTTGCATTCATAAGTTTGCTCCCTTGATGGTTTGCCCTACTTTTGCAACTTCTGTGCTCAATGCTGTGACGCAAAAAAATCTTGAGTCGCGCGGTGGCGGTAGGCGAACATGGCATCCATGTCGCGACCTACCCAGAACAGAGCGATCCTACCTAAAGCGCCCAGCGGAAGTGAAAAGGTGATGGTCTCGCGCATCTGTGACTGTGTTTCATTCAAGGCGCTAAAGGTGCGCTCATGGACAAAAGAGGTGAAAGGCCCCCGCACCATCCGGTCACAAAGCGTATGGGGCGGTTTGACATTTTCGAGACGCATCCGCCAGAGCGTCGCAAGGCCGAAGCGTTTGATGCGAAGAACGACTTCGCTATGTTCGCGCAGGGGTGCATCCATCGATACGATCGAAACCCCAATCCAGGGCGGCGTAATGCGCAGCAGGTTGTGGGTATCTGTATGAAAGTCGAAAAGTTCATCCGGCCGAGCATGGACAAGGCAGGTGTAGGTGCGTTGATGTGTCATTTGAGAATGATACAAAAAGCCTGAGTGTGTTTGGTAGGCTGCTTTTGTCAGTTGGGTGTCAGAGGGTGCTTCGCTGTTTGAGGGCCGTTATCCTCTTCCCCAGCACAATCCGCTGCAGCGGATGCAAGCTGCACTGTTCAAGCCACTGCGTGTATTCCTGCAGGTAAAACGCTACGATGCGCTCATGCAGCGCGTCGATGTTGGCAAGCAGATGCTCCAGCCATACGCTCACCTCTTCATAGCGCAGCGTCGCAATGGGGCGAAGACGCCGATAGACCCCTTGAAGCAGGGCATCGTCTAGTTGCTCTTTGGCCATATCGAGAAATCGGCTCGCCATCACCACATCGGCATAACTCTCGTTCCAAATCCGCCCGTGCATCATCTGATCACACGCCTGATCCAAAAAGACGGGATAGAGCTGCAGCACCGCCATCAGTTCGCTAAAGTCATCATCCACCATCGCGCGAAAGAGCATACGGCTTCGGTTGCGGATTTTTACCCGCAAGGCAGGCTCTTTGGCGACCCTTACATGTAAGCGCGAAAAACGCTCCAGAGCCCCCAGCCGCGAGTGGTTAAAGGCCATAATGCTCACCATCTCATCAGGGTCGCTGACCTGATCTGGGTGTGAGCCTGAGGGGCGATAAAAGGCCCACTCCAACCGCGCTTCGGCGTCTTCATGATACATAAAGAGCGCGTCACCTCTCGCTTCAAAATCGCGCTCTTCGCGCAGCGCTTCGATCTGCTCTTTATAGCTCAAAGTGTACGACGTCTCCATAAGGGCGTATCCTTTTGATCTGTTTGGTTTCGCTGATGAGAAAGAGGGTGCGCACCCCCAAAGCGTGCTCGATCTTAAAGAGTCCGTCGCTGAGCACCAGCAACACCGATTCGACGCCGAGATGCGGCTTGATATAGTCGCAAAAAGCACCAAAATCAGTCCCCCCGTCCCCCTTTTCAAACGATAGCTTTTTGGGCCGCTGCGAGAGTGCGCCATAGCGCACCACCGAGTTTGGATTGACCGCGCTGTCAAAAGGCACCACGACAATCTCAAACTCCCCGCCCATCCCCAGCACACCCTCGATCACCCCCAAAAAGCGCATAAAGGTCTCCGTGCTGATGCTCATAGAGCGATCCAGCGCAATCAAGAGCTCCAAACGGTCATGATCGCGGCGCCATCCGGGCAGGTAGAGTCCTTGGTGGATAAAACGGCGGTTGGGTTTGGAAAAGTCCGCACTTTTGTGAAAAAAACTCTCGCTCAAATACGCATGCAGCAGGGTGTAAAGGTCGATTTTGGGACGGGTGGTCTGGGTGATGCACTCCAAAAAGGCGGCGCTCATATTGCCCTGCTTGCGCGCCGCGCCCATCGCCTGTACGATCAGCGCATCAAGGGACTCTTGCGCGGCCTGATCACTGCCTTGCTGCTCGATCAGATCGCGTTTGCTCTCGCTTGGGTTCTCGTCGGGTTTGTCCTGCGCATCGCTCTGCTCTTGATAGAGCGCATGGTACACCTCCTCCACGCTCATCTCCTCAAAACGCTCTATCATCACTTCATCTTCTGGCATCACCCCTACGCGCTCGAAGCTACGTAGCAGCAGATTGATGACGATATCGCAGCTTCGGTTCCACAAGCTCGCGTCGCGCTCGCCGATGCGGTGGGCGTGTTTGAGCAGTACATGTAAGAGGATGTGGGCGTAGAGGTATTTGAGCTCGTCACGCCCATAACGCGCCGCTTTGGCTTCATCAAAATAGAGGTGATAGCCGTCGGTCTCAAAGGCTTCATGGCGGTTGGTGCGCAGCTCAAAAGGGAGTGAGAGCGCGAGCACGCTCAAAAAGGGGTGGTCAAACAGAAAGCCGATACGGATCTTCTCTAGCAGTTCATTCACGCGCACTCCATCACAGTACCCTTTGGCGGACATCGTGGAGTGATTGCATTTTTCGCTCTATGCGCGATGCAGTAGAGGCGTTTTGCAAGAGTGCCTTGTTGCTTATTCACGAAACGCGTCGCGATTGACAAAAGCGAAAACGCGTATGGTTTCTCTATCAATTTTGTAAATAATCACAAAACCTTGGTACACCAAATCACGGATCTGATCGTCGTCAAAATAGATCGATTTTCGGTGCTTGTACGGAAAATTTTGTATCTCTTGGCAGGCAGTCATGATCTCTTTGTGAAATTTTCGCGCCGCTGCAGGTTTATCTTCGGCGATGATTTCTATGAATCCTTCTAGCCGATGAACAAATGAGGGTAAAAACTCAATCTTCATAACGATGGATCGTATCATCCAATTTTTTGTGAAGTTCTTCCAATGAGATCGATGGCGCATCGGTATCATTTAAAGATTCGTAGGCTTTGGTCAGGTAGGTTTGTTCATCCAGGCGGTTCCAGTAATGTTTGGATTGGAGTCGTTCATATTCATCAACACTGATGATGACCGCTTCCGGTTTGTTGTTTTTCATCACAGCAACTTTCTCAAGCTGATGCGATGTTAGTTTTTCCAGCGTTGTTTTAAAGCTTTTGAGTAGATCGGTTACGGAGATCATTTCATCTCGTTTATACGCATTCATGATAATCCTTCATATAATTCTTTATACAATTATGTGAATCATAGCACAGAACCTCTCACTGCTGCAAAACCCAAAGAGCGGCCTACCGCTTACATGGGTAGGTCTGAGGATAGATGTTTGAACTTTTTGGCAAGATGCTTGGCCTCTTTGAGAAAGTGCTCGCTAAACTCAATCATCAAGCCTGCTCCACAGCTCCTCTATAGGATAGGTGCGCCCGTTGGCAACATCACCAAGGGCGTTTTTGATCGATGCCGCAATCTCCTGAGCTTCAATCCTTTTGAGGGCTTCTTGCATCTTCTCAAACTCCTCTTTCGAGACCAAAACCGCTTCGACGCGGTTGTTTTTCAAAATCGCCAGCTTCTCTACGGAGTGGTGCTGAATTTGTGAAAGATACATACCAAAACGTTTGGCAAACTCCGAAGATGAGACCAGTTCATTACTCGCATAAGATGTCATGATGAAAATACCCCTCTTGATATTCCGTAAAATATTGAGGTTATTGTAGCATGATTGAGCGGAAGCCCTGTTGTGGCTTGGCTGCTTCGCAATCGGTGTTCTTTACATGTAAGCATTGCAATGACAAAAAGTAGCCTGTCCCCCTTTTTTGCAATGACAAAAAGTAGCCTGTCCCCCTTTTATGCCCCCTTTTATACATGTAACGGTTCGGAAAGATCAGCAACAAATGGCGGCTTAGAGGTGAAAAGTGGAGGGAGTTAAGGGGTTTTGAAGGTGGAAACTGTCCCCATTTACTCATCAGTAGATAAATCATAATTTTTTACAACTATCTAAACTCTCATCAATGGAAATATCAAAAGTAGTAGATAGTTTTGGAGATAAATTTTTTGCAGAACCATTAACAAAAAAAAGCTCTCCTTTATTTAAAAACCAAATTCCTACAATATTAGAATTCTGAGTGCTATTTCCACAAATTAAATATGTATTCTCACCTTTATAATTTTTAATTAAATTAAATGTCCACTCTTTCTTTTTATCAAGATTTTTTAGTTTTAATAAAGCACTTTTAATTGTTAAATTATTAGTTTTATTACTCTTTTTAACACTATTATCAATAATGTAAGTTAGCTCAGGAACAAATGAAGTGTGGTGAATTTCATTTTGCAAAGAAGTGTGTTCTATCCAGGAGCTTAAAAAGAAATAATAGTGAAATGGTGGATATATCACAACTCCATCATTGTCTTTTTTATATTCGTTTGTGTCATATGCATACCATACTTTTTTATCAGCAGAATGCTCTATTATTCTATACTTCCCTTTAACTTCTTTTGCTAAGCCATTGGGAATATCTTTTGGATACGTATTGTTAAATGCAAAAGAATATACTGGCAAGAACAAAATCATTACAAATTTAATTATTTTCACTTTGAAATCCTATAATTTTTATTATTGGAATATATGTTTTTAAAATTTTCAAACACTCTAACTGTAACCTTATTATTTAGGTCTGTTGGCCCATAATTGGTAATATTTTCTGTTATCCTGCAATTAATCAATGATACATTAGCGCTTATAGATAAAATAGCCATAATTGCAATGAATAACACTAACTTTTTCATTATCTCCCTTTGATTCACTCATGTTGATGATTATATCATTATTTGAGTTTTGAGACCATCGAAAATAAACAATAAACAATGGTAAACAATGGGGACAGGCTACTTTAAATAACTGGCAAACAAATCGAAAACAATAAACAATGGGGACAGGCTACTTTAAATAACTGGCAAACAAATCGAGACAAAGTAATTTTTGCGTTTCATGTAAACAAAACTTCATAATTAAAAAGCAGCCTGTCCCCATTTTTGCCCATTTTTGTCCCCATTTTCCCATTTTTCATTTTTGTCCCCATTTTTCTGGTGGTGCCCTCAATATTCCCTGTTCTTAAATTTATTAGGTATTGTATTCACTTCTTTATTATTGATGAAACATCTCCAAGCAAGAACATAATTTTTATCCATTTCAAATTCCCACTTTCCATGTAATTCTTCACACATTTTATAATCAACATCTCACTCCACGACAAAACCCAACCTCCTCTTATTCAGCGTATCACGCAACGAATGAATCAGCTTCATAAGCTTTTCCAGCTTTT
>JAFGUB010000016.1 GCA_016938735.1 Campylobacterales bacterium | reverse complement strand
TCTACTTAGAGCGACCTAGACGCTCTTTCGAGGTCTCATCGTTTGTGGACGGGAATTATAGGAGAATCAATGGGGAATGTCAAGAGGGGTTGAGGGAAATTTTAGAGTTTCTCGAAAATACATTGAGAAATGTACTTTGTGGCACCGCTCTTATACATTAAATAATTGATGAAATGACTTTTGATCAGGTGCTCGACGATTTACGGTTCGTTCACTCTATGAAAATATAGTGGCAGAGAAAATTTCGGAAACGTCATCAACGTTTTCATAAGGAAAAGAAAATGGGACTTTATGATAGAGATTACGCGCATGATCAAAGTAGTTCATTTGAATACTCTACACGATCCGAGTCACACATCGTCTCTTTTGTAAAAGAGACCTACAAACTATTTGCCGCATCTATGCTTGCAGGCGCAGCCGGTGCTTATGCTGGAATACCTTTCGCAGCAACAGTTGCTGCCAATTATTGGTTTATCGCTATTCCATGGATGCTTTTTGGAATGTTTGGCTTACAAATGGTCAAGAATAAGCCTGGTATCAACATGATTGCACTCTTTGGCTTCACTTTTGCCAGTGGTGTGATCATCACACCATTATTGAGCCATATTCTTAGTTTTGCCAATGGCGCGTCTTTGATTGCTAATGCTTTCTTGATGACAGCAGCACTTTTTGGGGCGCTTAGCTTTTTTGCTATCAAAACGACCAAGGATTTCTCTTCTTACGGCAAGCCTTTAATGATTGCATTTATGATCATTCTAGGCTTCTCTTTGGTCAACATTTTTTTGATGCAAAGCCCCGTCCTCTATCTTATTATTCAAGCAGCGTTTATGCTTGTCATTAGCATCATGGTGATCTATGACACGCAAAACATTATGCGTGGTGCCTATGAGACGCCTATGGATGGAGCCGTAGGACTTTATCTTGATTTTTTTAATATGTTCGTTACTCTGCTCCAACTTTTCGGTCTTTTTGGTGGCAGTGACGAATAGTGCTATGACGCCCGAACTCAATCGGGTTGTCGATGCCAACCTCAACCGCCTCAAAGAAGGCATTCGCGTCGTTGAAGACATTGCGCGTTACGCTCAAAATAATCAGCCTCTTTCAAAAACACTAAAATCTCTACGTCATCAGTGCATTGTTGAGTCCTACACCCTCTTAGTATCCTCTCGAGACAGTGATAATGATGTATTGCGCCCCACACTAACCACAGAAATGCAGCGGAGCAATCTTGTAGACCTGATCATTGCTAACTACAAAAGAGCACAAGAGTCATCAAGAGTGCTTGAAGAGCTTTTCAAAGTGCTTCTCCCCTCTGAGTCTGAAAAATTCAAAACGATCCGCTATACACTCTATACAGCCGAGAAAGAGCATCTCAATCTGTGTAGATGAACAGAACTTCAAATTCGAGCGTAAGACTTGGATACTCCCTCATAAGCCGTTTCGTATCACGGTAGCCAAGCAGATTGCGCCCTCCGCTTACACCAGAGCATTTGATATAACCAAACAGATCCTGCTTGCATTCAAAAGCCAGAGTGTATTGCACCAATTCCAAACGTGCATCAAATACTTCCTTAACACTCTGGATCAATGCATCTGCACTGCGTAAAAGAGGGGGGATTCCAGCCGTTTCATAGAGTGTTTTAAATGTGTTACATGTAAAGATACCAAGCGAAAGCGGCGCCTTAAATGTTTTAAGTAGTGCCAACAACCCATCTATATCCGTTGCCCACTGCAGTGCAGATGCGGAATAGATATGCTCGAACCGCCAAGAGGCAAGCCCGCCTAGCCACTCAAAATCATTAAAGTCGCCCAAGAGACACTCAACACGATCTCTTTTCGGGTGTTCCGCAAGCATCCCTTCGGCAAGATCAATCCCGACAAAGCACTCTATCTCCCAATCCAGCCGTTTGACAATAGCACCGCTACCGCATCCAAGATCCAAGATACGTTTGGGCTTTAATACCGTATCGAGTACTAATTTGTTGGCTACCTGATCTTGTATAAGGTTATATCTACCGTATTGAGATGCAAATCTTGAAAACTCACGTGCAACTTTTATTGACACTGCATACTCCCAATCCCTGTCGAACCCCTGTTTCATGGTCCAGTTCACACTATTATAGCCTATAGGGCGTACATGTAAAAGGCTATTTTCGCTATAATGCGCCACTTTTTTATCTTTAAGGGAATCATCATGACAGCTACATTGCTCATCATGCAAATCGTCCTCGTGATCTTCATCACCATTGCGGTTTTGCTACAAAAGAGTTCAAGTATCGGACTAGGAGCATACAGCGGCTCAAACGAATCGGTCTTTGGTGCCAAAGGCCCTAGCGGTTTTCTTGCGAAAGCGACCTTTTTTCTCGGTTTTCTTTTTGTTGTGAACACCGTTGCGCTTGGTTATTTCTACGCTCAGAGCAAAAACAAGTCCGTCGTCGATGCCATGATCGAATCTACCGATGTCGCTGCTCCGGCTGCTATTGCTCCATTTGAGCCTACGTCAGTGGCACCAGAGGCAAACAGCTCCAAGTAGATGCGTTTTCTACTTTGGATCACGATTTTTACGCTCCTCTTATATGGGGACGCCCACATATTTGTCTATCACCGTTTCGATGACCCTAAAAGGGCTTCAGCCAATACGTCAATAGACCAACTCAAAGCTCAATTCGACCATTTTCAGCAAAACGGCTACAAAGTTATCCCACTTAGCCAGCTGGCCGATGCTCTTCACAACCATAGACCCATAGATCCCAAATGGGTTGTCTTAACGATTGACGACAGCTATCGCAGCTTTTATGACAAGGCTTTTGAACTGTTTAAATCTTACGGCTACCCTTTTACCCTGTTTGTATATGTCGAAGCAACACAGAGCCGCTACCGAGACTATATGACGTGGCAACAACTCAAAGAGGCTGCCGCATACGGAGAAATTGCCCTGCATAGTTACGCGCACCCCCATCTCATATCGCTTGATGCTGAGGCCATAGCCCAAGATACGCGCAAGGCCATAGAGCTTTTCACAAAGGCCATGGGCCACTCTCCCGCTTATTACGCCTATCCCTATGGAGAATACTCCTCAGATGTGCTCGAGAACATACAATCACATGGATTCAAACTCATACTCAATCAAAACAACGGTGCTGTCAATGAAACAAGTAACCCGTATAATCTTGACCGTATTGCCTTAACGAGAGAGGTTGATCTGACATCAAAATTGAAGATTCAGCATCTTGCTGCAGAGTGGATTGAGCCGCAAACCTATCCCAAAGATGCTCTTCTTAAATCAATACACGCTAAAATTTCACCATCTATCGAGCACATAGAGTATTATATTTCAGGCTATGGCTGGGAGCCGGCCCCCGTACAGAGTGGAGAGGTCAAAATCTCGCTTGTGCGCCCACTTAAACACGCACGAAGCCGTATATTCATCAGAAGCGGCTTTTGCTATAGCAGTACCATTATCGCAAAGGAGTAACATGTTAGAAGAGATTTATGTAGAGTGTGATGCCAACATGCAGCATTCGGTCGAGCATATGAAGCATGAGTTTAAGTCGCTACGCACCGGTAAAGTGGTAGTCAGCATTTTGGATCACATTAGGGTAGATTATTACGGCACAATGACCCCTCTGTCGCAAGTTGCAACCGTTTTAGCTGCAGACGCCACCACCATCACGGTCACTCCATGGGAGCGTCATTTGCTTTCAGCCATTGAAGGTGCTATCGCGCGCGCGAATATCGGCGTCAACCCTAACAATGACGGCAATCAAATCAAACTCTTTTTTCCGGCTATGACCATTGAGCAACGCCAAAATACCGTCAAGCAGATGAAGGGCATGGGCGAAAATGCAAAAATCGCCATTCGAAACGATCGGAAAAAAGCCAATGATGCTGTGAAAAAACTTGAAAAAGATAAAGCCGCAACCCAAGATGAGTCGAAATCAGCTCAAGATAAGATCCAAAAAATGACCGATAAATACATTGCTCTGGTTGATGATATTCTCAAAGCCAAAGAGCAAGACATCATGACGGTTTAACATGAACGTCAAAGAGATCTATGTTAAAGCCGATGCCCTGCTTGAGGGCCACTTTAAGCTAAGTTCGGGCAAACACTCGCAATATTATCTACAATCTGCCAAAGTATTAGAGCAACCAGCAACAGCCAAGATGTTGGCCGAGGCACTCGCAGAGCAGATTCGTGCAAGCGACTTAAAGGTTGACACCGTGTGTGCTCCGGCTCTTGGTGGCATGATCGCCGGTTTCGCGCTCGCACAAGCGCTCGGCGTACGATCCATTTTTGCCGAGCGTGTTAACGGGGTGATGACTATTCGCCGTGGATTTGATCTACATGTAGGCGAAAACGTCCTTATCTGTGAAGACATCATTACAACAGGTGGCTCTGCTATGGAAGCCGGTGAAGCCGTCGCACAAATGGGTGGTGTCGTGGTTGCCTATGCTGCTCTTGCCAACCGTGGATTTTGCGCCAGAAAAGGAAGTTCGCTCAAAAGAATGGCAAACTGTAAGCTCCCCGAAAATCTCCCATTTTTTGCCTTAGAAGATTTTACGTTCACAATCTATGAGCCCGAAAACTGCCCCCTTTGCGCTGATGGATCAGAAGCAATCAAGCCCGGCTCACGAGGCAACTGATGACAGAGGCTTTTACTCTGGATATGAAGCACCTTCAAAAGGTGCAACGCACCCTGCGTAAGGCCGGTAATATTTTTCCAAACGAACAACAACTTGTTGAAACCCTTGAGGCCGAAATTCTCAAGGTACAAGACGACCGCTCGTTTAATCTGTATTACAGTATGGCTCAATATCTCAAACAGCGTCTAAAAGAAATCAAACTGAAACTTGATACGCCCCAGCAGGGGATCGAAGAGGCGCTAAATGACTTAACGTGGTCCATTCACTATCTACAGTGGCTGGCAACAGGGAAGAAACCGGAGCAAGAGCTCTAGCTTTTGCTTTTTTGGTTTTTCTTGTACTCTTTTTCGAACTTTTTCCGTCTCGCATAAGAGAGCTTCTCAATAAAAAGCTTCCCATCGAGATGATCCATTTCATGCTGAAGCGCGATGCTAAGCAGCCCCTCCGCCTCCAATAAGAGCTCATTACCAAAGCGATCTTGATACCTAAGACGCAAACGCTCATGCCGTTCTACATCCTCATAAAAACCCGGAACTGACAAACATCCCTCTTGATAATAGGTGGAGCCCTCGACGACTTCGATCCTTGGATTAATCACTTCCAAGGTTGCTTCCGAATGCTGCACGCCCTCTTCGTCTGGGAGATTGATGATCAGCGCCCTTATGGGCTGAGCAACCTGAATTGCGGCCAAACCAATGCCATTCGATGCAATCATCGTTTCATACATATTGTCTAAAAGTTCGTGTAAAAGAGCATCAAAAACCGTCACTTCGCCTGAAAGAGCTTTAAGACGCTTATCGGGGTAGGTGACAATCGGTAAGCGCATCTTAGCCCTCGTACACAACGTAATGAATCGATTCAGGCGCCTCATCGGCACGCCCCATCGCATCAATGGTTGCAATAATCAACTCTTCGGCACTCTTAGCGTTATTAATCTCTGCCACACCGATGGCAATTTTGAGGTTGTACTCTTTTTCTGCCAAAAAGAAGTTGCTAGAGGCCACCAAATCATAAAGTCGTTGAGCCGCATTCTTCGCACTCGGTGCATCGGTATGCTTTAAGAGCATCAAAAAAATTCCGCTGCCATAATGGGCGATAATATCACTGCGTCGCGAGGTTTTAAGCAACAAACGTGCAATCGTGCGCGTCATCAGATGCAGCACCTTTTCACTACTGATCTGCCCTTCGATCTCTTTAGATAGCTTAAGAGCGATAAGTGAGCTTTTATGCTTGAATTCTATAACAAGCTGGCGCTCTTGATCGATTTTATTCATCGCATAACGTCGGTTATAGAGGCCATATTGATTGTCAAAAATGGTCTCATTTTCAACGCTTTTGATAATCCCTGCCGTCTCATCATAAAGCGTCTTCATTTGTGAGGTCTGTTTTTTTAGAATCGTGTTGAGCTTGCCGACATCATCATCAAGACTCTTGACAATCCGCATCACGGTATGCGATTCTGTGCTTGTCTGTAGTTCTACCTTGTGTTTTTCAAGAATCTTGGTCATCAGCGCCATATTTTTATAAAGGCTGGCACTGACTTGAAGAATATTTTTGACGGAGACAAAACCCTCTTTGAGGCTTTTTTCCAGCTCCATGCTCTGCTCATCATCATTGCCATCTTCGATCTCCAAGATGGCGTTAACCTGCTTACGAAAGCTCTCGCTTTTCTCCTCCATCAAACGGTCAAAATAGAGCGAGAAATTGCTTGGGGTGGGGGGAAGATTGTCTGAAATCAGAGTACTCAAAACCTCTTTGGCATAAACCTCAAGATCGCTGGTGGGTTCTCCTAGCGCATTGATCGTGATGCCGCTACCGACGCCCTCTCGCTTATCCACTCCCACGGCTTACTTCTTACTCACTTTTTTGAGCAGCACTTCATCGATCAGACCATATTCCACTGCTTCTTGTGCGCTCATAAAGTTGTCACGGTCGGTGTCTTTTTCGACTTTCTTGACATTTTGACCGGTGTTTTTGGCCAAAATTTCATTCAGCTCCCGCTTCATACGCAAAATCTCTTTGGCTTGAATTTCGATATCGGTTGCCTGACCTTGTGCACCGCCTAGAGGCTGATGGATCATGATGCGGGCATGGGGCAACGCATAACGCTTACCCTTGGCACCCGAACTGAGCAAAAACGCCCCCATCGAAGCCGCTTGTCCGATACAGATGGTCACCACATCAGGGCGGATGTAATTCATAGTATCATACATCGCCATACCGGAGGTGACGATACCGCCGGGAGAGTTGATGTAAAAATAGATATCTTTTTCGGGATCTTCCGCTTCCAAAAAGAGCATCTGCGCAATAATCGTCGATGCGACGGGGTCATTCACCTCGCCGCTGAGCATAATGATGCGGTCTTTAAGCAGACGCGAGTAGATGTCGTACGAACGCTCGCCCCGCCCCGTTTTCTCGATGACGTAGGGAATGTAGCTCATTGCTTAAGCTCTGATTTTGTTGTTGAGCAGTTTGCTAAGGACTTTATCCTCAACCATCGCCATCTGAATGGCAGGCAGGTAGCCTGAGCGCTGATACATCTTATAGGCCGCTTCAGGGTCTTGACCCATCTGCAGGGCTTCGAAGTAGATGGTCTGCATCACTTCCTGCTCCGCTACGCGCACCCCTTCAGCCTGCGCAAGGGCATCGATGATGAAGGTCGCCTTAACGCTGCGGGCCGCATCGTCACGGAAGCTCTCGCGCAGTGCTTTGAGTTTTTCGGCATCCGTTTTCAGTGCTTCGATCTCATTGGCAGCAAGGCTTTGGGCGTGTTTATTCAGCGCCATGTCAATCTCCTGTTCTACGACGAAGCTCGGCAGAGCAAAATCAAACTTGTCCACAAAAGTGTTGAGTAGGTTGGGTTTAAGCTCTTCGTTGTAGAGCTTACTGAGCGCTTCACTCTCAAGCTGCTCTTTGACCTTCTCGCGCAGCATCGCCATGTCGGCACCCTCTTGTCCGGGAAGCATCTTTTTGGCCAGCGCATCGTCGAGCGCCACTTCACCCTTAGCCAAAATGTCATGAACCTTCACTTTAAATTGTGCAGGTTTACCGGCCAACTTCTCGCTGTTGTAATTCTCGGGAAAGGTAACGTCGATCATCTTCTCTTCGCCCTTTTTCATACCGATGACCTGATCTTCAAAGCCCGGAATGAACTGTCCGCTGCCCAAACGTAAAGAGAAGCCCTCAGCTTTACCGCCTTCAAATGCCTCACCGTCTACAAACCCTTCAAAATCGATCTTTGCGGTATCACCTGAAACCAGTGCGCGGTCCTCTTCGACGCTGACCATTGGGGCTTGCGCCTGTGCCAGCTCTTTGATGCGGGTATCGACCGCCTCGTCGCTGATGGCAGGCTTATCAAACTCGGCAACGAGTTCGGCATAACCTTCCATGTTAATTTCAGGACGCATCGCCACCTTGACCTCGACTTCAATCTTGTCGTCACCCCGCTCAAATTTGCTGATCTGCGGCTCACCGATAATGGCGGCATTGTCTATGCCCATCGCCTTAAGTCCTTCATTCAGCACTTCGCGCAGCACTTCCGCCTCGGCATCTTGCACCAGACGCTCACCGTACTGTTTTTTCACGGCACTTGCAGGCACTTTGCCTTTGCGAAAGCCTGGAATTTTGGCACTTTTGGTCAGCTCTGATGCGATCTTTTCCACATTCGATACGATCGTAGTTTTGGGTACGGTTACTGAAATTTCCGCGTTGGCGCCGTCGATCTTGTTTGTCTTAATTTGCATTGAATCCCTTTTCTAAATTGACTATGACAGAGCGAACAATACGCTCAGTATAAATTCCGGCAATGCTACCCAAAAAGAGTTGATGGATGGCTGAGTCGCTTACATGGTAGCATAAGCAATTTGCTAGTATGATTAGCGTCTCTATTCTACACAGTAAAGGTTCGACGTGAAAACAGCCGAACAAGAAGCTTTTGAACAAGCCGTTGTCACCATGATGCAAAGCGTGGGCGAAGATCCGACACGTGAAGGGCTGCTCAAAACACCCGAACGGGTCTACAAAGCCTATCAGTTCATCTTCGGCGGCTACGCCCAAAACCCGCAAGAGATTTTAGAGTCCGCACTTTTTCACACCAGCAACGACGAGATGGTCCTGATCAAGGACATCGAGTTTTACTCCACGTGCGAGCACCACTTGCTGCCGATTATCGGGCGGGCGCATGTCGCTTATATACCCGATGGCAAAGTAGTCGGTCTCTCCAAGATTCCCCGCGTGGTCGATGTCTTTGCCAGACGCATGCAGATTCAAGAGCAGCTCACAGAGCAGATCGCCGACGCCATCATGCAGACCATCGAACCCAAAGGGGTAGCGGTGGTTTTGCAGGCCAGACACATGTGCATGGAGATGCGCGGGGT
The DNA here is from genome assembly GCA_016938735.1 of Campylobacterales bacterium. GTDB lineage: Bacteria > Campylobacterota > Campylobacteria > Campylobacterales > Sulfurimonadaceae > JAFGUB01. The sequence goes on along the minus strand of JAFGUB010000016.1, from coordinate 33,527 downwards.
TGAGAAGATCAACTCCACCACCACCTCCAGCGCCCTGCGCGGTCTGTTTAAGCGTGACGAAAAAACCCGCATGGAGTTTTTCAACCTTATCAACGCGCCGGCGGGTACGCGCTACTAAACGTGCCGCTCAAATCGCTAAAAGAGCGCATCCGCAACACCGAACTCACCCTAAGCTTCGGCCAAGTGGTCAAAATCAGCTCGACGATCATCGTCGCCCGATGCTTACATGTAAGCATCGGCGATACGGTGACGCTGGTGTCGCAAACCGACGGATCGACGACGCTAGGGATGGTCACCGAGATTGACGCGACGCAGTTTTTCATCTCTCCGTTTAGTTTTATCGAAGGTTTTCGCGTCGGCGACAAGGTCTACCTCAACCAAGGCGGCATGAGCATCCCCGTAGGCGAAGCGATGCTAGGACGCGTGGTCGATCCCTTTATGAACCCCATCGATGACAAAGGCGCGCTCTATTGCCACCGCGCCAGCCCCATCATGAAGCCCCCCATCGCCGCCATGCGTAGGGGGATGATTGATGAGGCCTTTGGCGTAGGCGTCAAAACCATTGACGGTCTGCTCTCTTGCGGCAAAGGACAAAAACTGGGGATCTTTGCCGGCAGCGGCGTGGGCAAATCAACGCTGATGGGGATGATCGTACGCGGTGCGGACGCACCGATCAAGGTGGTCGCATTGATTGGTGAGCGCGGGCGTGAAGTACCCGAATTTATCGAAAAAAACCTTGGCGGCAACCTTGAAAATACCGTCATCATCGTCGCCACCTCGGATGACTCGCCGCTGATGCGCAAATACGGCGCTTTTTCGGCCATGAGCGTGGCGGAATATTTCAAGGATCAAGGCCGCGACGTGCTCTTTATGATGGACTCCGTCACCCGCTTTGCGATGGCGCAGCGTGAGATCGGCCTGGCTCTGGGCGAGCCGCCCACCTCCAAAGGCTATCCGCCCTCGGCGCTCACGCTTCTGCCCCAGCTGATGGAGCGCGCCGGCAAAGAGGAGGGCAAAGGCTCCATCACCGCTTTTTTTACCATATTGGTTGAAGGAGATGATCTCAGTGATCCGATTGCCGATCAGTCGCGCTCTATTCTCGATGGGCACATCGTGCTTTCGCGTGAACTGACCGACTTTGGCATCTATCCGCCCATCCACATCCTCAACTCCGCTTCGCGGATTATGAACGACATCATCACGCCTGAGCACTTCGAAGCGGCGCGTAAATTTCGTCGTCTCTATACACTACTTAAAGAGAACGAGATGCTGATCCGTATTGGTGCCTACACCAAAGGGAGCGACAAGGAGCTCGACGAGGCCATTGCCAAAAAAGCCGCCATGGAGAAGTTCATGCAGCAAGGGGCCACCTTCAAAACCACCTTTGACGACGCCAGAGCCCTGCTGATCGACATCATGCGCTAATCCTTAAAAAAACCGCTCACTCATTTAAGCTTAAGGCAGCTGTAACAACAGTTGCTCTATCATCCCGACCATAAAGAGGACAAAATTTGTCTGATATTACAAGGACTTCATGATGAACGTTTATATGGACAACAACGCCACCACGATGGTCGATCCGCTGGTGCGTGATGCCATGATCCCGTTTTTGAGCGAGATCTACGGCAATCCCAACTCCCTGCACCGCTACGGGACGGCCTCACATCCGGCCATCTCCAAGGCGATCGATCAGATCTACAAGGGGATCAACGCGGGCGATGAGGATGACATCATCTTCACCTCTTGTGCCACTGAGAGCAACAACTGGGTGCTCAAATCGGTCTGGATCGACAAGATCCTGCACGGCGATAAAAACCATATCGTCACCACCGAAGTCGAACACCCCTCCGTACTCTCTACATGTAAGTTTCTCGAAGAGCAAGGGGTCAAAGTCACCTACCTTCCGGTCAATGACCAAGGTATCGTCGAAGCCCACACCCTACGTAGCTTCATCACCGACAAGACCGCGCTCGTAAGCGTCATGTGGGCCAACAACGAAACCGGAATGATCTTCCCTATCAAAGAGATCGGTGAGATCTGCCGTGAACGCGGCGTGCTCTTTCACACCGACGGCGTACAGGCCGTGGGCAAGATTCCTGTCGATATGCAAGCTGTACATGTAGACTTTATGTCGATGAGCGCGCACAAGTTTCACGGCCCCAAAGGGATCGGCGCGCTCTACATCAAAGGCTCCCAAAAACTCTCGCCCCTATTGCACGGCGGCGAACACATGGGCGGACGACGCAGCGGAACGCTCAACGTCCCCTACATCGTAGGCATGGGCAAAGCGATGGAGCTGGCCACACAAGACCTTGAAGCCAAAATGGACTCCATGGCCGCCAAGCGCAACCGTCTTGAAGATGCCCTGCTCTCCATCATCCCCGACACCTTCACGGTCGGAGAACGCGCACGCCGCACCCCCAACACCATCTTGATTTCCATTCGCGGGGTTGAGGGTGAGGGGATGCTGTGGGATCTCAACAACGCCCAGATCGGTGCCTCCACCGGCTCGGCCTGTGCCAGCGAAGACCTTGAAGCCAACACCGTAATGCTTGCCATCGGCGCGGATCATGAGCTGGCCCACACGGGAATTCGCCTTAGCCTCAGCCGCTTTAGCACGGATGAAGAGGTCGATTACGTCATTGAGCACTTCCAAAAAGCGGTCACGCGCCTACGCGCCATCTCCAGCTCGTATGCCAAAGTCGGCCCCACCAAAGGCGGAGAAGCCGCAGAGTGCGGCATTCACCACTAACACACCATTACATGTAAAGGATAAATCATGGCAAAAAATGACCTTTTAGGCGGCTCACTTTGGGATCAATACTCCAACAAAGTGACCTCCCTGATGAACAACCCCACCCATCAAGGCGAGATCAGCGAAGAGGAAGCGGCGGCTCATGGCAACCGCCTCATTGTCGCGGATTTTGGCGCGGAGAGCTGCGGCGACGCGGTACGTCTGTACTGGGAGATCGATCCCGCAAGCGATACCATCGTCAACTCCAAGTTCAAGAGCTTTGGCTGCGGCACGGCGATTGCCAGCTCCGATATGATGACCCAGCTGTGCATCGGCAAAACCGTGCAAGAAGCGGTCAAGATCACCAACATCGACGTGGAGATGGCGCTGCGCGACACCCCCGACGTACCCGCCGTTCCGCCTCAGAAGATGCACTGCTCTGTTATGGCGTATGACGTTATCAAAAAAGCGGCGGGGCTCTACCTCGGCGTGGACGCCGCGCACTTTGAAGATGAGATCATCGTGTGCGAATGTGCGCGGGTAAGCCTGGGCACGCTTCAAGAGGTGATCCGCCTCAACGATCTACACACGGTTGAGCAGATCACCGACTACACCAAAGCGGGCGGCTTTTGTAAGAGCTGTATCAAGCCCGGCGGACATGAAGCGCGTGAATACTACCTTGTAGACATCCTCGCCGACGTAAGAAAGAAAATGGATCAAGAGAAGATGGCGGCAGCTGCCACGGCGGGTCTTGGCGGCAACTTCGATGAGATGACGCTGGTGCAGAAGATCAAGGCTATTGATGCCGTGATTGATGAAAATCTGCGCCAGTTTCTCATCATGGACGGCGGCAATATGGAGGTTGTGGACGTGCGCGACTCTGAGGATTATTGCGACATCTACATCCGCTACCTCGGCGCTTGTAACGGCTGTGCCAGCTCTACCACCGGCACGCTCTATGCCATCGAAGCGACGCTTAAAGAGAAGCTCTCCAAACGCATCCGCGTTCTACCCATCTAAGCTGGTTCCTTACATGTAACGACTTACATGTAAGGAAAATTTCTTCCTACGATCTGCTATAATCAACCTTACTTCATCAAAGCGACGTGCATGGATAAACCCCTCATTTTGCTGGTCGACGACGAACCCATCAACCTTAAAACGGTGGGAGAGATACTCCGCCAATTTTATCGAATTATGATCGCAACCGGCGGCGAAGAGGCGCTCAATGCGCTCGAAAAACGCGTGCCCGAGCTGATCTTACTGGATATCGTGATGCCAAAAATGGATGGATTGACCTTGGCCAAACAGCTTAAAAGCAATCCGCAAACCGCCCATATACCTATTATTTTTCTCACTTCAAACAACGATAAACCCAGCATCGTCAAAGCCAAATCGCTCGGTATCGACTACCTACTCAAACCCGTTGAGCCTTTTAAACTCCAACAACGCTTGCGCCATGCGCTCGTCCACGTCAAAGTTGACGCTTTTTTTCGTCTCTACCATGATGCTGCTGCACTATTGGAACGCTTTTTCAAACAGCGCACACCGCTTCTGCTTCATGAGATCGATCTATGGGTAGAGCAGATGATCACTTTCAATGAAGCCCATAGCCAGCTTAGCGCCAAGTACTTTCTCGATCATCTGCCACAAAGCTATAACGACCCTACCCATAATGTCAATGTCGCCATCCTTAGCCTCTTTCTGGGTCGTGCTCTACACTTCAGCCATCATCAGCTCTCTGATCTGATCACCGCCGCTTTGCTACACGACATCGGTAAAATCACCATTGATCCAACCATCCTCCACAAAGAGGGTGCACTGGATTGGCATGAATATCTGCTGGTCCAGAAACATGCTCAAGAGAGCGTCACTTTGGCCAGACAGATGGGCATCAAAAAGAGCCCCATCCTAGAGGCCATTCTCCACCATCACGAAAAACTTGACGGCAGCGGCTATCCTAGTGGTCTCGCCGGCAATCAAATCTCTCTTTTTGCACAGGTCATCGGTGTTTGCGACGTCTTTGACGCGCTCAGCACCCAACGCACCTTCAGGGAGCGCTACAACAGCTATGACGCCCTAATGTTGATGCTGAGGGATATGCCCCAACAACTCAATATTCAGTATATTCAGAAGCTGATCTCACTCCTGCACTAAGGGCAAGGTGATGGTGAAACAGCATCCGCGCTCAGGTTTGCTCTCAACCAGAAGAGAGCCTCCATGCAGCTCTTCGACAATCTTTTTGCTCAGCGCAAGCCCCAATCCGGTACCTTTGACACCCTCTGCATTGGAGCCCTGTTCAAAAGGCTGAAACAATTTTGAAAGATCTTCAGGCGCAATCCCTTTGCCGCTGTCGCAGACACAAAGACGACAGCGGTCCGTATCTGCGTCGTAGGTAATCTGTATCGACCCCTCCTCGGGGGTGAATTTGACAGCGTTGCCGATCAGATTGACCAGCGCCTGCTTGAGCAGTTGCACATCGGCGTAGACCCAGGCATCTGTCTGATTGGGCCACGTTACATGTAAGCGCTTGGCACGAATCTGCGCCTCAAACAGCACCCGAACCTCGCTGATCAGACGCTCCAACGCAAAGCGCTCAAGACGGCAATCCATCTTCCCCTCTTCAATTTTGGAAAAATCCAAAATCGTATTCACGAGCTGTAAAAGGTTTTGTCCTGAAATCAAAATCTTATCGACATAGCTCTTTTCGGCGGGCGCCAACGAAGGCTTACGCTGCAGGATCTGAGAAAATCCGATGATGGCATTGAGCGGTGTGCGCAGCTCATGGCTCATATTGGCCAAAAAACGCCCCTTGGCCTGCTCGGCCCGCTGCGCCTTCTCGATCGCTTCATGAAAAGCGGTCGTTTCATAGCGAATGGCCAAAAATTCGGTGATCTCGTCATGCTCGTTGACGATCGGACAGATGGTGGCATGTACAAAATAACTGCTGCCGTCTTTGCGCCGGTTTTTGATCTCGCCCTTCCAGATACGCCGCGCCAAAATCGTCCTCCAGAGCTCCTTAAACAACGTGCTAGGCGTATCTTGATGACGGACGATGTTGTGGCTTCGACCGATCAGCTCATCGCGTGTATAGCCCGAAATTTGTACAAAAGCCTGATTAACGTAAGTGATGACCCCGTGACGATCCGTCTTTGAAACAATACCGCCGGCATCCACCGCTTGTTTGTATTCACTTAGAATCTTGTTGCGGTTCTCCAGCTCTAGGGTTCGCTGGTGCACCTCATCTTCTAGCTTCAGATTCTGTACATGTAAGTTTTTGGAGCGCCGGTAGGAGAGCAAAGAGAAATGAACAATCAAGATGAGAAGATTGGCCCCGACAAAGACGATAACGTAGATCATCATCGTGCGTCCCGCACCCACGGCAGTGTCAATCGGCTCAATGACTTCGATGACGCCGCGAATATCTCCAAGACGCCAATCGCGCTTGGGTGAATCGGCGCGCGTGTTATGGCACTCAACGCACGAAGGCGCACTCAAAAAGTCGGGAAAAGCCACACGGTAGGCCTGTTTGTGGCCGTCGTATTCGACGTAAGGCGCGTCACTGCGCTGTGCGAAATGATCGAGCGCACGCGACGCAAAACCATCTAACACCCTATCGTTTCGGTTGGGAAAGGGATAACGGCTGTACATCTGCACCCCTACATTACTGCCACGGTTAAAAGCGGCACCCAGATCATGCACCGTCGTCGCCGGCAGCGGCACGGTATCGTTACGCTCAAAATGGTCGTAATTGACTTTCAATTCACCGCTTTGACGCACTTTCGAAAGTATATGATCATTGTAATAGCTGCGAAAGATACGTATATGTTCTACCAGACGCTCAGCTTGCTCTATGCTCTGCGCCTTAATGCTCGCTTCGTTGAGGCTGGGGATAATATAAAGCAGACCGAGCGCCGTCATTAGTGAAACGACGACCACCGGGCCCAAAAACGAGTCACCGATCATGCGCACGATCCGCTTCATCTTAGGGCTCCGGATTTTTGAGCATCGAACAGATCTCGTGAATATCCTCTTTGTTGAGGATACTCTGTAGATTGGTGTAGCCACTAAGCGCTTGGGCAATACTGATGTCGTGTTCGGCAGAGATAACGATACAAGGGGTATCGATACGTTCTTCATCCATAAACTGTAGTACCTCCGAGCTCACCCCGTCGATAAGGAAGAAATCGAGAATGATGAAATCGTAGCGGTTGCTCACCAGCAGCTCTTTGGCACGGTTGACGGTATCGGTAACGGTGATGCGGTAGAGCGGTTTAAGATGCTCGATAATCATCTGCTGATGCGGTACGCTGTCTTCGACCACCAACAACTGCCGTGTCGACTCACTCTCCTCGACCATGTAGGTGTGCGACTCAAGCGAAGGGATGGGCAGCTTGACGTAAAAACAGCTTCCCTTGCCGCTGTCGCTCTCCACCCAAATGCGCCCCTTGTGGAGCTCTTCGACGATCTTTTTGCAGATCATCAGCCCAAGCCCCGTCCCTTTTTGCTCTTTGTGATAGACGTTCTCCACCTGTGAAAAGGGCTTGAAGAGCTTCTCCTGCTCCTCTTTGGCAATGCCGATCCCGTTGTCACAAACGCTAAAAATGTATGCTTTATCCCGCTCGTCGTAGCTTAGCGCGAGCGAAACCGATCCGCCCTCGGGGGTAAATTTGATGGCGTTGCTGAGCAGATTGACCAGCACCTGACGCATCAGATGGGCATCCAGCAACAAATTGAGCGACTGAATGCTCGGAATGGAGAGCGCGATCTGCTTTTTTTGGGCTTGAGCCGACACCAGTGCATAGACCTGATCGATCATCGATTTGAGGCTGCTAAGCTGAGGATTGAACTGCATTTTGCCCGATTCGAGCTTGGCAAAGTCCAAAATGGTATTGACCAGCTCCAGCAGGCTGTTACCGGCAATATTGATCTTCTCGACATATTTTTTGACGTTATCGGGTGTATCGGGGCGCATCATCAGAATCTGCGAAAATCCCGTGATGGCATTGAGAGGCGTGCGCAGCTCGTGGCTCATATTGGCCAGAAAGATATCCTTGGAACGGTTGGCGCTCTCGGCTACCTGCGCAAAAGCCATCAAAGAGCGCTCACGCTCTTGAATATGAAAATTGACCTCCAAAACCTCTAAGAGCAACTCGATCATCTGCCGAAGATAGGAGTGGATCGAGAGCGGATTGAAGCGAATCCCCACATGGATGGTCTGCTCTCCCAAAGCGATGGCGCGGTAGAGATCGAACTGTGACGCACTCTGCGGTTCAAAACCGATCATAACCTGCGAAAGGCCCCATGAGAAGTAGCCGGCAAACTCCTCTTTAAGCGCGGCGAAGAGCGTCTCATACTCCTGACTCTGTAGGTAATAAAAGCGCTCCATCATGCTGCGCATCGCCTTCATGCCCGAAGAGAGTACCAGTAGACTCTCGTTGCCGTAGCTGTGCATCGGCGTATCGATGCGTCTTGCGATCTCATCGGTAATCACCCCAAGCCGCTGCAACACCTCGCGCTGCGACAAGCTTTGAAGCGGCGCTGCTAAAAAAGCCTTCAAGTGCTCATGCCACTGTGCATGTAATGCCTCAATCTGCTTCAGATCAATCCCGATCTGTACCAGTAGCGTGGCATCGCTTGCAAGCCCCTCAAGCAACTTGCCCATCATGCAAAAATGCGGATCAAGATGCACCAAAGATGAGAGCTCCTCCATCGGTGTCTCACCCCGATAGGCAGCCTCCACTTTCGCAAAGTTTTGCCGATGCAGATGCACTGAGCCGTAGAGGGCGTCAAAGGTGCCCATAATCTGCATATGGCTGCGGTCCGTCTTCTGTTCACTGCGTACATAGGCTTCATAACTGTGGTTCATCACATACTCAGCCACTCCAAGAATGCGCGAGATCATATCACGGCTAGAGCGGATGGTGGTATTAACCTCCGCCATGCGTATGAGCAGCTCACGTAGCGCCCAAAAGGCGTAACTCACCTTGGCAGGCGTCAGGCGGATCGAGTAGTGGACAAAACCGATCTGCTCAATACGGTCCACATAGCGCTGATCCAGCGGCTCAGAGAAGAGAAAAACGATAAATTCCTTAAGTTTGCGCAGCAGTACCGAACCGTCGGTGTGGGCCAAAAAACGGGAGAGCTCGGGATCATTTTTGAGGTATTGCAGGTAAAATTCATCGACCAGCAAGGAGGCAAACGAGTGCAGATACTCCCCCATCTCGCTGCGCCGCTCAATCAAGGCGTCATCGAGATGAAAATCGCGACGCAAGCTCTCTACGTCGATCACTCCTGAGCTCCAAGAAAGGTCTTGAGGATTGCTTCTAGCTCATCTAAATTGATCGGCTTAGAGATGTACGCGTCAAAACCGTGCATCAAAATACGTTCTCTATCTCCGGAAATCGCCAATGCCGTCACCGCGACAATTGGCACTTTTACCCCAAGTTCTTTACGCAGCTTTGTAAAAAGGGCCATACCATCCATCCCCGGCATGTCGATATCGCTTAGAATAAGATCGAAGGTGTCATGTCCCCCCTCTTGCAACGAGACCTCTGCCGATTCATGCATCTGTACCTCAGCCTCCGGATACAGTAACTCGATCATATCACCCAGCACGATCCGGTTAAACTCATTATCTTCAACGATCAAAATGCGCATTAGCGTATCTCCTCAATCAGATCCAGTATGGAGTGCTGTTTCTCACTGTCAGGGAAACGCTCTTTGATCGCCATAAAATCATCCAGATGATCTAAAAACAGTGTCACGATATGAGGATCAAAATGGCTCCCCGCACCCTCGCGCATGAGCCGCAGGGTCTGCTCGAGCGGCATCGGCTCTTTGTAGACACGGCGCGAACTGAGCGCATCAAAGACATCGGCCACCGCGACGATGCGCGCGTAGAGATGGATCTCTTCGCCCCGTTTGCCGGTAGGATAGCCCGTACCGTCATACTTCTCATGGTGTTCCAGAGCAATGATCCGTCCCGCGCGCAGCACCGGAAACTGATCCGCCTCTTCGAGCATTTTTGCCCCCAATACGGCGTGTTGCTTCATGATTTCGAACTCATTGCCCTCAAAACGCCCCGGTTTGAGCAAAATCCGATCGGGAATCCCGACCTTGCCGATATCATGCAGCGGCGCAGCGTATAAAATCAGTTCGCACTCTTCATCACTCAGCTCGAGCAACCGGCCCAAATGGGCCGAGTAGTGGCTCATCCGCTTGATGTGCCCGCCTGTCTCAAGGTCTCGAAACTCCGAAGCGCGCCCCAGACGGATGGAGATCTCGTATTCGGTCGCCTTTGCCAGCTTCAGACTCTCTTGAAGCGCCTGCGTGCGCAGTGCCACTTCGCGCTCAAGCTCTTCATTGTAGCGACTTAAGCGTGTCTGATAGCGGCTAATTTTGGCGTAGTTGAGCGCGCGAAGCTGCAGCTCTTCGATATCATAGGGCTTGGCGATGAAGTCGCTCGCACCCTTCTCTAGCGCTTCATGCTTCTTTTCGGGATTGGCCGTGACCATGAGCACCGGTAGATGCGCCAGCGACGGCTCGGCGCGAATCTTTTGCAGCACGCTCAAGCCGTCCAGACGCGGCATGCTGATATCGAGCAGCACCACATCAAAGGGGTGTTCCATCACCAATGAAAGCGCCTTAAACCCATCAGTCGCGTTGGTGATCCGCACATTGTCGTTCATGGCGAATGCCGCTTCGATCAGATCAAGATTAAACGGCTCGTCATCGACCGCTAGAATGCGTATTGTCTCCATATGATTCTCTTTACATGTAAGCGCTTTTGGGGATCATAACGATATTTGTGTAAAGTGTAGCTTTAAATCAAATCGCTACGCCCCCACTATCTCCTCTTCTAGCCTACATATAAAGGCTAGAGGTTACAATCAAACCAGTTGGCTACCTCAGAGCGGATGGTGTGGCGCAGCTGAATACCTGAGACGAAGTCGCTGTTTTGGGCTTTTTGCAGGAGCGTCACAAGCGCATTGCGCCGACGTGAGAGAAAGGGGTGGTCGATCTGGCGCGTGTCGCCCATCACCACCAGCCGCGTCTCTTCGCCCATACGGGTACCGATGAGTTTAAGCGTGGCGTTGGTCATGTTCTGCGCCTCGTCGATAATGACGAATTTGCGCGAGATGGTGGTGCCGCGCATGTGGGCGATATCCATCACCTCGATGTTGTGCTTGGCCATGAAGTTGACCGTGGCGTTTTCGCTTTTGGTGGAGTTGATGTTGCCCGTGTACTCCACCCGCGCGTCAATCGAGTATTTGGCCTGATGCTCGATGGTGAAATTGATCGCGGCGTAGAGCGGATACATGAAGTAGCCCAGCTTTTGATCTTCATCGCCCTTGCGAAAGCCCAGCTCCGAAGAGGCGTCGGTAGAGGTGACGGTGTTGCGCGCATAGACGATCCCCTCGACGATCCCCTCATGATAGAGCTCCAGCCCCGCCTGCAGCGCGATGAGCGTTTTGCCCGAACCCGTCGAACCCGCTACAACGGTGACGTAGTTTTGCGGATGGGTGAGGATGGAGTAGTAAAACTTCTGCTCCAGATTGATCGGGCGGATCAGGTTTTCATTAAACAGCTCGCCGAAGCGCTTGTCGAAATCGCACCACTCAAGCTGGTTGTTGTAACTCAGCGCGTAACGCTGAATCCCGCTCTCATAGCGCTCGCCCGTGCTACTGGTCGCCTCTTGCACGAAGGTGAACTGCTCGAAATTGACGCTCTGCATCTCCGGGGGCATCTTGGGGGTGTCGTCGTAGCGCACCAGATGCGCGAAATCGATGCGGTCGGGGTCTTCGACGCTGGCGTTGCGTACGCTCTGCGCACTTAAGCCCTGCACCTCGGCGGCGATCTTAAAAGAGATGTCGTTGGTGAGCAGCGTCATGCCGTAGTCGCGCACGATCTCGGCGATTTTGGCGTCGTTAAGCCCCTTGACCTCGTAGTAGCTGCCGCTCACACGGTACTCGTCGCGGTAGATCGCATAAAGATTGATCGGTTCGATCGCCCCTACATGTAAGGAAGGATCAAAGCGGATGCTGATGCGGTAGTATTTATCCATCGCGCACTGCTTGGTATCGGCGCAGCGGCGCATACACTCAGGCAGCGATTCAAAGTCGATGGTCTCCCCGGGCGAGTTGTCCGCCAGACGAAAAAACTCCCGCGCCCGAAAGCCCGCTTCGCCGCGCATATCGTCTTTTTTGTTGTTCAGCTCGGCCAAAACGATATTGGTGATGACGACGGCATTTTCATTGTTCTGAGCGATACGAAGGATGTTGGCGGGATCATCGAGAATTACGGAAGTGTCCAGCAGATAGCAGTTTTGTTTCATACCCATGAAGACGGGCTCCTTTGTGGTGTGGTGTGGAGTGGAGTAGGAGTTCAGGGTATTATGGCGGTATACAGATTAATCTTTACTTGAAACGACGGTGCATTACACCATCGCATCAAGCGCCGCTTCGACGGCGTCGTTTGCCATTTGCGGATCAATGGCACCGTGACGCATCCTGATCGTGCGCAGCAGGGAGCAACGCATCTTTTTATCGGGTTTGATCCCCGAACGCAAAATCAGGGCGGTTACTTCGACTTGGAGCAGTTTGGCGGACATCTCTTTTCCTTTTGATAATTGATCTCAAAATAATAGAGCATGGTCGCTTACACCTGCTTTAAATTGATAATTGATTTCAATTTAAAGCGCTCCAAGTTACCCCAAAGTTACCGCACCCGTCTTAAGATGGCTTATTCCAAAACAGGAGAAACCCCATGAATAAGCCTTTACATGTAACCTTCGCCCTTGTGGCCGCCGCCACGGTGCAGTGTCCGCGCAAGTCGATGCTTTTGAGGCTGCTTTCAAAGCGATGGCGTTGATGCTCAGCAAAAGTTCATCGCGTACTCCTTGGTTGGTGTAGCAAGCACAAAGGCTTACTCGGCGCTCAGTATGCGGCCATTGCGGTAACTTCTAAGTAACGTTTGGGTAACGCTTTACCCCGATTTTAGCCGCTCGGGCGTACAATTGGACTTTTCATGCACAAAGGCTCTTCTTGATCCGACTCCTTTTTGGTCTCTACTGCTTTGGTCTGCTGCTCTGCGCCGAGGAGAAGGTCGTATTGCAGCTCAAATGGCTGCACCAGTTTCAGTTTGCGGGGTACTACGCCGCTCTGGAACAGGGCTTTTACCGCGACGAGGGTCTGGAGGTGGAGATACGAGAGCGCGACCTGAGCAAAGACAACATCGCTCAGGTGATCGAGGGCGAAGCGCACTACGGTATCGCCGATTCGGTTTTGCTGCTTTACAGCGCTAAAAACGAGCCCGTCTCCATCGTCGCACCCATCTTTCAACATGCCGGCAATATCCTCATCACCCTGAAAAACAGCGGTTTGGACAGCCCCTACAAACTTGACGGCAAGCAGATCACCTTCTATAAAAAAGATGCCGACGGTTTCGGCATTCTGGCACTCTTCAAGTCGCTGGGGCTCAAACCCGAATACCAGCGCATCAAAGACCGCACCAACCACACCCACCTCATCGAGGGCAAGAGCGACGCTTACGTCGGCTACCTCTCCAACGAGCCCTACTACTTTCAGGCCGCTGGGATCGACATCAACATCCTCTACCCCGCCCACTACGGTTTTGATCTCTACGGCGATATGCTCTTTACCCACCGCGACGAGGCGACTCACCATCCTGAGCGCGTCGAGCGCTTCAAGCGGGCGAGCCTGCGCGGCTGGGTCTACGCGCTACAGCACAAAGAGGAGGTAGCGCAGCTTATCCAACAAAAATACCGCCCCGACAAAACCCTTGAACATCTGCTCTATGAAGCCGACGCGATCGAACAGCTCTCGGCGCATAAGAGCATCCCTCTAGGCACCATCGATCGCGGACGCATCCGCTACACACTCGATCTCTACCATAAATACGGCCTGCTTGACAATCCCGTCGCGCTTGGCGACTATATCTTTGAGCCCATCACGTCCAAAAACGCTCCGACGGACTTTCTCACCCCGCAGGAGCGCGACTACCTCAAAAGCAAAGGAACCCTCAAACTCTGCATCGATCCCGATTGGATGCCTTTTGAGCGCAGCAAAGATTGCGTGCATGAGGGGCTCAGCGCGGAGTATTTCAAGCGGCTCAGTGAAGCCATAGAGACCCCCATCACGCCCGTCTGCACCCAAAGCTGGGGCGAATCGCTCGCACTGGGCAGGGCTCGCGGCTGCGACCTCTTCTCGCTGGTGATGCCCACCAAAGAGCGGCGTAGCTTTCTCAACTTCACCTCCACCTACCTGCGCGCCAGCGTCGCCATCGCCACACGGCTTGACAAGATCTACATCGACAATATCGACCGCATCGCGGATCAGACGCTGGGCATCGTCGAAGGGTACGCCTTTGCGGAGATCCTGCGCGAGCGCTACCCCTCACTCAAGCTCGTCACCGTGAGTCATCTCGAAGAGGGGCTGGAACAGGTGGTCAAAGGGAAGCTATACGGCATGATCGACACCCTCCCCACCCTCGCCTACACGATTCAGCACGACTACCTGGGGCAACTCACCGTCGCGGGCAAGTTCGATGAAACCTGGAACTTCAGCATCGGCACCCGCAACGACGAACCGCTGCTGCGCTCCATCTTTGACAAAGCGCTCAAAAGCATCCCCGAAGCAACCCAACAAGAGATTCAGGCGCGCTGGTTCAACACCGCCTTCGAACGCCGCGACAACTATGAGCGGATCATTCTCTTAGGCACTGCGGCCGTGGGGGCGCTGGCGCTGATTCTGGGCTTTGTACTCTGGATCAACCGACGGCTCAAGGTCGAAATCATGCAGCGTAAAAAGGCGGAGCGTATTTTAGAAGAGCTCAGCCTTACCGATGCACTCACGGGTCTGTACAACCGCCGCCACCTCAGCGAACACTTTCCCCGAATGCTCGGCAGCGCCGCACGCGAACGTCAAACGCTCTGCTTTGCGCTCATGGATATCGACCGCTTCAAGCAGTACAACGACACCTACGGTCACGCCTCCGGAGACGACGCCATCCGTCGTGTCGCACAGGTGCTTCAAAGCGCCATGCAGCGCGGCGACGACTACTGCTACCGTATGGGCGGCGAAGAGTTTGCGCTGCTCTTTAAAGGGGCGTCAAAAAAAGAGGCGAGCGCCCAGATCGAGCAGATCCGCACCCTAATCGAAGCGCTGCGAATCGAGCACAAGAGCAGCGACGTAGCTGCGTGCCTTAGCGCATCGTTTGGTCTGGTGGTGCGCAGCGCACGCGAGATAGAGAGTATGGAGCAGATCTACAAAGAGGCCGATAGCCTGCTGTATCAGGCCAAAGCGCAGGGGCGCAACCGCATTGCGGTCAATGGGGATTAAAAGCGAAGATTCGCTCACAGTAATTTCCCTGCTTTCTAGCTAAAATCTTGCAAAGTTCCTTTTAATGGAACAACGGATAATCTTCTCGTTATGAACGTCATCAGCAAACGCACATTGGTTCAGTTTTATGCAAATCATCCACAAGCGAAAGTGCCTTTAGAAGTGTGGTATGCCGATGTGAAAAAAGCACTATGGGACAATCCTGAAGACATTAAGCGTGATTATCATTCTGCTTCGTTTCTGCGGGATAATCGTATTGTTTTTAATATCAAAGGGAACAGTTTTCGTCTCATCGTCCATATCGATTACAAACGTAAAATCGTTCGGGTGAAATTTATCGGTACACATGCCGAATATGACAAAATCAACGCAGAGGAGATTTAAAATGAATATCCGTCCTATACGAACAGAAACTGATTATGACGCAGCACTTCAACGTATTGATACGTTAATGGAGTTAAACCCTGACATTGCTTCTGCTGATGGGGATGAGCTGGAGGTGCTGGTGATACTGGTTGAAAAATACGAAGAGAAGCATTGGGCAATCGCCACACCTGATCCGATTGAAGCGATCAAATATCGTATGGAGGAGATGGGTCTTAAGCAAAAAGATCTTGTCCCATTGATTGGAAGCAAAAGCAAAGTCTCCGAATTGCTCAACCATAAAATCAATCTTTCGCTCAGCATGATCTCGAATCTATCATCAGCACTTCATATTCCGCTGGAAGTATTGATACCCAAATCGTTTTCCGGCAACAGCGCAAAAAGCTATTAATCTAGGCTGTCGATCTTTTATCTGCCCAAACTATCCGTTACATGTAAGGCTTTTATATCCTTTTAAAACCGCAGCGTCGCCCCAAGACTCAGCTGCCGACCGCTCAGCGGCGCACTCTCTTTGAGAAAGGAGAGGTGGTTGTAGGCAAGGGCGTCGCTGAGGTTTTCACCTTTGACGTAGAGAGTGTAGCCGCCCCAAGAGCGCTTTTGCGTCCACTCCATACGCGCCGAGATCCAGTCAAAGCCCTCCGTGGCGCTTTCGTTTTGCGCTTCATGGCGGCTCTCATCGACGCGCTTGTAGCGCAGCGTTGTCGCAAACGCGCCGAGGCCATGTTTGAGCTCCAATGTGGCGCTATAGGGTGCCATGCGCGGCAGATTGCCGCCGCCCTCTATCACGCCGCGCAGCGCTTCAAGCGTCAGCGACGCCTCCAGACGGTGCGCACCCAGTGTTTGCGCGTAGTACTGCGCGAGTGCGCCGCCGTAGATGCGCGCCCCCACCCCCTCCATCGCCCAGACGGCGCTCTTGTGAAAGGGGTCTTGCATCGCGCTGCCCTCACTGCCCACCAAAGGTTTTTGGTAGAGGTAGTGCTCGAAGTGGTAATAAAACCCGCCCACCTGCGTACTCCACGGCCCGTAGTGCACGATCAACTCCGCATCGGCGTTGATCGAGCGCTCTTTATCCAGATGCGCATCGCCGAAGATGTAGCTATCGGTAGCGTGGTGAAAACCGTTCCAGTAGAGCTCCTGAGCGCTCGGCAGCCGCTCGACGTAGCCCAGCGACGACTGCAGCGACCAAAGGCCGTCAAAATCGGCAAAGTAGCCCAGCGACGCGCTTATAGCGTCCTCGCGGCGGGTGTCGTAGTAGTGCGCATCCAGCGATTGCGGCACCAGCCAGGTCTCTTGGATGTTGCTTGGATCACTCTCAAGGATGCGGTGCGCCGCGCGCAACGCAAGGCTGAGTTCGTGCATATCCACATAGCGCTTGAGCGTCACGGCGGCGCTGAGGTGCGCTTCGTTGGTATCGGGCATCGGATGGGCGTGCGAAAAGGGCAAGCCCGTTGTCTCAAGGTAGCCTAGCAAAGAGGCGCCGTCTGTTGCGTCGGTACGCGCCGCCTTGCTAAAGTTTTGGCACTTACCGTGTTCATGGCAGACCCTCAAATCGCTTTGCAGCGCCTCAATATGCGCATCACCGTGCCAAGCGCCTACATCAAAACCAAAGAGCGTCGAAAGCCCCAACTGCTCTTGGCCAAAAAGCCCGTCTTCGCTCCTGCCTTCCCACTCGCTGTGCAGGTAGTCGCTGTAGTGCAGCTCGCTCTGCACATGCTCCAGCGCATCAAAAAGCCGTGCGGCATGCCAGACCAAGCCGTAGCGGCTCTGCGCCATCTCGATAGAGGTGCGCTCATGGGTGGTGTTGGGAATGCCGTACTCTTTGGAGAGCCAATCGCCGTAGAGCTTGAAGAGGTGGTTCTCATCCGCGCGGTAGCCAGAGACCAGATGACCCTGCAGACTTTGCGTGTCGGAGTCTTTGACGCGCTCGCTGCCTTGCGCGTCGTACTCGGGGGCGTCGTGAGCATAAAAAGAGCCAGAGAGCGCCCAATCTCCCGCGCCGCCATAAAGGCTCGATCCCGCCACGCTGCCCGCTGCTGCGCTGCCGCTAGAGAGGGTTGCGTCGCCGCCGAAGCCGCTTTTGAGTCCGCGCTCATGCTCTTCGCCCAGCACGCGAATAACCCCGCCGCTGTAGCTGCCATAGAGCAAAGAGGCGGGGCCTTTGATCAGCTCGATGTTCTGCGACGCTCTGGGCATCAGGCCGACCGCGTGGTCTTGGCTCATGGCGGAGAGGTCATTGAGCATGACATTCCCCTGCGTGATCCCTACGCGGTAGCCATCCATCCCTTTCACGACCGGCCGACCCACCGCCGCGCCGTAGGTGGCCGAATCGACAAACTGCTCTTTTTCAAGAAAATCGCCCAGCGTTTCGCCCTTGGCACTCAGCGCCAGATCGCTACTGCGCTGGAATTTGCGCTCTTCAAGTTGATGATGTTCGTGGTCGCCGTGGACGTCGATGGTGCCTAACTCGTTCGCACCCAACAGTGCAGGCGCTAAAAGCGCAAGCGCCTTAGTACGCATGATCGTCATGAGCGCCTTCGCCAAGGCCTACCATCTGCATGGCGCTGAAACCCTTGGGCAAGAACTCCTCAAGATGCCACCGGCTGTGCTGATGATAATCCAACCCGTACGAATCGACCAAATAGAGCGTCTGTGTTTGGGCCAAAAAGATCAAAACCCCTGCTTCGCCATAGCCGGTGATGCCGCTCTCATCTTCGTTACATGTAGTGGCGCCTTCAAGCGCTACAACCACCTGTCCCTTGATTGGTACCAGACCCGCATCGCCCTCTTGCAAGATGTAGAGCTTGGCGCTTTTGCTGATGGCGAAATGGAGCGCTTCGTGCGCCTCGGTTGCATTCTCTTCATGCGCGTGTTCGGGCACGTAATAAGGTGCAAAGCTCTTCGCCCTGCGCGATCATCGCCTCGGTGATCTCCTCTTTGATCTGTGTTTGCTCCTGTAGGTAGGCACTCAAACGATCCAGCGTTGATAGTTTGATCGTGCTGGCCACCGCAGGATCAAATTCACTCGCACTGTGCGCCGCCACCTCGGTGCCGTGAAAATGGCCCAGATAGATAAAGTCCTCATGCGTCACGTTGCCATCAAACGCATAGGCGGCTTTGAACATGATGATTTTTGCATCGCCGGTGGCTTCATCGGGCCAATAGAGCAGACGGCCTTGCTCTTTGTCTTTCATGTAGATGGGGTTGGTCGCATTGTGATCGAGCGAAACCGATGTGGAGGTTGTTGTATCAAAAACCATTTGTGCGCCGTTTTGACTGTTGTAAAAGGCAAGCGTTTTGCCCTCGGGCAACTGCGCGACGCTACCGCTTGATCCGCCTGAGCTACCGCCGCCGCATCCGGCAAGCACAAGTGCGGCGCCAAGCGCCAAAAGGGGTGAAAATCGTTTCATGAGTGGACTCCTGTAGTTTGGTTGAGACACTGCGCACAGCGCCCGTTGATGGTGATGCTCTCGATCTCGTAGCCGCGCAGCAAGAACATGCCCGTACTCTCGATGCACTCCACACGGTTACATGTAAGGCAGATAAAGTGGGCGTGCGGCGTGGTGGCAAGCTCAAAGTAGCGGCGTTTGTCGTGCGATTCGATGCTCTTAATCACCCCTTCGCTCTCAAACGCCGCGACGTTACGATAAAAGGTCGCTTTGTCCATCTGCAGCTGCTCTTTGAGCTCTTCGTAGCTCACGGGGTGAGACGAGTCATGCAGCAGTTCAAGCAGATGCAGACGCGACCGAGTCGCTTTTAAACCGTTTGATTTGATGACTTTTTCAAAATTCATGGCGAAATTGTAGCGCCTGTAACTTCGATGATGCTTAATAGATGCGACTTAGTTGCATTTAAACGATCCTTGACTACAATACTGCCATTAAAAGGAGCCGTCATGAAAACCCTACTCTTCACCCTGCTCATCGTATTGCAAGCCGCCGCGCTTGAGGTGGCGGTGAGCGTCGTACCGCAGCAGACCTTCGTGCAAAAAATCGGCGGCGATCGCGTCCATGTCACCGTAATGGTGCCGCTTGGCAGTTCGCCGCACAGCTATGAGCCCAAAAGCGCCGATATGAAGGCTCTCTCCAAAGCCGCGCTCTACTTTGCCGTAGGCATCGAGTTTGAAGAGGCGTGGCTGGGGCGCTTTGGCGATGCCAACCCCAAGATGAGCATCATTCGCACCGACGCGGGTATCGAGAAGATGGAGGCGCATCACGAAGCAGCGCACGACGACCACGACCACGGCACCCACGATCCGCATATCTGGACATCTCCGGCAAATGTGCGTATCATGGCGCACACCATTGCAGACGCCCTGATCAAAGCCGACGAAGCGGGCGCGGCGCAGTATAAAGCGGGGCTTGAGGCCTTTTTGCGCGAGATCGACGCGACCGACGAAACCATCCGCGCCGCACTAAAGCAGACGCCCAAAGGCGCGAAGTTTATGGTCTTTCACCCCGCGTGGGGCTACTTCGCGCGTGATTACGGCCTGATCCAGCTCGCTATGGAAGTAGAGGGCAAAGAGCCCAAACCCAAAGCGCTGATGCAACTGATCGAAACGGCCAAAAAGGAGCACATTCATGCCATCATCACCCAAAAAGAGTTCTCCGACCGAAGTGCGCGCGCCCTCGCCGATGCGCTGGGCATCGACGTGCGCCACTTCAGCCCCCTGCATTCCGACTGGTCACACAACCTCACGCAGCTTGCCCAAACCATCGCCAGATAGCCTCATCAGCGTCCAAAGCGTCAGCTTCGGCTACGGGCGCGAACCGATTTTGCGCAATGTCTCGCTGGAGGTTGAGCGCGGCGATTTTCTCGCCCTCATCGGCCCCAACGGCGGCGGCAAAAGCACCCTGCTTCGGCTGATTTTGGGCGTATTGACCCCCACTCAGGGAAGCATTACATGTAAGGCAAAAGCCATCGGTTACGTCCCGCAAAACACCAACATCAACACCGCGTTTCCGATCACCGCTCTGGATGTGGTGGGCATGGGCGTAGTGGGCAAAGAGCGCCGCACTCGCTCGCTCGAAGCGCTGCGCAGCGTGGGGATGGAAGCTTTGGCGCAGCGGCGTATCGGTGAACTCTCCGGCGGACAGCGCCAGCGGGTGATGATCGCCCGCGCGCTGGTGGCCAAACCTGAGGTGCTGATGCTCGATGAGCCCACCTCCAGCATCGACCCCCAAGGCCAGCGCGACATCTACGAACTGCTCGCAAAACTCGGCAAAGCGATGACGGTCGTGGTGGTGAGCCACGATATCGCGGTGGTGGTGCGCTACGCCAAAAAGGTCGCCTACATCAACCGCACCCTTACCTTTCACGATCTCTCCGCGATGCAGCGCGCCTACGCCGCGCACGGTGAGCACTTCTGCGAAGTCGAACTGCTGGAGGGCTTGCATGGTTGAGGCGCTCTCGTATCCTTTTATGCAGCACGCGCTGATCGCGGCGGTGCTGATTAGCATCGTCGCGGGGGTGATCGGCTCTTTGGCGGTGGTGAACCGCATGGTCTTTCTCGTCGGCGGCATCGCGCACGCGGCGTATGGCGGGATCGGACTTTCGATCTTTTTTTCCGTGCCGATGTTTCTCTCTACCGCTGCGGTCACGGCGCTCGCCTCACTCGTGATGGCGCATTACACCCTCTACAGACGTGAGCACAACGACCTGCTGGTGGGGATCATCTGGGCGGTGGGCATGGCTTCGGGCATCATCCTCGTCGATCTCACTCCGGGCTACACCGCCGATCTGATGAGCTACCTTTTTGGATCGATTCTGGCCATTGAGCGCAGCGACCTTTGGGGCATGTCCGCGCTGCTTTTGATCACCCTTGGGGTCATCACCCTGCGCTACCGTGCCATCCTCGCCGTCTCGTACGACAGCGAATATGCCCGCCTTTTGGGGATCAACGTACGCTTTTACTACAGCCTCATCTTGCTGCTGTGCGGTCTGAGCGTCGTGGTGGCGATGAAGATCGTGGGGCTGATCATGGTGATCGCCATGCTCACGATTCCGGTCTATATGGCCCAAAAAATCGCCAAATCACTGCTGCAGATGATGCTCTTCTCCGCCCTTTTTGCCCTTATATCCAGCCTGATCGGGCTATGGCTTGCTTACATGTACAGCCTCTCATCCGGCGCGGCGATCATTTTGGTAGCAACGGCGCTGATGGGCGTTTTTGAGCTTGGGAGGGTGCTATGGCACAAGCGCTGATACACCTCTGGCTCTTTTGGCTCGCACTTACCCCTGCGCTTTACGGCTGCGCTACATGTATGGCCATGACGCCCATGACGGAGGTGGGCCTCACGCTGCAGTGCAAGGGTGCGCATCTGGAGCGCATCGATTTTGTCTGGCGTTTTAGCATGGTCTATACCGACGAGATCGTCTATCAGTACGACCGCAACCGCGACGGCACGCTCGACGATCAAGAGCTATCACACATCCTTAAGCTCAAGCTGGAGTACATGCAACCGCGCTCCATGCTCACCACCCTCAAACTTGCACGCGGCGATGAGCCGGAGCGTGACGTGGCTTTGCGCTATGAGGACTTTGCGCTGCGTATGGAGGGCACCCACCTGCAGCTTGAGTTTAACGCAGTGGCGGATCTAAGCCTGTATGAGGGCGACGTGCTGATGATGGCGTTTACCGATGAAGGCGGCTTTTTTGATTTTCGCACCCAGAGCATCGATGTGCTGGGCACAGAGCTGCCCGTGCAGCTTGGGGGCTATCTCTTTACCGCCACCGTGGCCTTTGAAGCGCCCCAAAACACCCCAACCGAAGCCAACGCCACCGCCGCGCCTGCGCCGCAGCCCCAAAATCTGCTGGAGCGCACCATCGAATCCATGCGCGATTTGATGGTGCGTATCAAGCAAGAACACAGCATGGAAGCGCTCTGGACGCTGCTGCTTTTTGCTTACATGTACGGCTTTGTGCATGCGATGGGGCCTGGGCATGGCAAGGCGCTGGTGGGCAGCTATTTTGTAGGCAATGAGCGCTCCATCATGCGTGCGCTCTGGGTGGCGCTGGGCATCGGCACGGTGCACACCTTCTCCGCCTTCGCGCTCACGCTGATCGTCTACACCCTGCTGGGCACACTGCTCTCCAGCGTGATGGAGAACATCGTGCGGCTCACCACCGTCATCTCGGCGCTGCTCATCATCGCCATTGCATTGTGGCTCATCATACGCAAAATCCGCGCCCTGCGTGCCAAACCCGTCCTCAAATTCAGCGCCGCGCCCCAAAGCGCTTTTTCTTTACATGTAAGCGCGCCCAAACCCCATCTAAGCTCCTGCGGCTGCAACGCTTGCAAAGTCGATCCCAAAAGCACCGATCTTGCGCTCATCATCTCAGCAGGCATCATCCCCTGTCCGGGCACCGTCACGCTCTTTATCTTCGCGCTCTCTCAGGGGCTTTATGCGGTGGGCAGCGCCTCTGCGCTCTCTATGAGTCTGGGGATGAGCAGCGTCATCTTCGGCTCCGCCGCGCTGGGAAGTCTGCTGCGCCGTGGGGTGAGCACGCGGTTTGCGCGGCTCAAAACCGCGCTGGAGTTTATCAGTCTTGGGGTGATTTTGGTTTTGGGGCTGGCGCTCCTTGCGCTATAATCTTCCAACCAAAGGAGCAGAGATGGGCGCGATCGACTACTACACCTACAACGACTACGCACAATGGAAGGGCGATTGGGAGCTCATCGGCGGCGAAGCGGTGGCCATCTCCCCCTCGCCTACGGTGACGCATCAGGCGATTGCGGCACAATTGATTTTTGAGATGCTCAAAGAGATTGATGAATGCGAAGGGTGCATGGTACTCGCTGAAGAGGACTGGAAAATCGACGAAGCCACCGTCGTACGCCCCGACGTGGTACTTACATGTAATGAAAAGGGTCAAGAGCACCTCACCAAAACCCCAGAAATCGTCGTTGAAATCGTCTCACGCCAAAGCGCGCGCAAGGACGAACAGATTAAATTTGCCCTTTATGAGGCCGAAAATGTCCCCTACTACATCCTTATCTACCCTAGCGAAACCAAAGCCAAAATCTACCGCCTGATCGACGGACGCTTCAGCAAAGAGGGGGATTTTTTTGATGAGGAGTACCGTTTTGAGGGGCTTACATGTAATGCCACCCTCAGCTTTGCGCGGCTTTTTCGGAATTTCGGGCGCACTGAATCAAAAATCCGCTCTTATTAAACAACCTCTAAAAAGATATCTTGACTCTATCCGAAATAGTATATATGATTAGATATCTAATTTCAAAAGGGTCTCTATGGCTACCGTGAAAAAATTGATCTCCCTCGATGAGAATGTTGCTAAAGAGCTTGATCGGGTCGCGTCGGCACTCAGCGTCTCTCAAAGAGAGCTCATAGAGTCGGCGCTTGATTTTTATTTTGACTATACCGACGGTATCTTGGCCGATAAAATCACCGATGAAATCAGAGCGGGAACCATGAAAACCTACTCTAGCGAAGAGGTCTACAAAGAGCTGGGCATCGAGCCGTGACCATACGTTACTCTGAGCAAGCCATCAAAGATCTCAAAGCGTTCAACCCCGCAGAACGCGTGCTCATCGCGCAGAAGATCGAATACCTCAGTGCCAACTTAGACATCCTAAAGAGAGGAAAGAAGGTGCGCGAACTCAAAGGTACACGCTACGAAGCCCAATACCGCTACACCATAGCGCGCAAAATCCGGGCGATTTTCAGAATCGAAGGCGAAGAGATTATCTTGCTGGTACTGCGTATCGGCAGGCGCAAAGAGGTGTATGAATAGAGCCGCGCGTTTAGTAGAGGTTGTATTTCGAGTTGAGTGTTTTGGCAATAGCCGTGTGGATGGCACTTAGCTGCTGCGGAGTGACGCTGCCTAGCTTTTGGACAAAACGATCCAGCGAGACACTTTTGACCTGGAAGGCGTCGGCGGAGGACTCTTTGTGAAGGCCGTTTGCTTCTTCGGGTGCGATTTTGACCATCCACGGCACCTCAGTGTAGTACGGTTTCCATGCAGTAATCGGCACAATGATGCGAAGTCTCAGTGCGCCCGCACTGTTATGGCTAACTACGATACATGGGCGACTTTTACCGATCTCTTGCCCGATGGTCGGATCAAGTTGAATATTCCAGATTTCGCCTTGGCTAATCATGCGTATCCCCGACAAATCCGCTCCACTCTTTCAACGCTTCATCGTTTAGATACTCATCTGCCATCATGGCGGCGGCTTTTTCCCAGCGCTGCGCCTCAATACGTTCCATACGCTCCCTGATCGAATCAAGCACAAAAGAGGTCATCGACACCTTCAGCTCTTTGGCCAAAAGTTCCACCTCTTGCTTGATCTCCACCGGAAACAGCATGGTCGTTTTAACTGTATTTCCAGAAAGCATTTTAACTCCTTTTAGATACAGCTATTATATACAGCTAGAGCTTACATGTAAACTCAATTAGGGCGCTCATTCGACTCAAGGCATCAAAACCGCAGGCTTAAGCGACCATGAAGTCGCCTGCGCATCCTCATAATCAAGCGCTTGCAGCAAGGCGTAGGTTTCGGGGAGACTCTGCATCGCCGGAATTGTGATCGCTCTGCGCGCTCCTAGATGGTGCGCGGCCATGGCGTAGAGCAGTTGCGCGGCGCTTAGGGTGTCATAGCGGTTCAAGACGATATTCTCGGCCCGCACGTTCCAGCTTTTGGGTGCCTCGAAGCGCTGTGCGTGGCTTGTTTTGATCGATTCAAGTTTGGAGGCTTCGATGGTCGCGGCGTTTGATTGGGTCGCAAGGTTGAAGGGACCATAGCTCTCCAGCAGCGCCAAGGTCTCATTTTCTGTGCTTGAGCGCATCAGCAGCGAAAAAAGGTCGCGCAGGGCGTAGTAGTGCATACCGTCCCCTACAAAGTCGGGCACGACGCCGTGGGTATCGACATGGGTTTTAAAAGCCTGTGCAAGCGTTGTGAGCTCCTGCGCATCGACGGTTTTAAACTCTTCGCTCATCACCAGATCCACCAACTCCTGCGCACTGACAAAGCGCACCTGTTTCTCGCTCGCGGCAAAGACCACCAGCGTTTGGAGGGCCTCTTTTTCGGTTGCAAAGCGCCGATCAATCTCCTCATCACTGTTGCGATGCGTCTCGGGCAGCTCGGGTGCGTCGGGGTGATCATAGGCGTAGATGGTGGGGCTGGTACTTGGGCGCAGATCGTTGCGCGTGTAGGTGTACTTCGAGCCCAAATGGGCGTTGATCACCAGAGGGCGCGAGCGATCGAGCCGGTCAAGCTGTGCTCGTATCGCCTCGCTGCCGTCGATAAGCGAGAGCGAAGAAATATGGTTGAGCGCGTCGCCGTCGTTGATGCGCAAAATGTTCTCCGACCAAAAGAGCGTCCCCGAGGTATAGGGGCTTGGGGTGAGGCGGGTGAAAAGATCCTCCAGCGCCGCGTCGCCGCCTTGCGCCGCTGAGCCGTGATCGGGAAAGCCAAAACCCAGATAGCGCGTGCTTAGATGCTCCCTGATGGCATGCACCCCCGCGTCGTGCTCGCCGATGGCGGCTTTGGAGTACAAAAAGAGTCCCGTTACCAGCCCGGGCGTGCCGAAGTGATCCATAATGGCGCGCACGCCGCCGGGCTTACATGTACCGTTGCTATCATAAAGCGCTCCGCCAAACGTAGGCTCTTTTTCGCACGAAACCCACTCACGCATCGCATCGACTTTGCGCTCGAAGGTGTCGCTGGCGGTAATCCCCTGCATGGGGTTGTTGGCGTAGGTGGGATCGTGTCTGGCGTGATAGCCAAAGGCAATCACCCCCTCAGCGGCGGCTTCGCGCAGGGTGTCGGCCAGAGCCTCTTCGTTGCGCTCGGCCACCGTCTTGGCGTCGCTGCCTTGAAACTCGATGGTCCAAATGAGGCCCGTCTGCGCATAAGCCTCTTTGAGCGCGCGCACCTCGGGCAGCAGCTCGCGGTAGCGCCGCTCGCTGTAGGCGTGGTTGATATGGTCTTCGGTGTGCATGAACAAAAAGAGATAGAGCGGCGGCACTCCGGCGGCGAGCGAAGAGCTCTGCGCGCTGCTTGAGGCAGTGGATGAGAGCGCACTGCTCAAAGAGGATGCGGCGCTTGAAAAACTGCTCGACGAAAGGGCGCTCGAAGCGCTGCTTGGTACCGCGACACTTGAAGAAGCGTCACCCCCTGATGCGCTTGAACCGCCTCCCGAACCGCTACAACCGCCAAACGCCCAAAGCGCGGTGGCGCAGTAGATTAAAAATCTCATGGTCAGGTCTCCTTAAAAAGAGGCTCAGACGATCAATTCCCCGTCTTAAGCTTCTCCCAATACTGCTCATAGATCGTGATCGCTTCACCCACATCAAGCTGAAACTCGCTTTTGGCTAGGTCGTCTGCAGTAGGGTAGATGATGCGGTTGGCGGCAGTTTCGGGCTCAAGCAGTTTGACCGCCGCGAGGTTGGGGGTGGCGTAGCCGATCTCTTCGCTGATGGTTTTGGCCACTTCGGGGCGCAACAGGTAGTCGATAAAGGCGTGGGCGGCGGCGATGTTTTTGGCTCCCTTGGGGATCACAAGCGAATCAACCCACACCAGCACCCCCTCTTTGGGGTAGACGTAGCGCAATTCGGGCATCTCGGTGTTGGCCATATAGTTTTCGCCGTTGAAGTTCATCCCCACCACGACCTCTTCGCTGATGTAGACCCCTTTGGGTGATTCGGAGTTGAAGAGTTTGACGTTTGGCATCAAGGTTTTGAGCTTGTTGTAGGCCGCTTCAATCTGCTTGGGATCGGTGGTGTTGGAGGAGTAGCCAAGGCTCAGCAGCGCCATGCCGATCACCTCGCGCAGGTCATCGGTGAGCAGCAGTTTGCCCGCAAACTCTTTGTTCCACAGGTCGCTCCATGCGCTCACGGCCCCTTCGCCCAGAACTTTGGCGTTGTAACTCATGCCGGTAGAACCCCACATATACGGGATGGAGTAGTCGTTTTTGGGGTCAAAAGGTTTACCCAGCAGCTTCGGATCGAGGTTGGCGTAGTTTTTGAGCTTGCTTTTATCGATCTTGGCAAGCAGCCCCTCGCGCGACATTTTGTTCACAAAATAGGTCGAAGGCACCACGATATCGTAGCTCTCGCCGCCGGCCGTCTTGATCTTGGCGTACATCGCTTCGTTGCTATCATACGTGGAGTAGCGCACCTTGATGCCGCTCTCTTTTTCAAAATCTTCGATCACCGATTCGGGCATATACTCGCTCCAGTTATACACCACCAACTCTTTTTGTGCCGCCTGCAACCCCAGCGCCAACAGCGCCGCCAAAATGATCTTCTTCATCGCTTCTCCTTCAGTAAATATTGAGATAACAGTACCACAAAAATGGTCAGAACAAACATGATTGTACACAGCGCATTGATCTCGGGCTTAACGCCGACGCGCACCATCGAATAGATCTTGAGCGGCAAGATCTCATAGCCCGGCCCCGTCACAAAAAAGCTGATGATCACGTCATCAAGCGAGAGGGTGAAGCTAAGCAAAAAGCCCGCGATGACCGACGGCGCAATCATCGGCAGCACCACCTTGTAAAAGAGGGTGAACTCCTCCGCCCCCAGATCCTTGGCGGCTTCGATCACGCTTTGATCGAAGTTGGCCAAACGGCTGGCGACGGTGACGATCACAAACGGAACGCACAGCGTAATGTGCGCGATGAGCAGCGTCCAAAAGCCCATCGGCATCTGCGCCGCGCTAAAGAGCATCAGCAAGGAGATCCCCATCACGATCTCGGGCGAAACGATGAGGATATAGACCATCGACTCCAAAAACTTCTTGCCCAAAAAGCGGTGTCTAAAGAGCGCCACCGCGCCCAGCGTGCCGATCAGCGTGGCCAGCAGCGAGGAGAAGAGCGCGATGTTGAGCGAGTGCAATGCGGCTTCAATGAGGCCGTCATTGCTTGAGAGCTTCTCGTACCACATGAGCGTAAAGCCCTTCCACTCGGTCGAGAATTTTGAAGCGTTGAAGGAGTAGAGAATGAGCACGCCGATAGGCAGGTAGAGCAGCACATAGATCAGCAATACGTACGCGGTTTTGATGCTTCTCATGCACGCTCCCTTCGCTGCGCATAGGCATACAGCGCCACCATCAGCAGCATCATCAGACTCAGCAGCATCGACGCAGCCGCCCCGAAGGGCCAGTCACGAAAGGTGAGAAACTGATTGCGGATAAAACTCCCGATGATCAGATTTTTGGCCCCACCTAGTAGATCGGGGATATAAAACATCCCCAAAGCCGGCAAAAAGACCAGCATCGATCCGGCGATGATGCCGCTAAGCGAGAGCGGAATCGTGATGCGCATGAGGCGGCTCCAAAAGCCCGCCCCCAGATCGCTCGCCGCCTCGATGAGGCGCACGTCGATCTTCTCCAGCGCGGCGTAAAGCGGCAAAATCATAAAAGGCAGCAGGGTGTAGACCATCCCGATAAAGACCGCCACCTGCGTATACATCAGCTCCAGCGGCGCGTCGATGATGCCCAGAAACAGCAGCGCGGCATTGATCAGCCCCTTGGTTTTGAGCAAGGCGATCAGCGCGTAGGTGCGCACCAGCGAACTGGTCCAAAAAGGGATGATCACCAGTATGAGCAGCAGCGGTCGCCACGCCTTGGGGGCACGGGCAAGGGTAGCGGCGAAGGGAAAGGCGATAATCAGACACAGCAGCGTAGTGACACTCGCCAGCACCAGAGAATCGACAAAAATCTGCAGATAGATCGGATCAAAAAGCCGCGCATAGTTTTGAACCGTCGGCTCAAAGAGTATAAAATCGGTGGCACCTTTGGAGAGCACACTGGCGATGAGCACCATAATCTGCGGCAAAAAGGCAAAGAGCACGATCCAAACAAAGAGCAGCGCAATCGAAAAACGGGCAAACCTACTCAGCTTCATCGAGCAGCACCTCCCAGCCGTCCACCCAGTACAGATAGAGCCGCTCTCCTTCTTGATAGAGCAGCGCGTCACTGTCTTCGTTGTAAAACTCGCTTGCCATGATCTCTCTAGCGTTATCAAGCCGCAGCAACAAGTCGATGGTGGTGCCTTTGTAGATCACCTGCTCCAAAACCGCTTCAAAATAGTTGGGCGATTTCACATCCTCCAGCCGCCGCTCCACCCGCAGATCTTCGGGGCGGATCAGCAAGGTCAGGCGCGCAGAGGGCGTTTTGGTCGTTTTAACACAAAAAGTGCGCCCCTCATAGCCCAGCAGCACCTCACCTTGGCGCTGCTCTATGAGGTTACATGTAAAGGTATTGGCCTCACCGATGAAGTTGGCCACAAAGAGGGTTTTGGGCTCTTCGTAGATCTCTTTGGGCGTGCCGACCTGCTCGATGCGCCCCTCGTGCATCACCACGATGCGATCCGACATCGAAAGCGCCTCTTCCTGATCGTGCGTGACAAACAAAAAGGTGATCCCAAGGCGGCGCTGCAAGGTTTTGAGCTCGATCTGCATCTGCTTTCTCAGCTTGTAATCCAGCGCACTGAGCGACTCATCCAGCAGCAAAATACGCGGTTTGTTCACCACCGCGCGGGCAATGGCGACGCGCTGCTGCTGACCGCCGCTGAGCTGCGAAGGGCGCTTGCGCTCATGCGCGCCCAGCTGTACCATCTCCAGCGCTTCAGCCACCGCGCTTTGAATCTGCGCCTCGCCGAGCTTCTTCATCCGCAAACCAAAAGCGACATTTTCAAAAACGTCCATGTGTGGAAAAAGTGCGTAGCTTTGAAAGACCGTATTGACAGTGCGCTCATGCGGCGGAAGATCGTTGATGCGTACGCCATCCATCACAATCTCTCCCCCATCGCTCCCTTCAAACCCGCCGATAAGCCGCAGCACCGTCGTCTTACCGCAGCCTGAAGGGCCAAGGAGCGTGAGAAATTCACCCTGCTGGATCTCCAGATAAAAGCCCCGCAGCACATCGATTCCGTTATAAGTTTTCTGAATGTTGCGAAGCGACAGAAGCGGTTGGGTCATGAGCTCTCTTTTTAGGTAAAACTATACCATGCCAAGGGCCGCTTACATGTAGCAATTTTGTAGCGTTTAACCCTCTCTAACCTCTGATTATTTTACCTTTTTTGGTTTTTGATGGAAAATGAGATTTTTTTGAGGGTGCACATAAACTTCTCCATTTGGGTTCACATCCAAGATTCACGTTAATTATTTATTCTTAATTAAAAAATGCTAGTATGATTTATCTGTTTCGACTGGGTTAAGGATTGGATTGCGACTGTGTGGCTATCCGATCACTTTGACACACTGCACACACACCTACAAAGGAGAAATCGTGCGACGCATAGCAATCTTATTTACGGCTTTATTTTTCACGTGTTTTGACGCTACGGCAGAAGTTGGCTAACAAGAGGATCACGCCTTTGGTGCGGGCTGGAATTTCGCCGGTACGGCAGTCGGGTTTGATGACCTCTCCAAGCTCAACGCCGCGTGCATCGACACCCTGTGGGTCTACCGCTCGGGGCAGTGGCTCAGCTGCAGTACGGCCGGCGGCACCGGTACACTGGATGCAGTAAAGCCACTGGAGGGGTTTTGGGTCAAGTCTTCGGGTGCATGCACGCTCCACACCGGCGACGCGCAAAAGCTCTATACTGTCTCAAGCGAACATAACATCACCTACATCGAAGGCAGCAATGAAGAGCGCCACAAGCTCGATGTGTACCGTCCCGAGGGCAAGACCGACAGCTCTATTGTTTTGTATGTCCCTGGGGGTGCGTGGCACTTTGGCGACAAAGATACATACGATGAGTTGGCCCATACACTGGTGAGCCGCTACGGCCTGACCGTCGTCATCGCCAACTACCGCCTCTCTGGCTTAGGCTCGTTTGATTCCATTAAACACCCGATGCATGTTCAAGACATTGCCGCCGCGTTTGACTGGGTCAAAGAGCACCTAGGCGCATACGCCAATACCCAGCGTGTCTTTCTCTTTGGCCAGTCTGCCGGAGGGCATCTGGTAGCATTACTGGGCACCAACGAGCAGTATCTTGCCGCCCATGGGCGCTCGCTCGGCGAAATCCGCGGCGTCATTGCCATGAGTGGCACCTACAACCTCTACGACATGACTGTGTATCCGAACAATCCCTACGGCATGCCAAAGGAGGATATTGATACGCTGGCGGATTTCATCGAGGATGCCTTTGGTAGTACCAACAAAGCCGCACTGGATGCAGCCTCACCAGCAATGCTACTCGAAGGAACCAAACCTCCTTTTATGGTCTTGTATGCCCAAGATGACATCAGCGGTTTTGCCGGTGATGCGATGGCATTTGCCAAAGCCATCGAAGAGTCCAACAACTCCGTCGAACTGCATTTTGTTTCAAAAGCCGACATCAGCACGGATGCATGGGATTCAGCCCAAGACATGGCGACAAAACAGGTTGTATTTGCGGACTTCCCCGGGCATTACGCCGAAGTTTTTACTATCAATACAAGCGATTATGACCACCCGACGACACGTGCGCTCATCAATTTTATCCAAAAGCACTAAGGGAGCCCAGATGCGCACGCTTGTCTTATTAGGATTTCTTGGCATCTCGGTACTGCATGCGGTTTCGCTTCAAACCGACTACTGGCCTACACTGCACCACGACATGCACAACTCAGACCATTTAGCAGATACACTTGGTACTGTAAATGGTATCAGCGGTTTTGAAGAGATTGCATGGCTGGTAAACGAAAGTGAGCATCCATCAGTTGTGATGACATCAATACAAAACTTCTCTTATGACGGTCAGGAGTATGCCACCTTTAATACCGGCAAGGTCTCACAGCCCAACGTGCATGTCTATCACCTTGCGACAGGTGCGCCGGTATGGCACAGCACCCTCTCGTCCAATGGCGGACCAGACGCATGTGCGATGACAGGCTCATCCGTCATCGACAATGCCGGCAATCTTTACCTTTCTGACTGCCACTACCTCTATCACTATCGTATGAGCGACCCTGTCATAGACGGCACCAAAGCTTACCATTGGCGTGTGATGATGCCGGGGCTCCGCGCATTCAATACTGCGGATGGCCTGTGGTATCCCTCGACTAATCCCACCAGCCCCGAGGCGATGGCCAAGCCCTTTATAACGCTTTTTATGTCACATGAGATTGCTGGTAAACGCTACATCGGAGGCATCAGCGTTGACGGTGGTATTTATATGTTTGACCCCGAAGACGGTGCCCTCGTCGCCTCCTCGCACCTAGTGGAGTCCGCGCCCCAAGGAGGCGTAGAGTGGAGTGATGGGGTCTGCTATGTCGATGACTATGTCGCCAATGACGATCCCATGTCGTATGATATGAGTGCTAGCCTTACTGGACTCGGTGCGTATGTCGTGCAGGTTTCAGGGGGTGGCGATGGCTCGGGCGATGACTCTAACCCCTTTGGGATTTGGTGCACCGGCGTGCAACCCGAGACTAACATTGCCGACAGCGATTACTTTATTAGCCCATGCCAGCTCAATGCATACTTTGCAGGCAACACGGCCGGCAGCGGCTCTTTGGTCGTCAACACCCCTTCAGTCGCCCAAGACCCCTCCAATGCCGGTATCAATCGTATTTTTGTTGTCGGCGCCCAAACCGCTTTACTCGCCAACTTAGATACTACCTCCTCGGAGGAGGATGCGATCTTGTATCGTGTCGATTTTGAGCCTGCCAAGCCTGAAGCTGAGCGGCTAACGGTCGTCAATTACCAATCACCTCTCAACCGCGCCCGCTTTGGCCGCATGGTAGACGGGATCAATAGCGCCACTTCGCCGACCATCTCGGCCAATGAAAAGTGGGTCCTCACCGGTGAAAATACGGGACAACTCTATCTATTCTCATCTGAAGACGGCACCGTCGTCTGGAAAAAAGAGATCGGTGCAACACTGGGCTCTCCGACGCTTGTGCAACGAAGCGAATCGGACGGTTTGCAGTATATTTATGCGTTTGGGAACAGCAAAATTTGGGTTTTTGGGATCAATCCGGAGACCGGAGCGATCCAAAACGTGATCTGGCTACACTTCTTGGTACAAAGAAACGATCAAAAATCATAAATGTATCAAGGAATCCATAGATGGCTAGAGGCGGAAGAG
>JAFGUB010000015.1 GCA_016938735.1 Campylobacterales bacterium | reverse complement strand
CTTTCTATAGACACGGTGTCTCCTCGTATTTTTTATTGGAACATTGTAGCACACATCGTTTTTTCGTAACCATTCAGCACCCCACCGAAGATAGGAAGATAGGGGTCAGGTGATCAATATCAATCAATCCGCTCTATTCATAAGATAACGCACCATGCGGTTGTGCACATGATGAAATTCGGACATTTCTAAAAAAAGGAATCAGGTCACAAATTACAAATAGGCAACGAGCATTAAAATAAAGGGGAGATCCCCCATACAATAGCTTCATCCACCCCGCGATAGTCGTGAGATATTTTGTCCCTCATTGCTGAAAGATTTTTCCAATTGATTGCTGTCGATATTTTTAGCTTTTCATCAATCTTTTTATTTTCTTCCCCTATTGCGATAAATCGTTATCTTTTCAATCGCTTCGAGAATTGTTAAGATATAGACCATATTTTTGGAATCAAACATAGATCAAATCCTTCGATGCTTCTATCATAATGAGAGGATTGAGCTTTTTTTCGTTGATAAGATCGATTTTCGTTCCAAACGCATGGGTGAGTTCATTTTCCAACTCGATATAACGATCAAATGAGAGCTTATACCCTTCATCGAGTGTGTAGATGATATCAACATCGCTCTTCTGATGTTGTTCTCCTCTCGCAAATGAACCGAAAAGTGCCATCTTCGTGGTGTGGTATTTTTTTGTAAAATCATCTTTATGAGTTTTCAAAAAATCAATCACAATCTCTTTTGTCATCTTTGGTTTTCCTTTTACGTCTTTATCGCCTACATTATTGCGATTATAGTCCGTTCGTTCTTATTGCAGTCTAAACTTGAGAATGGACAATATGGTTACTTTATATGCCAACTCCTTGACACGCAAGCAGGAGCGCTGAATGATCTTCGGTACGATGCACGCGACATCAAAGGTTTCGGTGCTACAATGCTTTTGCGAAAATACGCTGTATCACGATTGATATAAAGACAGCAACCCTTACATGTAAAGGATACCGATGAGACTTTCCCAAACTGACCTGCAACAACTGCTTGACGAAGATATCCCGATGGGCGATTTGACCACCCGACTTTTGGGGATCGGCGCTAAGGCTGCCAAGCTCACCATCGTGTGCCGTCGTGCGTCGATGGTGCTGGCTTGTATGGATGAGGCGCAGCGCCTGTGTATGCTGGGCGGCTTACATGTAGCGTACGCGGCGCAAGAGGGAGCGCGGCTGAGCGAGGGTGAGGTGCTGCTGCGTGCCAAAGGGGACGCGCACTCGGTACACGCGGTATGGAAGATGACGCAAAACCTGCTCGACTTTGCCTGCGGTATCGCCACTTACACCCGCGATATGGTCGATGCGGCGCGTGAGGTCAATGCACAGATCGTCGTCGCCACCACCCGCAAAACGCCCCCATTTGCCAAAAAGATCGCCATCAAGGCGGTCGAGTCGGGTGGCGGCGTGGCGCACCGATTGGGTCTCTCCGAGACGGTTTTGGTATTTGAAGAGCACCGCGCTTTTTTCAGCAATGACGCCGAGCTTGAAGCCGCACTCTTACATGTAAAGCGCCACGCCCCCGAAAAACCGCTGGTTATTGAGGTGCATTCGCTCGAAGAGGCCCAAAAATTCGCCCGTATGGGCGCGGACATTCTGCAGCTTGAGAAGTTTCCGATTGAGCGTTTGCGTCAGAGCGTGCAGGCGCTTCAGACGGAGTTCGTCCATCTCAAACTGATCGCCACCGGCGGCATCACCCTACAAAACGTGCGCGAATACGCGGCGTGCGGAGCCGACATCATCGTCACTTCCGCCCCCTACGGCGCCCCTAGTAGCGACGTGAAAGTGTATATCGAGGCGCTCTAGCGCCCTGGTGATGCGCTGACATTCTCCGCATGTTACATGTAAGCCACTCCGTTTGGTTAAAAACTAAACATTCAAAAGCGGGATGTTTATTTTTAAAGAGCCTAATTTAGGGCATGATTCGTTATATCAAAATAGATACAAGGATAAGGTATGTTTGGATTTTCAGTAAGCAGAGCGGCTTTTGGCTCTCTGGTCGCCGCAACACTGCTGCAGGCTCAGAGTGTTGAGATTGCTCCGGTGAGTGTCAGCGGAGCGTTGCAAGAGCCGTTTTCGGGCAGTGACGGCGTGATGGAACGTACGGTCAGTGCGCAGATGCTAGAGACCCTGCAAGCGACGACATCGACCAACTATTTTAAGAGTTTGCTGATGCTGCCATCAGTCAACGTCGAGACGCATGACCCCTACGCGCTCACCGTCGATCAGAATATTCTACGGGTTCGCGGACAGGTAGGAGATACATTCAGCCGCATCTCCACGACGATCGACGGCGTCCCTTTCGCGGTTAACGTCGGTCAGAGCGGATCGGGCTACGTCGTAGATCGTGAGAATATCGAGGGGGTATCGTTTGCCAACGGCATCATCCCCGTCAACCGCGCTTTGGGTCTGGGCAGTACCGCCGGAGCGCTGGATATGAAGATTCAGCACCCATCCGCCGTACCGTCGGCGCACTTTTCCGCCGCGCTGGGTTCGGATCGCTACAACAAACTCTTTTTGCGTCTGGACAGCGGCGTTTATGGCGGATTTGGTCTGTTTGCTTCCGGTTCACGCGCGTCGAATGAGAAGTGGCGCGGGGAGGGCGATATCAAACGCGACAACTTCTCGGCGATGATCGAGTGGGATCTCGGCGATACGGTCAAAGCGGATCTCTTCGGTGCCTACAACCGTTTTGAACGACATGAGTACCGCCCGCTCACCTATGCGCAAACCAAAGCACTCTCCTAAAATTATGCCAAAGATTACAACACCAAACTCACCGGCAATGCGGCTGAGGACATCAATTATTACGATT
Organism: Campylobacterales bacterium; assembly: GCA_016938735.1. Taxonomy (GTDB): domain Bacteria; phylum Campylobacterota; class Campylobacteria; order Campylobacterales; family Sulfurimonadaceae; genus JAFGUB01. Next base: position 67,493 of record JAFGUB010000015.1, on the reverse strand, counting down.
TTTACCGACAGTCGTTTGACGAATACGCCCTCAAAGCGGGCTTACATGTAACGCTGGGTGAGGCGACGCTGCACTTCAAACCCTACATGTTCGGCAACGAAGGAGAGCGTTATACGGGCAACCCTTCCAACAAAATGGTTCAGCGCATTGATCAGACGCAAGAGGCCTACGGCGCACTCGTCGAGGCGGAGTATCCGCTTTTGGGCGGCACGCTTCTGGCGGGGTGGTGGTATCAGAGCCTAGAGAGTACGCCGCCGCCGAAGATGACCAAGATGTTTGCAATCAAACCCAACGGTTCGCTTGAGTACAAAAGTATCGCCATGCTCAACGATATCGATCAGCGTGTATCAAGTTCACCCTATCTCAGTTACGATGTGGCCTTCGATCAGACGCATCTGTATGCCGGAATGCAGGTCGATGCAAGCGACGAAGCGGTCGTGTTGCCAAGCCTGATCGTTGAGCGCTATCTCTCCTCCGCGCTTATTCTAGGCGGCGGTTACAGCCGTAATTTCGCCAATCCGTGGCAGGGGCCGCTATGGTCGGTCTATAACTCCAATACCGCTAAATTCACCGCCGCAGGAATATCGCTGCAGGATCTTTGGGATGAGCTCAAGCTTGAGACTTCGGATAACGTCGAGCTCTTCGTGCGCTACGCAGACGATACGGTCGGTGCCAAAGTGGGCCTCTTTTACGGCGCGTACGATCATAAACAGGTGACGGTCTACGATCCGGCGCTGGAGCTGAGCTACTACAAAAGCAACGCTTCGGCCACTTCGATGGGTGCCGAAGCCGAGCTGAACCTGATACTCTCCAAGGCGCTGGGGATGTTTGCCTCGGGTTATTACAACCGCTTCGCCTTTGATGAGGATATCTTGCTATCAAGTGATCGCTATCTCGCTTCAAAAGGCAAGCAGATTCCCGATGTGGCGCGTGTCGGCGCAAAAGTGGGGCTGACGTTCAAAGCGCAAGGGTGGCGTCTGAGTCCGATGCTGCGTTATGTCGGCGAACGTTTCGGAGACGCCGAAAACAAAGAGACGGTTCATCCGTATGCGGTGGTGGATCTGACGGGCGCTTATGTGATCGATCCGCAACATGCCGAAGTGACGCTGGCCGTACAAAATCTCGCCAACCAAAAATATGTCGGCGTGGTCGCCAACAGCCTAGACGACACCCGTCCGGGATCGACAAACTACTATCAGGGTGCCCCCTTTTCGGTCGTGGCAAGCCTGAATCTGCACTACTGATATGCGTGCGCTGATACTGCTGCTAAGCGCAGCGCTGTGGTTGTCCGCAGAAAGCAGGATGCTGGTCGATAGGGCGGGGCGCGAAGTGATCGTACCTGCGGACGTCAGGCATGTTGCCACGGTCGGCGGTACTCCGGCGCTCAACAGCTTCATCTATCTCTTCGGCAAAGCCGATACACTCGTCAACGGCGCAGAGCCGCCGCTCTCTAAAATGCCCTTTTGGAAGCATCAACAATGGTTCGATCCTAAGGTGCTTAGCCGTCCGCAGGTGTCGCGTAATCCGCCTGACTGGACGCCCGATTTTGAAAAACTCTCGACCTTACATGTAGACGTGGCGCTGGTGAATGACACGCTGGCGGCGGATGTGCTCCAAAAACGCGGTTATACCTTCGCCGTCATCAACTGGCAAGGCGAGCGGAGCATTGATCAGAGCGTCGCTTTTTTGGGTCAACTTTTCGGAATGCAAGAGCGCGTCGTGCGCTACCGCGCATGGGAGAAGTCGATCAGGGAGCGTATCGATCAAGCGATGGCGGAGTACCAAGGAGAGCGCTCTAGCGCACTCTATCTGCGGCTGGGGCAGCTCAATTTGCCGATGGTCTCAACGGCCAATACGATGATTCGTGACGCGGGAGGTACAGCCGTTGCGGCGCAGGTTCCGATGGAACACGTTAACATCACTCTAGAGCAGCTCTATGCGTGGAATCCGGATGTGCTTTTCGTTTGGTCGGCGCAGGATGTGGCACTGGCCTACCGTGAGCCGAAATTCGCCTTGCTCAAAGCGGTACAAAATAAGGCGGTCTATATCGTGCCGATGGGCGCTCACTTCTGGACGCACTACACTCCGGAACAACCGCTGGGGCGACTCTGGATGGCGACGAAGCTCTATCCAGAACGCTTTGCGGATGTGGATGTGCGCCGTGAAGCACGCCTCTTTTATGAGCATTTCATGGGCGTGCGCCTCAGCGAAGCGCAGCTCGATTCGGTCTTTGCGCTTCAACCCTAAGGAGCGGAATCGACGCGACATACATAAAAACGGCAAAAGCGCGCCCCCATCACCGGTTCAACGATACACAGCACCCCGACGTCGATTGCTTTGGTGGCTTGGCGGAGTGATCTCGACTTTACATCTTATTAAGCCGCGCCGGAGTAGCGTTGTATTAGAAACCTAGAAGAGGAGGGTATGATGAAAAAGTGGTTGATCTCCCTATTGACCGTTTTTGCGATCTCGGGATGCGGAGGCGGTGGAGGCGGCGGTGATGGTGATGGAGGTGGAGGTGGAGGTGGAGGTGGAGGTGGAGGTGGTTTGAAGCTGGCGCAGGCCAATGCCGAAAACGGATTCCGCGCTTACGGTATCATGAGCGTTTCAACCTATCTACCCGGCATTTTTGAGCTGTTGCACGAAAATTTCAGCGGTATGGCGGAGCAGCTTACATGTAACGACGGCGGGACAATCGATATCACCTACGTCAACAGCGAATATGCCACGAAGCAGATCGGTAAACATGTTTTTAACAAGTGCCAGATGAACTTCGGCACGCTTGGTATCTACCTTCACGGAACCGTGAATGCCAGAGATATCACCTATCTATACAATATAGCCGACAAATACGCAAGCTATCGCGGTATCTCCGGAGCCATCGAAAAGGGTTTTCGTTTTAAAATGGTCGGAGAGGGGAACGATATTGATCTGACCTACAACGAAAACACGCTGATGGATCTAAGCTACAAACAGGAGCATTACTACGGATGCACGGGCGTGAGCTACTTCACCGTTTTTAAAGGGACGTTCTCGGACGGTCAGCATGCGCAACAGTACGACGTGGACGCGACCTTTACGGATAAACATCTTGGATCGGTGGCCTTTTTTGGAGAAGTGATCAAAAGCAAAGGCATCTTCTATTACGTTAAGACGACCATGAACCTAAACGCCCCGCAATGGAAGGTGGCGCTCAATTCAAACCAGTATCTCGAGAGCGGCTTGGTAGACGGACAAACGAGCACTAAACTTCGGCTGGTCGGTTCGGAAGGGACTACGGTGTCGGTGTGGCAAAACGAGGCGGGTTCGGTCTATGCCGACGACGCTGTCGGTCAGCAGGTGAGCTACACAACCTATGTGCCGAGTTTCACCGATTGAAAGATTACATGTAACAAGGTGCTTATCGAGGCGCTCTAGCGCTTACATAAAGACGGCAAAAGCGCTCTCGACGCTCAGCGCACTTTTGTAACGTGTGGGCAGCAGGTGGACTTGCTTGGTGGAGAGGTTGCACACGGCCAGTCGAAAGTGCGCCCCCATCACCGGCTCGACGATGCACAGCACCCCGACGTCGATTGCCTTGGTGGCGTAGATGGTGCCTTGGAGCTGGTGAAAAAAGTATTTGGGGTAGCTCAGCGGGGTGATCTCGACGATCTCGACTTCGCTGCGTTTGGGGAGGCTGTCGGCGATGATGCGGGCGTCTTCAAAGGTATCAAACCGTGCGCACCACTCATCAAAACCCTTGTTGAAGTGCGCCAAATCTTCATCCAAAAAGCCGCCCGCAGGCGACTGCAACGCAAAAATAGCCAAAGAGTCGTGCCCCCGTTTTTTGTTTTTTGAAGCGGCATTGTACCTTTTACCGGCACTTTTTGCCATAATGCGCTGAGATAGGCCCAAGGAGTATCCATGATCCGTATTCACCCCCATAGCGCGCGCGGTAGCGCCGATCACGGCTGGCTGCAGAGCCGCTTTTCGTTTAGTTTTGACCGTTATGTCGATAGGGCGCGTATGGGCTATGGGCCGCTGCGTGTCATCAACGACGACATCATCGCGCAAGGCGGCGGTTTTGGAATGCACCCGCACCGCGATATGGAGATCATCACGGTGGTGATTGAAGGGCAGCTAGAGCACGCCGACGATCAGGGGCATCGCGGCATCATCGGGCGCGACGAGGTGCAGTTCATGCGCGCGGGCAGCGGCATCGTCCACTCCGAGCGCAACGCGGGTGAAACGCCGCTGCACCTTTTTCAGATCTGGATTTCCCCCAAAACCAAAGGGCTCTCTCCCGCTTACGAGCAGCGCCGTTTTGATGCGTTTGAGCAGCGCGGAACGTGCGTGCGGCTGGTGGGCGAGGGCGGCATCGCCATCGATCAAGACGCCTCTATCGATTCGCTGATCTTGGAGCCCAAGCAGCGCATCGTACTGGAGGCACCTGCTGCATGATGGGGTAGGCTGATGCTGGTGGCAAGCGGCGCGGTGCGTTTGGGTGAGATCACGCTGCGCAGTGGCGATGAAGCGCAGATCGAGGGCGAAGCCGTGAATCTAGAAGCACTTGAAGAGGCGCATCTGCTGATTTTTGAGGTGGGGTTGTAGGAGGATGGGCTTACATGTAAGGGTTTTCAGCCTCAGGTGCCTACAATGTCCGCACGTATTTCTCGATCAAGGTGCCCCATGAACCAAGCCTTACATGTAAGCCCTACCGCACTGGAGCTGATGCGTTCGCGTTTTGACGCTTTTGTGCGTGGCGATATCGACTATCTGGCGCGTACGCACGACCCGGACACCCGCAGCAAGCATTTGGAGCGCGAGATCGCGCAGACACTTGAGGAGGTGCGCTATACCGAGCTAGAGATTCTGGGTGTATCGCAAGGCAAAGAGGGAGATAAGGTCGGCAAAGTGGAGTTCATCGCTTTTTATGAGCAAGAGGGCAAGACCCTGCGCCATCACGAACGCTCCCGTTTTCGCCGCTATAAAGGGGCATGGGTCTATGTGGACGGGGAGATTTTGGAGTGAGATAAGATGTAGGTGTGCGTATGACGCTTAAAGCCAAGTTTCTTTGGATGCAGCTTTTATTTATGATGCTGGTGGCTTTGGCTTTTTATCGTCATTATGCTCAGACAAAACAGCATTATGACCTACTCAAAGACGCCACGATTACCGAAGCAACAAATAGGATTCAAGAGACATTTGCCCACTGTGAGTCTATGATTCAGATTCTTGTCGAGGAGCAGGCGGCCCAGTATCGAGCACTGCATGAAGCGGCAAGCGCTATGCTTGCAAGTGGTGCCCAGAGTAATCTTTTTGATGTTCAAACTAGGCTTCAGCAAAAACTTCCAAACCACACCAAGCTGCATCTTTTTGTGATCAATGCTGACAATCGCGTTGAAGCTACCACCTATCAGCTCGATATGGGATTAGATATGAATGCTCTTGCGGGAGCGAAGCGCGATATTGAATCGGTACGCCTCAATCAGATGATTGTTTTGAGTATGCCATCGATTGACTTGATGACCAAGGAGTACCGCATCTATAGTTATGGGGTGCTAGATACCAAAACGGGGAGTGTTTTGGAGCTTGGTTTTTTTGATGAGAAGATCAGCGCACTCAAACAGCAGTGCATTCACGTCACTTATACTGATTCGCCGATAGAGTCTGTAGATGTTTTCGCGGATTTTTAAAACTATGTGGTGCGTCTCGATAAAATGCCCAATATCTCGGCACCAAACAAACAGTACTATCTTCAAGAACAGAGCCGTTTTCATGATGTAGAAGCGTCGCGAGTGCATCGTGTCGCACAAAACAAGGAGGACTATCTCATACAAAATGAGCATACGACAGAGCTCTACACCTACATTCAAGAAGAGCCCAATCGCTGGGCCATTATCGCTAAAATCGGTATTGATACGCGCCTTTATAGTAGGGTTTTGGCAGAGCTTAGAGAAAACTTTGTTTATGTGATGGTATTTGGCTCTCTCTTTTTCCTGCTCTTTTTGATCCTTTTAGAGTATACGATTATCCGTCCTTTTCGCAGGATGCTCTATCATATTCAAGAGGGCGAAAAGATTGATGATATTCGACTGTTGCGCAGTCGCGACGAAGTTGGCGCACTGGCTAGGATTTACAATGATTTTCTTGATCGTCAACGCACGATGGAGCATAAACTCAAAGAGACCAATGCCACTTTGACCGAACATCAGCAGCATTTGGCTTTGCGCATTGATGAAGCGGTAAAACAGAATCAGCAACAGCACCAACTGATCGTTGAACAGAGCCGTATGGCACAGATGGGTGCGATGATCGGTATGATCGCCCATCAATGGCGCCAACCCCTCAGTGAGCTGAATTTTAATACGATGTACCTCAAGGAGGTTCTTAAGCAGGGCCAGTGGAGTGATACGCTGAATAACAATGAAGCCTTAGTCGCTTTTATGTCGCAGACGATTACGACGTTTGAGGAGTTCTACAAAGAGGGAAAAAGTGACCTGTTCGTACCCGCCGAATCGATTAAAAGAGCGTTGTTGTTGGTTGAGTCATCGTGTCATTTGCTACAGGTCGGGCTGAAGCTTGAGCTTGATGAGACGATTCATTGTCATGGGCAGAGTAACTATTTCGCATAGGTTTTATTGGCAATTTTTCAAAACAGTGTAGAGGCCTTTCGTATGCGCAACACCCCAGGGCCCCAACTACGCATTGTGCTTCAGAGTTATGAATCGTGTGTTCGCATTGTGATTTGTGATAACGCCGGAGGAGTTACCATCGAACCGATTGAGAAGATATTTGAATTATACAGCGGAGAAAAAGGCTCTTCTGGGATGGGGTTATATATGTCCCGTTTGATCATCCGTGAAAAATTTCATGGGGAGATCGAGGCATACAATGTAGATAACGGCGCCTGTTTTAGGATTGACTTACCCCGTTATGCGATGGTGTAGCCAAGCTGATCAATGGTTTCGATGAGTTCGTTTCCAATTTTTTGGCGCAGTTTGAACATGATATTTTTGATTGCCGATGCGGGTACCTCTCCATTGGAATAGAGATGTTTCTCGATCGTCTCTTTATGGAGCAATCGACCTCGATGTTCGATGAGCAGCTCTATCAGTGCAATCTCTTTTCGGGTTAGCTTGATTTCTTGTTCGGCGCGGTAGATGCGCTTATTGAGACCATCATAAATGTATGGCGGTGTGAGTCTAATCGGCTCTAGCGGTCTACGTTGCTGCAGCAGTTCGGAACACTGTTCTAGTGAGCTAAGAAGCTGCGCATGCTGAATCGGCTTGATTAAATAGTTGACCAATAAAAGGGGAGTCGATTCAAGCAGATACTCCTTGTCACTATAAGCGCTGGTAATGATGATGGGGATTTCACGGTCAGTTTTGCGAATCGTTTGGACCAAAGTGATGCCATCCGTCTCCGGCATACGCACATCGGTGATGACGACATCGGGTTTTTTGCTATGAAAATATTCGAGTGCTTCACGACCGTTGGCTGCCTCTATAACTTCACAAAAAAAGAGGCTGAGCATTTTGGCGAATTTAACTCTTACCTCTAAATTGTCTTCTGCCAGTAGTACTCGACTTTGGTTAAGTATGGTGTGGTGTCGATGTTCCATGATGGGGCGATTGTAGCACATCCCAAGGTTACATGTAGTCTACGGTTTAGACAAAAAATAGTTACATGTAAGCTCTATTCGGTCGCTTTTTACGATTACGAAAAAAAGCGACCAAAAAGAGTCTTTGCGGATGCTACGGTTGCACATTTTGTTTTCAGGAGGCATGTTATGGAGCGTAGAGAGTTTATCAAACTATCGATGGCCACATCGGTAGTTTTGTTGGCGGGAGGCTGTGGTGACACTGATGAGTCAAGGGCGATTACGGTGCGCGAAGGGACACCAAACAGCACCAGCACCTTAGAGTCTTTGTACCGTTTTGAAGGAAATCCGTCAAAATACAAATATACCAAAGCCTCTTTTGAGGGCAGCAAAGTGATCGAAGCCCCATTAAGCAACGGCACCAAAAAACTGCGTATTTTCCACCTGAATGATATGCACAACCATATGGTAGACCCTCACGCTTCCAAGGGGGATACCAACCGCTTGGCGCAGATGGCCAAGATCTATCGTGAAGCACACGCATCCGCCGCATCGGATGAGATTGTTCTGTTTGTCTCTGCCGGAGATGATCATACAGGTAATGTTCTAGATGAGTTGCGCGGCTGGGATGAGGAGTCGTTTCGTATCGATTCGGCCTATCATATGTATTCAAAGCTCGGGCTTTGCGCTGCCGCGATCGGCAACCATGAGCTTGACAAAGGTGCCGCGCTTTTGGCGCGATCGATCACAAACGACTCTGATATGGTGATGCTTTCAGCCAATCTCAGCGGTTCACGCTATCTTGACTACACGCATGTTGTTCCGGCTGCCGTCTGTGTGGCCAAAGGCGTGCGCATCGGTATGATCGGACTCACCACGCATACAGAGACCAAACAAAAGACTGAAGAGGACCCAGACCGCATCGTGACCCATCCTCTGGATGCGCTTGAAAATATTCTACCGGTGGTTGCCAAGTACAGCGATGTGGTTTTGCTTCTCTCTCACGTAGGGTTTGGCGGAGATACCGGACAGATTCGCCATGATAGTGAAACAGCCGATATCGATATGGCACAACGTATTGCGGAGATTTGCGATAAACCCGTAATCATCATTGGAGGCCATACCCACTCTGTGCTCCATGCGTCGGGTATTGATGCGAACAATATTGTCAATGGGATTTTGATCGCTCAAGCCGGTGCCAACGGCAAATATCTCGGTGAAATCGAGGCGAACCTCAGAATCACTGCCAATGCATCTACCCTAGAGCTCGGCAATGCCAAACTCTACACGATCAAAACACGTGAAGAGCGTGCCGGCAAACATGATCCTTTGGTGCATGAAACCGATGCGGATATTGATATGGATTTCAAAATTAATGTAACCGATCCGATTATGGCGATGCTGAGCGTCAAGCTAGCGGAGAGACTCGCTTCGGTTGTTTATGATCAAGCTATCAGTACGGAGCAAACGATTGCTGATCGTTATGTAGGAGAGTGTGCGATCGCCAACTTTATGAATGATGCAGTAGTGGCGCGCAGTCATCTCTTCCCTGGGAGCGAAGGAAAGATGATTGATTTTGCCGTATTCAACGCTTCGGGTCTCTCTGCGGGGGTGCCGGAAGCCTCAGAACTCACGTTTCAAGATTGGTATGGTGTTATGCCCTATGCCGACTCGATTCAGCTTGCCCAGATGAGCGGCGCGCAAATCAAAGCGATGGTGCGCAGCAATGCTCAGCGTGTTTTGTTGCCTGATGATAGAACGTCCGAGGGACAACCTTTCGACACGGCAGGATTTATCTCTTGGGGCTTTTTGCACTTTTCGAGCGCACTTCGTTACGAGATCAAGGGCAGCAGCCGCAACGACATTGATGCAATTAATATCACGCTACATGGGAAACCCATCGATGAACAGCTCAATCAGATTTTTACCGTCTCCTTTAGCAACTATATCGGCGGTGGATTTGAGTATTGGAACGGTACCAAAATAGGTGCCGCCCACCCAAGTGGGCCGACCGGATATGATCTGACGCAAATAGAGATGCACGACACCTACTTAGTCTATCGCAATGAGATTATTGCTTTTATTCGCGACAAAGGAGTGGTGGGGGCTTCAAGTGGAGCAGCCAAAGATGGACGTTTGAAGGTGAGCTATTGACAATAGGATGTAAAAAAGAGTCGATCAACAGGGTGTGTGTTGCGGATGCAGCTTATCCCTGTCATACTTTTTTTTGGAGATCATCGTCGTATAGGTTAAGTGTATCTTGGATTTCAGCGGCAGCTACCTACAATATCCGTATGAATTTTTCCACCAAGGTACAGCATGAATCACTCCTTACAAGTAAACGCAAGTGTATTGGAGTTGGTGCGTTTGCGTTTTGACGCTTTTGCGTATGGTGCCGTGGCGCTAATGCTTCTATGGCAATCGGCGTGCGGCGAAGAGACGCTGTTCAAAGTTCAGGGCGTACACGAAGAGATGACGGCGCAAAGGCCGTGGCTGCACTCCGCTTCGGCGCTGCGCGGCGGCCTTTTTTTGGAAGAGCCTTCGGCATGCAAGCGCCAAACGGTGGCGATGGCGGGCGGACATCTGCATCTGATTACCGAAAATTACCGCGGATTCGAGCTATCGGCGATCCTCTATGCGATGGCGTCAAGCGATCCGATCGAGGAGGCGATGAGTTATCTGATGGAGCCTGATCGTCAGGCTTATGTGCAGCTCAGTGAAGCGGCGCTGGGGTATAGGCATGATGGCTTTAGGGTGCTGATCGGGCGGCAAACCTTCGATACCCCCTTTATCGACAGCGATGACTGGGTGATGATGCCCAACGCCTTTAGCGCGGTGAGTCTGTGGGCGCACACCGGCGAGCAGTGGCGGTGGCGCGCCGGGTATGTGCATGATTCGGCCGGATCGGGCAACGGTGTCGCTACGCAGCGTTTTATACCCGTTGCCGAGACCTTCGCAGCTTCCGGCGATAGGGGCGGTGCGCTCTATGCGGGGGTGCGCTACGGAGTGCATGAGGAGTCTATGAGTTCTTTGTGGGCGTACCGCTTTGTGGATATTGCCGATCTGCTCTATGCGGAGCACAAAGCGCGCTTCGATGTGGCGGGCTTGGAAGGCTCTGTGGCGATCCAGGCAAGCACCTTCGGTTCAAGCGGCAAAGCGCTTGCGCACGCTCAGGAGGGTTCGGTCGTCGGCGGTGCGCTGCGCATGGGTTTAGGTGCGGCGCTGAGCGTTCATGCGGCGTTGAACCGCTCCTTTGAGCATGGGGCGTTTGGGTATATCGGCGGTAGTCCCTATCTGACCAGTATGGAGGTGGTGGCGATCGACGCTGTTGAAGGCGAAGCGCTTGCTTACAACACCGCAGTGGTTTGGGCATCCGAGCTCGCTCAAGGCTGGAGTGCCGAGGCGCTGCTTGGTTACGGGCGCTTTGCGGGCGTCGCTACAAAGGCGCAGATTGATGAGATCGATCTGATGGTGAGCCTTGGGCATCAAGAGGCGTGGGACGTGATGGCCGTAGCGGCCCGTGTGGAGGACGCGGCGGAAGATGCGGCGTCGTACCATGCACGCATGGTGATGAATTACCATTTTTGGGCGCAATGAATGAGAATCGCGGGGAACTGTGGTATTATCCCCGCAATAAGAAGGAGGTGCGCATGATGGATGATTAGATTCCCAACCGGATTCGGGTGCAGATTAACCGAAGTTATTACACCTATCAGCGGTACAAGGTAGAGACCGCTTTTGCACTGCTGTATCATCATGGAGCACTCGGTGTCGAGACGCTGGCGCGCTATTTACGCCTTTCTGATCAGTTTGTGCGCTATGATGCGCACCACTACTTTATCGTGTTTGCCCACACCAATGCCGCCAATGCCTACAAAGCGTCGCAAAATTTATTGCTCAACCTTGACAACTACTTCAACGACCGCAGCAGCGCTATCGCGATTGATCTTTTTGACCCTTCCAACTCCGTGCAGATCGTTTTAGGGCGGCTTTCTCAGATTCTTGACGTCGCCAAAGCCACTCCCGATGCGCGTATCCAGGACGAAACAGTGCTGGACCGCCGCCTCTAATCGAGGCTGGTAATCGCGTGGCGGGAGAGCTCGATCAGCGCGTCTGGCGTCGGCAGGTAGGGCAGCAGCGCCGTACCGATTCCGCCCCAAATACTTAAAATCGCCATCAATAAAATCAATACCGTTGTCGTATCAAAACCAAAGTGTTGCTCTGTTTTTGGGGTGTCGTAAAAGTACATCGTCGCAATCAGTCTGAAGTAATAAAAGATCGACACAAACGCGACAAAGATCCCAAGTGCGGCCAAAGCGATCTGCCCCGCTTCGATGGCTCCGGTGAAGATATAGAATTTGCCCAAAAAGCCGATGGTCGAGGGAAAGCCCGCCAGCGAGAGCATGAAGATGCTCATCATCGCCGCAAGATAGGGGTGGCTGTAGCCAAAGCCTTTGAAGTCTTCAAATGTGAGCTGTTTGTGCTCGTGTGCGGCCAAAAAGCTTAGTATCCCGAAGGCCCCAACGGAGCTGATAAAGTAGCTCATAAGATAAAAAAGAATGGACTCAGAGGCATTAAAATTTCCCAGCGTGATCGCATTGAGGGCGATGAGCATATAACCCGCATGCACCACCGAAGAGCCGGCGAGCATCCGCTTGATGTTGGATTGGGAGAGGGCCAAAAATGAGCCGCCAATCAGGGTAAGCACACACAGTATCTGCAGCGGCAGTGACCAAAAATCGCCCAGCGCGGCGAAGTCGCCTAGGTAGATCCGCAAGATCACGGCAAAGAGGGCGATTTTAAACGTTGAGGCCATCAGCATGGTCACCGGCAGCGGTGCACCGTGGTAGACATCGACGACCCAAGCGTGAAAAGGGACGGCGCCGATCTTAAAGAAAAGTGTCACCATCACGAAAAAGCCGCCGATGATGAGCATCGTGTGTGCGTCTTGGGGGTGCGCAGCGATGTGTGCGGCAATCGCTCCCAATTCAGTAGAACCCGTCGCGCCGTAGATCAGCGCCAGGCCCAGCATAAACAAAGCCCCCGCGAGCGAGCCGAGCACCACATATTTCATCATCGCTTCGCGGCTTTTTGGGTTGTCACTGTTGTAGCCTACCAGCGCGTAGATGCTGAGGCTGGCGATCTCCAGCGAGATAAAGGCGCTGATCAGCTCATGCGCGTGAGAGAGCGCCATCATCCCGAACACCGCAAAGAGCACCAGCGCGAAGAAGTCGCCATCAAAGTAGTGGCGGCTTTTGAAGTAGTCGTGGTTGATGAGCAGGGTGAGCATTGCGCCGCCGAGTATCATCAGATCAAAGAGGGTAGAGAAGCTATCGACGATGAAACTGCGCCCAAAGATGGCCTCAAAGACAAAAACGCTGTGCGCTTCGCCCAGACGCGAGAGGGTGAGGCCAAACGCAAGTGCAAGGATCAGCACGCTCAGCATGTTGCGGTTTAGCGGTGCTTCGCGGTGGCTGAGCAGCATGAGCATCAGCGCTCCTAGAACGATCAGCATCATCGGCAAAATCAAAAAGAGCTCATAGATCACGGGCGGCCTCCTAGCATCAAGGCGAGCGAAGGTTCAAAAAGCGGCGTAAAGAGGTTCGGCGCAATCCCGCTGAGCAGTAGTAAAAGCACCAACGGGGCAAGCATCGCCACTTCACGCGCACCCAGATCGACAAAGCCTTCGGTTTGACGGCTTTGCGGCCCGAAAAGCACGCGCTGAAGCATCCAGAAGATAAAGAGGATCGCCGCCAGTATGGTGGTGGCGGCGAGCACGCCCGTAGCTAAGCCATACTCAAACGCACCGATGATGATCAGTAGCTCCGCGACAAAACCACCGGTGCCCGGCACCCCCGCGATACACAGCGCAAAAAAAGCGAAGAAAAAGGCAAATTTCGGCGCCGATTGTGCGATGCCGCCGAGCTGGGCTATCTCCAGCGTGCGCACACGCGCGAAGATCAGCCCGATCATCAAGAAGATCCCCGCCGAGGCGAGGGCGTGGGTGGCGATGAGGTAGAGCGCACCGGAGAGGCCATAGTGGTTTTGGATCATGATGCCTAGAGCGATGAGCGAGAGGTGCGAACCTGAAGAGTAGGCGAACATACGGCGTAAATCGCGCTCCATCACGGCGTGCAGGGCAAAAAAGAGCAGTCCAAAGAGGGCGAGTGCGATGAGGTAAGGCTCAAAGTGGTGCAGGCTCCCTTCAAAGAGTGAGAAGCCAAAACGCCACAAGCCGTACGCGCCGAGCTTCGCCATCACCGAAGACATGATCACCACCGCCGGTGTGGGCGCAGAGCCGTAGCTGCCCGCCATCCAGGTGTGAAAGAGCGGCAAGGGGATCTTGATGGCAAAGGCGAGCAAAAAGCCCGCCGCCACCAGAGCCCCGTGCGAGTCTTGGGCCAAATCGCTAAGCGCGAAGCTCCAAAATCCGTGCTCGGCGTAGAAACCGTACCCCATGTAGAGGATGCTGAGCAGCATGGCCATCGAGCCAAAGACCGTCATCACCAGCAGTTTCATCGCATAAAAGGGGTGGTTGTTGCTGCCGTAGCGCCCGATCATGATAAACACGGGCAAAAGCATCGTCTCCCAAAAAAGATAAAAGAGCATCAGATCCAGCGAAAGCGCCGCGCCCATCACCCCCGTTTGCAGCGCCATCATCAGATACCAGTAACCGTGACGCGCTTCGCGGTACATGTAAAGATAGAGCAGCGGCATCAGCAGCGCGATGATCAGCACCAAAATGAGCGAAAAGGCATCGACCCCCACGTAGTAGGTGACGCCGTAGCTCTTGATCCACGGCGCGATCATGACAAACTGCATTCCCGCATCCGCATCGAAGTGCCACGCCAGCGCCAGCGCGAGTGCGAGCACCAGCAGCGATGAGCCAAAAGCCAAAAGCCGCAGCAGATTCAGCGAGGCACGCAGCACGCCGCCCAGCGCCATGCCCAGCAGGGGCATAAAGATGATCCAGCTTAGCACGGTATCCATTACAGCCTCCATAGCAGCAGCAGACTGAGTAGGCTGACGCCGCTTAAAAAGTAGAGCGCATAGTGGCGCACATTGCCGTTTTGCAGGGTGCTAAAGTGCGTTGCAAGCGTGCGGTAGCCGCCGCTAAAGAGCCCAAGCGTGCCATCAACGAATCGATCATCCACGATACGCTCACACCACAGACTGATGCGCCGCAACGGTACAACGAGCAGCGCGTGATAGAGCGCGTCCACATAAAAGCGCTCCAAAATCCAGCGCTCAAACAGCGCTGTCGGCTGCGGTTCGCGTGCGCCCGAGGCAAAGCGCCGATAGGCCAGCGCGAAGCCCGCAAAGGCGATGAGGTTGCTAAGCAGGGCGAGGAGGTATTCGCTCTTGTGGGTGAGGTGGTGGGCGTAGTCGCTCAAAGACAAAAAGTGCGTCAGCGCGTCGCCGCCGCCATACGCACCGCCCATACCCCAAAAGCCCGCAACGGCGCTGCCAAGGGCGAGCGGGAGTAGCGGCAAACTCAGGTAGGGGCTTACATGTAAGGAGGTATGGCGGTGCTTGGCGGGGGCGACAAAGACCAGCAGCAGCAGCCGCATCATGTAATACGCGGTCAAAAAAGCGACCACCAAACCCAGCACCCCAAAGAGCGGATACTCCGAAGCGACGGCGGCGGCAAGGATGGCGTCTTTGGAGAAAAAGCCTGCAAACGGCGCGACGCCGCTGAGGGCGAGCGTGGCGATGAGCATCGGGTAAAACACGAGTGGCATGAAGCGGCGCAGACCGCCCATTTTGAAGATGTTCTGCTCATGGTGCAGCGCGATGATCACCGCGCCCACGCCCATAAAGAGCAGGGCTTTGAAAAAGGCGTGGGTGAAGACGTGAAAGATCCCCGCGCCGTACGCCCCAAGCCCCACCGCCACGAACATATACCCCAGTTGCGACATGGTGGAGTAGGCGAGGATCTTTTTGATGTCGCTTTGCATGGTGGCAATGAGCGCGGAGAGCAGCGCCGAAAGGATCCCGATAACGGCGATAAAGAGCCCCACGGCGGGGATCAGCACATACAAAAAGTCAAACCGCGCGACCATATAGACCCCTGCGGTCACCATCGTCGCGGCGTGAATCAGCGCCGAAACGGGAGTGGGGCCGGCCATCGCATCGGGCAGCCAGACGTAGAGCGGAATCTGCGCCGATTTGCCCATAGCGCCCACAAAGAGCAGCACGCCGATGAGTGAGAGCAGGGCGTGATCGACGCTATAAATCTGCGCTTCGATGGCGCTAAAGGAGAAGCCGCCCTCCCCAACCGCGCCAAAGAGCAGCACCAGCGCCATAATGAAGCCGAAATCCCCCACGCGGTTGGCGATAAAGGCTTTGTTGGCCGCCGTGACGTTGGCGCTTTCGCGGTGGTAAAAGCCGATGAGCAGATACGACGCCAGCCCCACCAGCTCCCAGCCGATAAAGAGGATGATGGGGTTGTCCGCCAGCACGAGCAGCGCCATCGCGCCCATAAAGAAGTTGAAGTAGGCAAAGAACTTGCCAAAACCCGCGTCGCCGCGCATATAGCCCACGGCAAAGAGGTGAATGAGGGTGCCGATGACGCTTACAAAAGCCATCATCACGGCGCTGAGATGATCGAAACTGAGGGCAAATTCGATGCGCAGCGCATCGATGCTCAGCCAGGTAAAGAGGCTTACATGTAAGGACTCCGCGCCTTGGAGTTGTCCATAGCCAAGCCATAGCGCGATGAGGCTTATCAGCAGCGGTGCGCCGACGCCGATGAGGGCATAGAGACGTTCGCTGCGCAGCGATGTGAAAAGATAGAGCATCCCAAGCAGCAGACTGGAGCCAAAGGGGAGCAGAATTAGCAGTGCGAGGCTCATGCGTTGTGCTCCTGAGAAAGCTGCGTAAAGTCGTGCGCGTCGATGCTGCGTTTGGCGCGAAACAGAGCAATGATCATCGCTAAAAAGATCGCCGCTTCAGCCGCAATCACGGCAATCAGCAGCAGTGAGAGCACCGCGCCGCCCTCATCGCCGCGAATGCGCGAAAAGGTGGCGAGCAGCAGATTGACGGCGCTGAGCATCAGTTCGATGGACATATAGACCACAAAGAGATTGCGTCTGGCGATCACACCCACCAGACCGATGCCAAAGAGCAGGGTGCCAAGGAGTAAAAAGTGCAGCGGGCTCATGAGCGCTCCCCTTTGCGCGAGATGACCACAGCGCCGATGAGCGCGGCGAGCAGCAGCAGACTGATCAGCTCAAAAGGGAGCACCCATGAGGCAAAAAGGGTCGCGCCGATGGAGGCTAAGGTGCCGAAGGTGTCGGGTATCGGGGCGAAGGAGGCGGCAAAATGGGTGCGCAGCGCCGTGATGATGAGTGCGACGATGGGCGCGGCGATCACTACGCCCAGCAAAAGATCGCGCCCCAGATGCGGCTCTTTGGGGATGTAGCGCTCAGAGATATTGACCGAGACGATCACCAGCATCGAGAGCGTGATGATCGCCCCTACCGCCACGAGCAGTTGCGCCAAAAAGAGAAAGCTCTGGTTTAGCAGCGCGAACATTCCGGCAAGGGCGATCATGGCGAGCATAAACGAAGCGGCGCTAAAGATGGTGCGCCGCGCGGTGATCATCCCCGATGCGCCGCCGATGAGAAAAAGCGCCAAAACGTAAAAGATGATCGATTCACTCATCAAAGGCTCCTTTATGGGCGAGTAGTTGCTCTTTTTCGAGCACAAAATCCTCACGCCGTGAGCCGATCAGCGAGAAAATTCCGGTGTCCATGCGGATGGCGTCACAGGGGCAGGCTTCGACGCAGTAGCCGCAAAAGACGCATTCGAGCGTATCGATGGCAAAACGAGAAGGCATCTTCTCATCGACGCCGTCGGTACGTTCTGCGGCCTCGATAAAGATACAGCCCGCCGGGCAGGCCGTGGCGCACATGTAACACGCCACGCAGCGTACGCTGCCGTCTTCTCGGTGCGTGAGGCGGTGCAGCCCACGGTAGCGGTTGGTGATGTCGCTGGGCTGCTCTTCGGGGTATTCGAGCACATCGACGCTTTTGATGTCGCCGACGTTTTTGAGCAGATGCGTGGCGGTGATCTTGAGCCCTTGCCAGATGGCGGGGAGGTAGAGTCGGTCTTTCAGCGCAGTTCCGTGGCGCTGCACGACGCGGATTTTCATGATCCCACCCCCACAATCACGATGGCCGTGATAAAGATATTGAGTAGCCCAAGCGGCAGCAGGTAGTACCACCCAAGCCGCTGCACCTGATCAAAACGAAAGCGCGGCAGCGTCCAGCGCACGACGATGAAGAAGATGTTAAAGAGCATCAATTTCACGATAAAAACGGCGATCTGCACCACCGCGACCGCTATTTGTGTCTGCAGCGCGGAGGGCTGCGCAAAGGCGAAGTAGGCGAAAATCAGCTCCAACACCACCAGCTTGATGAGCAGTACGATGGTGAGTACCCGCGCTTCAAAGCGCCGCCCGCCATCATGGCTCAGCGTGGAGCGCACATCGTTGTTGCGGCGCATCCAGCGGATAAAGGCGTAGATGATCAGGGGGGTGATCACCATCAAAGCGAGGCTAAACGTCCCAAAGGATTCGATCAGCTCTGCGCTGGAGAGATAGGGGAGCTGATAGCCGCCAAAAAACATCGTGATAATCACGGCGGCGGCGGAGTTCATGGCGATATACTCGCCCATAAAATAGAGGGCGAATTTCATCGCCGAAAACTCCGTCATGTGGCCCGAGACGATCTCGCTCTCCCCTTCGACGACGTTAAAGGGGGCGCGATTGGTTTCGGCAAAGAGCGCGACGCTAAAGAGGATGAAGGCGAGCGGCTGCACCACCACCCCCCACGCGGGTAAAAACCCAAGCACCGTTTGGGTCTGCCATGCCACCATCGCATTAAAATCGATGGTGTTGTACGTCAGCAGCATCGAGACCACCGCAAGACCCAGCGGCAGTTCGTAGCTCAGCCCCATGGAGCCCGCGCGCTGGGTGCCAAGCAGGGCGTATTTGTTGTGGCTCAGCCAGCCGCCAAAGAGCACGCCGATGATCCCCAGCGCCCCGATGGCGAGGTACCACAAGATGCCGTAATCGACCGGCAGCGCCTGAATACGCAGCGCTTCACCGCTTACATGTAACGTGTCGGCAAAAGGGATGGTCATAAAGGCCAGCAGCGCGGCGCTAAAGGTGATGGCGGGGGCGAGGATGTAAAGCGCGCGGCCCGTTTGGATGTGGCCGGGGTAGTACTCCTCTTTAAAGACCAGCTTGATCACGTCGGCAAAAGATTGGATCACGCCGCCGAGGCGAAAGCCCATAATGTTGGTGCGGTTGGGCCCCACGCGGTCTTGGATCAGCCCCGCAATGCGCCGCTCCAGCCACACCAGCACGGGGATCATCATGAGTGCGAGTAGCGCGGCGAGCACGACGGAGCCAAGGGTAACGATCAGCGCGGCGGTACTCATAAGAGCGCCTTGAGATAAGCTTCAAGCGTGTTCAGATCGCTTTGCAGGGTCTGAGGGCAGTGCTGCGCTATGCCGTGATATTGATCAGCGTTCCCGCCTCCTCCGCCCATGAGCGCAGCGCCAAAACCACGTCGGCTTCTACGCCCTCATGGGTCGAGAAGGCGATTTTATGCTTACATGTAAGGCTACTTAGGTCAGGGTGGTTGAAGCTGATGATCAGATCGTGCGCTTCGCTTGGCGTGCTTTGTGTGATGCCTAGCGTGTTGATATGGGCCAGATTGGCCGCGCGCCAAGGGCGTCTGAGCCACTCATCGCCGAAGCCCTCATCGTAGTAGCATTGGTTGGGGCAGTAGAGCTGTGCGCCGATGCGCTGCGCAAAAGCGACCAGCGCGTCGAGCTGCTCACAGTAGAGGTTGGCATCGACGAGCAGCGCGATATTGTGCGCTGCTTGGATGAGCGCTTTGGCACGATCCATTGCGTCAGGGTTGTTACATGTAAGGCGGTGGTCGTTTAAGCTTTTGTAGCTCAGCCGTCCCGCGTCGCAGATAAAATGTCCATTCACCGCGTCGTTGCGGCGAGGGCGGAAGCGGTAGATGCGCTCTTTTTGGTATTTGGGGGCGTTGTGATCGATGAAGATATTGCACCCCTTCGCGCAGCTGTGACAGACCGAAGGGGTGGAGCTAAGAAACCAGACACGCTGGGCGAAGCGAAAATCTTTGCTTGTGAGCGCCCCCACGGGGCAGAGATCGACCACGTTCATGGCGTAGGGGTTGGAGAGCTTACGGCCCGGCATGGTGCTGATGCGGGCGTGATCGCCCCGTCCGATGATGCCCAGCTCATGGGTTTTGGTGATGTTACATGTAAAGCGCGTGCAGCGTGCGCAGAGCACGCAGCGCTCCTGATCGAGCATGACGTTAGCGCCCAGATCGACGTGTTTGGCACCGTGCACTTTTTCACCCTTGCTCACGGCACTATCATAAAGCCCGTAATCCATATAAAAGTCCTGCAGCTTGCACTCGCCCGCCTGATCGCAGATGGGGCAATCGACGGGGTGGTTGACGAGTTCGAGCTCCAAAATCCGCCGCCGTACATCTTCGATGCGCTCCCCCGTAGTGTGCACCCGCATCCCCGCTTTGACGATGGTGTCGCAGGCGATTTGCGGGCGTTTTTGCCCTTCGATGCCCACCATGCACATGCGGCAATTCCCATCCATCCCCAGCGCTTCGTGGTAGCAAAAGTAGGGGATGTCGATGCGGTTTTGAATCAGTGCTTCGATCAGCAGCACTCCTTCGTTTACATGTAAGCTCTGATCGTTCACAAAAATCTCGATCATGCGTGCATCCTCGCTTCAAATTCGCTTCTAAACTTGAGCAAAAAGCCGCGAATCACGATGGCGACCGCCGGAGCGAAGACGCAGATGGTTTGACCATCCATCGTGGAGGCGAGTTCGAGCAGTTTGTCGATATCGCCAGTGTTGCCGTGCCCCTCCAGCACGCGCGATAGCAGGGTATCGGCCAGCCCCGTGCCCTCACGACAGGGCGTACACTGTCCGCAGCTCTCGTGGCGGTAAAACTCCAGCAGGTTTTTGAGTGCCAAGACCATATCGGTATCCTCATCCATCACGATCATACCGCCCGTGCCCAGTGCGCTATACAAGCTCTGCATACTCTCATAATCCAGACACGCTTCAAGAGCTTCCTGCGCCGTGAGCACCGCCGTCGAAGCGCCGCCGGGGATCACCGCTTTGAGCTTTTTGCCTTTGCGTATGCCGCCGCCGAAGTGCTCAATGTACGCCATCATCGAGGTGCCAAACTCCGCCTCATAGACGCCGGGGCGCTGCACGTGGCCGCTTAGGGCAAAGAGCAGGGTGCCGGGGCTTTTTTCCGTACCGAAGCTGCGGTACGCCGCTGCACCTTCATAGAGGATGAAGGGGACGGACGCGATGGTTTCGACGTTGTTGACCAGCGTGGGGTTGCCAAAATACCACTCGCACTCTTTTTGTTTGGGCTTGAGGCGCGGATGGCCCCGTTTGCCCTCCATGGATTCGAGCAGCGCCGATTTTTCGCCGCAGATGTAAGCCCCCGCGCCGCGATGGACGGTGATGAGGAGCGGCGCACCCTTTACATGTAAGAGCCCCGCCGCTTCGGCTTCATCAATCGCGGCTTGCAAAATCTGCTGATGCGCACGGTATTCGCCGCGAATGTAGATATAAGCCGCGCGCGCCCCAATCGCGTAGCAGGTGAGGATGATCCCCTCAATCAGCAGATGGGGATCTTTGGTGATGATTTGACGGTCTTTGAAGGTGCCGGGTTCCGATTCGTCGCAGTTGACCGCGAGGTATTTGGGGCGAGGATCGTGTGGCAGCATCAGTTTCCACTTCTCCCCCGCACCGGCACCCCCGCCCCCTTTGCCGCGCAGGCCGCTTTGATCGATGATCTCGATCAGCTCGGAAGGGGTTTTATCGAAGGCCTCGCTTAGTCGCGTATAGGCTCCGTGCGCACGAGCCACTTCGAGGGTGTGGCTTTGGGGAAGCTCAAAGCGGCGGCTGACGATACGTGCGTCTCTCATGACAGTGCCTTTAAAATCTCATCAATCTTTTTGGGGGTGAGGTTTTCAAAATTGACGTCGTTGATCTGCATCACGGGCGCGGTGCCGCAGGAGCCCAAGCACTCCACCTGCTCCAGGCTAAAGCGCCCATCGGGAGTCATCTCGCCCACACCGATGCCGAGGCGCTCTTGCAGATGCGCCAAAATCTCCGCTTTGCCGCACAGAGCACACGAGAGGGTTTTGCACAGCTGTATGTGGTGGCGGCCTGTGGGGGCGAGCTTGAACATCGTGTAAAAGGTGGCGATGCGGTAGAGTTCGATGGGGGGTAGGTCGCAAAAGGGGGCGGCGGCCTCCATCGCCTCTAGGCTGATAGTGCCCTCTTGCTCCTGCACCATCCACAGCAGCGGCAGGGCTAGGGCGTTGGGGGAGGGGTAGCGGCTTTTTAGCGCTTCGATCTTTTGGAGGTTTTGGGGCGTAAAGGTAAACATTATCGATCCATCTCCCCGGCAATGATATTGAGGCTTCCAAGTGTCAAAATAGCATCGCCGATTTGGCTTCCTTCGATGATCTTGGGGTAGCTTGCCATGTGGATGAAACTGGGCGCACGGACTTTCACGCGGTAGGGCGTGCCGCTGCCATCACTGATGATGGTAAATCCCAGCTCGCCGTTGGCCGCTTCGGTGGCGCCGTAGTGGGTTCCTTTGGGCACTTTGACCCCCTCGAAGATAAGTTTAAACTGATTCATCGCCCCTTCAATCGTGCCATAAACGGCGCTTTTGCTAGGCAGCGTCACGGCGTGATCGGCAACGCTGACCGCTCCTTGAGGGATGCGTTTTATGGCCTGACGAATGATGCTGAGGCTCTCTTTGATCTCTTCAAAGCGCACCATCAGCCGATCATAGGTGTCCCCCGAAGAGCCTACGACCATCGAAAAATCAAAGGTGTCGTAGTAGTCATAAGGCGCGGCAAAACGTAGATCGTACGCGACGCCGCACGCACGTAGATTGGGGCCGCTCCAGCCCATGTTCACTGCCCGCTCCCCACTCACACACGAGACATTTTGGGTTCGGTCGATAAAAATGCGGTTGTGCTCACTCATGCGCAGGCTCTCATCCACGCCACTCTCGACCGAGCGCAGCACGCTTTCTAGCTCCGCTTCCCACCCCGCGTGCAGATCGTGCGCCATGCCGCCGATGCGCATAAAAGAGTTGGTGAGCCGCGCCCCCGTAAGGCGGCTGAGAAAGTCATAGGCCAGCCCGCGCGGGTTGAAGAGGTACCAGTAGTTGGTCTGCGCCCCCATATCCAGCAGCCCCGCCGCGAGGCAGACGAGGTGGTCGATAATGCGCGAAAGCTCACTTAGGATCACACGGATAAAGATCCCACGATCCGGCAGCTTGATGCCCATCATCTCCTCTACCGCCTTGCAAAAACCGATGTTGTTCATGAGCGCCGAGCAGTAGTTGAGCCGGTCGGTGTAGGGGACGATCTGGTTATAGGTGTGGTTTTCGCACGACTTCTCAAAGCCCCGGTGCAGATAGCCGATCTCGCTCACCCCCGCCTTGATCTCTTCGCCGTCAAGCGCCACAAGGGTGCGCAGCGTGCCGTGGCTGGCGGGGTGTGAGGGGCCGAGGTTGAGCAGCATAAGGTTGTCACGCTCCATATCCAGATGCTTACATGTAAGCAGCGGCGCCATCTCATCCATCAAATCCTGAGTCTGGGTGCAGTATTGGCCTTTGGTAATGGCATAATCTTTGCGCAGCGGATGGCCGATAAACTCCTCATGGTTGAGCACACGTTTGAGGTTGGGATGGCCGCTAAAACGCAGCCCAAACTGATCAAACACCTCCCGCTCCAACCAATCCGCACTCTCAAATAAAGGGGACAAATAAAGGGGACAGGCTACTTATCTAAATAAAGGGGACAGGCTACTTATCGGCTCATCTTCGTTCACGCTTACATGTAAAGAAACCACACGGTCGAAATCCCCATGGCGCAGATGGTAGATCACCCCAAAACGCTTGGCTTCTTTGCGCGGCAGGTAGAGGTAATCGATGCCTACGATGTCGAGTAGGAGGGTGTAGCCTTCGCTTTTGAGTGACTGTGCGTGGGCAAAAAGATCGCTGTAGGGTACTTCACTCATCCATCAATCCGTATCGGGAGATTTTGGGGCACGTCGTCTCTTTGTCGGTAAAAATTGCCACTATCATACCCAAAAGCCGCGACGAATGGATTTCAAGGTGTGGGGATCAACTTTTGGCTACAATCTATGCTTCAAAAACACACACGGAAACATCTCTTATGGCCAAATCCGCTTCGCTAGAATCCCTTGAAACCGCCCTTTGGAAAGCCGCCGACAAGCTGCGCAAAAACATCGACGCCGCCGAATACAAGCATGTCGTGCTGGGGCTGGTTTTTCTTAAATACATCTCTGATAGTTTTGAAGCTTTACATGTAACGCTGCGCTCACAGATTGATCAGGGTGCCGACCCCGAAGACAAAGACGAATACGCCGCCGAAAACGTCTTTTTTGTGCCGCAAAACGCGCGCTGGAGCACCCTGCAAGGCAGCGCCAAGCTCCCCCACATCGGCAAGCTCGTTGATGAAGCGATGGACGCCATCGAGCGTGAAAACGCGACGCTCAAAGGGGTGCTGCCCAAGGTCTACGCCCGCGACAATCTTGATGCCAAGGCGCTTGGCGGGCTGATCGATCTGATCGGCAATATCGCGCTGGGTGATGCCAAAGCGCGCAGCGCTGATGTGCTGGGGCATGTGTTTGAGTATTTTCTGGGTGAATTTGCGCTGGCCGAGGGCAAACAGGGCGGTCAGTTTTACACGCCCAAAAGCGTTGTAGAACTGCTGGTGAAGATGCTAGAACCTTACAAGGGGCGCGTGTTTGACCCCTGTTGCGGCAGCGGCGGGATGTTTGTGCAGAGCGAAAAGTTTGTGCTGGAGCATCAAGGGCGCATCAACGACATCTCCATCTACGGCCAAGAGTCCAACCAGACCACATGGCGGCTGGCCCGCATGAACCTTGCCATTCGCGGCATCGACTCTAGCCAGGTTAAATGGAACAACGAAGGCTCATTTTTAAGCGATGCCCACAAAGACCTCAAAGCGGACTTCATCATCGCCAATCCGCCCTTTAACGTCTCTGACTGGAGCGGCGAGCTGCTGCGCAGTGATGGCCGATGGCAATACGGCGCACCGCCTGCGGGCAACGCCAACTATGCGTGGATACAGCACTTTTTGTATCACCTCGCACCCACAGGCACGGCGGGGTTTGTTCTGGCAAAAGGGAGCCTCACGAGCAACACCAGCGGCGAAGGGGAGATCCGCAAGGCGCTGATTGAGGCCAATCTTGTTGACTGCATCGTGAACCTGCCCGCAAAGCTCTTTCTCAACACCCAGATTCCCGCTTCGCTCTGGTTTATGAAACGCGGACGCACCACGCAAGATATACTCTTCATCGATGCGCGCAATCTGGGCCATCTCATCAACCGCCGCACTAAAGAGCTAAGCCCCAAAGATACCGACAAAATCGCGCAGACCTATCATGAGTGGAAGGTCAAAAGTGTGCGCTATGAGGACATCAAAGGCTTTTGCAAAAGCGCAAGCCTTCAAGAGGTGCGAGAGCTTAACTATGTACTCACGCCCGGGCGCTACGTGGGGCTTGAAGATGTGGAAGATGAGTTTGATTTCAAAGAGCGGTTTGAGTCTTTACATGTAACGCTTCAAGAGCAGATGAGGGAAGAACAAGCGCTCAATGAGCGTATTTTGGCAAATTTGGCGAAGGTGAATTTGGCGGTGGGGGATGAGTAATCTTTCAAACACCCATTTTGTATCGGATATCAAAGAGCTTCTCCAAAAAGCCAGAAACAGCATCTACCAAACCATCAATACCACCATGACCCAAACCTACTGGGAGATAGGACGGCGCATTGTTGAAGAGGAGCAGGGCGGAGAAGCTAGGGCGGAGTATGGCAAAGGGCTGATCAAAAATCTCTCACATGAGCTTACAAGGGAGTTTGGCAGTGGATTTTCAATAGATAACCTCAAAAATATGAGACGGTTTTATTTGGCTTATTCAAAAAGTGAGACGGCGTCTCACCAATTTAGCCTCAGCTACTCCCACTACATCTTTTTGTCTCGCATAACCGGCGAAGATGAGCGAAATTTTTATGAGGTAGAATCTGCACAAAATGGCTGGACGCTCAAAGAGCTCAAAAGGCAGTTTGACACAGGGCTGTATGAGCGGCTAAGCCTGAGTATCGACAAAACAAAAGTCAAAGAGCTTTCGCAAAAAGGGCATATCATCGAAACCGTGCAAGACCTCATAAAAGACCCGTACATACTCGAATTTGTGGGACTTCCCGTGCTATCAAGCTACTCTGAGAGCGACTTAGAACAAAAGCTCATCGATAAGCTAGAGGCATTTTTGCTGGAGCTTGGCAAAGGCTTTACTTTTGTCGCCAGACAAAAACGCCTTACTATCGATGAAAAGCACTTTGCGGTGGATTTGGTATTTTACAATCGCCTTTTGCATTGTTTTGTCCTCATAGACCTCAAAATCGGTGAACTCAAACATCAAGACATCGGGCAGATGATGATGTATGTCAACTACTTTGACCGCGTCGAAAAACAAGAGGACGAAGCCCCGACGGTGGGCATTATCTTGTGCAAAGACAAAAGTAAAGCCCTTGTAGAGATGACCCTTCCACGAGACAACAACCAAATATTTGCCAGCAAATATCTCACCGTACTGCCCAACAAAGAAGAGTTTCAAAGACTCCTTGAGGCGGTGGGTGATGAGTAATACACAACTTCAAAATTCTTTGAATACAGAATATAAAGAGTGGCTAAATGAGATAAAACAAAGGTTTCAAAGCTCGCAAATAAAAGCCTCCATACAGATAAATAGCGCTTTACTGGAGTTTTATTGGAATCTTGGAAGTAAAATAGTAGAAAAGCAAAAAAGTAGCACTTGGGGAAGCGGATTTTTGCAACAACTAAGCAAGGACTTAAGTGCAGAGTTTCCAGATATAAAAGGGTTTTCAAAAAGAAATTTAGAGTTGATCAGAAAGTGGTATCTATTTTGGAAACAAGTTGTTTCGCAAATGGAAGTTACAAATACGAAACAAGTTGTTTCGCAAGTTTTACAAATCCCTTGGGGGCACAATATCGCCATCATCCAAAAGTGCAAAAGCACCCAAGAAGCTCTCTATTATGTGCAAAACACCATCAAAAACGGTATCAGCAGAAATGTGCTCATTCATCAAATAGAGACAAATCTTTACGCCAGAGAGGGCAAAGCTATCACAAACTTTGAGGCTACACTTCCACCGCTTCAATCGGACTTGGCAAAAGAGATCACAAAAGATCCCTATAACTTTGATTTCTTGACCCTCACGCAAGGCTATCAAGAGAGAGAGCTGGAAAACGCTTTGACAGAGAACATTACAAAGTTTTTACTAGAGCTTGGAAGTGGATTTGCCTTTGTCGGCAGACAATATAAGCTTGTCGTTGGCGGTGATGAGTTTAGGATCGATTTGCTTTTTTATCACATCAAGCTCAAATGTTATGTAGTGGTAGAGCTAAAAGTGAGTGAGTTTAAGCTTGAGTTTGCCGGAAAATTGAGCTTTTATACGAGCGCAATCGACGGTGAGCTAAAAGATCAAAATGACAACCCGACCATAGGCATACTTATCTGTAAATCAAAAAACAATGTAGTGGTAGAGTATGCGCTCAAAGATGTCAACAAGCCTTTAGGCGTCAGTGAATATGAACTCATGGAGATCTTGCCCAAAGAGTATCAATCCTCACTTCCTAGCATGGAACAAATAGAAGCGGAATTAGAAGATGATTTTGAGGGGGTGGGTGATGAGTGAAATGAGCATACAGCAAAACATCGAACACAAAATCTTTACGATTCGCGGTGTGCAAGTAATGATCGATAGAGATTTGGCGGAGCTGTACGGTGTGGAGCCAAAAAGACTTGGTGAACAGGTCAAAAGAAATATTGAGAGATTCCCCGAGGAGTTTAGATTTCAGTTAAATGAAAGTGAAAAAAATGAACTGGTCGCAAATTGCGACCGGTTGCAACCTCTCAAGCATTCGTCAGCTTTGCCTTATGTCTTCACCGAACAAGGCGTATCTATGCTCTCGGCAGTCTTGCGAAGCGATACGGCAATCCAAACCAGCATCAATATCATCAACAGTTTCGTCAAGATGCGCAAGTACCTCCTCCAGAACGCTTCACTTTTTCAAAGAGTAGAAAAACTTGAACTAGACCAAAAACAGACCAATCAAAAGCTAGAATCGGTGCTAAATGCACTTGAAAATAGATCCACCACCCCCAAACAGGGCGTCTTTTTCGACGGGCAGATTTTTGATGCGTATGCACTCGTGAGTGAGCTTGTCAAAAAAGCCAAAAGTTCAATCGTTCTTATAGACAACTATATCGACGAATCAACCCTCAAAGACCTTGGCAAAAAGTGGTTTGCATTTTCACTACTAGAAGAGCAGAGCTTCGGGCTGATGGAGCGGGTGAGAAAGGCGGTGAGTGATGAGTAGTTGGAGAGAGTGTAAGTTGGGGGAGGTAATAGAAATTATTGGAGGTGGAACTCCTAAAACTGCTATTTCTGAATATTGGAATGGAGATATCCCTTGGCTTTCAGTTGTAGATTTTAACACTGGCAAAAAATATGTTTCAAAAACTGAAAAAACTATAACAGAAGAAGGACTTAAAAACAGTAGTACAAAACTACTTCAAGAAAATGACATAATCATTTCAGCTCGTGGAACTGTTGGAGCTTTAGCAATGCTTGATAAACCTATGACTTTTAATCAATCTTGTTACGGAGTTAGAGCAAAAGAAAATGAATCTACAAATGATTATATTTTTTACCTTTTAAAAGATACAGTAAATCAATTAATACAAATATCTCACGGTGGAGTATTTGACACCATAACAAGAACAACATTTGATGAAATTGATATTTCCCTTCCACCTCTTGAAGAACAAAAAGCAATAGCAGAAGTATTAAGTAGCCTCGATGATAAGATAGACCTTCTCCATCGCCAAAACCACACCCTAGAATCCCTCGCCCAAACGCTTTTTAGACAATGGTTTATCGAAGAAGCAAAAGAGGAGTGGGAGGATCAAAGCCTTTTTGATAGCATTATTCTTGTTGGTGGGGGTACACCAAAAACTACGGTTGCGGAATATTGGGATGGGAGCATTGGATGGTTGGCAGGAGGAGATATATCTTCGCATCACAAAGGTTTTATTCACAAAACAGAAAAAACAATTACACAGACGGGATTAGAAAAAAGTTCGGCAAAGCTTTTACCAAAATATGCCACAGTGATTAGTGCTAGAGGAACAGTGGGGAAATATTGCTTACTCGCGGAGCCTATGGCGTTTAGCCAGTCAAATTATGGTGTTTTGCCGAAATTTAAGGACTGCTATTTTTTCACATATCTTTTGATTTCACACTCAGTGGAAGAGCTCCAAGCCGCTGCATACGGCAGTGTTTTTGATACTATTACTACAAAGACATTCCAAGAACACAATATCACTCTACCGAATGAAAAAACAGTAAAGGAATTTGAAGAAGAGATGAAACCATATTTCACAAAAATAGAAAGCAATACGAAACAAATCCAAACCCTTGAAAACTTGCGAGATACACTCTTGCCAAAGCTGTTGAGTGGGGAAGCAAGGGTGGAGATATGATTACTTTAATAAAACTAAAAAATGTCGCTAGTTATAGAAGCGAAAGAACACTCAATACAGATAAAAAAATAAACCTTGTTTATGGACTAAACGGAACAGGAAAAACAACTTTATCAAACTTTTTAAAAAATAAAAACAATAGTAAATTTAATGATTGTTCAATTTCTGGTGGAGAAACAGCAAAAATACTGGTGTACAATCAAGAATTTATTAATGAAAACTTTTATGAAAAAGAAGATTTAAAAGGTGTTTTTACAATATCAGAGCCAAATGTTACAGCAGAAGAAAATGTAAAAAATGCAAAAGCTGAAATTGACAAATTAGAAACTCAAGAAAAAGCAAAAAAAATAGAACTAGACGAAATAAACGGAGCTAATGGCAAGAAAAAAAAGAAATTGTCAGAAGCGACTGAAAAAATATGGAATATAAAAACAACCTTTAGCGGTGGAGATAGAATTTTAGATTATTGTTTAGAAGGTGTTAAAGGCAGTAAAGATGCACTATTTAATCATATTAAATCATTAGTAAAGCCATTGACTAAACCTACAAAAACAACAGATGATTTAAAAAAAGAGATTTCAAAAATTGAAGGTGATGATGCTATTAGTTTAGACCCTCTCCAAAAAATTGTTTTA
This sequence comes from Campylobacterales bacterium, assembly GCA_016938735.1. Classification (GTDB taxonomy): domain Bacteria; phylum Campylobacterota; class Campylobacteria; order Campylobacterales; family Sulfurimonadaceae; genus JAFGUB01. The sequence continues at coordinate 37,546 of JAFGUB010000015.1, read as the reverse complement.
AGTGGCGTAATTGAACTTGAAAACAACAGTATTTTTGATGAAGTTATTGTAGGAAATAAAGATAGTACAGTTGCAAGTTTAATAGAAAAATTTCAAAATTCTGATTGGGTAAAACTGGGTCTAGGCTATTTACCAGATGAGATAAATGAAGCCACAAGTTGCCCATTTTGTCAACAAGAAACTGTTACAAAAAATTTAGCTGATGAGATAAAAAACTACTTTGATAAAACTTACGAGGATAAGATTAATTTATTGAAAGGAATAAAATCTAAATATGAGACAATCAAAAATAATATTCCATCTATAGACTCATTTTTAGTAAATGATTATGTAAATGCTGTAAAAATAGAACTTGAAAGCTTACATACAAAACTGCTTACAGTTTTATCTCAAAATATAACTGCAATCGACAATAAAATAAAACTTCCAAGCAATAAAGTGACTCTTCAAGGTTCTAGTCAAGCATTGAAAAACTTTAATGAACTTGTAGAAAAAATCAATCAAGAAATGACGCAGCATAATGAAAAAATAAAAAATAAAAAAAATGTTAAAGAGATTATAAAGAAAGAATTTTGGGAAATAATGAGATGGGAGTACGATGTACATATTTCGTCATATGAAAAAGATTTAAAAGATTTAGAAAAAGAAGAAGCAAAGGTAAATTTAGCACTTCAAAAAATCAAAGATGATATAAAAGCTCAAAGAGATGTTATCAAAGAAAATCAAGATAAAACAATCAATATTGAAAAAGTTATAGAATTAATTAACTATCAATTAGCCTTGCTTGGGTTGCATGGTTTTGAGATAAAGCCTTTTGAAGATAAGTTTTACAGAATTGTAAGGGAGAATGAAAGTAAACCAGAATTTAAATCGTTAAGCGAAGGTGAAAAAATGATAATAAGCTTTCTTTACTTTGTGGAACTTTGCAAAGGAAAAGAAAGCGAAACAGAAGAGATTAAAAATAAAATTGTTGTAATAGATGATCCAATATCAAGCTTATCGCATAATTATATTTTTAATGTTGCACAACTTACAAAAAAAGAATTTTTTGAAAGTCAAAATTATTTACAAGTTTTTGTACTAACTCATAGCATGTATTTTTTTCATGAGCTTTGTAAGATACACAATAAAAAGGATAAAAAGCTTTTTAGAATAGTTAGAGGCAATGATAAATCTTCTTTAATTTTAGAAATGCTACAAGATGAAATACAAAATGATTATCAGGCTTATTGGAAAATACTCAAAGACCATGAAAATGGAAACGCTCATGACAATATTTTGGCAAATGCAATGCGAAATATACTTGAGAATTTTTTTGGATTTATTGACAATGAAAAGATGAAAGAATCAGTAAATAAACTTGATTCTATAAAATACGGTGCTTTTTTAAGATACATTGATAGAGAGTCTCATTCTGACCAAATAAATATATCAGATGTTAAAGAAATAGATGTAAGTTTATTTAAAGAAGCATTTAAACAAATTTTTGAAGAATCAGGCAATATCAAACATTTTAATAAAATGATGAATATTGAAATTGGAGTTATTAATGAATAACTTAACTCAAAAATTTGAACTTCATTATTACCTAAAAGATAACTCACATGCTATGAATGCTTTTGTGAGAAATAAGGCTGAAAAAGATTTTCTTGAAGCAGTCAAAAGGATAGGTGAGCTTTTAGACAGTGAGTTAAAAATCGAAACGGAAGCTTATCAAGAGGGCGGATTAATTGAAATATTGGCTATTGTATTGCCTACATTGCATTATTTATCACCTGCTTTGAATGATATTATCACTCACTATGCTACTAGAAATACTCAAGCAGAAGCCTTAGATAAAAAAATCAAAGAAGCAACACTTCAAAATTTAGAGTTAGACAATCAACAAAAAACTTTAGAGCTATAAGAACAAATAGAGAAAAAGCTCAATGATAAACTCGTGCAAAAATATATTTCAAACTTTTACAAAAAAATTGATGCTTATGAAAAAGTAGAAAAGATAGGGTATAGAAGTTTAGAGGATGATGCAGATGAATATATAGTTGAGAGAAAAGATTTTAAAAGCTTTATTTTGCATGATGACACAACTATGTCAGAAGATGACGATGCCATGATAGAAATAATTTCACCAGTTTTGAAAGAGGGGAAATATAACTGGAGAGGTAGATACAAAAATGAAAAAATTGATTTTAGTATGGCGGATTCAAAATTCAAACAAGAGGTTATTGAAGGAAAGCATAAATTTTCTAATGGTTCATTGATAAATTGCCATCTCGAAATAAAAATTACTTTTGATGAATTTGGCGATGAGAAAAGTAGAAGTTATAGACTGCTACAAGTATTTGGAACACAAGAACTAGAGCTCGGGAAACTGAAACTTCGAGAAGCTGGAAAAAAACGAAAATATCAAAAATGGGTAGAAGAACATCAAAGAAGCTTATTTGATGACAAGGAAAACGGAGTCAGGAAATAATATGACCACCACCAATCATTCAAACCCCGCATTACATGTAAGCTTTTCTTTCGTTACATGTAAGCAAAGCAAGGTAGCCTAAAATGACCAAACCAAAGGCAAGCGATGAATGAGCTAACCATACCAAGCCATAATGTAGTCATATACAATGACGGTGAGCAAGAGCTGAATGTTTCGGTGAACCACAATACTATTTGGCTGACGCAAAAACAACTTGGCGAGTTGTTTGGTGTGACAAAACAAAACATTAGCCTTCATGTCAATCGTATATACAAAGACAATGAGTTAGACAAAGACGCAACTATCAAGTTTTTCTTGACAGTTCAAAATGAAGGTAATAGGATGGTTGAGCGAAACTTGGAGCATTACAACCTCGATATGATTATCTCTATCGGCTATAGAGTTAATTCCATAACCGCCACAAAGTTTAGAAAATGGGCAACATCAGTACTCGCAAGTTATGTACAAAACGGCTATGTCATCAACTCCGAAAAAATCACTCATGAACGGTTTAAAGAGCTAGAAAATGATGTATCGCTACTCAAATCACAAGTAGCAAACATCTCAAATGGCCTTGAAAACAGCTCAATACGACCAAAACATGGAATCTTCTACGACGGGCAGATTTACGATGCGTATGCTTTTGTCAATGAGCTGTTAGGGGGTGCCAAAAACGAAGTGGTGCTCATCGACAACTACATAGACGACACCGTTTTTACCCTCTTTAGCAAATACTTACATGTAAAGATAAAAATCTACACGCAAACCATCTCAAAACAGCTCCGTCTTGACTATCATAAGTACTGCGCGCAATACCAAAACCTAGAACTCATAGAGTTTAAAAAAGCTCATGATAGGTTTTTGATCATAGACCAACAAGAGATTTACCATATCGGAGCAAGCTTGAAAGACTTGGGTAAAAAGTGGTTTGCGTTTTCACGCTTTGAGATGGGAGCTTTGGACGTTTTGGGGAGGCTAAAATGAATAACTACACCCCACCCTACAAAATAACCTCAAAAATATTAAAACTCTCTACTCAAATCAGTGAAGAACTTACCAAGCTTCAAGTTGGCGGCGCTACAAAAGTAAGCCCGATGCTACGAAAAAAGAACCGCATCAAAACATTAGCGGGTACTTTGGAGATAGAGGGTAATTTTCTGGGTGAGGAAAAAATTACCGCTATTTTGGATGGCAAAAGAGTTTTAGGAACACTCAAAGAGCTTGCCGAAGTCAACGGCGCAATAAAAGCCTATGATAAACTCGAAGCGTATAGGTATGATGACTTAAATGATCTGTTGCTTGCACATAAAATCTTGATGGGCGAGATACTCACGACGGCAGGAACGTTTAGAAGCGTCAATGTATCCGTCGGAGCGCATATTGCCCCGCAGCCAAATAGGATAAATGATTTGATGGATGATCTTTTTGCATGGCTCAAAGCGAGTGATGAGCATATGCTTTTGAAATCGTGCATCTTTCACTATGAGTTTGAGTTTATTCATCCGTTTGGTGACGGCAACGGTCGAATCGGGCGACTTTGGCAAAGTGTGATTTTACATAGCTTCAATCCGATTTTTGCACTTTTACCGACCGAAAGCATCGTAAGGGAGCATCAAGAAGCGTACTATAAAGCCATAGAAGAGTCCACGGCTCTTGGAGAGAGCACGCCGTTTATCGAGTTTATGCTTGAGATGATTTTGGAGTCTATCGCCAATACGCTCAAAAGTGACCAGAAAAGTAACTATAAAAGTGATCAAAAAGTTTTGGCACTGATGAAAGACAACAGCCGCATTACCATCAATGAGCTCATGGGGAAACTCTCCATGAGCGAGTCAGGGGTCAAAAAAGTGATCAAAAAGCTCAAAGACGAAGGCGCTATCAAGAGAGTCGGGAGCCTGAAATCCGGATATTGGGAAGTGAACAAATGACTAAAATCACCGAAAATGAGATAGAACTCTACGCAATCGAGCTTTTTGAGCAGCTTGGTTACGCTTACATGTACGCTCCCGATCTTGAGCGAAACTATGAAGAGGTTCTGCTCAAAGAGAGGCTGCTAGGCGCGTTGGAAAAAATCAACCCCTCCTTACATGTAAGCGCTCTGCAAGATGCCATCAAGCAACTTGAGCGCATCAAATCAAGCGAACTGCTGCGCGACAACGAGACCTTTCACAAGCTCTTGGTGGAGGGGGTCAAGGTCGATGTGCAGCGCGAGGGGATCACGCGCGGCGAGATCGTGCATCTGGTAGATTTTGACGATGTGAATAGCAATGATTTTGTCGTTGTCAATCAATTCACGATGATTGAAAACGGCCATCAAAAACGCCCCGACATCATCCTTTTTGTCAACGGTCTGCCGCTGGTGGTGATGGAGCTCAAAAACGCCGCCGGCGAAAACGCCACCATCGCCTCCGCGCACCAGCAGATCGGCACCTACAAATCGCTCATTCCCTCACTCTTTACCTACAACGCTTTTTGTGTCATCAGCGACGGCTGCGAGGCCAAAGCGGGAACAATCAGCGCGGGGCTTAGCCGCTACATGGCGTGGAAGAGCAGCGACGGCGTGAGCGAAGTTTCCAGACTGACGCCGCAGCTAGAGACCCTGATCAATGGGATGCTCCAGCCCCATGTGCTGCTCGATCTGGTGCGTAGTTTTATCGTCTTTGAGCAATCAAAAAAAGAGGATGTAAACGGCATCGTCACCATCGAGACGGTCAAAAAACTCGCCGCCTATCACCAATACTACGCCGTCAACAAAGCGGTAGAGAGAACGCTCAAAGCCGCCGGCGAAGGCGGAGATCAAAAAGGCGGGGTCGTATGGCACACGCAAGGGAGCGGCAAATCGCTTTCGATGCTCTTTTATACGGGCAAAATCGTTCTGGCGCTGGATAACCCCACCGTGCTGGTCATCACCGACAGAAACGATCTCGACGATCAGCTTTTTGAGACCTTCGCAAGCTGCGCCAATCTGCTCAGACAAGAACCCGTGCAGATCGAGACGCGAAGCGAACTCAAAGAGAAGCTGGGCGTCGCAAGCGGCGGCGTAATCTTCACTACCATTCAAAAGTTCGCCCCTGAAGAGGGCAACGTCTATGAGCGGCTCTCAAATCGGCGCAACATCGTGGTGATCGCCGATGAAGCCCACCGCACGCAGTACGGATTTCGCGCCAAAATAGACAAAAACACGGGCGAGATCACCTACGGGTTTGCCAAATATCTGCGCGACGCCCTGCCCAATGCTACCTATCTGGGGTTTACGGGCACGCCGATTGAGAGCAGCGACGTCAACACGCCTGCGGTCTTTGGGGATTATGTGGACATCTACGACATCGCCCAAGCGGTCGAAGACGGCGCAACGGTCAAGATCTACTACGAGAGCCGATTGGCAAAGATCAACCTCAGTGCGGAAGGCAAGGAGCTGGTACATGCGCTTGATGAGGAGCTATCGGAGCTAGACGAGAGCCAGAAGGCTAAAGCGAAATGGACGCGCCTAGAAGCCCTCATCGGAGTGCCAACCGCATCAAGGAGGTCGCCGCCGATATCGTCGCGCACTTTGAACTGCGTCAGGAGGTCTTTGCGGGCAAGGGGATGATCGTCTCCATGAGCCGCCGCATCGCCGTTGCGCTGTATGATGAGATTGTCGCGCTGCGCCCTGCGTGGCATAGCGATGATTTGAGTCAGGGGGTCATCAAGGTGATCATGACCTCAAGCAGTGCCGATGGTGCGGCGCTGGCCAAACACCACACCACCAAAGAGCAAAGACGCGCCCTGGCGAGCCGCATGAAAGACGATCATGACCCGCTGCGCCTTGTGATCGTGCGCGATATGTGGCTCACGGGCTTTGACGCGCCCTCAATGCACACGCTCTACATCGACAAGCCCATGCGCGGGCACAACCTCATGCAGGCCATCGCGCGGGTCAATCGGGTGCATGGCGACAAGCCGGGCGGGCTGGTGGTGGACTATCTGGGCATTGCAAGCGATCTTAAAACGGCGCTCTCGTTTTACAGCGACAGCGGCGGCAGGGGTGATCCCGCACTGGCGCAGGAGAAGGCCGTGGCGCTGATGCTGGAAAAACTTGAAATCGTTGCGCAGATGTATCACGGGTTTGCGTATGAGCACTACTTTGAGCAAGATACAAGAGGAAAGTTATCTCTGATACTAGAAGCCGAAGAGCATATTTTAGGGCTCGAAGAGGGCAAAAAAAGGTACATCAAAGAGGTAAACGCGCTCTCAAGCGCCTTTGCCATCGCCATTCCGCACGATCAGGCGATGGATGCCAAAGACGAGGTGGCCTTTTTTCAGGCCGTCAAGGCGCGTCTTGTGAAGTTTGAGCCCTCAGGTGATCGAAGCGATGAAGAGATTGAGACAACGATTCGTCAGGTGATCGATAAAGCGCTCATCACCGAGCAGGTCATCGATATTTTTGACGCAAGCGGGATCAAAAAGCCCGATATCTCGATACTTTCAGAGGAGTTTTTGCTGGAAGTCAAAAATATGAAGCATAAAAATATCGCGCTTGAGGTGCTCAAAAAACTGCTGGGCGACGAGATCAAAACCAGATCAAAAACCAATCTGGTGCAAAGCAAATCGCTGATGCAGATGCTGGAAGATTCGATCAAAAGATACCACAACAAAATCATCACGGCGGTGGAAGTGATCGATGAGCTGATCCACCTCGGCAAAGAGATTCAGGCTATGGATCAAGAGCCGCGTGAGTTGGGCCTTACGGATTTTGAGTACGCTTTTTACACGGCAGTGGCAAACAATGAGAGTGCAAAAGAGCTGATGAGCAAAGAGGTGCTGCGCGAGCTGGCCGTGGTGCTCACCCAAAAGGTGCGCGAAAATGCCAGCATCGACTGGACGATCAAAGAGAGCGTACGGGCAAAACTCAAAATCGCCGTCAAAAGGGTGCTGCGTCAGTTCGGCTATCCGCCCGACATGCAAGCACTGGCGACCGAAACGGTGCTCAAACAGGCCGAGATGATCGCCTTAGAGCTGAGTTAGCGCCTCATCATCAAACCGCCCCTTGAACCCCGCGTGGCGCTCTTCGCACGCTCTCTCTTTCCACAAACTCTCCTGAATCTTCACGATGGCATCGAGCACCGCTTCGGGGCGCGGCGGACAACCTGCGATATAAACATCCACGGGGACGATCTCGTCAATGCCTTGAAGCGTGGTGTAGTTATCATAAAAGCCGCCGCTAGAAGCGCACGCGCCCATAGCGATCACCCATTTGGGCTGGGGCATCTGATCATAGATCATCTTCAAAATAGGGGCTTGCTTGTAGCTGATGGTGCCCGCAACCAGCAGCAGATCGGCCTGGCGGGGTGAGAAGCGCAGCACCTCCGCCCCAAAACGCGAAACGTCGTAGCGACTCGCCGCCGCCGCCATAAACTCGATGGCGCAGCACGCCGTGTCAAAGACCATCGGCCAAAGCGAGCTTTGACGTCCCCAGTCGATCACCGCCTCAAGGCGTGTGGTGATGATGGCATCCCCTAAAAGATGGTTACTTACGTCCATTGGAGCACCTTTGATTTATAGACATAGATCAGCCCCGCAATGAGCAGAGCCATAAAGACAAACATCTCCATCATCGCAAAAAGCCCCAGCTCGCGCAGGTTCAGCGCCCACGGAAACATAAAGAGCACCTCCACGTCAAAAAGCAAAAAGATGATCCCTACGGTGTAAAAACGGATGTTGAAGCTGTCATACGCGTCGCGGTGGGTGAGGCGCACGCCGCTCTCGTAGGGTTCGTTTTTGCGGGTGTTGTCCTCACGCGCGCCGAGGTAGCGCGTGAGGTGAAACAGAATCGGCAGGGCGATCACCAGCAGTGCAATGATGGCGGAGGCGAGCAGGAGGTTCGAAGGCACGTCGTCTCTTTAGATAGGATAAATTGGCATATCATACCCAAAAGCGGCGACGATTGCATTTCAGGCGGTTGATTGCAAATAGTGTTCTACATGTAAGCCTATAGCGACAAAATTGTCGCAAAATGCAAAAAGCTACCGTTTGCAGGGCAAAAAAGCGCGAACAAGAAATGCTCTAAGGAGGTTATCTTATTTTAGGAGGCATCCCATGCAATCATCCGAGATCATTGAACTTGAAGAGTTCGGGTTTAACCACTACCTGCACCACTTCGAAGAGAGTGACGAAGCGATGCTCAGTTTTGAAGCGTCTTACGTGTGTATCGCGGCGGCGGCCAGTGTGATCGAAGAGATTATCTGGAACTGATTTAGGCGGCTGGAGCGTAGAGCGCGACGCGATTTTTGCCCTCTGATTTGGCGCTGTAGAGGGCGCGGTCGGCGCAGGAGATGAGCTGCTGCTTGTCGCCGCTGCCCTGCATCACGCCGTGTAGACCGAAACTGCAGGTCACTTTGAGCGCCGATTCAAAAGGGTACGTTTCGATGTGTGCGCGCAGGCGCTCAAGCACCATAAGCGCCTCTTTGGTGCCGCAGCGGCGCATAATGATAATAAACTCCTCCCCGCCCCAGCGCCCCACGGTATCGAGCGTTCGAAGCTCGTTTTGCAGCAGCGCGGAGAGCTGTTGGAGTACGCGGTCGCCCACGACGTGGCCGAAGGTATCGTTGATCTGTTTGAAGTTGTCGATATCGAGAATGCAGAGCGAGAAGGGGGCGTTGTGGCGCAGCGACTCTTCAAGCGCCTGTGAGAGCAGGGTGTCGATTTTGCGGCGGTTGTAAAGCCCCGTGAGCGGATCGATGATCGAGAGGCGCTCAAGATTGCGCTGCATCCGTTCAAAGGCGTATTCGGTCACGTACACGACCAGCAGCAAGACCAACGAGGCGACGATGAAGCGCATCAGCGCAATGAGGTTCCAATCGGGGTTCTCCCACCGAAACAGCCCCCAAATCCCCAGCGTGAACAGCACCCCGTAATAGAGCAGCGACCATCGAAGTCCCCGCTCATGGCCATAAAGCGAGATGAGAAAAATAGGCGGAAAAATCGTCCAGATCAGCCCGAAATCGTGGTTTTGGTTGTAGGGCATGAAGAGCACCATAAACAGCACCAGTGCCGTCGCCCCGATGGCCCGTGCGCGGCTTTCCTTGCGGGTGTAGCGAAGATCGGCAAAACCGAACGAAAAGAGTGCCGCTCCGCCAAAATCCAGAGCGGCGATCACATAGCGCTCCGCTTCAAGCATGTTGAGCAGAGCAAAAAAACTAAAGGCGAAGATGCCGATCATCAAAAAGGCATTGAGCAACATCAATCTGCGAATCTGCAGCGGCTCATCGGTAGGAATGCCTGATGTCATCAGGTTAAAGAGTAGACGACGAAACGATAATTTTTCCATGTGCCTACTATAGCACGAAGGCGTTGAAATCGCGTAGCGACGTATAGCGGTAGCGTGACTCCATCTTCAGACAATCGGCTTCGATCAGCGCCTGCTTGGCTGCAGAGAGGTGCGCGTGGCTGGCGTCTAGTTTGGCAAATATGGCTGCGGCGCGGCTGCCCAGCAGTAGGGCGTTGGAGCGCTCAAAGAGGCTTGCATCCAGCCCTTCAAGCCCTGATGTCGGCATCGGCAGGTCGCAATAGTAGTCTCCGCAGTGCGTCACACCCCAAAACAGACATCCCAGCGAGAGGTAAAAATCGAGCGATTCGGAGATACCCGTCAGACGAAAACGCTTTACATGTAAGGCATTGGCCCGATCAAAGATAAGGGAGAGCAGGACTTTGGCATAGCCGTGGCGACGCATCGCATAAGGGGTGAAGAGGTTGTGGATGGAGAGATAGTCATGGTAGCGATCAATCACGCTAAAGAGGTAGCACAGATGCACCCCCTGCACATCGCACAACGCCACACACCCGCCATCACGCCAACTGTAGTGGCGATCCCACCACGCCAGCGCCTGATCGGCGAAGCGGCGGGTGGGCGCATCGTCGATCTGAGCGATGGCATCGATATAGTCGGCGCGTCGGAGGGTTTGAAGATAGAGTGGCTGCATGAGCTCATTATAGGGGGATTCGGTAGGGATCGCTTTGGCGTGCGGATGAAATAATAGGCAGCATCAGGGGAGCGCCGTGCGTTCGCGCAGAATCCCTTCGTAGCCGACACGCTCTATGGCGGCTTTGAGCGTCGCATCATCGATGGCGTCGTCGTGGATGATATGTGCCTCTTTGGTGGCCAGACGTACCTGCGCCTGCTCTACCCCTTCAAGCGAGAGCAGGCTCTTTTTAATGGCGACCGTACAGAGAGGGCAGTGCATTTTGGGCACTTCGTAGAGGCTCAGCGTCTGCGCCCAAAGCCCCAGCGGCAGCAGCAAAAGCAGCTTCATCATGCCCACGGCAGATAAGGCAGCGCGAGCAAGACGCCGAGTGTGAGGGTGATGAGGCTGAGAAAAAAGACCGTCCTTTTGCGGCCAAGTGCGCAGGCGCGGCGGCGGTAGAGCCGAATCCACGCCCAAGCCAGCAGCGTCAGCGCGAGCAGCTCAAAATAGATGCGGTACGGCGCAAGCGCCTCTAGTGCCCCCAGCCATGCGAATGAAACCCCAAAGAGCAAAAAAAGAAGGGCGCTGCCGCAGCATGAGAGGGCAAGCAGCGCCGAAAAGAGCGCCCCAAGCCCCAGCCACTCGCTCCTCATCGCAGCACTTCCGAGACGATGCGGTAGGAAAAATCACGGGCGTTGTAAAAATCGAGCGGTTCATCACCCGATTCGGCGTAGGGGTAGGAGAAGATCGAGAGGGGGTATTGAATCGGGCGGGGTGAGAGGATGAGGTCGCGTGCGTGGTTGTAGGCAAATCAGTTCATCTCCCAGCTCTTTGATTGGCGTGCGGCCTCTTCGCGCACCCTCGAGGCGTTGCGCTCTAAATTTTCGACCAAAATCAGCTTGGTCACGTCGCCAGGATCGGCGGGAATCCACCCTTGATCTTCGAGGTAGTATTCGCCACGGCAGTGCTGCGCGGCGGTGATGTCACCCTCTGCGCCGTAGGCTTTGGCGTAGCGCGACGGCGCGGCGCGGATGCCGAATACTTCGCGGGCGGGTATGCCGCTTGCGCGCAGCAGCGCCACAAAGACGGCGCTCACATCCGCGCATTTGCCGCCTAAATAGCCCGATTCCAGCGTCGCGGCGGCGTCGCCAAGACCGCAGCCGCGCACCTTTGGGTCGCGGAACATGTTTTGAACGATCCACTCGAAGATGCGCGACGCTTTTTCGGCGGGGCTTTGTGCGCCTTGGGTGATGCTGTGCGCCTTTTGCGCCACGATGCCGTCGGTGCGGATGTGGGTGCTGGGAAGCAAAAAGCGCGAGACGTTCTCATCGCTTTGCGTTGGGCCGTAGCGATCCGTCGTCGCCACCGTGAAGCTGATCGTAGCGTTGGCTTCGCTGCCTTCAAAAGCGAGATAAAGCGTCGGCGCCTCTCCTTCTTGGAGCTGTTGAGAGGCGAAATTGCCCGATACCTTCAGATCGCCGAAGTGCTGATAAGCGGTGCGCATCGGCAGCGGAATCCACAGACGGACCGCGTCGCGTGCGATGGCGAAATGTTGTGTGATCTTGAAGTGATGCTCCTGAGCGCTAAGGCTAAGGGCAATCAGCAGCAACCAAAGAGGGCGCATCTTGCTCCTTTCAAAAATGTGGGCGTCATTATAGCGATTGTTTTTAGAGCAGATATGCTACCCTTGCGCCCATGGCAACGATTAACTGGGACGAGTTTAAACAGTACAAACAAGAGCATCTTAACCCCAAGAAGCTGGACAATTTCGGATTGCTCATCGGTTTTATGCGCAGTTACTACAACGTCACGGATGCGCATCGGCTTTTTGAGTGGCTCAGGGAAGATCCGCTCTCAAGCGCGATGATGCAAAAACGCGCTATTAGCGACGGTGATCTGCTGGAGCGCTACATCGAGGCGCTGCGCTGATGCGTCGGGTGCTGGTGCTTAGCGGCGCGGGGCTCTCGGCGCAAAGTGGTATTTCCACCTTCCGTGACCACGACGGATTGTGGGAACAGTATGACGTGATGCAGGTATGCTCGACGCAGGGGTGGCAAGCCGATCGGGATCTGGTGACGCGCTTTTACAATGCACGGCGTGAGGATTTGCGCGACAAGCAGCCCAACGCCATGCACCTTGAGCTTACACGATTGGAGCGGCGATACGGTAATCGCATCGTGCATCTGACCCAAAACGTAGATGATCTGATGGAAAAAGCGGGTGTGAAGCAGGTAGTGCATCTACACGGCACGCTGCGCGATCTGCGCTGCGAGCGCTGTGAAGAGGTGTGGGACGTTGCCTACGCACCGCAAAACGGGAATGACCTTTGCCCCTATTGCGGCTCGGCGCAGGTGCGTCACAATGTCGTGATGTTCGGCGAAGCGGCGCCGATGTATCGGCATATCGCCGAAGCGATGGACACTTGCGACTGCTTTGTGGCCGTCGGCACCAGCGGTCAGGTGATCGACATCGTCTCCATCGCGCAGCGCTTCGAGCGCTCGATCCTCATCAACCCCAACCGCGAGCGCTATTTTGGCTATTTCATCGACGAGCACTTTACGCACTTCATGCAAAAGGGGGCGGTCGAAGCGGCCAAAGAGCTGGGCGCTTTGATCGAAGCGCATCTGGATGCCTGAGCGCATCGCGGCGTTTATCGCCAAGCACCACATTCTTACCCTCGCTACAAGTAACGACGCTGCGCCGCAGTGCGCGACGCTGTTTTATGTCTTTGACCCCGAGCGTGCGCTCTTTGTCGTTGCGAGCGATCCAAATAGCGAACACATGCGCAACGCCTTGGCCAATCCGCAGGTAGCGGGGGCGATTGCCCTAGAGACGAAGAGTGTCGGGAAGATTCAGGGCCTGCAGTTTAAAGGGGAATTGGTGCGCAGCGACGACGAAGCGGACGCGGCGCTCTACTATCGCGCTTTTGGCTACGCCCGCGTGATGCGTCCCACCTTTTGGCGCTTACATGTAAGCGCCATGAAGCTGACCGACAATACGCTGGGCTTCGGTACCAAAATCACGTGGCCGTCTTAGGCTCATAAAAGCTACACTCCGCGCCGCTGGACTGTTTGACGACGATGGAGGGGAGGGCGAGTGATTTGAAACCGTAGGCTTTGCAGCCATGCGGACGTCCGGCTTCCCAGGTGACGAAGTAGTGGCGGCAGCGGATACAGTTGATGCGTTTCATGCGGGTAATTGTAGCCGCGTATGTTAAAATCCGCTTTATGCAAATCAGTGCCAAAATCCTCTTTTACAATCCAAACGACGGCAAAGGGATCGTCATCACCCTGGAGCGTCAGAAGTATGAATTTGTGATCGCCTCGTGGGACGATTTCGAGCTTTTGCCCGCTTTGGCGATGGAGGTTACATGTAAGGTGGAGGAGGGGGTCGTTACCTCCATAGCCCCCGCCAAAAATGCCTCCGCTCCTTCAGCGCCGCAACCCACAGCGCCGGTCAGCTCCATGCCGCTGTGGGAGAAGGGGCGCCGAAGCATCGATAAGATACGTCTTAGCGTGAGCGTCAAAGTGTGTGTGGATCAGTACTTCAAGCACATCGAAGAGGACATCCACGAGCGCACCGGCTACCGAGACGCCAAATATCGGCTTGATTTTCTCAAAATGCGCCGCTTTCTCTTCACGATGTATAACAACCTCACCGAACTCGATCTGCACTTCGTGACGCCCAAAATCAAAATGATGCGCGACGATCTGCTGCAGATGAGCGCCGTGTATGACGACTACAAATCCAAGGCGACCTACCCGGAGATCGCTTTTGAGAAGGTCTTTTTGGTGCGCCAAGAGGAGTATGTACAGGTACGCGAGGAGTCATCGCTCACCTTCGCCAAGCTTGCCGGTTTGCGCGATGCGGAGGTGAAACTGGCTGAAATCATTGCCGAAAAAGAGGCGGTCTTAGAGCGCACGCTGCGCAGCTCTCCGGTCTATGATGAACTCAGTGAGGAGCACAAAAAGCTCAAATCGGATTATGTCGATACGGTACACATGATGGCGACGCTTGATGAGATCTACCATCACGATCTGGAGTTGATGCTCTCGTTTGAGCAGAGTTACAAGGAGCCGTTTTTCGAGGTGTTTCACGCCGCTTCCAAAGCGTACCGCGAGCAGATTTTGACCATTTTGGATGCTCAGGCCTACCTCTTTGACGAGCAGCTTTGGATGCAGGCGCAAAAGTCCAAGGCGATTCAGCGCTTCTTCGAGCACTCGCACATTCAGGGCGATTTCTCCTCCAAAACCTATCTGAAATACTATCTTAATTCGCTCGACCCCGAGAAGATCTCCTCTGAACAGCGCGAACTTTTCAAACTCTATGACTACCTTGAGAGCATGACGCGCGACTGCGTGGTGGCTGTAGCTGCCGATATGGACGAGGCATTTACGCTCAAATCGCTCTTCGCGCAGATCGCCTTGCCGATCGAAGCGCAGGTCTATGTCGATACTGCGAAAGCGTTTGCCTGGATGCAAAAGCATCCCGTGACGCTCATACTGGTAGATGAGGCATTGCGCGGTGTGAGTGCGGAGAGTTTTGTGCGGCAGGTGCGCGACAAGATCGGTTCGCGCGCCAAAACGGTTTTGATGGGGGCTAAGCCCCTGCGTGAGGGAAGCGTTTTTGACGCGCAGATGCCCAAAGCCTTGCGCGCGACGCTGTTTAAAGAGCGGATACAACAATTTTTGAAGGAGATGCATGGATAAGTTACGCACGATGCTCAAGCTGCAGCAGCAGCTCAACGATGCCACCAACGGGATCAACTGGGAGGTCGGAACGACCAAAAACGGCAAGAAGATCAACTGGAAGCGGTGTATCTACATGGAGTGTGCCGAGATGATCGACTGTTTTGCGTGGAAGCATTGGAAAAACATCGACGCCCAACCCGACTACGACAACTTGCAGATCGAGGTGGTGGACGTGTGGCATTTCGTGATGTCGTTCGCGCTTGAAACCTATAAAACCAACAAGCTAGGCTCCATCGAAACACTTGCCGAGCAGATCGCTCAGATGCCCAACTTCGAGCTGTTACAAGAGCCGCTTGAAGCCTTTGAGGAGGAGATGCTGATTCTTATCACCATCGAGGCGGTGATGCGCGACGCGCTGGAGATCAGGGCAAGCCTCACCAAACTGCTTTTTGACTTTTTCGAGCTTTGCCGCCTTACCAAGCTTGATATGGCGACGCTTTATCGGCTCTATGTGGGCAAAAACATCCTTAACCAGTTCCGTCAAGACCACGGCTACAAAGAGGGCCATTACGTCAAAATTTGGAACGGTCTTGAAGACAACGCGGTGATGAAACAGCTTTGGGAGAGCGACGCACAGATGAGCCCCGAAGTGCTCTATGCAGGGCTTAAGCGCCGTTACGAGGCTCTGTAAATTTCTGGGTGTTCGCTCTTAAACCGGCGGTGACACCAAAACCAGAACTTCGGTTCACGGCGGATCATGCGCTCGATCAGGTCACTCAGCGCCTGCGTGGTCTCAAGGATGTCACGTTCGGCGTCATCGCTATGGGCCACCTCCAGCGGCGTTTCAAACGTGATGACGTACGCTTCCTCATTTTGCGTATCGATAAAGAGCGGGATGATGAGCGCGTCGTATTTTCGGGCCAGATAGGCGGGCGCGGCGCTTTGTCTGGCCTTTTGGCCAAAAAACGTCACTTCGATGCCTTCGCGTTTGGAGGTATTTTGATCGATCAGAAACGAGACGCTTTCACCGTTTTTGATCGCCCGTGTCATCTGTTTGATGGCACCGTGTTTCTCGACCATCCGCATTCCAAGCTTCGAGCGGGACTCCAGCAGATAGCGGTCGAAATGGGGGTTACTGAGTGCCTTATAGACCGCGTGGGTCGGGGTGATCAGGGCGCTGAGCGCCGTAGCACCCAGTTCCCAGTTGCCGTAATGCGCGGAGATAAAGACGATTTTGCGCCCCTTTGCAAGGGCGTCATCGACGTAGGAGCGGTTTTGAAAACGTACATGTAAGGCCAGATCGTCGCGGGTATTGCGGCGGTTCTCCATGATCTGCAGCGCGGAGAGCATCAGGTTGCGGTAACAGTAGCGCCCGATACGTCGTAGCTGTGCGTCGCTTACGTCGCCAAGGGTGAAGCGGACGTTTTGTGCGATGACGCGGCGGTGTTTGGGATCGAGATGGTAAGCCGCGTCGCCTAAAAAGGTGAAAAAACCTTTACGCGCGGCTCTAGGCAAGCGCATCAAAATCCACTCCAAGACCAGATAGAGCCGAAACAGAATCACAGCAGCTCCAGCGCGCGGTGTACGATGCTCTCTACCTCGATGGTCATAATGGAGCGGTCGTGCCGATCGATGCGGCGCACATCGACGTCGCTTCTGGCTTCGATGGCGATGTTGTGCGGGGTGAGCCCGATCATACGCCCTGACGTGGGGCCAAAAAGGGTGATCGAAGCGCGGTTCATGGCCCAGGCCATGTGGGTCGGGCCGGTGTCGTTGCCGATGGTGAGGTCGCACGCGGCGATAAAACTCACAAGTTGCGCCAGATCCATCTTCGGCGCGACATGGGCGTTCGGGCATTGTGCGGCGATCCACAGTGCGTCGTCGTACTCCTGCGGCGTCCCCCATACGAGATGGCAAGGATGCGGGAGCGCTTCGCACAGTGAGACGATTTTGTGGTTAGGGTAGCGTTTTGAGGGCCATGAGGCACCGATGACGATGGCGATATTGACCCCTTCAAAAAGCGGCTTTCGTAGTGCTACCGTCGGAAAGAGAGGCTCTTTTTGCGCAATCTCTTCGGGGTTACATGTAAAGCCCAGCGCATCGGCGACGACGCGGCAGTTGCGGGTGATGATATTGGCTTCGTAGGCAATCGCGCTGTGTGAGGCATAGAGATACGAAGCGGCGCGCTCTTTGATGGAGCGGCGGTCGAATCCGTGCAGGCGAGCACCGCACAAACGCCCGACGATGGCCGATTTGAGCAGCCCCTGCATATCGATAACGTGATCATACGGTCCGAGTCGTCTGAGGGTGGAGACGATGGTAGCGAGCACTTTGGGGCTGCGCTCTTTTTTGAGCCGCTTCATCGGCAGGGCCACCACCTTTTCAAGCATCGGATGATGCTCCAGCAGCGGAGCAAACGCCTCTTCGACGATCCATGTAATGCGCGCGTTCGGAAGATGCAGTTTGATGAGTTGCAACACGACGGCGCTGTTGACGATGTCGCCAAGGGCGCTGAGTCGGATGATGGCGATACGCGGTGAACTGTTTGGCATGTGCCACTATATCGCATGGATGATTAAAGCACGGGGTGTTATAATCCGCCTCCAAAGTTACATGTAAAGAGTCCTTATGATAGCCATCGTCGACTACAATATCGGCAACCTCTCAAGCGTCAAAAATGCCTTTGCACAGCTTGGATGCGATCTTCGCGTCGAGTCCGATCCGCACCGTTTGGCGCAGTACGAGCGTATCGTTTTGCCCGGAGTCGGAGCGTTTGGCGATGCGATGGATCACCTGCGCACCAGCGGCATGGACGAGGCGCTTCGCGAATACGCCCGAAGCGGCAAGTGGATGCTCGGGATCTGCCTGGGGATGCAACTGCTTTTTGAGTCCTCGAGTGAATTTGGAACGCATGAGGGCTTGGGGCTTGTCAAAGGGCATGTGCAGGCTTTTGATGCGGCGCGTTTTGCCCATCCGCTCAAAGTACCGCACATGGGCTGGAACCGTATGTTTACGCAGGAACATCCGCTCTTTGGGGGGCTTGATGAAGCGCACTATCTCTACTTCGTCCACTCCTATCACGCCGTGTGCAGTGATCCCAAAGAGAGCATCGGCGAGAGCGAGTACGGCTACCGCTTCACCAGCGCAGTCGCACATGAGAACGTTTTGGGGATTCAGCCCCACCCTGAAAAGAGCCACCGAAACGGTTTGGCCATTTTAAAGAATTTTGTATCGCTGTAAAGGAGCGGATGTGGAGATATTGCCGGCAATCGATTTAAAAGACGGAAAGGCCGTGCGGCTGACCAAAGGGCTGATGGAGAGTGCCAAAATCTACTCCGATGAGCCCTGGCGGTTGGCGGAGTCGTTCGCGCAGATGGGCTCAAGATGGGTGCATCTGGTCGATCTCAACGGCGCGTTTGCGGGGGAGCCCAAGAATTTAGAGCAGATCGAACTGATCCGTAAACATGTACATGTAAAGCTTGAACTTGGCGGAGGTATCCGCGACGAAGCGACGATCAAACGCTATCTTGATCTGGGTATCGACCGTATCATTTTAGGCTCTATTGCGGTGAAAGACCCGGAATTCGTCAAAGCGATGGCAGCCAAATACCCTATTGCCGTCGGCATTGATGCCATCGACGGCTTTGTTGCGGTTGAAGGGTGGGGGGAGCTTAGCAGTATGCGCGCTACGGATCTTGCCCGCGCCTTTGCCGATGCTGGGGTGGAGGCAATCATTTGCACTGACGTTTCTAAAGATGGAACACTCAGCGGCGTGAACGTCGATTTTACGCTTGAGATCGCCCGCGCAAGCGGCGTGATGACCATCGCCAGCGGCGGCGTGCGCGACAACCGTGACATCGAGGCATTACGTGCGACGGGCGAAGTGGGCGGTGTCATCATCGGTAAAGCTTTCTATGAGGGAACCATCGATCTTAGGGCTCTATTTTAAAGAAAGCGCAAAGTAAGAATTTGCTATTATTGCCGCACTTACACAGATAGAACGTAAAGGACATGACTTGAAACTAGTGGTTGTAGATGACAGTTCGACCATGCGACGTATCATCAAAAATACCCTTTCGCGCTTGGGGTACAACGATGTGCTAGAGGGCGAGGACGGCGTGCAGGGCTGGAATGTCCTCGATACCAATCCTGACATCGGGATGCTGATTACAGACTGGAACATGCCGGAGATGAACGGATTGGAGCTGGTCAAAAAAGTGCGCGCCGATGCAAGATTTAAAGACCTTCCTATCATCATGGTTACGACTGAAGGCGGAAAAGCGGAAGTCATCACAGCGCTTAAAGCGGGCGTCAATAACTACATCGTCAAACCTTTCACCCCCCAAGTCCTCAAAGAGAAGCTCGGCGCAGTGCTCGGCACCGACTGATCGATGCAGGAATTTTACTATGCCTTGACGGTACGCCCGTCATCCCATTTTGATCTTTTCAGAGATTTTCTAGACGATACGGTTCCCGTCGGATATGAAGAGCTTGATGATGCGTTTGTGATTCGCAGTGAAGAGGAGCTTGAGACTATCAGTTGGGGCGTTGAACAGTTTGCCGAAGCACTGCAAAAAGCGCTCGCGACGCCGATTGATGTTGAACTGATCCTAGAGCGTCACCAAAATGAGGATTGGATCAGGGCGTATCAACAGAGCATCGAACCGGTCGGTGTGGGCCCTTTTTATATCCATCCGACATGGTTTGAGCCCAAACAACAGGCGCTGAATATCGTGATCGATCCCTCTTTGGCTTTTGGTACCGGTCATCACGCCACCACCTCCACCTGCCTTGAAGCGATCGCAAAATATGTCAAACCCGAAGTGTCGGTCATTGATGTGGGGTGCGGCAGCGGTATTTTAGGCATTGCGGCAGCCAAGTTGGGTGCTCGCGTCGATGCCTGCGACACCGATGGGTTCTCTATTGAGAGTACGAAAGAAAATCTGCAGCGCAACGCAATCGAGTTTGATCATCTATGGGAAGGCTCGGCTGCTATAGCGCCGTCGCTTTATGATGTCGTGATCGCCAATATCGTAGCCGATGTTTTAGTGATGATCGCCTCTGATTTGAAGAAGATATTAAAGCCCTCAGGGGTTTTGATTCTCTCAGGCATTTTAGATAAATACGAAGATAAAGTGCTCAAAAAATATAGTGATTATGCCCCTCTCGACCGTATAGCGCAAGATGAATGGGTGACTTTGGTATTGAGCGAAAAACTATTATAAAGGACGTACAATGAGCGCCCCCGAACCGAAAAAAGAAGACAATTTTTTCAATAAAAATCCGCTTGTCACATTTGCGATTTTCTCGATTGTTATCATTATGCTCTTTAAGGCGTTGATCGGAGAAAATTCCGGTGTGGGCGGCTCTCAGATGAGCGGACAACAAAATGTCCGAACACAAGAGGTGAGTTATGCTGAGCTCAAAAAGAAAATCGAATCGGGACAGATTGAAAAAGTAGCCATAGGTCAGACGCTGATTCGCGCCATGGGCAATGAAGAGGGGATGCGTACAGCGTATGTTGCGCGTAAAGTGGGCGTGGATGATGCTCTGATTCCTCTGCTGGATGAAAAGAAGATCGATTACAGCGGTTTTTCCGAAACCAACTGGTTTACCGAGATGTTCGGATGGCTATTGCCGTTTTTGATCATTATTGCCATCTGGATGTTTTTTGCCGGACGGATGCAAAAGAGCATGGGCGGAGGCATTTTGGGGATGGGGAATGCGAAGAAGCTTATTAACTCCGAAAAGCCAAAAACCAAGTTCGATGACGTTGCCGGAGCGGATGAAGCCAAAGAGGAAGTTTTAGAGATCGTCGATTTTCTCAAATACCCCGATCGCTATGTTGAACTTGGCGCCAAGATTCCCAAGGGTGTTTTGCTCGTCGGAAGCCCGGGAACGGGTAAAACTCTTCTGGCAAAGGCGGTTGCCGGCGAAGCGGACGTACCGTTTTTCTCAGTCTCGGGATCGAGTTTTATTGAGATGTTCGTCGGTGTCGGTGCGGCGCGCGTGCGTGATCTGTTTGAGCAGGCTAAAAAAGATGCGCCTTCGATCATCTTTATCGACGAGATCGATGCCATCGGAAAAAGCCGCGCGGCCAACGGCATGATGGGCGGCAATGACGAGCGTGAACAAACGCTCAATCAGCTGCTTGCGGAGATGGACGGCTTTGGTACCGATACGCCGATTATCATCCTGGCGGCAACCAATCGTCCTGAGGTGCTGGATCCGGCACTTTTGCGCCCGGGTCGTTTTGACCGTCAGGTCTTGGTGGATAAGCCCGATTTTGAAGGGCGCATCGCTATTTTGAAGGTACATGTACGTGATATCAAGGTGGGTGACGATGTCGATATTGAAGAGATCGCGCGCCTTACTGCGGGACTAGCAGGAGCTGATCTGGCGAATGTCATCAATGAGGCCGCACTGCTTGCCGGTCGTAAAAATCAGAAGTGGGTCAAACAGAGCGATCTGCGCGAATCAGTGGAGCGCGCCATTGCCGGTCTGGCTAAAAAGAGCCGCCGTATCGACGAAAAAGAGAAGCGTATCGTTGCCTACCATGAGAGTGGTCATGCGCTTATGGCGGAGACCACCAAAGGCGCGAAACGGGTCTCCAAGGTCTCGATTGTACCGCGTGGATTGGCTGCTCTGGGTTATACCCTCAACACACCTGAAGAGAATAAATATCTGATGCAGCGCCATGAACTTTGGGCTGAGGTAGATGTATTGCTGGGCGGACGCGCGGCCGAAGAGGTCTTTATCGGTGAGATCTCCACCGGAGCCGGAAATGATTTGGAGCGCGCAACCGATATCATCAAAGCGATGGTTCAAGTGTACGGCATGAGTGACGTCGCCGGCTTGATGGTGCTAGAAAAACAGCGTCAATCCTTCCTAGGCGGCGGAATGCAGTCGAGCCGCGAGTACAGTGAGTCTATGGCCAAGGCGATGGACGACTTTATTAAATCTTCTCTTGCGGAGCACTACGAGCTGGTAAAGGCGCGTCTTGAGCTCTATCGGGGTGCGATTGAGTCGATGGTAGAGCTGCTTTATGCCAAAGAGAATATCACCGGTCGACAGGTGCGCGACATAATTGAGGCTTTTGAAAAAGAGTCTGGAATGCCGACGCGTTTGCAAGAGCTGAGCGCTAAAGAGAAGCAGCACCAAGAAGACAACGAACACCGTCGAGAGTAGTTTAATGAATACCCGACCGCCCAAGGCGGCTTATCTCATTCCGAATTTTTTTACGGCAGCCTCTATTTTTTCGGGTGTCTTTAGTATGGTTTTTTCTATGGAGAGCGATTACGCAAGCGCCGCATGGATGATCTTTTTGGCACTGGTTTTTGATGGTTTAGATGGACGCGTCGCCCAATTGACCCATACGACGAGTCAGTTCGGCGTCGAATTTGATTCCTTGGCCGATGTGATTGCGTTTAGTGCCGCACCTGCTGTTTTGATGTACAACTACGCCGCACATGATTTCGGGCGATTGGGTATTATTGTGTGTGCTCTGTTTGTAATGTTTGGTGCCATTCGTTTAGCACGTTTTAATGTCATGAATGCGAAGACGGAGCCCTCCGTCTTTATCGGCGTACCTATTCCTACGGCTGCAGTTTTTTTATCGATTACCGTTCTTTTTCTAGAAAAATACGCACTAACAGGTTCTTTTAAAGCAACTTTAATGGTGATGATGATGGCAGTCTCTTTGTTGATGGTCAGCAACATACGTTATCCTAGCTTTAAAAAGATCGATCGCTACTCCATTCACTTTATGCGAACATTGGTTGTTTTTCTTTTGACGGCTTCTTTGGTGTTGCTCTATCCGATTGAGGTTTTGGCGCTACTTTTGTGCTTGTATCTTTTTTATGGCCCGATTCGCGCCGTTTATACCATTTACAGCCGACACAAACTGATGCGCTAGGTGCCCGGTCTATTTAGTAGCATCTTTTTTGTGTCAATTTCGAAATTGATAAAATCAGAAATAAACCCACTGTTACCGATGTGTTGAAATTGAATGGCGGCTCCCTCTGCATTTTTGCTTTGCAGGTAGAGCATGCCTAAGACGAAACGGCTCTCTTTGTTATTTGGATTTTTAAGCTTTGCGAGCTCCAGCAGGGCGATGGCATTTGCTGGGTGATCGGAGCCTATAGAGGCGATAGCACCTAGAAAAAGGGTTTGTGAGTCAAGCACTTTGTAGGTGTCGATGAGTTGATTGTAGAGCAGATAGGCATTTTCAAACTGCTGATCGTAGAGCGATACCATGGCCAGAGCCTGGATGAGGCTGGTTGGGTTTTGGGTTGTCGTTTCAAGGTCTTTTTCAAGCATTACTCTAAGCGGGTGTATGGTGCCGGTCATGAGCGCTGCCTGGGTATAGAGATGGCGGGTTAGATAGGGACCGAATTCAAGATCTTCCATACTCAGCGACTGTTCTTGCAGATAGCTAAGGAGGGCTTTCGCATAGTCTTTGGTTGCTAATAAGTCATATTTTGCATTGGCGTAGATCAGGTGTGGCAGGATATCTCTGTTTTGACGATTTTTGAGTTTTTCTGCCGCTTGCAGCGCAGCCGTGTCACGCCCCACTTCTCTAGCAATGAGATGGTTCAGTACAAGATACAACGGGCGCTCTTTATACTGCTTCTCAAGCCATGGCAGGGTGGCAACGAAATTATTCTGGGAGAAATTGAACAAAGCACGATAGAGCTCAAACTCCTCGCTATCCTCTTCATGAGATAGATTCTCTTTGATGATACTGACGAGCTTGGGGTTCACCTGATTGATAAGTTCCGCGCTCATGATGGCGAAAATACCTGCCATATAGTTGTTGGCGTCAAGGTAATAGGATTTGAGAAAGTAGTTATGGGCATTGACGAGATCCCCTTTTTGGGCAAAGCTGAGTGCTAGATTGTAATTGAGAATCGAGTGGCGCGGATTTTGTTCATGTAGTGCAAGAAAGATGGAGTTGGCTTCATCAAGACGGAAGAGCAGCGCCTTTTGTATCCCCTGTGCGATGCCGTAATTGATACTGGACGTTTGGGTCGATTTTTGTAAATACTCTTTGGCGGAGGAGATGTCGTCAATGTATATATTGGCGTTGCCTTTACGGATATAGCTGATGGTCTGTTCTGCGTTAAAGACTTTGTAGGGTGCGAAATAGAAAATCTGCTGATAGTGGATAACACGGGAGCGTTTCATCTGAGCGCGAAAAGCGTTTTGGACTCTATCGGGTTCAAACTTGTCTTGATGCAGATAGGTTTGAATGGGATATTGCGTATAGAGCGCTTCGCCAAATCGTTCACCCAGTGAGCGCAGCAATTTTCCGGCATCATCGTGAAGACCGGATTTGAGATAGACGTAGGTCAGAAAAAGTGCCGCGCTTAAATTGTCCGGCTCCTCCTGAACAGCTTGAAGTAGATGCTCTTTGGCCAGGGTGAGATCGCCAATATTTGCGTACAAAGAACCCAGCATTAAAGCATTTTGTTCCGATTTCATGGGTTCAAGAGAGGCGATGGCTTGATGATAATTGCCAAAAAGGGTGTCAATTTTTGCTTGCAAGTTTGAGCGCTCGTTTGGATACTCTTGGGACGAAGGGTGCAACAGTGCGCTCAGCGCTTCGAGGTAGTGCTCTTTGTAATAGTTGATTAACGCAAAATAGTAGCTGTAAAGCGGCGAACCGGACTCATAAGGCAAAAAAGCGTGCGCCATGTCGATGTAGTAGCGAAAATTCTGATGATCGTTGAGGTAGAGCGAGCAGACGGCCGCATTAAGTGCGCTGACACAGCGGTGTTCACCCTTGCTGATGGCCTGTTTGAAGTTGTACAGTGCTTTGGTATATTCGCCCTCTTTGAGCTGGGCTACGCCGAGATTGTATTGCGAAATCGCCTCGGAGTAGACGGCGATTTTTTCATAGAGCTTGAGTGCTTCGATCTGGTTGCCGTTACTATAAAGAAAATTGGCACGGGTAATCATCTTTTCAAGTTGTGAGGCGGGGAGCTCTTGGGGCGCTTTTTGGGTGAACTCTTCGCCGAGTGTTTCAATGTCTTGCGTCGTCGCAGCACTTTTGGACGTCAAGCGGAAGATGAGCAGCACGATGACGATGATCAGTAAAAGTGCGATCAAGGCACCACCAATCAGCAAAAGGAGTTTTTTCTTGCGCTTGAACACCTCTTCATCAGATGGAGCGTCGGAGATCTCGCTTTTTGGGGCCGAAGGATCGGCCTCATCGATGATGATAATCTCCTCTTCTTGTGCCACCTGTTGCTCGCTTTAGAGGTAGCGCTGCAGTACGCTCGGAAGGGTGATGGAGCCGTCGCTGTTTTGGAAGTTTTCCATAATGGCCACCATAGTACGCCCCACAGCGAGTGAAGAGCCGTTGAGGGTGTGCGCGAGGATGTTTTTGCCCCCCTCTTTGTAGCGGATGCGTGCGCGTCTGGCCTGAAAGTCGCGGGTGTTGGAGACGGAGCTGATCTCACGGTAGCAGTTCTGCCCCGGCAGCCACACCTCCAGATCAACGGTACGCGCGGCGGAGAAGCCCAGATCGCCGCTGCAGAGCTGCATGAGCCGGTGCGGTAGTTCAAGGGCGCTCAGCAGATCCGAAGCGCACTGTACCATCTGCTCAAAGACCGCCTCGCTCTGCTCTTGGGTCGTGATGGCGACCAGTTCAACTTTATGAAACTGATGCTGGCGGATCATGCCGCGCGTGTCGCGTCCGGCGGAGCCTGCCTCTTTACGAAAGCAAGAGGTGTAGCCGGTCATCAGCAGCGGCAGGGATTCGGACTCTAAAATTTCGTCTTGGTAGAGGTTGGTGAGCGGCACTTCGGCGGTGGGGATCAAGAAGAGCTCTTCACCTTCGACTTTAAAAAGATCATCTTCAAATTTGGGCAGCTGTCCCGTCCCTTCCAGGGTGCGGCGGTTGACCAGCGAAGGGACGCTGATTTCGGTAAAACCGCGCGCCCGGTTGAAATCGAGCATGAAGTTGATCAGCGCACGCTCGAGTCTTGCCCCCATGTCGTAGGTGACGCTAAAGCGGCTTTTGGCCACTTTGACGCCGCGTTCAAAATCGATCCAGCCGTTGTGCTCGGCCAGTTCCCAGTGCTCCTTGGGGGTGAAGTCGAAGCGGCGCGGCTCAAGGACGCGGCGTAGCTCGACGTTGTCTGTGTCGCTTTGGCCATAGGGCACGTCTGCGTCGGGAAGGTTGGGGATACTCATGGCCAGCGTATCGAGCGCCGCTTCGGCTTCGCGCTGCTCTTCTAGCAAGCGGGTGATTTGGTTTTTGTTTTCATCCAGCGTGGCTTTGAGCTGCGCGGTATCTTTGCCCTCTTTTTTGTAGAGACCGAACTGCTTGCTCATTTCGTTTTGGGCGGCTTGGGCGCGTTCGTAGGCGGCTTTGGCGGATTTGAGGGCTTCGTTTTTCTCTTTGAGTGCTTCGATGAGCGTTGCGTCTACTTTTTTGCGGCTAAGCGCGCCTGAGATGGCGTCGAAATCTTTTTGTAGAAGTTTAAGATCGATCATGCGGTTCCTGCTTACATGTAATGGCTTGGATTATAACCAAAGATGACTTTGGGTTATAATGGGCGCGATTGATTTTGCCCAAAGAGAATCTATGATGCGTATTTCGGAGCGCTCTATCGCCAAGTTGATCCTGCTGACGCCGCTTTTTAGCGTGTTGCTGGTGGTTGGGGTGGCTACCTATCTTTATGTCAAGCGTATTCGCGAAACGTACCATGACGAGCAGCAGCGCAATCTCAAAGCCTACATCGCCACCAGACAGCTTCAAAGCGAGAACTGGATCAAGCAGACCGTTCAGATGCTTGAGTATGAAGAGGCGCATCTTGAAGTGGGTATCCGCAGTACGCTCAAAAGCCGTGTTGATCTGGCTTATGATACGGCCTTGTATATTCATGAAAAGTACCAAAATATCTCGCATGAAGCGGTGATTCAGCGTCATATCGTTGATTCGCTACGGCGGATGGTGTGGGAGGGGACGCAGCGCAACTCCATCCGTATCACCGACTATCAGGGCAACACGATCTTGTCTGCGGAGCCCTCTTTGCCAAGTGGCAATATTATTGATTTTGTGGACGCGGATGGTCGCGCGATCGTCCTGGAGCAGATACAGACGGCGCGTAAGCGCGGTGCGGGGTTTATCAAAACCAGATGGAGTGAAGCGGTCGGTGAGGAGATTCACTATGTGCGCAATTTCGGCCCTTACGAGTGGTTTTTTGGGAGTGCAATGGCGATCGAAGCGGCCAGATCGGCGCTTAAAAAGCGGATGATCGAGATGATCCGCTCTTTCCCCAATGAGCGCAGCGGTTTTATTGCCGTATTGGAGCAGGATCGGATGCCTTATCGCTCGGGCAGTGCGGAGCGGTATATCGACGCCGAGATGCGCTATCGCATGGCGCAGGAGCCTCAAAAGGAGTGGTTCGAGATCGAAGGACAGCATGCGATGGTACATGTAAAGCACTTTGAGCCCTTTGGCTGGACGTTGGTGTACGGTTTTGAACACTCCGGATTTGATACGGGGCTGATTGAGAGCCAAAAGCGGCTGGAGCGGCGGATCGATCAGGAGATGCTGCGCATCATCTTCGGTGCATTTATGATCAGTTTGGTCAGTATCGTGATCTCGCTGATGATCTCCCGTCACACCAGTAAGCTCTTTTTGCTCTATCAGCGTAAACTGCGCGACCGCGAGCAGAAGTTGCGTGAACTCAATGCGTCGCTGGAGGAGCGGATCAAAGAGGCACTATTTCAGCATCAAGAGAAAGAGAAGATGCTGATTCAGCAGTCGAAAATGGCTGAAATGGGGGACATGATCTCGATGATCGCGCATCAGTGGCGTCAGCCGCTCAATCAGCTCTCGTATGTCTTTATGAACATCGAAGGGGCGTACGAGTACAAGGAACTTACCCCGCAGTATATGGAGGATAAGCTGCGCGAGGGGACACGGCTGCTGGAGTTTATGTCGCAGACCATCGATGATTTTCGTAACTATTTCCGTCCCGACAAGGCGCGTAGCCAGACGACCCTATCGGAGGTGCTCTCGCAGACCCTGCCGCTCATTGAGCAGACCTTTGAGGTGGACGCTATCGCCTTACATGTAAGCTACGCTTCGCATACGTCGCTAGAGCTCTACCGTAACGAGCTGATGCAGGTGGTGCTCAATTTGCTCAAAAATGCCAAAGAGGTCTTGATCGAGCGCGATGTGGCGGTGCCTATCGTGCGGGCGCGCAGCTTTGAAGAGGAAGAGGCGTGCATTATCGAGGTGTGCGACAATGCCGGAGGGATCGGCGAGGAGATTTTGCCGCGTATTTTTGATCCCTACTTCTCCACTAAATCGGCTTCACAGGGGACGGGCTTGGGGCTGTACATGTCCAAAACCATCGTCGAGGGGCATCTTGGGGGCCGGCTTGAAGCCTACAACGATGCGCAGGGCGCCTGTTTTAGGATTGTGGTTCCGAAGCATCGTAAAGATTGAGTTTGTAGCCGACGCCGGAGATATTTTCGATGCAGCGCTCAGGGACCTTTTTGCGCAGACCGCGCACCAAGGAGCGGATAGCGTCTTGGCTCATCCCCTCATAGGGCCAGATGGCCGATTCGATCTCCTCATAGCGTACGACGCGGGTGTGGTAGTGGGCGAGCAGATCCATAAATAGGCGCTCATTTTTGGTCAGTTTGATCTCGACGTCGTTACATGTAACGCTTTGGGTAAAGGCGTTGTAGCGGCACTCATCGGAGAGCGAAATAGAGAATTTGGACTTGTTTTCGGTGAGTTTGACCGACTGCTCCAGTGCGCCGATGAGCTTCTCTTTGGTGATGGGTTTGATGAGGTATTTGACCAGCTGCAGCTCCACCGCCTCCATCAGGTACTCCGTATCGGCGTGGGCCGTGGCGATGATGATCTGGGTTTGGGTATCTTGAGCGCGGATGTAGCGGGCCATATCGATGCCGCTCAGGCGGGGCATGTTGATGTCGGTGATGATGATGTCGGGGTGGTGGCTCTTCCACAGCACAATCGCCTCTTTGCCGTCTTTGGCTTCGAGCACCTCTTTGCACATGCGGCGCAGATACTCAGCGGCAGCTTTACGCACCGGCTCTTCATCTTCGACGTAGAGGATTGTGAAATTTTTGAGGACCTCTTTCATAAGTGCTCCTTAGGGATGGGGGATTTTGAGTTTGGAGTTGAGCAGGTAGCCGATGGCCACCATCAGCGCCATCACGCCTGCTTGCGGGATGAGGCCGTAGATAAAGCCCAGATAAACCAGCCAGAGCAAAATCGCCCCCAGCGGCGTAGGGACACCGACAAAGTAGCGGGCCACTTCGCCGCTCACGCTGCCTAGATTAAAAGCGATGAGACGGCGCAGACCGGAGATGACGTAGTAGATGCTTACCCCCGCGCAGACAATGAGTGCCGGAAACTCTACCGAAGCGTAGACGGTCTCAAATATCAAAAAGGTGGGCACAAGCACAAACGAGAGAAAGTCGGCAAAAGAGTCGAGCTGGATGCCAAAGGGGTTGGAGAGCTTGTAGCGCCGCGCGATTTTGCCGTCGATAATGTCGCAAATACCGCCGATCCATGCTAGGACGATGGCGATGACGAAGAGATGCTGCGTAATCATGTAAACGGCGATCAGACCGGCGGAGATATTGATCATCGTGACAAGATTGGCCAGATTGAAGTGGCTGTCAGCGCGCCATAAAAAGTGCATACAGAGCCTTTTTTTGAATCAATTATAATCTTCTAAGGCTTACATGTAAGCTTGCAGGAGTCTTCACTGGGCTATCATGCGCGATCATTTTTAAGGAGCCAATATGAGTAAACGATTCGACGAAGCGGCCAAAACATGGGACCAAAACGACACCCGTACCCGCCTCTCCAGTGCCATCGCGCAGGCCATAGAGACCCATGTCGCACTCAGACCTTCGATGCGTCTGATGGACTTTGGGGCAGGGACGGGGCTGCTGAGCGAGCGTCTCGCCCCGCTGGTGCGCAGTATCGCCGCCGTGGACGTATCATCCGGAATGCTTGGCGAGCTGGAGCAAAAAGCGTCGATCAAAGCGGTGGTCACCCCCTACTGCCGCAACATTCTCCACGATCCGCTGGAGGGGGATTTTGACGGGATCGTCAGCGCGATGGCGCTGCACCATGTGGAGGATACACGCGAATTGATGAAGGTCTTTTTCGAGCATCTCAATCCCGGCGGATTCATTGCGCTGTGTGATCTTGACGCCGAAGACGGCACCTTTCACAGCCACGGCAACGACGGGGTCTTTCACTTCGGATTTCAACGTGACGCACTCGCGTCTTTCTGCGCCGATGCGGGTTTTGAGCACGTGAGGTTCGAGACCGCGCACACGGTACTACGCGAGAGCGGACGGGGCTATCCGATCTTTTTGCTCTGCGCTGTTAAACCAGAAAAAGATAGCGTCCAAGCAGTATAAGCGCGAGTACATGTAAAAGGATGTGGACTTTGGTGCTGCGCTCAAAGAGGCTCAGCAGGCTGTAGCTGATGATACCAAAAGCGATTCCCTCCGTGATGCTCAGTGAGAGCATCATCACCGTAATCGTCAAAAATGCGGGTATCGCTTCGCTCATACGTTCCCAGTCGATGCCGCGTACCCGCTTCATCATCACGACGCCGATGAAGATCAAAACAGGCGCCGCTACGGGGTAGAGCGTGAGTGCGGGCGAGACCTGTACCCCGCCCGCGACGCTTTGGATCAGCGGATAGAGCAGCGGGCTTAGCAGCAGCAACACCCCCGTTACGACGGCCGCAAGACCTGTGCGTGCTCCCTCAGCGATGCCTGAAGCGCTTTCGACGTACGAGGTAATCGTGGAGGTGCCCAGTAGCGCGCCGATCACCGTAGCGCTGCTGTCGGCGAGCATCGCTTTGTTGCTGATATCGGGAGTACCGTCAGAACGTGTCAGTCCCGCTTCGGGGGCAACGGCGGCAAAGGTGCCGATGGTGTCAAAGAGATCCAAAAAGATAAAAACCGCTACGATCACCCAAAACTCGGCGCTCCAAAAGAGTGAAAAATCGAGTGCAAACGCGGTGGGAGAGAGCGAAGGCGGCGCAGAAAAGAGCCCACGGTACTCCAAAAGGCCCGATGCGAACCCCGCAAGCGCGCTGAGGGCAATAGCGATCAAGATGGCACCGCGCGTACCGCGCACCGCGAGAATCGAAAGCCCGCCAAGTCCAAAGAGCGAAAGCAGCGTGGCACCGTTTGAGAGATCTCCTAGCCCCACGAGGGTGCCTTGGGCATCGACGATGATCCCCGACCACTCCAGCCCCACCAAAGCGATGAGCAGTCCTATACCCACCCCGATGGCATTGAGCAGCGAGAGCGGCAGGGCATCCATGATCGTGCGGCGAATCCCCAACAGCGTCAGCCCGACAAAGAGTACGCCCGCCGTAAAGACGGCGGCCAGTGCCTCTTGCCAGGCTATCCCCATTCCCAGCACGACGGCAAAGGCAAAATAGAAGTTGTGACCCATCGCGGGAGCGAGGGCGATGGGGTAGTTGGCGTAAAAGCCCATGATAAAACAAGCCAGCGCCGAGGCGAGCGCGGTAGCCGTGAGTACCGCGCCGAACTCCATACCGGCGGCCGAGAGAACGATGGGCTGAACGATGAGGATGTAGGCGAGCGTCATGTAGGTGCTCACTCCTCCGATCAGCTCGTTTGAGAGGGTCGAGTGGCGAGACCGTATGCCAAAAATGCGCTCTAAAAGCTCCATCGTCGATGCTTTATTGCTGTTTGGCTTTGAGCGCTTCGAGCTCTTTTTGCAGTGCTTCGTAGGCCGCTTTGTAGTCGTGCTGCTGAGGTTGCGCCTGAAGAATAAAGCGCTTTTTTACCCCTTCAACCGTTTCGATATGCTCTTGCAGCTCGCCCCGATTGATCTTCTGGATGACCGAATAGATACTGACGCGCTGAGCCGCCGCATACTGTTCGATGGGGATCATGTCGCTCATAATGGCTCCTTTTAGAGGTGTATTTTAGCGCATCACAGATCAAGTCGATGGGCGTTTACATGCAAGGTTTTGAGTGAAGGGTAGTGCAGGGCGCTGAGCCGCCGTCCGTAGGCGCATCCGGTGTCGATGCCCGCATACTGAGCGCTCATTAGCGGCGTATCGTAGACGGTGTGGCCAAAGACGTTGAAGAGGTCGTACGCTTCAAACGCCTCCCAATCGCTTTTGGCATCGCGCTCTTCAAGACGGCTCCATGCAAGCCGTTCGCGGTAGCGCGGAGTCTCTTTGCGTTCAAAGTAGGGGAGCCCGAAGCCGTGGCTGATAAAGAGCCGATCATGCAGCAGGTAATAGGGCAGTGACTTGATCCAGCGCAGATGCGCTTCGCGCTCCGTCTCAAATCCGGCGTAGCTCTTGATGGTCGCGCCGCCGCCCCACGCTTTGGAACTCGCCCACTGCGGGGCATCGGCGTGACCGTAGTGGCGCAACATCATCAGCTCGTGGTTGCCCATAACGCAGCCGTAGCCGCGCTCTTTCACCATACCCACGAGTGCGCGGCTGTGCGATCCGCGATCGACGAGGTCGCCGGTGAAGATCAGCCCATCATCCGTTCCGATGGCCTCGATCAGCTCCAAAACGGTGTAATAACAGCCATGGGCGTCGCCGATGATCCAGTATCCACCTGAATTCATGAGCGTCTTGTGTCCTGAGCGATGCGTGCAAGATAATCGCTCAAAATTGCGCCGTGATCAAAACAGAGGCGCTCTAGCGGCAAGTGCTCGGGCAGATACAAAAAGGCATCCTTGGCATCGTCAGCGGCGAGCGGGGTGCCAAAGGCGCGGCAGATATAGACAGCCGAAGCGGTATGAAAACGCGCATCGCGCGATGGATCGGAGTAGATACCCAGCAGCGCCGTGATCTGCACCTCCAGCGAAATCTCTTCGCGCATTTCACGCACCAAAGCCGCTTCGACGCGTTCGCCCACATCCACAAATCCTCCCGGCAAGGCCAGACCGTAAGGCGGATTGCGCCGCTCAATGAGCACGATACCCAGCAATTCGTTTTGCAAACCGTAACATTCGACAATGCCGTCAACGGCGAGATAGGGGGTGCGTATCATGAATGCTCCAAAAAGTGATGGGGAGGAGTTGCGGCGTTATTGTAGCGTGCAAGTGGAGGCAAACCGACAGCGCGAGGCTACGAATCATTCAAAAAAGGGGATAAACTTTGGAAAAAAAGGCGACACAGGTGCGTTTTGGACTATTTTGCTCCCTGCGCGACAACGCGCACTCTACCAACCGAACCTTTCGTCTTGCATCCCTGAGCCGTGAGCGCGTAGTGCAGACCGCACGGCAAAATCTTGAGGATCTGCCGCCTCTGATCGACTACTGCGTGCGTCATGATATCGGTATGTTTCGTCTGGGCAACGCTATTGTTCCGTTTGCGTCGCACATAGGGTTCGATCCGGCGTGGTGGGAGGAGCTTGAGCCTCTTTTTGAGACTGCGCGTCACCGTATTGAGGGTTCGGGCGTTCGGTTGAGCATTCATCCTGGGCAGTTTATTCAGCTCGGTTCTCCCCGCTCGGAGGTGGTTGAGGCATCGTTGCGTGAATTGGCGTATGCGCACAGGGTGTTGCAACTACTCGGTGATAACCCTCAAGGCGTCATTACCTTACATGTAGGCGCTGCGCACGGTGATCATCACGCAACGATGGCTCGGTTTATTCAAACATTTCATGCCAACGATTGGTTGGGACGGTTTTTGGCACTTGAAAACGATGAGTTCCATTTTTGTGCTGGGCAGACCCTTGAAGTGGCCAATGCTTGCGGTATCGGTATGATCTTTGACATTTTTCACCACAGCATCAACCCCTCTGAGGTCTGTTTTAAAACGATCAAAGCGAGTTGGGGGGTCAAACGCCCCAAGTTGCACATCTCCTCTCAAGCACCCGGGGGCAAACGCGGTATGCATGCCGATTGGATCGATCCTGAAGATTTTGAGAGCTTGTTGCGTTTTTTAGGAGATGATGCCCGGAATGTTGATGTAATGATCGAGGCGAAGGCCAAAGAGGATGCGATTGCAGCGTTACAGTCTCAAAAGTGGTGAAAAAATAGAGAAGAAGCAAAAGGAGGAGTTCCTGATGGTCGGAATGACGCGACTCGAACGCGCGACCTCTACCACCCCAAAATTGAATACACATCTTATAAATCCCTAAAAATAGGGCTTTTAACAATAACTTTCTCGGCAGATTTGGCACGTTTAGGGAAAGTTTGGGGAAAGTCTCTTTAGTCAATCTGCATGTATGTGATAAAATTAAAGTAGATTATATTAAAATATGTTTTGATTATTTATTGATAATTAGCTATTAAAATATTTATTTAGACGTCAAATCTCAATGAATCGTAGTTTGGTAGTTTGGTAGTTTGGTAGTTTGGTAGTTTGGTAGTTTGGTAGTACAGAAATCCATACTATTTGTTTCTAAGGACGGCTGGATGAAGCGCTTGGCTTATGATATAAGCCAGAGCAGCATCCCCTTGTTGCCTAAATTTTACCCTTAGTAAACAGTTTAAAGCCGTACACGTTGGAGTTGCTTACAGGTTGTTTGCATCATCATGATTATTCTGAGGTGCTTTTGAAATAAGCTTTAAATCTGAAGCAAGAACACCATTCTTTTTGACTGTCTCGATGACTTCATCCATGCCATTGGGCTTGAAAATTTTAGACCACATCTCGTCTCGCTGCATTTCTAGCTTAATGCAATGCGTCTCATTACCAATCAGGAGAGATCGAAAACTTAAACCAATCTTTGATTCATTGTAGATTTGCGTCATGACTCTTGCCTCTGCTGGTCCGATGTATTTTTTGGGATCAAATAAGCACTGCAGCGAAGTCATCGTTCTGCCGTTTTCAGTTTTTTTCACCTCCTTGAAAAATTGATTGTCATGTTGAATAGGATTTTTCTTAACCAAACATTCCAGAAGGGTAAAAAATTCGACACACTGCAGATAGTCATGTGCGATCGTTACATTCGCACAACTCACAAACATTTCTTTGACCAATGTTCTTGATGGGTCTTCACATACAAATTGATGAACGATGAAATTTTTGGAGCCTCCTAGAGGAATTTGCAAATGATAGATGTTCGACGAATAATTCAACCCTGTCGTGTGTAACACAATACGGCTGCTGCTCATCGTTGTTCTCCCATACCCTGCTGTTCTAGCTTACCCCACATTGCGAAGATGAGTGAGTGTGACACCTCAAAACGATGATGATTTCGCAGATAGATACTGATTTCCCGAAAACTCAGTCCCTGCTCTTTGCACAGCTTCACGACGCTCCAGAGATGAATGAGCCGTTCGCGTTTGCCAATCTTTCTGCGCGCTGCTTTGAATTTCTCGAGTTTCAGTACTGAAAGATTGCGGATCTCTTCAAGACTCATCTCGGAGAATTGCTTGCTGCTTAGTCGCTGCTGCTGGGCATAATAAGATTTGATAGCCAACAGTAGTGCGACGTGCGACAGGGTCTCATTGGCGAGCTGTTCGCCACTTTGTTTGATCTGATGAAAGATAACGCGATGTCGTGCCATGATCTGTTCGCGTAAAGATGCGGGAAGTTTCCCGAAATAGCGTAGCATGGCCGCTTGATCAGACTCATTGAGCTTGGTGAGTCTGACGACTTCACTGACGGTGGTTGATTGCATGTTGAACTCCTTGAACGAGGCCACTTTTTGCAGACCTCTATAATATATTCATAATTTATATTTACCAATCATTTACTATTTCCCTCGGTTTCAAAAAAGTATCATTAACTTTCAATCCAATTTGTACATCTCACATATCATCGATGCTAAGGCCTCTGTATTCAATCGCATACGCCTTGAAATCGCCGATCAATTTCAGGCTTTTGTTTTTGAGCTGATCAATATCTATTTTTTTAGGATTGAGTTTCACTTCCGCAATGAGCAGTTTTTTCTCCAAT
Organism: Campylobacterales bacterium; assembly: GCA_016938735.1. Taxonomy (GTDB): domain Bacteria; phylum Campylobacterota; class Campylobacteria; order Campylobacterales; family Sulfurimonadaceae; genus JAFGUB01. Next base: position 1,506 of record JAFGUB010000015.1, on the reverse strand, counting down.
TCGTTGATCGCCACGATATCGATTTCGTTGTCGTTGTTGCGCTCCCAATAGGTACCGATCAATGAGTACTCCTGAGTCACTTTGAGCCGGTCGATAAAATAGCGCTCCAAAAACTTACCTGCGTACGTCGTATAGTCGCGTTCGACAAGCTTGCGCACATAGCCATAATTGCCTATCTCCACCGCACTTCTGTTTTTGTAGACAAAACGGAACCAGAAATTGAAGAAGTTGTCGCTGATCTCATATTTTTGGGTTCGGCTCCCCTCTTTGGCCAGAATCGGCTTGATCTTGCGAATGACTGTGTATTCATGCTCCAAGCGATCCAGATAGCCTCCGATATTGCGCTCAAGAATCGACTCAATCGCGCTTCGGGATGTTTTAGATGAGGCAATCAGGGAAAGGATGGAAAAGTAGGTAGTGTACTCTTTGCCAAACTCCTCTATCAGTAGATTCTTTCCCTCTTCGAGCAAAAGCGAATCATCACTAAAGATCAGATCGAGCATCTTCTCCTGGGTGAATGCACCTGCGTCTACGAAGAGTTCGACATATTTGGCCACACCGCCGGTGAAGAGGTAAAACGAAAGCAAATCTTCGTTGGAAAAGCTAGGGCGGTGATCACTCAGAATCGCTTTAAGTGTATCGACACGAAAGGGCTGCAGATGGATTTTGGCATCGGCGCGGCCAAAGAGGGGCTCTTTTTGATCCTCAAAGATCTTCTTCATCAGCGAATAGATCGAACCGCTGAGCACAAGATTCATTTTGGTGGCCTCTTTGTACTCGTCCCAAATGTTCTGCATATCCGAGTAGACAGAGGGGTTGATGTGCAAAAACTCCTGAAACTCATCGATCACTACGGTGATGGCGCGCTCTTTGGTTTGAACCATCATCAGTTCAAAGAGATCTTTGAATTTTGTGAAGGTTCCGAGAATTTTTATATCGAGCGTGTTTTGAAAAACGGCGATAAACTCTTCACACAGCAGAGCCTCACTCTTTTTAGAGACAAACAGATAGACCTTCTGCGCAAACGCCTCTTTGATCAGTTTGGTTTTACCGATACGACGACGGCCCACAACAACGGTCATTTTTGAGCCGTTGGCGCAACGCGCCTCCATGCTGCGAAGCTTCTCAAGCTCTTGTTCTCGGTTGTAGAATTTCATGTAGGTTCTTTTAGTATGGATTGTTACTGTAATGAATATTACTCTAATGGAGTGATGATGTCAAACGTAGCAGGGGAATGTTATGCGGTTTGACTAAAGCCTCCACGAGTTAGGTTTTGGTGTTATTTTGATTGTCTTTGCAGTGTATTTTTTGATGTTGCTGCAGCTTTTTTCTCTCAAGTCTGTAAACGCCTAGTTGCTTGTGTTTTGAAGGCTATCATTGGCCCTGAAGGAAACCGAGTGTAAAACGCTCCAACGTTTCTTGGTCGGCGCGATGAATATAAGCACCCGAAATAGCTTATGATCCCTCTATTCTTTCGAACTTATTGATCGTTTCAAGAATAGGTGG
>JAFGUB010000014.1 GCA_016938735.1 Campylobacterales bacterium | reverse complement strand
CTCGACATATTCCATCTGTTTGTACCCTCAAATGCTTTTTGGATCAGCTTAAGCAATTTGGGTTCCTATTTTGTCGTGGAGTAAGAAAAATCATATAAAAATCATACGATCTGAATATAATCTTGGATTTTCAAATGGAAACAATTTAGGAATCAAACAGGCAAAAGCCGATGGATGTGAATATATTATATGCACCAACAGTGACATTCTGATTCCATTTCAGCCTGACTTTATCTCTTCTATAAAAAAAGCTGCAAGAAACGTGGGTATTGGTCTTTTCAGTCCAAATATCGTCAATAACAAAGGAGAATATTTTCAACCACGAAGAGAAAAACTCTCAAAAAAAGAAGTTTTTAAAATAAAAATATTTTATGGGTTAAGGCTATAAATACCTTATTATTTTATAAGAATGCATCTACTTTATCCACTCATTGAGAGCTTAAAACAAAAAAGAGAGCCTCGTAATACTTTAGCAAATAACAACCCGATAGATTCTGGTTATATTTACAATATACACGGTTCATTTTTTATAATGACTCCTGAATTTATTAAGCACAAAGATGGATTAAATCCTCATACATTTCTCTATTGCGAAGAGCTTATTTTAGCTGAAGAGATGAGAGCTTTAAACTTAAAATCATTTATAATTGGTGAAATAGAGGTGGTGCATAAAGAGTCAAAAACTACTGATTTAATTACAAGGAATCAAAAAGAAAAAACTGCATTTTCATTAAAGCATTTATTGAAAAGTTGCAGCTATTTTGCGCAGGTGTTATCATGGAAATAATTGACAAACCACTCGTATCTATTGCCATGGCAACCTATAATGGAGCACGCTATTTAAAAGAGCAAATTCATTCAATTTTGTCCCAATCTTACAGCAATATAGAGCTGATTATTACAGATGACGCATCAACCGATGAAACCTGTGCTATTTTAAAATTACTTGCCCAAGAAGATTCTAGAATTAAACTTATATTGAATCTCACCAATAGAGGATTTGTTTCTAATTTTGAAAGAGCACTAAAATGTGTAAATGGGGAGTATATAGCACTAGCAGATCAAGATGATATTTGGGAAGAACAGAAAATAGAAAAGCTGCTCAATGCCATTAACGGATACTCTTTAATCCACTCCGATGCATTCTTGATTGATGAACACAACAATGTCATCCATTCATCACATTCAAATAATTCAAAAAAAATAATTCAAAAAGATATAAAGGGATATTTTATCGCTAATAATGTGACGGGTTGCACTGCACTATTCAGTGCAAAACTGCTTGATGACTTATTACCTTTTCCGCCCGAAGTCATCTTGCACGATTGGTGGATTGCAATAGTAGCCATGAAGCACCATGGGGTGGTTTATCTAGATGAACCGCTGGTGCGCTATAGACAGCATCATTCTAATCTCATTGGCTCTTCAAAGGGAAATACGTTTCCTATTTTTGAAAAAAGAGTCAAGCTTATCGAGGAGTATCTTTTGTTCCTTAAAATGCTCCAAAATCGACATCTTCTCAATCAAAATGATACGGAATTTTTATATGGTCTCATAAAGTACCATCATGAATTTTTACAAAAAGGGCTGCGCTTCCACTCTCTCTTTTTTTATCTTAAAAACATTGCAATTTTTTATAAAAATAAGTCTCAAAGAGATTTTTTGTTGGGCTTGCTTACTTCACCGTTTGGCGCAAAATTCCAAAAAGCACTATGGCGGCTCCTTGCATGATAACGCTTCTCCTAGCCACCTACAACGGCGAACGTTATCTGCGCAATCAACTCCTCTCGCTACAGCAGCAGACCTTTGGCGACTGGCAGCTGCTGATCCGCGATGATGGCTCTAGCGATGCAACCCTCTCTATAATCAACACATTTTGTGCGCATGATTCAAGAATCCAGCTCATCACAGACGCCCAAGGACGACTCGGTGCGGCGGGGAGCTTTTGGCAACTGCTCTTACATGTAAAGACCCCTTATGCCATTTTCTGTGATCAAGATGATGTCTGGCTGGAGCGCAAAATTGAACTTTTATTCAACTGTGCACAAGATCTACCCAAAGACGCGCCCTCAATCGTCTATTGCGACGCCCACGCCTACAGTGACGAGGAAGGGGTTATCACCTCATCAAGCGTCTCGCATCTGCACGCTTCACATCTGCGTGAATTTCTCTTTTTTAACTCTGGTTATCAGGGCTGCTCTATCTTGATGAATCGCGCTCTGATTGATGAGGCCAAAAACTACACTGTCCCTTTTTATATGCACGATGATATTGTTTCGCTGTTGGCACATACCTTTGGCGCGGTCTATTTTCTGAATAAACCCTTGATGCTCTACAGACAACACGACCGTAACGTTACCGGAGCTACCGCACGCAGCAAACTTCAAATAGCCAAGGGTTTTTTCCGCTCCGGTGCAGCGGTTTTAAGCCGTGCGCACTATGAGGAGAAACAGGCTTTTTATGAGCGCTACAAAAATCAACTCTCAAAAGATCAGATCGTGCTTTTTAACGCCTACCTCTCTTATGCTTCCGCGCCCTTGATACAACGATTATGGCTGATTGTGCGCCATCGTTTTAGCCTCGGCGGACACTTTTGGGTGCTACTGCTCAAAACCCTACTCCGCAAGCCCATCGCATGATCACCGTTCTTACCCCCACCTACAACCGCGCTTATACTTTAACGCGCCTGTTTGAAAGCCTAATGCACCAAAACGGCTCTTTTGAATGGCTGATCATCGATGATGGCAGCAGTGATGAGACACAAAAGCTCGTTGAAGGATTTCAATCAAACGCCTTGTTTGAGATCCGTTACATGTACCAAGAGAACAGCGGCAAACATATCGCCATCAACACAGGCACCGCTGCCGCGCGAGGAGCGTATTGCCTCATCGTCGATAGCGACGATGCGCTTATGCCGAATGCGCTTGAAGTGATCGAAGCACAGATTGCACCACACCTGAATCACATCGGATGGTGTTTTCGTCGTGCCTATTTCAACGGCACCATCATCGGCAACTCTACGGATATGCCGCAGATGATCGTCATGCACCCCATGCAAGCCAGCCACTACTTTCAAGGGGATCTCGCCTACATCTTCCGCACGGACGCTCTTCGCGCCCATCCTTTTCCTATGATCCAAGGGGAGCGCTTTGTGCCGGAGCTGCTCATCTGGAACTGCATCGCCGATGAGGGAAGTATCTGCTATTTCCCCCATATCGCGCCCTATCTATGTGAATACTTACCCGATGGCTACAGTGCCAACTTCAAAAAAAATCTGCGTGTCAATCCCAAAGGTTTTGGGCTCTATTATGCCGATCGACTGCGCCGTGAAAAGAGACTAATCGAACGCCTCAAAGCGCTGATACGACTACTCCAATGCACACTGTACGGTTGGCTCAAATGAAGATTTTGCTGGTGATTACAGGTTTGGGCAGAGGCGGAGCGGAGCGACAGGTGTGTGATCTGGCTGATCGATTCGCCCAAATGGGTCATACTGTGTGCATCGTGTATCTTTTTGGAGAGGCACTACTGCGTCCGCTTGAACCTGCGGTAACACTCAAAGGATTGCAGCTTCGCAACAATCCTATCAGTCTGCTGCGTACGCTTTATGCCCTCATCCAAGTCATCCGCAGCTTCAAACCTGATATCGTTCACAGCCACATGGTACATGCCAATCTGCTTACGCGCTGTGCGCGACTTTTTATCCCTATGCCCAAACTGATCTGTACGGCACACAATGCCAACGAGGGAGGACGCATCCGAATGCTGCTCTATCGTCTTAGCAACACTTTGGCCGATCTAAGCACCAATGTTTCACAAGAGGCCGTCGATACATTTATTGCCAAGGGTGCCGTCAAGTCTGGGCAGATGATCGCGGTATATAACGGTATCGACACCGAACGCTTTACATGTAACGCTGCATTGCGCACACACATTAGAACCTCTTTGGGAATTGACGAGAAGACTCCTTTACTGCTGTGCGTCGGGCGACTTGAGGTGCAAAAAAACTATCCTATGATGCTACACGCCTTTGCTCTGGCACTAAAAACCCGCCCCGATCTATACCTCTGCATTGCTGGAGAGGGCTATCTGCACGATGTGCTTGTAAACCTATGCGATCATTTACACATCCAGAAGCAGGTTCGTTTTTTAGGCTTTCGTACCGATATCGCCGAACTAATGAGCGCTTCCGATCTCTTTTGCCTCTCCTCTGATTTTGAGGGTTTTGGTCTTGTCGTGGCGGAGGCGATGGCAAGTGCTCTTTTGGTCGTTACAACCGACTGCGGAGGGGTCAAAGAGGTACTCGGAGGCTATGGCTTTTTATCCCCCGTGGGCGATAGTGAAACCTTTGCCCAATGCCTGCTTGACGCCCTCAATCTGCCCAATGAGCGCAAAAAAGCGTTGCTTGATGCTGCCAAAGCACGCATCGATGCGCATTTTTCACTGGATCGGATCGCTTTAAAGTGGATAAATCTTTATCAAGATACCCAAACCCGCTAAAATGCCCCCATCCATTTCCCATGAGGATTCACCTTTATGAATGCCACCCCTTTACATGTAAGCCGATTTCTCCTCCTGCTCCTTCTCGCCTACGCCTTTAGCGTCGCTGTGCGCTTTATCTGGGTCTACCAGTTCTCGGGGAGTCCCGATTTTTACTGGAACGATCAGATCATGATCAATACCAACGACGGTTACGCCTTTGCCGAAGGGGCGCGGGATATGATGGCGGGTACATGTAATCCCCGCGACCTCTCCTACTGTGGCAATCCCCTCGCCGCACTGACGGCGCTGCTGGCGAAGGTGCTACCGGTGAGTTTTGAGACGCTTATTCTTTACATGCCGGCCTTTATCGGTTCGCTGCTGGTGGTGCCGCTGATGCTCATCGGCCGAACGCTCGGCAACGACTATCTAGGCTTTATCGCCGCGCTACTCGGTGGCATCACCCACAGCTACTACAACCGCACCATGACGGGCTACTACGACACCGACATGCTCACCATCGTGCTGCCTACACTGGTGCTCTACAGCCTTATCGCCGCCGCCACCTATGGGCGTAACCGTTACTTGCTCCTCCTGCCGCTCTTTATCATCGCCAACAGTTGGTGGTATCCGCAGAGCTATTCGCTGAGCCTCGCCATGACGGGGATGGTGCTGCTTTATACCCTGATCTTTGAGCGGCGCAACCTCTTTTTTTACAAAATCCTGATCTTTATGCTCCTCTCGATGGCACTCATGGCGTGGTACCTCAAGCTTCTGCTCGCACTGGCACTTTTTGGCGCTTTTCACTATCTGCCCAAAGCTTCAACGCGCAGCGTCATCTTCGCCCTACTGGCTGCCGCTGCGGCGCTGATGCTCCTCACCGGCGGCTTCGCTCCCGTGATCGCGCAGCTTCAAGGTTATCTGTTCCGCTCCCTGCACGCAGATGATCTCAACCTCACCCTGCGCTATTTCGATGTCGTCCAAACCGTGCGCGAAGCGGGGCAGATCCCTTTTGACGTCTTCGCCGCGCGCATCAGCGGCGCGACCCTCACCTTTCTCTTCGCACTGCTGGGTCTTGGACTGCTGATGTGGCGCCACAAGGTGATGCTGCTCGCTTTGCCGATGGTCGGTCTGGGCTTTATCGCTTTTGAGGCGGGGCTACGTTTTACCGTCTACGCCGTGCCCGTTATGGCGCTGGGCATGGGCTACTTCATCCTCTTTGGTGCTCAGCTCCTTGAAAAATTCATCTTTATCGACCGCACCTTACATGTAAGCCGCATCCTCTTCGTCACCCTCGCCACCGCCGCCGCCCTCTATCCCAACATTGACCATATCGTTGAGTACAAAGTCCCCACCGTTTTCAACAAAGAAGAGGTCAAGGTGCTTGACGACCTAGGCCGCATCGCAGGCCGCGAAGACTACGTGGTGACCTGGTGGGATTTTGGCTATCCCATCCGCTACTACAGCGACGTGCGCACGCTTATTGATGGCGGCAAGCACACTGGCAAGGACAACTTCGCCACCAGCTTCGCCCTCACCCAGCCGCCTCTACCCGGGGCCAACATGGCGCGGCTGGATGTCGAGTACACCGAGCGCGGCTTCGATACCAACCACTCCGACAACCTGCTCACCGCCATGCGCGACTACAACCAAAGCGATCTGGACGCCTTTCTCGCATCGCTGGGCACCCCGGAGTTCACGCCCCCCGCAAGCACGCGCGACGTCTATCTCTACCTGCCGCTGCGTATGATGAGCATCTTCCCCACCGTTGCGCTCTTTAGCAACCTCGACCTTCGCAGCGGCGCAGCCAAAGAACGCCCCTTCTTCTACAACACCGCCGCCTTCAAAGATGCCGGTGCGATGCTGCATCTAGGCAACGGCATCGCGCTGGACAAAGGCAAGGGGGTCATTATGCTCGGCCAGCAGCAAGTCCCCCTCGCTCAGTTTGTCACCGTCGCCTACGATGCGCAGGGCAAGGTGCAAAAAAATATCCAAAACCTCCATGCAAACGGTGCGCTCAATCTCATCTACCTCAAGAGCTACAATCAATTTTTGCTGCTCGATCATGCAGTGATGGAGTCACTTTACATCCAGCTCTTCGTACTTGAGCAGTATGACCCCGCACTGTTTGAAGGCGTCATCATGACCCCTTGGGCCAAAGTCTTCAAACTCAAAAGGTAGCCCTTGGCACGCATCGGCTTTTTGTCGCATCTGGATCTCAACCTCTACCTCTTTCGCCTGCCCATCATGATGGCGCTCAAAGAGCGCGGTCATGAGGTCTATGCCATCTGCCCCGAGGGGAGCCACAGCCAGAAAATGCGCTCTTTGGGCTTACATGTAATCCCCTACACCATTGAGCGCTCCAGCCTCAATCCCCTCAAAGAGCTCTTCGCCCTACGTGCCATCACCGAAGCGCTGCACCCTTTGAAGCTCGATCTGCTCCACACCTTCACCGCCAAGCCCAATATCTACGGCACCTTCGCCACGCGGCGTGCGGGAATCCCCACGGTGCTCAACCTTGTCGAGGGGATGGGGTCGTTTTATATCGACGACACCCTCAAAAACCGCCTCGTGCGCTTCGTGATGGAGCGGCTCTACAAGGCGGCGTTCGCGCGCTGTGACGGTGCCGTCTTTGTCAATAGCGACGATCCCGAGTATATGATCGCCAAGGGGCTGCTTGCGCGCCAACAGGTGCATATCATCAAAAGTGTCGGGGTCGATACCGAGCATTTTTCCCCCGAAGCGGTGGATGTGCTCAAGCTTGAATCGCTACGCGAAGCCTTACATGTAAAGGGCAAAACCGTTGTACTCATGGTCGCGCGCGCCATCTGGCACAAAGGGGTACGCGAGTTCTACGCGGCCGCCGAGGCGCTTAGTGATGAGCAAACCCTCTTTGTGCTCGCAGGAGGCACCGATGTGGGCAACCCCAGCAGCGCCGATGAGGCGTTTTTGCGCTCTGGCAAAGTGCTTTGGCTAGGCCAGCGCGACGACATTGTGGAGCTCACCGCCCTGTGTGATCTCTATGTCCTGCCCAGCTACCGCGAAGGGGTGCCCAGAACCCTGCTCGAAGCCGCTTCGATGGGCAAAGTGATCGTCACCACGGATGTGGTAGGGTGCCGCGAAGTGGTCATTGATGGCCAAAACGGTCTGCTGGTGCCGCCGCGCGATGCAGGGGCACTCAAGGAGGCGATCAAGACGCTGCTGCGCGACCCCTCAAGACGCGCTGCAATGGGTGCTGCAGGACGCGCCAAAGCGGTAGCGGAGTTTGACACCCGCGCCGTAACGGCACAGTATCTTGAGCTTTATAGTAGGTTTATCGATGTATAGATTACTGCTCAAGCCTCTGCTTGACCGCATGTTCGCACTGCTGCTACTGCTGCTGCTGTGGCCGCTGATGCTGCTGATCGCCGCTCTGATTCGCATTCAAATGGGTAGTCCCATCCTCTTCACCCAGACGCGCCCCGGGCTGCACGGTGCGCTCTTTCGCATCTACAAATTCCGCACGATGAGCAATGAAACAGATGCTTCGGGTGCACCGCTGAGTGACGCAGAGCGTCTGCGCGGTATCGGCAAAACCATCCGATCGCTTAGCCTCGATGAGCTGCCGCAACTCTTCAACGTCCTGCGCGGCGAGATGAGTTTTGTAGGCCCAAGACCGCTACTGCCCGAATACCTGCCCCTTTACACTCCAGAGCAGGCCCGCCGCCACGAAGTGCGCCCCGGCATCACCGGCTGGGCGCAGGTCAATGGCCGCAACGCGATTAGCTGGGAGCAGAAGTTTGCCTATGACGTCTGGTACGTGGAACATCAGAGCTTTTGGCTGGATCTCAAAATCGCATGGCTGACGGTGCGCAAAGTGCTGGGGCGTGATGGGGTGAGCGCGCAGGGGCATGTGAGTATGGAAAAATTTCAAGGTTCACCCAAGTCATGATAGAATCATGTACAAAAAAACGTAAGGAATGATGATGCAAGTAGTCAGCCTCACCGAAGCACGCAGCAACCTCAAAGCGCTCTTTGACGCCGTATTTTATGATCATGATGAGGTGATCATCCACCGCAAGGGCAAAGAGAATGTGGTCGTCATCTCTATGGAGGAGTACAACGCCCTCAAAGAGAGCGACTATCTTCTCTCAACTCCTGCCAATCGTAAACGCTTGCTTGACTCCATTGCCGAGTTCGAGCGCGGCGCCACGGTAGAGCAGCCACTGATTTCATGCGACTGATCTGGAGCCAATCGGCATGGGAGGAGTACCTCTCATGGCAAAACGACAAACAGATGCTTAAAAGAATCAACACACTGATCCAAGCCACCATGCGCTCCCCTTTTGAAGGAATCGGCAAGCCAGAACCGCTAAGACATCAATTAAGCGGCTACTGGTCAAGGCGTATCAACGACGAGCACCGATTGGTGTACACCCTTGATGATGACGCACTTTTAATCGTTTCGTGTCGGTTTCACTATTAAGAAAAGGAACATTTCATGCAAAAGTCAGAGGAGTGCCTTGACTAAGCCGCTGTACATCTACGGCCAAAGCGGGCATGGCAAAGTACTCGCCGATATCGCCAAAGCCTGCGGCTACGCGCCGATCGAATTTATCGATGACGATCCCCAAAAAACAGGGGTGCTGCGCTTTGACGATGCCTTACATGTAAGCATTCCCGTCGCACTGGGCATCGGCCACAACGCCATCCGCGCTCAGGTAGCGCAGAGGCTACTAGAGCGCGGCTTCACCCTTGAGACGCTCATTCACCCATCGGCCGTCATCTCCCCATCGGCGCGTATCGGCAGCGGCAGCGTCGTGATGGCGCTGTGCGTGGTCAATGCGGACGCGCGTATCGGCGAAGGCTGCATCCTCAACAGCGGCTGCGTCATCGAGCATGACTGCAACCTGAGCGACTTCGTACATGTAAGCCCCAAAGCGGCACTGGCCGGCGGAGTGCGCGTCGGTGAAGGCACACAGATCGGTATCGGAGCAAGCGTAATTCAGAACATTGCGATCGGTGCACATACGATGATCGCCGCCGGCAGCGCGGTTACATGTAACCTCCCCTCAAACGTGATGGCCGCAGGCGTACCGGCACGTATCAAAACCGCACTAACTCAACATCAAGGAGCCCTACCATGACCCCAACAGAAAAAATCCGCACCATCTTCGCCCAATCCCTCGGCATCGATCCCTCCCGCGTCCATGACGACTTACGCTACAACACCATCGACGAATGGGACTCCGTGGCACACATGAGCCTCATCGCCGCGCTCGAAGAGGGCTTTGATATCATGCTCGATACCGACGAGATCATCAACATGAGCTCACTCAAAGCGGCCTATGAGATCCTGCGCGCGCACGGAGTGGCGTGCTGATGCTGCGCGGCAAAACGGCGCTGATTACGGGTGCCAGTCGCGGGATCGGGCTGGCCATCGCCGACACCTTTGCCCGCCACGGCTGCCGCGTGGTTCTCTGCGCTAGAGATGCCTCTTCTCTTGAGTGCACCGCCGCGCAAATCACGCAAGACTATGGGGTTGAAGCCATCGCGCTGCCTTTAGACGTCGCCGACGCGCAAGCCGTCAAAGGTGCCTACCAGAGCCTCTTTAAAACGGTCAAAACACTCGACATTCTCGTCAACAACGCCGGCATTCTCGATGATGCGCTCCTGGGCATGGTGAGCCAAGCCCAGATTGAGCGCACCTTTGGCATCAACACCTTCGCACCGCTCTACATGGCGCAGTATGGCGCACGTCTGATGCACAAAAACGGCGGCGGCTCCATCATCAACATCAGCTCCATCATCGCCACCCACGGCAATGCCGGCCAAGCGGTCTACGGCGGCAGCAAGGCGGCGCTACTGGGCATCACCCTATCACTTGCCAAAGAGCTCGCCGCGCAGCATATCCGCGTCAACGCCATCGCACCGGGGTTTATCGACACCGACATGACCCGTTCGCTCAGCGCACAAAAGTTTGAGGAGCGTCTACGCTCCATCGCCATGGGCCGCATCGGCACCCCGCAAGATATCGCGAACACCGCACTTTACCTCGCTTCCGATCTCTCCGCGTATGTCACGGGACAGGTGATCGGGGTAGACGGAGGGATGCTGATATGAGCTTTGCGTCGCAGCTTGAGCGCTACGCTTCACGCACCTGCCTGATCGAATCTGACGGCGCGACGCACAGCTACGCAGAGGTAGCGCAACTCTGTGACCGCCTTACATGTAAGCTCCCCAAAGAGCGCTGCTTGCTGCTGATTCTGTGCGACCGTAACGCCGAGAGCCTGATTGGCTACCTAGCCGCACTGCGCGGCAAACACGCCGTGATGATGCTCGATGAGCGCACGGACGCGGCGCTTTTGGAGGCCATCATAGCGGCCTACCGCCCCAACCTCATCTGGAAAAAGCACGACGAAAACGCGCCGCTCTTTGCATGGCGCGGCTACGGACTCTACGGCGCGTACACCGAAGCGCCGACGTTGCATGATGATCTTGCCCTGCTGCTGGGCACCTCAGGCAGTACCGGTTCGCCCAAAATGGTACGGCTCAGCAGACGCAACCTAAGCGCCAATTGCCAAAGTATTATCCACTACCTGCCCATCCGCCCTGACGACGTCGCCATCACCTCGCTCCCGTTTCACTACTCCTACGGCCTCTCGATCATCCACACCTACCTTGAAGTCGGCGCCGCTTTGCTGCTTAGCGGAGCGTCGGTGCTGGAGCGCACGTTTTGGGAGCAGGTGGAGCGCTTCGGCGTCACCACTTTACAAGGCGTGCCCTACCACTATGAGCTCTTTTTGCGCACGGGCCTGCCAAGCCGCACCCTCCCGCACGTGCGCTATCTCACCCAAGCCGGCGGCAGACTTGATGCGCAAAAAGTTGCCGCGATTCACGCATGGGCCTGCCGGAGCGGCAAGGAGTTTTTTGTAATGTACGGCCAAACCGAAGCAACGGCGCGCATCGCCTATCTACCGCCTGACGCCCTTGAGACGCACCCGCACAGCATCGGCTTGGCTATTCCGGGCGGCACGCTGAGTCTGATCGATCCGCAGAGCCAAACGCCCATCGGCGCGCCCGGTGTAGAGGGCGAGCTGATCTACCAAGGCGCGAATGTGATGATGGGCTACGCGCAAAGTGCGGATGACCTCTCAGCGGGCGACACGCTAGGCGGGCTTTTGCACACGGGCGATCTGGCCGTCGTTGATGAGGAGGGCTTTTATACGATCACCGGCAGGCTGGGACGCTTTATCAAACTCCACGGCAACCGCGTGGGGCTAGATGAGCTGCAGCAGCGCTTACATGTAGAGGGCTTTGAGACGATCTGCACCGGCAGCGACAACACCCTCCTCATCGTCACCACCGACCCAAACGCCCCCGAAGCGATCAGCGCTTGGATCAAAACGCGCCTCGGCTTTCACCACAGCGTCTATCGGTGTGTCCATGTCGGCGACATTCCCCGCCTCTCCTCAGGCAAGATCGACTACCAAACATTGATGGAGCGGTGTGCATGAACCTCGATACACTGATGAGCTTGAGTCCCTACAGCCTCACGCGCGACCAAAAAGAGCCGCTGCTGCTAGAGGGGCTGCGCGCACTCACAGAGCATCACCGCCGTGAGTGCGCCCCCTATGCGCGGATTTTAGAGGGCGTCTACGGCGGCTACACCCAGGATGCCGCCTCCTTAGAAGCCCTCCCCTTTGTGCCGGTGCGCCTCTTTAAGCAATTTGAACTGCGCAGTTGCCCCCAAGAGGAGGTGCTCAAGACCCTCAGCTCTTCAGGCACCACCTCGCAGCAGCGCTCCAAAATCTATCTCGACCGCGACACCGCCGCGCTTCAAAGCCGCGTGCTGGTCAAGATCATGCAGGATTTTCTGGGCAAAACGCGCCTACCGATGCTCATCATCGACACCCCAAGCACCATCGGAGGGCGCCACGCCTTCTCCGCCAGAGCGGCGGGGATCATGGGGCTTTCAACCTTTGGGCGCGATCACACCTACGTGCTCGATGATCAGATGCACCTTGATGTTGACGCCCTTGAGCGCTTTGTGCAGCGTCACGGCGGGGGGCCGATGCTGATTTTTGGATTTACCTTTATGGTCTGGCAGTACTTTTATCAGCCGCTCAAAGCCGCGCACCGACATCTTGATCTCTCTGAGGCGATCCTCATTCACAGCGGCGGCTGGAAAAGCCTCATCGATCAAGCCGTTGACAACGCCACCTTCAAAGCCGCGCTGCGCGCGCAAACCTCCATCGGGCGCATCCACGATTTTTACGGTATGGTCGAGCAGGTCGGTTCCATCTTCGTCGAGTGCGAAGAGGGCCATCTACACACCCCGCTCTTCTCTGATGTACTGATCCGTGATCCTATGAGCTTTGCGCCGCTAAAAATGGGTCAAAGCGGGCTGATCGAGCTCTTTTCGCTGCTGCCGCGCAGCTATCCGGGGCATGTACTGCTGAGCGAAGATCTCGGCGTCGTGCTGGGCGAAGATGACTGCGCGTGCGGTCGCAAAGGAAAATATTTCAAAGTACACGGCCGCCTGCCAAAAACGGAGCTGCGCGGATGCAGCGACACCCATGCACAGGAGCACGCATGATAGCGTTCATCACACCGCGCGGCGCTGGCGATCTTGCGTCGCTGCGTATCGAGAACACCCCATTGGCGCCTTTCGATCCGCGCTCATGCGACTTCATCGTCGCGCTCTCCAAAACCCTGCGCGAAGAGGCGCGTTTTCGCCCCTTTGCTGAGTTTGCGGCTTTGGCCTTCTGGATGCGAGAGGCCCATATCAAGCAGTTGCGCCAACGCTTTGAAGCTCAGATGGGGGAGCGGGTCTGGATCGGCAGGGGCGTCGCTTTTCACATTGCGCCCACCAACGTCGATACCATTTTCATCTATTCGTGGTTTCTCTCCATGCTCTGCGGCAACAGCAACATCATCCGTATCAGCCCAAACAGCGGCGCACAAACCACCATGCTGCTTGAAGCGGTGAGCTCCTTGCTGGATGAGCCGCGCTTTGAACCTCTGCGCGAGCGTATCGCCATTATCCGCTACGGACACGACGACGCGGTGACCCACACGCTTTCACAGCGCTGCGACGTGCGCGTCATCTGGGGCGGCGACGCTACCATCGCAGCCATCCGCGCCATAGCACTTAAACCCACCGCCGTCGAACTCGCCTTTGCCGACAAATTCTCCTTTGCGGCCATCAACGCCGACGCGCTTCTTGAGGCCGACGAAGCCGCGCTTGCATCACTCATTGAGCGCTTCTACAACGACGCCTACGGATTTGCCCAGATGGCCTGCTCCTCGATCCGCATGATCGTCTGGATCGGCAAGAGCGCACAAAACGCCAAAGCGCAAGCGCGGTTTTGGGAACTGTTGAGCGCCCATGTAGCGCACAAAACACCGCCGATGGCCCCCGCAGACGTGATGAACAAGTTCGTCGCCGCCTGCGCTATGGCCATCGATGCCGAAGCCCCAAGTGAGCGACCAAACCCGTATGTGAGCCGAACCGCACTAAAGCGCCTCAGCACTTTTGACGCGACGCACCACTGTGGCAACGGCCTCTTTTACGAATACCACTGCGACACCCTGGAGACCCTTATGCCCCAAATCGGTAAAAAATACCAAACCATGGCCTATTTCGGCCTCACCCCCGAGTATCTGCGCACCCTGATCCGCAGCCACCGGCCGCTTGGCATCGACCGCATCGTCCCCATCGGGCAATCCCTCGACTTCTCCGACGTCTGGGACGGCTTTGATCTGCTGCGCAGCTTCTGCCGCGAAGTGGAGGTGCGCTGATGAGCCATCCCCGCCTCTTCCTCTCCCCGCCGCACATGAGCGGTCGTGAGCAGCACTATATCGCGCAGGCGTTTGAGAGCAACTACATCGCCCCGCTGGGGCCGTTTGTAGATCGCTTCGAGGCGTCAATTTGCGACTACACCCACGCGCCCCACGCGCTGGCTACGATCAACGCCACCGCCGCGCTGCATCTGGCTCTTCGGGTGCTGGGCATCGGCGCGGGGGATGTGGTGCTGGCCTCCTCTTTTACCTTTATCGGCTCGATTGCAGCCATTATGTATCAAAACGCCGTGCCGCTCTTTATCGACTCAGACACGCAAAGCTGGAACCTTGACCCTGCACTTTTGGAAGAGGCGATTGCCAAAGCGCCCACAAAACCCAAAGCCCTGATCCTCACCCACCTCTATGGAGGCTGCGCCGATTTAGAGCCGATCATCGCTACATGTAAGCATCACGGCATTGCCCTTATCGAAGATGCCGCCGAGAGTCTAGGCTCGCTCTATCACGCTCGCAACAGCGGCACCTTTGGGGATCTGGGCGTCTATTCGTTCAACGGCAACAAGATCCTCTCCACTTCCGGCGGCGGGATGCTCGTGAGTGCAAACAAAGCGCTGATTGACAAGGCTCGCTTTTACTCCACGCAAGCCAAGGAAAACGCCCCACACTATGAGCATATCGAGTTTGGCTACAACTACCGCATGAGCAATATCCTCGCCGCTATCGGCGTGGCACAGATGGAGGTGATCGAAGAGCGCGTTGAGAAGTGTCGGATGATTTTTGAGTGGTATCAAGAGGAGCTAGGCGACACAGAAGAGATCACCTTTATGCCCGAACTGCCCCAGAGCCGCCATAACCGCTGGCTCACCACCCTCACCTTTGAGCGTACCGATCCCTTACATGTAATGCGCTACCTTGAAACGCACAACATCGAAAGCCGACCGCTCTGGAAACCGATGCACGCCCAACCGCTGTTTAAAGATGCTTTACATGTAAGCCGTGGCGTGAGTGACGATCTCTTTGCACAGGGACTCTGCCTGCCCAGCGGCACCCAAATGGAGCGCGACGATGTGGCGCGGGTGTGCGCGCATCTCAAAGAGGCACTCTCGTGATGCTACGCCCCACCGCCGCAAAGCGGATCGCCTTTTTCGTGATTGCCGATGCACTGCTCTCGCTTGCTTCGCTCTACGGTGCTTACGCGCTGCGCTTTAACTTTTCGGTTCCTGATGAATTTTTAGAGCCCTTTTGGGCGGTATTTAGCTTGCTGGCGCTGCTCAAAACAGGCTTCATTGCCCTCTTTAGGGGCTATCATATCATCTGGCGTTTTTTCGGACTAAGCGAGGCCAAAGCCCTGCTTTTGGCACATGTGAGCGCCTATGCGCTTTTTACGCTGCTTTTTTTACTCTATGAAGCGCCTTTTAATCCCTTTCCCCGCAGCGTCATTCTGATCGATCTGCTCCTCTCTATGGCGCTTTTAGGGCTGCTGCGCGGTAGCAAACGGCTGCTCGGAGCACAGCATCACCGCGATGCACCGCCTACGCTCATCATCGGTATGAACGCCAAAAGCGTCGCACTCATCAAAACCGCCTTTGAGGGTGCGATTCCCTACCATCCCATCGCCATCGTTTTAGCCCCAAATGAAAGCGCGGAGGCACAAAACAGCTACCTCTCAGGCATCAAAATCTACCCCTTTGGCGCCCTTGAGTCCCTCTGCATCCAAGCCCGCGCCGCGATCATCACGGCTGAACTTGACACGACAGCGCTAAAATCCCTCTACGACACCCTCTCGCGTCATGAGATCACCCATATCCGCAAATACAAGCTGCTCGGCGGCGCGCGTGAAAAGCTCGAAGAGCTCTCTATCGAAGAGCTGCTCGCGCGCCACCCCAAAGACCTTGACCATAGCGTCGTCGAGTCCTTTATTCGCGGCAAAACCGTACTCATCACGGGCGCAGGCGGCAGTATCGGCAGTGAAATCGCCCTGCAGTGCGCCGCCTTTGGCGCTGCGAAGCTTATCTTGGTCGAGAGCAGCGAGTTTAACCTTTATCAAATCGGCGAACGGCTCCCCCATGCCGCGCTCAAGCTGCTCTCGATTACCGACCGAAGCAAACTCGCTGCGCTGATGGCTTCAGAAGCGATTGACGTGCTGATCCACGCCGCCGCCTACAAGCATGTGCCGCTGTGCGAAGCCAACATCACGGCTGCCATCGAGAACAATATCTTCGGCACCAAAAACGTCATCGACTGCGCCATCGAGGCGGGCATCCCCAAAGTGGTGATCATTTCCACCGACAAAGCGGTGCGCCCCACCAACGTCATGGGTGCCACCAAGCGCGTTGCCGAACTCTACGCCCAAAACGTCCCCCCAAGACAGAGTGAGATCGTCTGCGTGCGTTTTGGCAACGTTCTGGGCTCTAGCGGCAGCGTGATCCCTAAGTTCAAAGCCCAAATCGAAGCCGGCGGCCCCGTGACGGTCACCCATCCTGAGATGACGCGCTACTTTATGCTCATCTCCGAAGCGTGCCAACTGGTACTGCAAGCCGCCTCCATCGCCAAAGGGGGTGAACTTTTTATCCTCGATATGGGAGAGAGCATCAAGATTGTTGATCTGGCCAAAACGATGATTCGGCTCTATGGCAAAGAGCATGAGGTAAAGATTGTCTTTAGCGGGCTTAGAAGCGGGGAGAAGCTCTACGAAGAGCTTTTGATCGACGAACAGGAGAAACAGACGCAGTTTTCATCTATTTTTGTTGCCAAAAAGAGCGCTTACGATTTTGATACGCTTGCACAGCAAATCGATACGCTTCTTACATGTAATGACCCCATACAACAGTTGGGCACTATCGTCACGGAGTTTGACCACCGCCCCTAAAAGAGCGTCGCAAAATCGAGCTCAAAGTGACATTCGGGAAGCTCAAAGCCAAAGCGCTCTTTCTCGTTTTCCATCTCCAGCAAATAGTGCCCTTCATGCAGCTTGTAGATCTCGCTGACCTTGGTGCTGGGGCTGATGATGACGTAATATTCCACCCCCGCCGCTTCATAGAGGCGGTATTTGACACTGCGGTCTTTGTGTGAGGTAGAGGGGGAGAGGATCTCAAAGATGATCGATGGGGTGGTGAGCAGCTTTTTGTTACCGCGAATCTCGCCACAGAACACCATGTTGTCGGGCTGAACGATGGTGTCGTCGCTGATTTGCCAATCAATTGGCAAAAGTGCTTTGCAATGCCGACACGCTTTAAGCGCATTGTGTAGCTCAGCCGCAAGGCACTGAGAAATGCTCTGATGCTCAAACCCCGGAGATGGCGCCATCGCATAGGCAATGCCGTCAATCAGCTCCCATTTTCCTTCCCATTCGACATAATCATCATAAGTGTAATGGGGCAAATCCACTAGCACCAAAGCCATCATCTCCTCCTTACTCGTAATGCGTGATTATAGCTCCGTTTTGAGCGCCGCGCCGTTGCTGGCGTTGCTCACCAACAGGCTATAACGCTTAAGCCATTTAGAACTGATCTCTTTTTTGATCGGCGCAAAGTGCAAGCGGCGCTGTTCTAGTGTCTCATAGCTTACGTTGAGCTGCAACAGATGTGCATCCACGTCGATCTCAATCTCATCGCCATCTTCTACGAGCCCGATCAGGCCACCCTCGGCCGCTTCAGGGCTGACATGCCCGATGCTGGCACCGCGCGTTGCGCCGGAGAAACGTCCATCGGTAATGAGCGCTACGCTCTCACCCAACCCCATACCCATAATGAGTGAGGTAGGCGCAAGCATCTCCTGCATTCCGGGGCCACCCTTGGGGCCTTCATAGCGGATCACCACCACATCGCCCGCCTTAACCTTGTGACCGACGATCCCCGCAATCGCCTCTTGCTGAGAGTTAAAACAGACCGCCTTACCTTTGAAGCGGCGCATCGAAGGGGCGATGCCCGCCGTCTTGACCACCGCGCCCTCTTCGGCAAGGTTACCAAAAAGAATAGAAAGGCCCCCTACTGGCGAGTAGGCGTTTTCATTGGTGTGGATGATGTTTGAATCTTTAATCACGGCATCTTTGATCCGCTCGCCGATGGTCTCACCCGTCACCGTCATCGCCTCTACATGTAAGACTCCGCCGCGACGACTCACCTCTTTCATAACCGCATTGACCCCACCCGCACGGTTGATGTCATCCATGTGTACGGTAGAGAGCGAAGGGGAGATTTTGGCAATATGCGCCACATTCTCGCTGATCTTATTGATCTGTGTAATGTCAAAATCCACGCCCGCCTCTTTGGCGATGCTGAGCATATGCAAGACCGTGTTAGATGAGCCGCCCATGGCCATATCAACCACAAAAGCGTTGTGCACGGCTTTGTCATTGAGGATGTTGCGCATATTCCATTTCGAGGGGTTGGCATCCATCACCATCTCCACGATGCGCTTGGCGGCGACTTTGAGCATTTCGATACGCTCAGGCGTTTGTGCCAGAACCGTACCATTGCCCGGTAGTGCCACACCCATCGCTTCACAGAGCGTATTCATAGAGTTAGCCGTGAACATACCAGAGCATGAGCCTCCGGAAGGACAAGCATTACACTCAATCTCATAGAGCTCTTCATCGCTCATTTTGCCGTCGCTGTGTTTGCCCACCGCTTCAAAAGCCGTGGCAAGGTCAATCGGCGTACCGTCTTTTTTATGCCCTGCCGCCATCGGGCCGCCCGAGATAAAGATCGTGGGCACATTAACCCGCAGCGCTCCCATCAGCATCCCCGGAACAATCTTGTCGCAGTTGGGAATACAGATAAGTCCATCGAGCTTATGCGCATTCATCACCGTCTCAATGCTATCGGCGATCAGCTCACGGCTGGGCAGGCTGTAAAGCATCCCGTCATGCCCCATTGCGATGCCATCATCGACGCCGATGGTATTAAACTCAAAAGGCACGCCACCCGCCTCACGGATCGCCTCTTTGACGATGCGGCCATACTCTTGCAAAAAGAAGTGTCCCGGAATAATATCGATATGAGAGTTGGCAACACCGATAAATGGCTTGTCAAAATCCTCATCTTTCAATCCTGTAGCCCGTAGCAAACTTCGGTGGGGGGTTTTATCAAATCCTCTTTTTACGGTATCACTGCGCATCATTTTCCCTTACATGTAAGTTTTCAAAATTATAACGATTTTTTCGCAAAACCCCTTTACAAAGGCAAAACGATTTGATATACTTTCGGCCCAATAAGCAATAAAGTTTATGAGCGCGGGAATAGCTCAGTGGTAGAGCACAACCTTGCCAAGGTTGGGGTCGCGAGTTCGAACCTCGTTTCCCGCTCCATTTTTTCATACCTCAGGTGAGATTTTTCATAAAGTTTCATCTGAGGTATTTTGCTTTAGGCCCGGATGGCGAAATCGGTAGACGCAAGGGACTTAAAATCCCTCGGTGGCAACACTGTGCCGGTTCAAGTCCGGCTTCGGGCACCACGCCTAAGGCGCTTTTGGATACTTCTACATTTTATTGGACAGATGGCAGAGCGGTTGAATGCACCGGTCTTGAAAACCGGCGAGGGTAATACCTTCCTGAGTTCGAATCTCAGTCTGTCCGCCACCTCAATTCTCTTCGGGTCTATCGCCAAGTTGGTAAGGCACGTGATTGCAAATCACCCATCCCCAGTTCGAGTCTGGGTAGGCCCTCCACGATTATGAAATCACTAATCTACAAAAAAATTTTGATTAAGTATATGAAAGAAAAGCACGGGTCTTCCCGTGCTGAAGTATTTTACTTGGCTGTTCCAAAGTGAATAGTGTTGCCAGGAAGAAGCTCTATCGAGCTAAAAGCATCAATGCCGTTACCTTCAAGCCATACCCATGTTAAGTAACCTGTAGCTTCATCCAAGCCAGTCAACTTAGCAGAGACTGAACCAGATAGTGATGTATAGATCCAGTCGTAGGCACCACTGTCATAGTGAACAAAAACACCGGTAATTTCAAACGTTTTTGCGGCGAGCTTTTGCGCTGTAGATGAATCCGTGCCGGGAACACTCAGCAGCTCTCCAAATGTGACTTGCGTGAAATTTGCATTAAATTCAGCCCCGCTCAATAGGTTAACATCACCGTATTTTAGTTTTTCCCAAGTCAAGAAGCCATTTTGATCAATACCGGTTAACTTTGCAATGATGCCACCTGATGTAGTTACGTAAGCCCAATCGTATGATCCTGAACCGAAGTGAATAAAATATCCAGCAATATCGTAGGTTTTCGCAGCAACGGCTGGAACAACCACAGATCTCACTTGTGCATCACTTATAGTAGAACTCACACTCGATGAAGATTGTGCAACCTGCAGACACAAACGTAGCTCATTATTCCACAAATAGCCCTCACCTCGATTGAGACACTCTTGCTCGGCACTAGAGACAGAAGTCGAGGATGAGCTAGAGGAGCTGGATCTTGATGAGCTGGAAACTGCAGGTGGTGAATACATACAAAGACGTAGCGCTGTGTTCCATGTATAGTAATTACCTAAGCTTTCACACTCGGCTCTCAACTGTGTATCGTTTTGCGCCACACTTGAATAGCTGCTGCTTGATCTTGAAGAAGTCGTCGTATACATACATTGGTTAATCTCCGCACTCCATACATTGCCACCATTTTCACATTCGATCTGTTCGATGGATTTGCTTTGGCTAGAGCTTGAGCTCGAGCTAGGTGCAGTGTAGGTAATGTCGGCAGTAACTTGCAACTCACTTAAGCGATCGACGGGCGACGATTCTACTTTGATCGAACCTACGTTGATTTTGGGATTAAGTTCACTGCGATTGGCACTATCTCCTATGGTTTCAAAGTAGACTTTTCCGCCAGATTCATAAAGCTTGGTTTGCCATGTTTGTGTACCAGCAACGGCATTGGTTCGTAACAAACTTTGTACTGATTGTTGCATATTCAATACTTTCACAGCTGTTGTATTAACACTTGACGCATTAGTATTCAAATTTCTAACACTCAGCTGTGTACTCCACCCTTCGCTGTTTGCTCGGAACTCTGAAATATTCCAATAACCATCCATCAATTGGCCATTGACCGTCTTGGTTTTATCCAGACATTCAGACCCTGCCACATACCATTTAGTCGTACTTACATTATTACATGCAACTTCAGCCGGAGTCACACACCGATTTTCTCCTGTATTCCACGTGCCTGCTTGAGTTACGATACAGTTGTACACCTCTTGAGTCGTACATGTACTGCTAGAAGCAATCCAATATTTTCCCTGCTGCTCGCACTGCTCTTGCGGTGTTAATTCAGGTTCCGGTTCGTATGATCCTGAACCGTCGTACAATGTTCCACTTGTGCTGAGTGCATATGTCGATGTACGAGGACCGCTACTACAACTATTTGATGTAACATACAAATTCGCAGCACTCTCTACTGGGTCACCATTAGACTGAATATAGGTACGATTTAGCCATGTTTTATAATTAGTATGATTATTGATAAACAATGTATAAGACATATTTAGCGTCATTGCTTTGTTGTTAATATATGAACTAGGCCGTACAGGTGTATCATTAATCACCATTAGGTAGAGCCATCCACCTGTTGTACCTACTAAACGATTTAATGTAGTTTCTGGGAATAAGAGCAGTCCGGCATTATTTGCAATAAAGTGATAAGAAGCTGGTTGCTGATAATTCACATTATCAAAAAGTGTTGTTTGAGTCGTATTAAAACCTGATGATGGCTCAAACTTTGAATAAATCTTAAAGTTAGTATTACGTTCTGTTGAAAAAAGAATTTTGACGCTTGTCGCACCACCGGGAACATACAGCTTTACCTCTTCATAACCATTTTGATCACACAATCCATATTCATTGCTTGACTGAAACTTATCAAGTGTAAAAGCGTGCGTGAAGTATCCATATGAACCAGATTGTACGATGCTGTTGAATTGATTAACGGCACCTTGGACCCCATTGCTTTGTGGTGCTTGATGAACAGAATAGAAACTTGCATGCAACAATCCGCTCAATAAAGCGAATATAAGAGCTAATTTTTTCATTGTAAATCCTTTATCTATAGAAAACACTATAGCAAATGCAGACTAACTGCAAACCAATATATCCCTATAGTTTAAAAAAACAATAGTAAAAGAATATGTAGATTAAATGAAGAAGAGGTCAAAGAAGGAGTAAATCCTTCTTTGATATAGAGATAACTTAGTACTGTCCGCCGACGAATGCAGGGCTGATCATGTTAGTAACGTTAGCGCCACCAACATTTTTAGCAGTCATAACACGAGTTTCATAAGGCATTGGTGAAACAACAGTGCTGTTGTTTTCAGCTTCGCCGGTGAATACGTAAGTGACATAACCTTCTGCACCAACACTGTTGACAACAGTGATTTGGCAAAGCTCGCGGTCACACTGATCTGGATCGATAGTAGTTTCATCGCCACCAGATACCTCGCCTGGAGGTGGTGTGCTTGGAGTATTTTCCATCATGTCACGTGGAGTTTGGCCGTAAGTAACCATAAAGTCACTACTTTGTGCCCATGCATATTCTGCTACCGTTTTAGCTTCGAAGATTTCACCGATAGTACATGCAACATCTGGCTCTTGCAAGCGGTATTTTTTAGTTGGGAAAAGGGCAAGAAGCGCACTTTCGTCAACAGTTGTATCACCGTAATGAACTACGTATGATGCGTATTTAGCAATAGCTGATTCGTATTCGTCGACCAGATCACATTTGCCGCCAGCATATTTTGTTTGACTAGCAAGGGCGATAACATGGTTAGAAAGAAGTGTGTCTTTACCAATAATGTTTGCAGCAATGTAAGCAGCATTGTTAGGATAAGCTGTACCCATCAAACCTTCCATAGCAGTAGCAGGAGTAGTCATTGCAAGTTGCCCGCTGGTGTTGTCTGCATAGACTACAGCTTGACCAGTAAGATCGTTATTGCTCACTTCTCTTTTCTCAGTTACAGCAACTGAAGAGTCATACAACGAAGTTGTAAACCACTGATAAAGCGCACGTTTATCAACTGGAGCGTCGCCAAGGTCTTCAGTACCTGAAGTACCGTCTTTTTTAGTATAAGCTACAGAAGCATCATCAGTTTGTACAAGACCAAATACTTCGACGTAACCAGAAGTAATTACTTGGCCATTAGATGCAGCTGGGAACACGAGATCTACAGGAGACTCGTTCGCAGGTACACCACCGATAACGAGTGAATCGTCGCTTGAAGAGACGTGAATCGTGCCGGCAGATTCATAGATCAGACCTGACCATACGTCACCTGGTGTCAAATAGATCACGAAGTCCACTTTTTCCTCAGACTGGCGAGCGTCACGGATAACCACTTTTGCAACTACTGAAGCAGTTGTGTTTGTGTTGACAACACGAAGATCTGTTTTCCAGCCGGCAGAGTTAGCATAATATGCTGGGAAAAGAAGGTAGTCACCTGTTTTGTCCGCAGCAACTTGGATTGCACCAGTACCTGCAAAAGCTGAAGTTGCAAGAGCAGCTGCTGCTACGCTAGATACGATCGCTTTTTTAAAGCTCATAAAAGCTCCTTACATGTAAGAATTTTTGCATACGGTTGAACCGAGTTCGTTTTTGCTCGAGCATAACTCGGCAAAACCGTTGCATCGAGCAGGATTATATCGAAAATTTAAAAAGTATGCAAGAGAGGCAAGAGGGGTTTTGGCTTCTTCGATTGAGAAGCCAAAAGAGTTACTGTGGCAGCACCGTGCCCCCGCCAGTAGAGGGTTTTGAAGAGGATGAGCTACTGGTAGCCGGCATAGAACAGCCATTGACTTCTGGGATCCATGTGCCGCCTGCAGCGATACATACCTGCTGCGCGCTGTTTACGGATGAAGAACTCGCTGCAAGAGTGCTGCTTTGAGCGCTACTGCTTGAAATCGATGAAACAAGACTGCTTGAGCTACTGGCGCAATCATAACCAGGCAAACAGTCATCTGAGGTACCGATTGCACTTGATTGGCTGCTTGAGCTCATCACGAGAGAGCTACTGGCGCTGGAGTTTGCATAGCTACCATTATAATAGGCCATATAGGTTTTGAGAAGTAGATTGAGCTCTTCAAGATTCTTTGCATTTTTTATGGCGTCAATTGCCTGCTGAAGCATATTAAGGGTGGAGGAAACTGAACTGCTCGAAGAAGCCACACTGCTGAGAACAGATGAACTGCTAGCGCTGGATACCGAAGAAACGATTGAACTGGAGCTCGATCTTAGTGATGAAGACGTGCCGGTACTGCTTTCATTACCCGGTAGAATACCTCTATATCCAATCGCTTGCGGCAACACACCACCGCTTGGAGCAGAGGTGACGCCAGAAACGCTACTGGAACTACTTTGAACCACAATGGAAGAGCTTGATGCCACCGATCCGCCAGCACCGGGAAGCGAGTCATCACCATAGGATGAAGAACTCTGTAGTTCCATCGAACCATCACCGCCGGCTGAAAGTCTCAGTGCGGCTATCGCGGTTGCCTGCGCAATACCATTGGCGAACTCTGCTCCTGCCGCGACAGGATCAAAATCATAGAGTGGGGCAAACTGTGCTACCGCCTGATAATCAGCTTGCGCCGCGATATCAACTCCATTGACCAACATTGTCGTAAATGGCGAAATATGCGCATATCCAGCAGGTGCTTTCATATCCGGTGCATTCGGTTCGCCAATAGAAGGTTCTCCATCGCCATTTAAATCATTAACTCCTCCTTCAGAAACCAATGCCAAATTACCCATGTTTGGCTGGTTGATCTCATACAGCCCTGCCTCATGCTCAAGATTGAATTGATTTGTTCCAGCCCTGACATCAGCATTGACGACATAAGCATCGCAGACACGCACCAAAGTAGAAGCGAAGCTGCTTATCTGGCTACTTTCACTACTGCTGCTCGAAATTTCTGAAGATGAAGATACTTCAGAACTACTTGAGCTTCCTCCACCCCCACCGCACGATGCGAGCAAAAAGGTCGCCGCAGAAATTGAAATAACGCCTATCCACTTGCTGTAACTATTCATTATAGATCCTTTATTGACTTCAAATGGAGCTTATACACACCGCTAATGAAGCTAATGCTCTCTCTTCACTCTTCCGCTTTCGGAAGCTTAGAAGTTGGGAACATATGATACCACTTGCCATTGACATAAAACCATTTATCTTTAAAGATATGGCGATTTTTCTCTCTTTTATACTCCGTATGCGCGATGACGCTCTGCTCATCAAGCCATTCAATCTCTCTTAAAATGACTTTGTATTCTTTGTTGTTCCCTTCAAAAAATGTTTGATACCACTCTTCGCCATAAATGTATCGTTGATAAGGCAATTCAAAATCGTACGTATCGGTAAACTTTTTTTGTGACATGAGCTCCCAATATGCCAAGTGTCTTTTACTCAGTGATCGCTCTGCCGAGTTTTTCAAGCTCAAATTCTCATCTAAAGACGCGAATTGGTACTTAGGCTCGCATCCACTAAATGTGATTAGTAGAAATAAAAGAGCTAATTTACGCGCCATCATAATTAGCTCTCTTCTTTTTGTCTATATGGCTTAAGCAACTCTTTTTTCATGCGATCAAGCGCCTGCTCATGAATGATTTTCTCTATCTTATCCTTCACATCTTCATATTCATAAACACCCTGTTCTGATACCGATCTAACATAAAGAACACTGTAATGTTTGTAAAAAAATTGAGGTGGCAGAAGGAAAGGAGGATTTGTTTTGGATTGTGCAATCATCTCCTGAAAAAGTTTGTTCAGCTTATTGATCTCTATTGCTTCTGTACTAGAAGAGATATTGTGCTCTTTGGCAAATGAATCAACTTCGGCATTCAAATCGACGAACTGTGTATAAAACGCTAATGCTTCATTAAAGGTTTCAAATCTGAAAATACTCAGTTTAATCGATTTTGGTTTCTTGAACTCTTCATTGTTGGCAACGTAATAAGATTTGGTAACTTCATCATCAATAGTAATTTTGGCTTCCATCTCTCTTACAACTTCTGATGCAAGATGCTTTTCAAACTCAAGTCTAAGATTTAACATCACCTCTTCAGGTATTTTGTTGGTTGCCAGGTAATGGTCAGAGAGAAAGCGGTTTTGTTGGATCAGATCCAATGCATCATCCGCATCAATTTGGATTCGTTGTTTCATAAACATGCTTTGGAGCAAACCGACTTCCTGCTGATTCGCGGTATACGTGCTGCTTGGTTTAATGGTAATCTCTACAGCAAAAAGAGAGGGTAAAAACAATAAAAGAAGGGTAATAGTTTTCATAAAAATCACTTTGAAAGATTTGTTTGCAGAAGGAAGAAACCGATGTGCGCCAGTGCGCACATCGCATAATATTAAGCGCCTGGAAGCACGCCGCCGCCGCTGCTGGTTACAGAAGAGGAGCTGCTGGTGACCGGCATGGAGCATGAATTGACTTCAGCAATCCATGTACCGCCATTGGCTACACAAATTTCTGCTTGTGTTGGCTCAGAGGATACAGAAGATGAAGCTTCCTCGCTGCTTGAAGCAACCGGTGCAGTGTATGTACCATTGACCAGAGCCAATGTTTCTTCGAACTTAGCTGCCACACATGCAACGTCGCTACACGCATTGATTGCTGCAATCGCATCACTTACCACGTTAGATGTAGATGAGCTGCTAGATGAAGCACCCTGACCTTGATCAGGCAAAATTCCTGTACTGCTAGAAGAGGCAACAGATGATGAAGATGGGGTTACGGTATCTCCAGTATTGCCTTCATCCGGCAAGATTCCTCTGAGTGCATTTGCAGAAGGCAAAATACCGCCTGTACTGCTAACTACGCTGCTTGAGGATGAGCTACTTGCAGGAGTTTCACATGTATTTCCTCCTCCAGGAAGCACTTCCCCGCCATTGGAACATACGCTGCTTGAGCTGCTTGCCGCAGGCATACCGTTTTGTTCGCCTGAAATCGTCAAAGCAGCAATAGCAGCTTCTTTTGCCACGTCAAGATTACTCAAACCGGCAGCTACAACGTCAAAGTCAAAATTAGCAGCTACTGCGGCCGAGAATGGATAAAGTGCTGCGAGCTCTTCTGCTGTCTTGTTGTTATCAACCATCATGGTCGTGAATGGGTTGATATTGGCATA
Organism: Campylobacterales bacterium; assembly: GCA_016938735.1. GTDB lineage: Bacteria > Campylobacterota > Campylobacteria > Campylobacterales > Sulfurimonadaceae > JAFGUB01. The sequence continues at coordinate 38,808 of JAFGUB010000014.1, read as the reverse complement.
ACCTGAAGGAGCTTTCAGCGTCGGTGCCATTGATTCACCGTTATCGGCACTATCGTTAGCATTAGCATCGTTTACACCGCCAGTAGCCATCAGGTCACCGACAACCGCATCTTCAGCGATTTCATACTGTCCCGCGCCTACATAGATTGGGAACTCTTTAGCGCCTGCCATTACCGTAGCATTGACAACATATGCATCTGAAACGCGAACGATCGTTGAAGGAACAACGCTTGAAGAACTGCTGCTTTCAGAGCTTGAAGTAGAGCTTGAAGTAGAGCTTGAAGTAGAGCTTGAAGTAGAGCTTGAAGTAGAGCTTGAACTCGAACTCTTGCTTGAACTACTACCACATCCTGTTAGAGTAAATGACGCTGCCAGTACTGTTGCAGCGACAACACTCAGAATCTGTTTGTTTGCCATAAATAGTCCTTGTATGGATTTTATAGCTGATTGGCCAATCAACTAAAACGTGAGTATTTTATCGAGATTCGATTAATAATTACTAAAGGGCGAGCTCGAAGAGCATCGGTGATGACCAGTTTTTTACCTTCAAAAAGAGCAATACACTATTTGTTATAGATAAATTCGCATCAGCGGTCGTATTTGATTCTGCCGTGATGTTCTGCTCTTGCGTCGCGGTGTAGAGGTTAAAATCACTCACACCCTCTAGAAGTCTATCGGCATGCACGCTGAACCGATCTTCATAAGAGATGGGTAAAACGATCTCTTTGGCCGCTTCCAAGCGGGTGAGTGCGTTGTTTTGGGTATGGATCAAATATACGACGTACGGCATGGCAATCTCGTGCAGCGAATTGCGCGTCTGCAGTTTGACAATCGCGAAGTGTTTATCTTCGGTCGGTTCGACCTTTACATGTAAGGACTCTTGCAGATCGCGGTACAAAAGATCGAATATTTTGCTGCGGTTGTGCTCCGCGTCGTCGTGTTTGGCAAGGGTGCGGTTAGAGAGGGTCATCGACGCGATGGCGTTGTACAAAAATAGGGTAATCATCACGATAAGCACGCTTGAAACCAGCAGCTCCATGATGGTAAAGGCTCTTCTCACAGCGTCACCGGCCTTACATGTAAGACGCTGCCGCGGATGGTTTCGCCTTCGACGTGGATCTCCAGCAGCTCAAATTGGATCACCGGGGCAAGAGCAGAGGTTTCGCTTGCATCTTCCATCTCATAGTTGCCAAAGTCGCCGCCTAACTCTTCTTCGCCCAACGTAATCGTCTCAATCAGATGCTCGGTGTAGTCAAGCTTCGTCTCACCGAGCCATTTTCGCAGATCGTCGTTTTGGATGTCGTAGGTGCGGTCTAGCAGATCCTCAAGCGTTTTGGTCGTTTTATGATACTTCTTATCAGCGTGAAAACCCACCAATGAGAGCACCTCGCTGCTGATCGATTTTTGCTCCATCCGCGCAAACAAAAAAGCGTAGTTGGCATTCATCTGCAGTAGCCCGACGCCTGCGATGGTGGCGATCACGGCGGCAATCACCACCTCTACGACGGTAAAGGCGCTACGCATCAGGTATCTTTGACACCCACACGGATGATCTCGTGCATGGAGGTGGTGCCGTCAAGCAAAAGAATTTTAAGCTGATCGGAGAGTGTTTCCATCCCCTGCGCGATGGCTTGATTGCGGATCACATGGTCACTCATGCGCTCTTTGAGCATACTACGGAAGTTGTCATCAAGCACAAAAAACTCGCCGATGGCGCGGCGACCGTTGTAACCCGTGTAGTTACATTTGGAGCAGCCGTTTGATTTGTAGATTTTGGCGTTTTCGGGTAGATCGAACTCTTTGGCGAACTCTTCGGCCAAGAAATCCTCCTCTTTGCAATGCACGCAAAGCTTTCGCACCAGTCGCTGCGCCAATACCCCCAAAAGCGATGAACCGATCAGAAACTGCTCAATCCCCATATCGATCAAACGCGTGATGGCGGCCGTAGCGTTGTTGGTATGCAGGGTTGAGAAGACCAGATGCCCCGTCAGTGCCGCCTGGATGGCGATCTGCGCCGTTTCGGTATCGCGGATCTCACCGATCATTACCACGTCGGGGTCTTGGCGCAGGATCGAGCGGAGCCCCGAAGCGAAGGTAAGCCCCGCTTTGGCGTTGGTTTGGATCTGGTTGATGTTGTCCGCTTTGTACTCGACCGGGTCTTCGATGGTAATGACGTTGATGTCGGGCTTGGCCACCTCTTGTAAAAAGGCGTGCAAAGTAGTGGACTTACCGCTTCCCGTGGGGCCGGTAACGAGAATAATTCCGTGTGAGTGCTTGAGCAGCTCATCAAGCTGGCGCACCAGCTTGGGCTCAAACCCCAGATCGACCATGTGCGGAATGTCTTCGGATTGCATCAGCATCCGCATAACGACCCGTTCCCCGTAGTAGGTCGGTAGCACCGAAACCCGCACGTCGATGTTTTTTCCGGCGATCTTCACCTGCGTGCGACCGTCTTGAGGAATCCGCTTTTCGGAGATATCAAGGCTGGAGATGACTTTGATACGGCTGATGATAAGTGTGGCGATGCGGTTGTCGATGTCGGCGTTTTTGATCAGCGCACCGTCAATACGAAAACGAACTTCACTACGTTTCTCATGTACCTCAATGTGAATATCCGAAGCGCGTCTTTTGAGCGCCTGATAAAAGAGGGCATTGACAAACTTGATAACGGGCGCCGACTCTTCGCTGGTGAGCAAATCGGAGCTGTTGCGCAAAAACTCCGAGAGCGAGATATCATCTGTCTCGATCTCCTCTTCGCCCTGCTCGAGCGAGCCCAGCTCCGCATCCGTGCGCAGCTCCAAGAATTTGTTATAGAGCCGATCAAAACTGTCTTCATCCGCCATGGCTATCGGCAGGGTGAGTTCTTGCTTGGCGAGAAAGTCAAGTGCGCTGGAGAGGTGACGCTCTGAGATAATGACGTGGGGCTCGCCGTGCAGTTCGGTCAAAAGCATATAGTTTTTGACGGCGAGATTGGTATCGATGCCTTCAATCTGCTGGGGATGAAGATCGATGTTTTCGATACGCGGAAGATGAACCATCTACACTCCTGAAGGAGAGATCATCTCCATAGCGCTTGGCGCGGAAGATTTGGCATCGGGTGCCTGTGCACCCTCCTCTTTTTGGATCTCCTGCAGGCGTTCATCGAGTTTTCTCCCCAGCAGCTTCTCGTATTCGTTTTGGATCTCGTCAAGCTGCTGCATCAGCTTGCGCACGCGGGGCAGATCCTCATTGTTGCGCACGATGTAAGGGGTGAGAATAATCACCAGATTGATCTCCTCTTTAGACGTGTCGGTATAGCCAAAGAGCGCACCTAAGACCGGAATGTCTTTAAGCAGAGGGATCCCCGTATTGCTGTCACGCTCTTTATCGCTAAGCAGTCCGCCGATAATGACGCTTTCACCGTCTTGTACGATGGCCGTGGTGGTCACTTCACGTTTGGAGGTGTTGACATAGCCGGGCGTAGAGCCGGGGATGACGTCTTCGAGCTTGGCGTTGGCCACCAAAGTCACCTTATCACCGGAGGAGAGACGCGGTTTGATCTTGAGCGTCAAACCGATATCTTCGCGCGAGACGGTGTTGCGCGCCAGATCGGTACTCTGATTGCCCTGCACCGTCGAGGTAACGATCGACTGGGTCTGTCCCACATAGATGGTCGATTCTTGATTGTTCACGCAGAGCAAGGTGGGCTCGGAGAGCGAATGCGCCGCACCGTTGCCCGCCAAAAAGTCGATAGTTGCCCCAAAGACGATCCCTTCGCTAAACTTGGCGCTGGTGTCGAGGTTGAGCCCCTGGGGCAGCACTACGGACGAGCCGCCCAGATTGGCGGCAAAGCTGAGCAGTCCCGAGCTGGTGAGCGCTCCGCCGGCCAGCCCGTAACGCGCGCCGATCTGATCCCCTTTGGATTTGCTGATCTCGATGATGCGCGCACGCACGAAGACCTGCGGCTTTTCGATGTCGAGCACCTCGACCATCTTTTTGATATCTTCGATATCGGTTTCGGTGGCGGAGATCACGAGTGCGTTGAGCTCCTCATAGACGCTCACAGTCGGCTTGCTGGCTTCGTTGACGTATTTCTTTTTATCCAGAATAGTTTGCAAGCTGGCAACAACGTTTTTGGCTTCGGAGTTCTCCAGCGGCAGAATCGTCAGGCGCTGGTCACTTGAGTCATCTTTGGCATCGAGCCGATCCACAATGGGTTTGAGCATTTCGATATTCTCTCTGGAGGCAAGCACGATAATCGCATTGCTGGCATCATCGGCGATGATATCGACCTTGTTGCTCTCGACTTTCTGGTTGATAAGAGTCTGTGCGATTTTGAGCAGTTGGGGCTGAATGCGGCTCGCTTTGGCGTTTTTGAGGGTAACGAAATCGACCTGTGCATTCTCGGCATATTGTGCTTCGATCTTATCGGTCACTTTCTGGATGATGGCAATATTGGCGGGATAGTCGCTCACGATCATCGTGTTGGTCTCTTTCATGGTGAGCAGTTTCCCCCCTTCGGAGAGAAACTGGCGCACTTTGGCCGCGAGAATATCCACGTTTTCGCTGGTCACCTGAATAAACTCCGTCTTCATCAGGCTCTTCTCTTTGGTGCCTATAGGTAGATTACTCTTAACCGCCGTATTGGAGCGCTCTACGGTATAGAAGCTGCCGCTTTGCACCAGCGTGAAGCCCTTTTTCTCCAGTACGGCAATCAGGATGTTCATCAGCTCGTCTTTGTAAATGGGAGAGGTTGAGATAAAGTTGACGGTGCCTGGAATCGGCTGGGAGAGCAGTATGTTTTTATTGACTACTTTGCCGACCATCGCGATGAAATCCTCGATTTTGATATTGTCGAGCTTCAGATTGACCCGTTCGCGCTGGGTCGGTTTGGGTTCGTCCGCCGTAGCATATACGCCGCTTACAAGAAGTGCCGCCGCCAAAAACGCCGCATTAAAAAATTTCATATTCCAGTTCCTTCTCTTGGTTGTCTCGCATGATCGTCAGCTTGAGGCTGTCAAGCTTGTCCATATTGTTGTAGATTTTAAATACCTGTGATATTGATTTGAGCCGCTGGCCGTTCACTGCGACGATGATATCTTTTTCGCGCAGTCCCAGTTTCGCAAACACCGACTCCTTTTTGACCCACGTCACCTCAAAACCCTCAAGCTTTTTATCCTTGATCAGCTCTTGAATCTTGATGTTTTTCCAGATATCTTCAAAGTTTTTCGCGTAGTGGGCGATCTCGTTGCGCTTGACAAAAACGGCGGAGTCATCTTGGATCACCTCAGGTTCGGCGGCGCTAATCATGGTGTCGGTTTTGATGCCACTCTCTTTGAACGTCAGCTCATAGCGCTTGCCATCCTTTTCAAAAACGGCGCGGTCAGAACGCACTTCGATGAGTTTATACCCCTTGAACACCTCACCCCGACCGATCATCGTCACAGTCGCACCTTCGGCTACCGCGATAAAGGGATTGTGTGGATCGTCATAAAGCCCCTGAAGAGTCAGGCTATCAAGCCGATAGACCGGCGCCTCTTTGGGGGCTTCCGCTTTTTTACCCTGCAATCCAAATGCGGAGGCAGGCTTGTAGGAGCCATAGAGCGAATTCTCGGCTACATGTAAACGCTCCAGCCCCTGCTTTGGCAAGAAAAAGAGCAAAGTGAGCATCGCCGCTTTGACAACAAACGCCATCCATCCAATAAAGATCAGACGACGAATGAGCGAGGGATTAATAAGTTGTTTCATAGCGATACCCCCCCTCAGAATCTTTTTTGAGCTTGCCTAGCCAAAACGGTTTCTTGCCCAGCAGGGCTTCAGATGGCGTTAGCGTCAGCGAGATATTGCGGTCAAACAAGGCTACCGATCCCTCTACCGATCCAAACGCTCCGCTGCCCTCTATGGTTACATGTAAAGGATCATACACAGCGTAAGTGATCTTGAGCCAATCAATGCTGCGCGGCACAAACTGCTCCATTTCAGCCGAAAGCTCCGTAGGCTCTAAAACGAGGGAGTTGTAAAACACCCACGGACGCAACCGGATCGCCTCGAACGCGGCAATAGCCATATCGTCGTAGTAGATCGTCCCCTCTTGCAAGCCGAGCGTCAAGCCATTGTCGATCACACGCTCTTGTGAGATAAAGACCTTATACTCCGCCAACAGTGCTTCGGCCTGATAATAGAGCTGCGTTTTGGGCAGAAAAAAGATGATAAGTGCCAGTAAAATGGCGCTGTAAAGCAGCAATATTTTGACTTTTTTCACCAGGCACACTCCACTACGACCGTCGCGTTGCTTTCAGACAAGCGACTGATTTCAAAACTTTTCAGCGCAATGGCCTCATTGAGCAGTTTATTGACAAAGGTATCAAGCGTCGTGTTGTCAAGCCCTTCAAGCTGCACTTTGTAACCATTTTTGTGCGGCTCGTTTTTGGTTACATAAGCTGAAAAGGGTTTGTGCGAGAGCAGCGTTTGCACCCGTTTTTGCATGACGGCGGAATCCTTCCAACGGTTTTTTAGCTGCTCTATCTGCTTGCCGTCCGCTTCGTAGCGCGCGGCATTTTGGATACTCTCCTGCATTTTGGATTCGGTTTGAACCACTTTGTAGACCATCAGCACCAGCGCCAATACGAAAAAGAGCAACAAATAGAGCGGATTGATCTGCTTCATAAAGCCACCGCCACATAAAAGGTTTTGTCTACGACTTTGGCGGAGGTGACATTCACACTTTTCTGGAATGCGTTTTTAAGCACCTCTGCGCGATCTGGCCGACCCAGCACGATCTCGAGCGTCGCACTTTTTTGCGTGATTTGAACTTTTTGCAGATACTCCCCCTTCTCTAGCGGCAAGGACAAAAACGCCTTGAAGCGCTCTCGCATCTGCATCTGCTGTGCTTCTTTGCCCTGAAGCGCATTTTTAAGCCCGTCAAGCTCAAACGAAGTTTGCGGTAACTGATAGTGCTCTATCACTGCCTGCTCTTTGCCAAGCAACTCCCCAAACGCACTGCGCAACATCAGATAATGCGCAAAAAACGCCACGATGAATGCTATGCAAAGCGCCATAAGGCGATACAGATGCTTCTCGTCAAGCAGATTGCTGCGAAAAAAGCTGACATTGACCGTATGCTTGCTGAGCGCTCGGGTATCAAAATAGGCCTTACATGTAAGGGTCGCATCGCAGTAGCGCTGATCCACCACACTCACCACACCGCCGCGTTGCAATAAAACGCTACCGTCCTCAAGCAGCAGCGGCTCCTCAAGATCGCTGCACTCCGTCTGCGCGAAGTAGATGCCCGCGATCTGCGCGCTCTTGATGCCAAGCTGCGCCAGATGCGACGCAATCAGCGCATCGTCATAAGCAAAAAGCCAGAATCCGTCTTCTTGCTTGATGGCGGCATAGCTGTAGCTCCCCTCGGGGACGCTTCCGTCAAAGAGCGACGGTGCGAGCTGCTTTGCTTTGGCCACGCTCTGCACCGGCAACTGCTCTTTTTTGAACCAGTAAAAGGCCGGAGTCAGCACCAGATTCACTTTTTCGGCGCTGATGCTTATCTGCTTTTGCTTTCCGACAACCGCTACGGGAAGAGCTGCCGGCTTAGTTTTGGTTGGTAATCTCAATCTGCGTCGCCTTTTTGGTTTGTAAATGGTACGAAAACGTCAACCCCAGATGTCGATTATCGCTTCGAATATTGATCCACGCCTTGACCTGCGGCACAAAAAAAAGAACGCCTAAATCGTTCATCGTTTTGATCGTTTCGCTATCAAACCCCAAAGCCTCAAAGCTTTCAAACGTTTCGACGCGGTCCGTCGTCATCTGAGCCACCACCGAAGGCTCAAGCCCGCCCACCAGCATCGAGAGCGCTTCAGGCGTAATATGGTTGAAATCAACGCCGTCGCTTCGAAAAGAGAGCAGTTGTTCCCACGGTATCTCATCCACGCTAAAGTCTAGCGTCAGACGCTTATACGCTTCGAGAATCTGCTCCATGTGCTCCAATGAGTAGATCGCGCCTTGTGAAAAAAACGGGTTTTCAAAGGCGATCTCAGAGCCTGTGGTGCGCTCTTTGAGGTCAGAATCGACGGTGTCGGCGATCATGGATTGGAGCAGAATTTTATCAGAGACATTGTAAACCGTAAGTATATGATCTAAATAGGTTTCATAAGCTGGCTTTATGATTAGCGCTTTTTCCTGCGTCGTGTTATCTTCTTGTAACATATGGTTGAGATTGAGCCCGCCGGCCTCCGAAGTGAAGGTGATATCGACACTCAGTCCCCGCTCTTTCTGCTCGAATACAAACGGCATCATCAAGAAGATATCGAGCGTCATCGAGTCGTTGACATCCGATGTATTCTGCCCCAAAAGTTCGATGACTCCGTCAAGCATCGCATTGGACTGAATGAGAAACTGTTTATTGGTTATTCGTTTAAAGGAGTGGTCTACAATGCCGCCTGCAATACCGATGAGCGCGGCAATCGCAGCCACCAGAGCGATCGTAATGAGAAGCGCGATGCCTTTTTTCAACGGTAAAATCTTTCAAAGCTCTTATTTATTAAAATGACGAAGTCTATTCAAGCGTCACTTAACACGGTCTGAGCGGAAGTATAAGGAAAGTTTGTGAACAAAAATATTCTTCTGGCTACCGCATCCGGAATTGTCGCTATGGCAATTTTGTTTGTCATATTTGATTCAAACGAAACGCAGACTGCAAGCTATTCACCAGACATCGCTTCGTCTCAACCCAATCCACCCAGCCATGCAAACAACACACCGATAGCGTACAGCTCCACAGCGCATCAAAACAAAGAGCAGACGTCCAACAATACAGCACCCACCGTCAAAAAAGAGCGTGAAAAGGGGGTTGAGGCACAGGCATTTGATAGCAGTGGAACATTTGAAATCGCCATCATCAATCCGCATCAAGACACTTCACTTCCGGTCAAGAGCTATGTGAATGTTTCCGGCGTCATTGATGGTAAAAACTTCAATCTCAAAGTACCCGATTATCTTGCCAAACAAGACTCATCTGCTATCACTCTGCGCGTCCGGCACATGGAGAGCAACACCTCTCAATCAGTGCCTGCCTATTTCCTAGACGCGCTCTCTGACCCGTTGCAGCGGCACTTTGTTTCCATCGATTCTCAAGATGTTCAGAATATGAGACATGAAACAAAAACCAAAATTCTTCCATTGCCGGGAACTGAAGAAAACTAAATTACTGGAGATCCCTAAATTATGAAAAAAGCATTCTCTCTCATGGAACTGATGATCGTCATCATCATTCTCGGACTTTTGGCGGCGCTCGTTATGCCCAACCTCATCGGCAAAAGCGAACAGGCCAAACAGAACCTCGTCTGCGTACAGATGAAGAGCATTAAAAACGCTCTGGATATGTTCAAGCTCGACAACGGCAGCTACCCGGAGCAGGAGCAGGGGCTCAACGCATTGGTCAAAAACCCCAATCCTGAGAGCTTTCCCAACTATGCGCCATCGGGCTACTTTGAAAACGGCATCGTTCCCAAAGATCCTTGGAAATCCAACTATATCTACGTCCAGACGGCGGAGGGCTTGAACCTGATCTCTTTGGGTGCCGATCGCAAAGAGGGCGGCAGCGGCGAGAACAAAGACATCACCTATGCCGACTGCATCAAGCAGTAGGGGCTTTAGCCTCTTTGAGCTGCTGCTCGTCGTCGTGCTTATTTCCATACTCTACGGCGTATTCGTGCACAAACTCTCCACGCCCAAAACGCAACAAGAGGAGCGGCTCACCCCTGAAACCCTCCAAAGTTTTCTCTCCACGCTGGAGTTCAAACGCCAAGCCGAAGTGATCTGCCTTGAGCCTTGCAGCAGCTGTGATCTCTACCTTGACGGTAAAAAAGCGAGCGAAGAGGGGTTTAAACTCTTTCAAGCCACCCCGAAGGTCTATTTTCCCGACCGTTTCGGGCAGGTGCGTCCCATCGATTTTCTACCCATGCGCACCGATGATCATACGCTGAGCAACGTCTGCTTTCGCTATGTGCTCCATGCCAACCGCAGCGGTTCGCATTTTGCGCTTGAAGACGGTAAGAAGTTCTATCTCTTTGACCCTTACATGTACCCCGTGAAGGTTGCGCAAAGCTTCGATGCCGTCACCGCATTTTTCGACAACACCCAAAAACTACCCAATGATGAGCGCGATTATGTGCACTAAGGAGCAGCATGGTATTTAAGTACAAAGGGCTTTTAAATGACGGCTCCAAAACCAAAGGGCTGATTGAAGCCGCCGATCTTGAAGATGCCAAGCGCCGCTTGCGCGCCAAGCAGATCTTCTATACCTCCATCAGCGAAGAGAGTGCACCGCTCTTTGGAGGTATCAGCTTCAAGCGTCGCAAAAGCATCTCCAGCGCCGCGCTTGCCACACTCAGCCGTGACCTCTCCATCTATCTCAAAGCGGGGATCTCCATCGTCAACGCGCTACGCCTTGCCCAAAATCAGTACGCCGCCAACAAAACCCTCGCCAGCTTTATCGCCACGCTCATCACCCTGCTTGATGAGGGTAAAAGCTTCTATCAGGCCCTCGATGCCCAATCCATCATCACCCTGCCCGATTTTTACAAGCAGTCGATCAAGGTGAGCGAAAACAGCGGGATTTTGCAAGAGGTGCTGCTGGAACTCTCGGTCTTTCTCAAGGAGCAGACGCGCGTCAACAAACAGATCCAAAACGCCTTCGCCTACCCCTCATTTATCATCGTGGTCTCGCTCTTTATGGTGGCCTTTATGATCACCTTTGTGGTGCCCAAGATCACCGGCATATTCGAGCAGCTGGGCCAGGAGCTGCCCGACATTACCAAATTCGTCATCGCTTTGGGGGATTTTTTCACCCATCAGTGGCATATCGTGGCCATTTTACTTGTGGCGCTGATCGTCGGTTTTTCGCTGATGATGAAACTGAGCGCCCCCTTTAAATACGCCGTCGATCTGATGATGCTGAAGCTCCCTTTTTTCGGCCCCATTATCCAAAGCTCGGAGCTGGGGCGCTTTTCGTACATCTCGTCAGTGCTGATCCGCTCGGGTATCCCCTTTGTGCAGACCGCCAATCTGGCCGCCAATATCGTCAAAAACAGCGTCATCCGCAAAAAGTTCACCGACGCGGCAGTGCGGGTCGTTGAGGGGAGTAAGTTCTCCAACGCCCTGCTACGCACCGGCGGCTACAAAATCGATTCTTCTTTTGTTCAAGCCATTGCGCTGGGCGAAGAGACGAGTGAAGTCTCTTCCATCTTGCAAAACCTCTCTGAGCTCTACTTTGAAGAGAACAAGGACAAGATTGCGCTCTTTCTCTCCCTGCTTGAACCTGCGCTCATGCTCTTTGTGGGCGGCATTATCGGCTTTATCGTTGCGGCGATGCTGCTGCCCATCTTTTCTATGAACATCGGAGCTTGACATGAGACTTGGCATCGTCGTCCCCTGCTACAACGAAGAAGAGGTGCTAAGCGAAACCGCCGCCAGATTGCTTGCGCTCTTGGATCGCCTGATCGAACGAGGTATCATCGACGCACAAAGCCGCATCTGCTTTGTCGATGACGGCAGCAAAGACACTACATGGTCGCTCATCGAGCAGCTCTGTCTTGAATCCTTACATGTAAGCGGACTCAAACTTTCGCGCAACCGAGGCCATCAAAACGCACTTTTGGCGGGATTGCTCACGGTAGAGGGCGACGCGCTCATTAGCATCGACGCCGATCTGCAAGACGATATCACCATCATCGAGCAGATGGTGGAGCAGTATCATAAGGGTTTTGATGTGGTCTACGGCGTCCGTAAAGAGCGCACGGTAGACACTCCGTTCAAGCGCGCAACCGCCGAAGGATTTTACAAATTGATGCGCCTTATGGGGGTCGATATCGTTTACAACCACGCCGACTACCGGCTGCTCAGCCGCCGCGCGCTTGAAGAGCTGCGCCGCTTCAAAGAGGTCAACCTCTTTTTACGCGCCATGGTGCCGCTTTTGGGCTTTAAAAGTACGCAGCTCTATTACGACCGCGCCGAACGCTTTGCGGGTGAATCCAAATATCCACTCAAAAAGATGCTCAGCTTCGCATGGGACGGTATTACCTCCTTTTCGATCATGCCGCTGCGCTTCATTACCGCCACCGGTTTTCTGATCTTTATCGCCACTTTACTGATGAGCGCATGGGTGCTTGGGGTCAAACTCTTTAGCGACGAAGCGGTGCCGGGTTGGGCATCGACGGTGCTGCCGATCTACTTTATCGGGGGGATTCAGGTCTTTGCACTGGGCATTGTGGGTGAATACATCGGCAAAATCTACATGGAGAGCAAAGAGCGCCCACGCTTTATTATCGAAAAAAAGATCTAAACTTTAACCAAAAGCATCAAGACCCACAGCGTCTGTATGGCCAGCAGCAGCACAGCCCACACGCTCACAAGAGTCCTGATCCGCTCAAATCGCTCATAAAGCCGCTCGATCCCCGCAGCGAAGATCAGTCCGACCGCGCCGAAGGTCGGAGCGAAATAGCGAAAATCCGAATTACATACGACCCAAAATTGAGACAGAAACTGCAGAACCAAAAGAAGGTTGATCCCGACCGCCACCACCAGCATCTGCTGCAGACGCCCCAAAGCACGCCAGCAGTAGAGATACGCCGCCAAGCCCACCACCCACAACGCCCCCAAAAAGAGCATCAACTGCGAAACCAGCTTGAAAAAGCCGCCACTGCTCCAGTAGCTACGGTAATCAAACTCCCCCATCAACATCGTTCCATAGAGATAAGTCGGAAGTGAAAAGCGAACGGCATCATTGCTCGTCACATGCGATTGAGCCGCGTCGATCAGCGCTGAGAAGTAAAACGAGAAAAGGTAGCCAAAATCGAGTGCGGGAATGATCTGATTGCCATAGAGTGCACTGTTGACAAAACGAAACTCGCCGTTTACCGGGACATGCGCCTTGAGCAGAGCGAAGCCAAATACCAGCAGCACCGCAAGCCCAAAGCCCAAAATGCGCCACTGAAGCACCCTACGATCGGCACCTTCACGCCAGTAAAGCAACAGCAGCCACGCAACGAAATAGAGCGCCAAAAGTAGCGCGGAAATTTTGGTCAGAGCCGCCAGGATAATGGCCAGCGAAGCGCTCCAAAAATAGCGCTCTTTACATGTACGCACATAAGACGAGAGCGCATAAAGCGCCCAAACACCCAAAAGCGCGTTAAGGGCGTCATTGTTGACCACCGCTCCCATGATGACCAACGAGGGCGTCAGCGCCGCAAAGCCCACAAATAGAAGCTGTCCAAGCGCACTTTGAAGATAGAGCCCGGCCATGGCATAGACCAAAAACAACGCCAGAGCCGCATAGGCAAGCGAAGCGGCGCGGATCGCGAAGATCGCCTCATGCTCCTGCGCATCCAGTGCTACAGCCGCGTTGTAAATGCCGGCGCTGATCCAGTAGTAGAGCGGCTGCTGTGGAAACTGCAGGCTCTTGTCACTTTGGGGCAGCGTAAAGGGGTGCTCGGCGTAGTAGTGAATCGCGTCCACATGCCCTTGATAGTCGTGCTGGTACATCGTATTGGGTGCAGCCACCAGCAGAGCCGCGCGCAGAGCGATCCCCGCAACAACCACCGCAAGCAGCCAATGCCTCATCTTCAAGGCATGGCGATATGAGTCCCACCATCCGCCCAGTAGCCGCTCAAAGAGCAACAGATAGAGTCCGCTTACCAAGGGAAGCACGCCAACAACAAAAAGTAGCAGGTACTCAAGAAGATCCAGACTCTGCGCGATCTTCAGACCAAATCGCCCCCCTTGGTCAAAGCCCTCGACCATCAGGATGTTCTCCCCTTTTTGCAGCTGCAGCACGAAAGGAAACCCCCGCTCCCAATCATCAAGAAGCGGCTTTTGGTACTGGGTGCGCAGCGACTCGAGCGCGATCTCTTGATCATTAAGCCAAAGCTTGCGCAGCTGCTCATCCACGGCGATCCCCACTTTGACGCTTTGGGCGAAGGAGGCGTGAATGCTGCAGGTATAGCGGTACGTTTGCGGGCGTTGGCTTGGTTCGCTTATAGGTAGAGCAGCCTTTTTTTCATACCCTTCCGCGCGAATCTCGCACACACCGATCTGCACATGGTGATAACGATAAAACAGCCCTATCGCCAAGAGGCCCAAAAGCAGCAGCAAAAACGCCCTAAAATCTCTACTTTTAATGATAGACATACCGTTTTCTCATCCCATAATTCCATACAAAACCGGCGCCGATCCCTATAATACGAGAAAAGAGCGGATCAAATGTGAAGAGATCATGGCTCAGCAGTTTAACCGCCAAGATATTGATCAAAACTCCCCCCACCGCAATCACCGCCACCGCGACAAACTCCTTGCGGCTGCTCTCAAGCTTGCTGCCCGCGCGAAAAACGTAGCGCCGACCCAGCGCGTAGTTGGCCCACAGCCCTGCGCTATAGCCCAGCACCACCGCCGCGACGTAATCGACGTCCCAAAGGATCAGCAGGGCATAGAGCGCATAGTCGATCAGCGTCGTCAGCGCCCCCAGCAGCAAAAAACCCCGCACCTGAGACATCAAAGCACCGGCTCAAGTTTCCAAAAACTAAACCAGACCCGACGGTAGAACTCCATCGTATCTAGCGGCTGATAGTAGGTGAAGGGCGCAAATAGATAGAAGCAGTAGAGTATCTCCGCTACAAAAATGAGCACCGCCCAGTAAAGCACCTTCGAGTCGCGCCTGATCGCCTCCTCAAAAATATAATGAAAGAGCAGATAGAGCACAAAGGTGCCGAAAAAGAGGGCAATAAAGTAGTGATACAGATACATCACCCGCTCGATATTAAACATCGTGATCATATACGACGCGTACATCGCGCTAAAGATGCCGATCAGGTAAAAGAGCCGTTGATTGCTTACATGTAAGCCAAAAATAAAGCGCCCCAGCAGCAGCGCAAAGGCGGTGATCATCGCGAGAACCACCGCAAACCAGATCATCGGATTGGCTTGCAAGTAGAGGTAGCTCACCTTGCCGTTCTCTTTGGCCCAGCGGTAGTTGATGCTCTTGTTGCCAAAGGGCCAGGTGGCGGCGAGTGAGCCGTTTTCACCCTTTTTGCATGCGTCATAGCGCGGCACCCCTTTGGAGTAGTCGCTCATATAAACGAGGTTGTCGCGCAGCATCACGCCAAAATTCGCCGGCGAGGCGGTTTTGCCCTCGGAAAGGATCGTTTGGTACTCCTGCGACGCCTTGTAGTGGTTGCTCCCCAGAGTGCTGCCCAGCGCGAAATGAAGATAAAAAATAAAGACGGCCACCGCGCCAAGACCCGCTACAAGCGCCAGACCGTTCAGCACAAACTGCTTTACATGTAAGGCCAAAGAGAGGGGTGTTTGTCGGTAGAAATGCAAAAACGGATAGAGCAGAATCAGAATCAAGCCGTTAACCTTGACCATCACCGCCAGTCCGATGAGCAGCCCCAGAATAAAGTGTTCGCAAAGTTTGCGCTGCTCTTTGTCAAAGAGGATCAAAAAGTACAAAATCGCGGCAAAGATGAAAAACATCTGCGTCGATTCTAGCATCGCCGAGCGGCTCTGAAGGATAAAGGCGTTGGCAAACAGGTAGAGCGACGAGAAAAAGAAAGCGTACTCACTATGCCGTCCCAAGCGGTAGAGGATCAGGAAAAAGAGCACCCCGCCCAACGCCCCAAAGAGGGTCGGAAAGAGCCGAACCCCCGCAAAAGAGTAGCCCTGCGGAAAGGTTTTGATATAGTCGGTGGAGAGAAAATAGGCCAGATCCTTGCCCTCGTTGGGGTTTACAAGCACCTCACCCAGCGCGATGAAGAGCTTGCCCAGAGGCGGATGCGGCTCCATATACATGACGCCGCCGATGTACTTTTGCGCGGAAGCGATATGGTAGTTCTCATCCCAAAAGACGGCGCTCGGATTGTAGTAGTTGACGAAGTAGGTACTCATGGCGATGATCAGCACCGCCAGCATGTATGAGAGCAGTTCGCGCTGCTCGCTCCAGAGTTTGCGGATCATTGAATCTCCTCAAAGTAGGCTGCGTCGCTGTTTTTGCCGATCAGCAGCGCCGATGCCTGCCCTTCGTGTTTGTAGAGCGCCTTAAGCCCCAGCGGGCCGCCGCCTTGAAAATACTCTACGCGCAGCGTGTGTGCCCCGTTTTGAAGCGCGGCGGTGCAAGTCGAGGTGGCAAATGGTCGATCCCCCAGATGTTCGCAGATCACCCGATCATCGATGTGCAGCCTAAAACCGTCGTCCGATGCCACATAAAAAGTGTATTGGCCATCTTGGCGTACCTGCATTCGGGTGCGTAGCTCCATGAAAAAGTTGCTGCTAAAGCCCAGCACCCCCACGTCCGGATGCTCCAGCACGCTTTTATTGGCAAAATCGATCGTCGGCACCCGAAGCGTTTTGGTTTCGGTGTGGTTTTTGGGGGTATCAAGCGTCGCTATCCCCCCTTGCTGCGGCATAATGCTCACATTAATCGCGCCGCTTCCTCCAAAATGGACCGTTTTGGCCGCCAGCAATACTGCGATCAGCACCACAATCGCGAACAAAAAGTGCTCCTTCTCCCACGACTTCATACGAACTCCCCAAAAAAGTTGAAGGCAAATTATAGCGACTCAGCCTAATGCGCCGCTTTTATGGCTTACATGTAACCTTTTTGCTACAATCACGCCCTCTAGGAGCCGCCATGATCAACATCCCCGAATCCACCCTCAAAGAGCACTTTGTCACCGCGCTGATGCGCTATTTCAAAATCGAGGAAGATATCTTTTTGCGCGGCCACATCGCCGACCTGCTCAGCGCCATCGACTCTAGCCGCTATCAGGAGTTTATGATGCGGCTGACCCAAAATGAGCACCCCTTCAAAAACCCTTTCGAGAAGATCGTCCTCACCGCCCAAAGCTTCAAAGCGCCCGCCGAAGCAAACAGCGCCAAACGCTCCAAGTACCTCTACGATGTGATGTACGAATTGCGTAAAAGCATCATCCTCGCCGACGATCCAACCCCTGCGCAGGAGCGCTTCGAACAGGTACACATCAGCCGTATCCGCGATAAAAACAGCGGCGAACTGCTGCTGCAAAGTGATGACATCGAAGTGATCAAAAATTTGGGGAAACGCTGGATTTTTGACCATGTCGCGGGGGATAAAACCCACTTTTTGCGCACGGTTCAAGCACAATACGACAAACTACTTGACGCACCAAGCCTGCGGCTGAGCCATCATCCATGACGGTCAGCGTCCCCTTTGAGCTGATTGATCGCAGTGACCTAAATCTGCTGCAACGTGCGCTGATGGTGCTGATCATCCGCCATAGTGTCGGCTGGGGCGCACAAACCCAAGGCGTAGGCGCGCGTCTACTGGCCGATCATCTTAGCACCCCCATCGATCAGAGCGTCGCGGCGCTTGATGCGCTGGTGGAAAAATCGCTGCTGCAGACCAAACGCATCCGCGAAGGGGTCAATACCGCCATCCTCTACAGCGTCCATCCCGATCTCATCGAACGCGTCAACAACCCCTCCGTCGCCGCTCCCGCCGTGCTCTCTGCGGTGGCCCAAGAGCGTAGCGACGCCACCTACTACCTCAATCTCACCGCCGATCAGAGCGAGGCACTCGAAGCCTTCGCCCTCTCGCAACTGGCCCAAAACAACCTCAGCAGCGAGATTTTTGACGATTTTCACCTCTTTCAGCGCTCCCAAAACCACCGCTCGTTCGACTGGCACGCGGAGTTTATCCGCTGGATGATGCGCGAAAAAAACCGCCGCGCCAAAACCGCCCCCGCCCCGATGCTCGAAGAGTACCGCGCCACAAATGAGCAGTTTGAGCTGACGCAGTACTTCATCGCCAAACTCGCCGCCATCGATCCGCAGTTTGAGGCCCCTTTTGACGTGATGAGCTGGGCGGTAGAGATCAAGCTGCTGCATGAGCGCCAAAACTACGCTCTGCACGAGATCAAAACCGCCATCGACTGGCTCTTTAGCGCCAAAGGCGACTGGTTCCGCCCCAACGTGCAAAACACTACGGAGCTGCGCAAACACTTCAAACGCATCATCGCCCACACCCGCAGCTACCGCGACGGCGTCGCCAAGCTGCCTGAGGGTGTGAGCATCTTTGATCTGCTTAAAAAAGCGTGATCCGCAAAGCCTCTAAAAACACACGCCGTGTGTTACAATACTCAAAGTCAATCCGACAGGAGCCCCTTATGCTAAGCGCCAATAAAGTACGCACCAACGTCTATCTGGACGCCGAAATCAAAGCCAAAGCGCAGGCCATTTTCAAGCAATACGGCTTAGGACTGAGCGAAGCGTTTAATATCTTTTTGGCCCAATCGGTGATGGAGCGGGGCATCCCCTTTGAAGTGAAGCTCCCCAACAAAGAGACCCTTGCGGCCATGGAAGATGCGCGACTGAGCCGCAATTTGGAGCACGTAACCCTAGAGCAGCTTCAAGATGAGATCAAGTTGACACAAAACGTGTGACGCTCACCAGAATCGGAACACACGCAGAGCTGTTCACCTAGCATCACGCCAAACGCAACAAAATCCGATCCAGCGTGCGCGTCCCCAGCAGGCGCTTTAGCCCTCCTAGCAGCCATGTCGGGACGGTGACGTAGTAGCGTGCTTTGGGGCGGCGCGCACTGAGGGCATGGTGTACTTTGGTGCTCACCGCCAGAGCGTCCAGTTCAAAAGGGTCTTTGCCGGTGTGCCCCTCAAACCGCGCGATGGCCTTTTGGTACGCTTCGTAGTGGGCGCTATGCTCTACGTCGATATGCGCCTTGAAGTGCGCATAGGCATTGGCGCGAAAGCTACTGGTGATGGGGCCGGGTTCGATGAGGCTTACATGAATGTCGGTATCGGAGAGCTCAAGACGCATCGTATCGGCAAGCGCTTCGATGGCGTGTTTGCTGGCGTTGTAGGCACCCCGGTAGCGCAGGCTCACGAGTCCCAGCACCGAAGAGTTGTAGATGATGCGTCCATATCCTTGCGTTCTCATGATCGGCAAAACCTTACATGTAAGGGTGTGCATCCCAAAAACATTGGTCTCAAACTGTGCTCTAAGCGCCTCAGTGGGAATATCCTCCAGCGCTCCGGGCTGACCGTAGCCCGCGTTGTTAAAGAGCGCATCCAGCCTCCCGCCGCTGCGCCGCAAAATCTCCTCTAGCGCCGCGTCGATGCTGGCTTCATCCGTCACGTCAAGTTGCAGCGCTTCAAGCCCCTCACGCTCCAGTCGCGCCACATCCTCAAGCTTTCTGGCCGTAGCAAAAACGCGGTAACCCTTTACATGTAAGTCATGCGCCACCGCGTGTCCGATGCCGCTAGAGCATCCCGTAATCAGAATCGATTGGCGCGTCATCAAGGCCCCTTTTTGGATGGCATTATAACCCTTTGGCTATAATTCGCCCCTATTTACATGTAAGGAGCCCTCTATGGGACAAACCATTACCGAAAAGATCTTCTCCGAGCACGTCGGGCATAAAGTCTATGCCGGAGAGATCGTGCGCAGCCCCATCGATATGGTCATCGGCAACGACATCACCACGCCGATCTCCATTCACGCTTTTGAAGAGGCGGGCGCGACGAAGCTCGCCAACCCCGATGGCTTTTGTATCGTGCTCGATCACTTCATCCCCGCCAAAGATATCGCCTCGGCCAACCAGGCCCGCATCAGCCGTGACTTCGCCAAAAAGTACGCCATGAAGCACTTTTTTGACGAAAAAGATATGGGGATCGAACATGCGCTGCTGCCTGAGAAGGGACTTGTCGTCCCGGGCGATGTGATCATCGGCGCGGACTCGCATACCTGTACCCACGGGGCGCTCGGCGCTTTTTCTACGGGCATGGGTTCTACCGATCTGGCCTTTGCGATGATCACGGGGGGCAACTGGTTTAAAGTGCCCGAATCGATCAAGGTAATCTTTAGCGGCAAACCGCGCCCCTTTGTTTCGGGCAAAGACCTCATCTTGGAGGTGATCCGCCTCATCGGCGTGGACGGCGCGCTCTATCAGACGCTCGAATTTACCGGCAGCACAATCGAGCATCTGAGCATGGATGACCGCTTTAGCCTCTGCAATATGGCCATCGAAGCGGGGGCCAAAAGCGGGATTGTCGCCTATGACGCGACCACCGAAGCCTTTTTGGCGGACAAAACCCTAGCGCGTCCGGCAAAAATCCACTACTCCGACCCTGATGCTGCTTATGTGCGCACGCTTGAGATCGATGTCGCCAATCTTGAGCCCGTGATCGCCTACCCCTTCTTGCCCAGCAACGGTCACAGCATCAGCCAAGCGGTTGCGGACAGAATCAAGATCGATCAATCCTTTATCGGCTCATGCACCAATGGCCGCTTGAGCGATCTGAAAGTCGCCGCCGAGATTTTAGAGGGCAAAAAAGTCCATCCCGACGTGCGCCTCATCGTCACTCCGGGAACCCAGCGCATCTTGCGCGAAGCGACCAAAGCGGGCTACATCGACATCATCGTCGATGCCGGCGGCGTGGTCTCTAACCCCACTTGCGGGGCGTGTCTGGGCGGTTATATGGGGATTTTGGGCGATAACGAAGTGGCCGTCTCCACCACCAACCGAAACTTCGTCGGCCGCATGGGCAGCCGCAGCTCCAAGGTCTATCTGGCCAACTCCGCCGTCGCCGCCGCTTCGGCCATTGCGGGCTACATCACCGATCCCGCCCAAGCGTGAGCCTCAAGCTTCTCTTTCCTCTGCTCATGTCGCTGCTCTTTGCGGCGATCCACTATCTTGCCTTTAGCCGCGTGGTGCGGCGCTTACACGTAAGCCGCCAAAGCGAACGTGCGCTGCGCTTTTTTTTGATTTTTAACTTTGCAGGCATTGTACTCTACATCGTCTCGCGCTATTTCCACCACTTCCCCGAATGGCTACACTATCTCGTTTCGCTCAGCGTGGGGGTGGGCTTTGTGCTCTTTGTCTCGTGGCTGCTTTATGAGCTGGTGCATCTGCTTCAGCGCGCCCTGCCCCTCGATCCCAAACGCCGCAATCTCTTTAAACGCGGCAGCGATCTCGCTTTTTTGGCGGCAGGTTCGGCCTATATCGGCGGCGCGACGCTGGAGGGGGCCAAAGCGCCCTCGGTAGTCGCCCTCACCGTCGATCAGGGGCGTTTTCAACATCCCATCCGCATCGTACAAATCAGCGACATGCACATCGGCGGTCTGATCGATGCCGATTTTGTGCGCCAAAGTGTCGAGACCATCAACGCCCTCTCACCCGATCTGGTGGTCATCACCGGAGACCTCACCGATGCCCCCATAGAGGAGCTGCGCGAAGCGGTGGACGCGCTGAGGCTTTTGCGCAGCCGCCTGGGCACCTTCTATGTGCCGGGCAATCATGAGTATTTTCACGGCGTCGAAGCGACGATGGCGCACCTGCGCAGCCTCGGCATTACGGTGCTGGGCAATGTGCATGTCGATCTGGGCGACTTTGTGATCTGCGGAGTCTATGACGTGTTTGGTTGGCGTTATGGCAGCTTTGCGCCCGATATCCGCGCCGCAACCCAAAATCTCCCCGACAAGCCCACATTGCTGCTCGCCCACCAACCCCGTTTTATCGCTTCGCTGGAAGGGTTTGAGCCTTCGCTCATGCTCTGCGGCCACACCCACGGCGGGCAAATTTGGCCCTTTAACTACCTCGTGCGCCTGCAGCAGCCTTATGTCAAAGGCCTACATGGTACGGGCGAGAATCGCCATATCTACGTCAACAGCGGCATCGGTTTTTGGGGGCCGCCGATGCGGCTGGGCTCAAGCGCCGAGATCACCCTTTTGGAGTGGACATGATTGGCGTGCTTTTTGCGGGCGGCAAAAGTTCGCGCATGGGGAGCAACAAGGCGCTGCTTCCTTTTGGCGGCTATCCGACGCTCGCTGAGTTTCAGCTGCGCCGGCTTGAAGAGATCTTTGAAGCGGTCTATATCTCTGTGAAAAATGCCGACACACTCCCCTTTACATGTAAACAAATCCTTGATCCGCCCCATGCCGATTTTGCCCCCACTGCGGGCTTTATCGCCGCCTTTGAAGCCTTACATGTAAGCCGTTTTTTTGCGCTGAGCGTCGATACCCCTTTTGTCGGCGTAGATGAGATCATGCGGTTGATCGAAGCCGATGAGGAGAGCCTAGACGCCGTGATCGCCCGTACACCACAGGGCACCCATCCGCTTTGCGGCATCTACCACCGCAGCCTCGCGCCGCACTTTGTACGCATGGCGCAGGAGCATGACCACCGCTTGGGCAAGCTGCTCTCCTGCGTGCATACCCGCTACGTCGATTTTGCCGATGAAGCGCCCTTTGCCAATCTCAACCATCCGTACGAGTACGATGCGGCGCTTCAGCGCATGCTAATCAATAAACAGCCATAATAGTACAAATCCATCAGGTTAACTTAATGATCCGCTTGTTCTTGGTACTACTTTTACTTCTCTCAGGTTGTGAGCGTCCGGCAGACCAAAAAGAGGTGCTCCGCTTTGAAGGTCACTCCATCACCCTGATCGTACCGACGCTTCATGCGCGCCTCATCCGAGGACCCATCTTGGATGAAGTCGCTGCTTTTGAAGCGCGCACAGGGGCCAAGATTCGGGTCGTCACCCCAAGTTGGGACGAGACCATCGAAAAGATTGACCGCTCCTTGCATGACCCTAACCTCTTTTACGACGTCTACGTCGTCATCTCCATGTGGAACGGCACGCTGCTTGGCGGCGGACATATCGAACCGATTCCCGACACAATCAAAGCAGAGATTGAGTGGGAGGATGTTTTGCCCATCTACCGCAACAGCGTTCTCTCTTGGGGCGGCGTCGCCTATGGGCTGCCTTATGACGGCGACTGCATTAATCTTTACTACCGCAAAGATCTCTTTGACAATCCGGAGTATCAAAAAACTTTTGAACAGCGCTACGGCTATCCACTCGCACCGCCGACGACCTGGAAAGCCTTTGGCGAAATTGCCGAATTTTTCAACGGCTGGGATTGGGATCATGACGGCAAACCCGAATACGGCATGGCCGGTCTGCGCGTCAAAGGCGACATCGCGATGCTCCCCTTTTTAGCACAAGCAGGCGCCTACGCCAAACACCCTGACGACAAAGCCTTCTACTTCGATCCCCAGACCATGAAACCGCGCATCAACAACCCGGCTTTTGTGCGTGCCCTTGAAGAGTACATCATACACACCCGCTATGCCCCGCCGGGCGGAATGCACTTTGCCGGACACGACGTGCGTAATAGTTTTGCCTCGGGCGAAGTGGCTATGGCGCTGGATTGGGCCGACATGGGCACCATCGTCGCCAATGCGCCGCTCTCGGAGGTACGCGACAAAGTAGGCTACACCCAGATCCCCGGCAGCGACTCCCTCTATAACGCCCGCACCCACACCTGGGAAAATCGCTACAACCGCGTCGCCTCCATTAGCGGCAACTGGATGTTTTTGATCAACAAAGCCTCCAAACACAAAGAGCTCGCCTTCGCCTTCGCCGCGCACATGACCTCCAAAGCGATGACCAAAAAACTGACCGCAACCAACGGCACAGCCGTCAACCCTTCGCGCTACTCCCACTTTGACGATCCCGCGTCGTGGAACGGTGCCGGATTTTCTACGGAGTCGGCCAATGCCTATCTTGAGACCATCACTGCCTCACTCTCGCATCCTAATGTCGTCTACGACATCACCATCCCCGGTGCCGGTCTTTACTATCAGGCGCTTGATAGCTTCGTCTACGAAGCACTCACGGGGGCCAAAGCCCCCAAAGAGGCGCTGGACGCCGCAGCGCAATCGTGGGAACACATCACCGATGAGCTTGGTCGCGCCTCCCAGCGCGAGGCATACAAAGCGTCTCTGAATTGAAACTTTTGCGTCACCCTCTCTCGCTGAGCCAAATTGCCAACTACAGCTTTTGGTTCATGCTCGCTAGCTCGATCTTTGGAGGTGCGCTTTTGTTGGCACTGCTTTTTCGCCACGAGCATATCAACGACGCACACCAAGTGACGAAAGCGGCTTATGAGTCGCTCTTTGTGCTCAAATACGAAACAGAACGGCTACTGACCACGAGCGAACTACAATCACAAAAAGAGCTTTTATTCGAAGCCGCACGCCAGTTTGATTCCCGCTTTAAGCCCCTCACTGCACGTCCGCACCCAAACATCAAAGAGTGGAGCGGTTTTGCCCATATCATCACGGAAGAGATCCAAAAGATTCGCATTGTACTGCAAGCGCCGCTCTTCGATCCACGCAGCATGATGGAAAAATCCCTCCTCAGACGCCTTGGAGAGGGGCTTGTATCGGAGCCGCACACAGAGAACTACGTGCAGATTCGCGACCTCACCAACGCCATCGCTTATCTCAAACAGTATGAGGATTTTCTGCTCGACGAGCTGCGTGCGCTTGAACAACACGAACAAAACCAGCACGCAACCCAACTCGAACACATCAAATTTTGGCTGCTCGTACTGATCCTTAGTGCCATCAGTACCCTGATTGCTTTAGCATTTAGCCTCTCAAAAGGGATTAAAAAGATTGAAATCAATCTGCTCGGCACCCAAGAGGAGCTGCGCAGTGCACTTTTTGAGTTGGAGCAAAAACAAAAAAAACTCGAAGATCAGCGCAACCTGCTTGATCACATGGCCCACCATGACGCACTCACCGGCATCCCCAACCGACTGCTTTTTTTAGAAAAACTCCGCACCTTGCTTGAGATCACTCGGCGTACCGGCGAACAGCTTGCGGTCTGGTTTCTTGATCTTGACCGGTTTAAAGAGATCAACGACTCATTTGGCCACAATATTGGCGATATGGTCCTTCAAGAGGTCGCGCACCGCCTGACCGATGCCGCCGGCAATGCGTCCGTCGCGCGTCTTGGCGGTGATGAATTTGCCTTGATCGTGGAAAATATCCGCGACCGCACCGATGCCGAAGCCGTCATCACCCGTTTTATGAGCTCCTTGCAGCATCCGCTGTTTGTGGAACATCATGAGATCTATATTACATGTAGTGCTGGGGCCAGCCTCTTTCCGCAAGAAGCCCAAAGCGCGGAAGCGCTGCTACGCAATGCCGACTCTGCCATGTACCACGCCAAGGATGAAGGCAAAAATACCTACGCCTTTTACAATCAGGAGATGACCCGCCGCGCCTATGAGCGTGTCACGATGGAGAGCGCACTGCGCAAGGCACTCAAAAATGAAGAGTTCGTTTTGCATTATCAACCCCAAATCAACATGCTAACCAATAAAATTGTCGGTTTTGAAGCCCTTGTGCGCTGGCAACATTCCGAGCTTGGGCTGGTCTCGCCGGCAAAGTTCATCCCCATTGCCGAAGAGACGGGGCTCATTATCGATATTGGCGCTTGGGTGCTTGAAACAGCGTGCCGCACCCTCATGCAGTGGCGCTCCGAAGGACTTGAAGTCGGCTACATGGCGGTCAATATCTCCGCCAAACAACTGCTTCACGGCCAACTTGAATACGCCATTCCTGATTTTCTAAAGCGTATAGGCTATCCCAAGAACGCCCTGGAACTCGAGCTGACCGAAAGTATGATTATGAGGAATCCGGATTATGCCCGTAAAATTTTCACTCGTTTGCGTACGGAAGGTATCAAGATTGCGATTGATGATTTTGGCACCGGCTACTCCTCCCTTGCCTATCTCAAACATCTCCCGATCGATACCCTCAAAATCGATCAATCCTTTGTCCGTCCGCTTCCACAAAGCCATTCCGATGGTCAGATCGTACGTTCAATCATTCATCTGTGTCAGGGGCTAGGCCTTGGCATCATTGCCGAAGGCGTTGAAACAGAGCAACAGTCACACTTTTTGCACCAACACGGATGCACCCATGCGCAAGGCTATCTTTATGCCAAGCCGCTCGATGCCGCTGGAGCCAAATCGATATTGTCGGCCTTAAAGCAGTAGCGATGTTTGTGGAGCACTGCTATAATTGATGCATTCATCACTTACATGTAAAGGTTATGCGTGCATTTAACCCACCTCGACGACAAAGAACGACCCAAAATGGTCGATGTCTCCAACAAAGAGCATACGACCCGCGAAGCGACTGCCAGCGGCATCATCACCATGAGCCCCGATGCCTATGAGGCGGTCGTGAACCAAAGCAGCAAAAAAGGTCCTGTCCTGCAAACCGCTGTCGTTGCGGCCATTATGGGCACCAAAAAGACCAGCGAGTTGATCCCCATGTGCCATCCGCTGAACCTCAGCGGCATTCACTGCGACATCGAAGAGCTTGCCCATCGCCACAGCTTCAAACTCTATGTGACCGCGCGCCTAAGCGGCCAGACGGGCGTGGAGATGGAGGCGCTCACGGGGGTAAGTATTGGACTGCTCACCATCTACGACATGGTCAAGGCGATCGACAAATCGATGGTGATCGGTCCCATCCAACTCGAATCCAAAAGCGGAGGCAAAAGTGGTGATTTTAAGCGGTAACGAGCCCCTGCCCAAACTAGAGCTTACCTACCCCTGCACATGGCGCTACAAACTGGTAGGTGAAGCGCATGAGCTGATTTTTAGCGCTGTATGTGAGGTGATTTTAGAAAAAGAACACACGCTCACCCCATCAAATATCTCAAAAAATGGCCGCTACCTCAGCATGAATCTAGACCTATTGGTCATGAACGAAGATGAGCGCACCTTTATCTACGAAGCGCTCAAAGCCCACCAACACATCAAAATGGTTTTATAACAAGGAGCACCTGTGGATCTTCAACCCTTCGAACGCGATCTCACCCAGAGCTACAAACACACCGCTGCCACAGAGTTAGACGAACGCGTCACCGCCCTGATGCGCCATATTGAGCAGGAGTGGAACCTCTCTTGCGCACATCTGAGTCTGCCTCAGCTCAAAACCCTAAGCTCCGTGATCCTCTCTCAAGAGACCCTTGTCTTACAAGAGGAGCTACAAGCGCTACTCACTCAAAAAGAGCGTCTAGAGCGCCAGATTGAGCGCAAACGCGAAGCACTACAAGACGCGAAGTATGAGGTCTTCAATGCCATCGAAGCACAGTTTGACAACCAAGACGAAGCCATCCGTGCTCAAGTGCATCAGATCAAGCTCCAGTCGCTCGATCTCTTCGATATGCTCGCCGAAATGGTCGAATCGGCCATCATTACCACACTTGAGCGGGGGTATGAGATCGAAGAGACCATCCGTGAAATTGTCAAAGAGATCACTTATGAGACCCTAAGTGAAGGCCCGCTAGGTGCGGTACGCATCCGCAAAGTGATTGCCACGATGCTCACCACGGCACTTGGATTGGCCGAGGCCTCGCCCAATCAGGCTGAGGAGATTTTGCGCGGTACATTACGCGGTATTCGCTCAGGGCTGGTGCGCTCGCTTTCACGACTCAAAAAACAGCTATACTATCTCCCCGATGAGGCCAAACACGAGCTGATCGAAGATCCAGCCGAACCGCTTAAGGTCGATCAGCTCTTTAGCCAAATGATCAGCGAGGCGGGCAAACATGCACCTGCAAGCTGCGCAGAGACCCTTGAGCGCGTCTCCAAAGAGATCCATTACGATATGCAGGAGCTGGTTAGCCTCTCGAAAGAGACCATGGAGATTATGCGCGAGCGCTTCAACGTGGCGGTTGAAAAGGGGAGCAAAGTACTCAACTCCAAAACCGCTCAAGAGGCGAAGAGAATGGGGATTAGCGCATGGAGCTCGGCCAAAACGGCGCTGGGCAGCGCCATCAAAACGGCAAAAGAGAAGATGGATAAAAACAGCGGCGCTAAAGATTAAAAATCACGCGCCAGCTTAAACATCGAATCGAAATCTTTCGCAAAATCTCGGCAACGGTCACAAATCGGTTCGCCGCCCCGGTAAGGATAGGGGCAACGACACTCTTGACACATCACCATCTCATAATGCACCAAAACTTTTGAGCGTTCAAAAACCGCCTCCACGAGATCATAGTGATCGGGCGAATAGATTGCATCGGTTTTGCAGATGTGCTCACAGATACCACAGCCAATACAAGCACCTGCTTGAAAAAGTATGCCATGCTTGTCTGATGTGGCCTTAAGTGCATCGGTAGGGCAGAACTGAATACAGTCACCGCAATTACTGCAGGCTTCAAAAGTGACGGCTTTGTCAAAAAAAAGTCCCTCTTCACTGCTGCGTTTGGTTCTCTCGAATCGGGTGATATGTTTTCTGATGGCCGCTTTAAGTCCAATGTGCTTGAGCGGTTCATGGCTGCTGTTGCTTTTTTGATGGGCACGCGTCAGCGCCATATCGGGTTGTCCCTCACCGCTCGCACCCTCCTTGATCTTTTCCACAGCACTTCGAAAGATCATCCGTCGGCTATTCTCCGTAGGCTCAGCGGGTTCATATAATACATGAATCTGTGGCTGCGGCGCAACATCTTCTAAAAAATGGCGTGCTCCGTCAATCTCTCTTTGAATCACCGATTGGATTGTTCGATTCACGTTGAGCGGACAATCGGCGCAGTGGCTCAGATCGAGCGTGAGATCATGCTCTAGCGCCATTGTGATGAAATGGTGACGGTCAAAAACTGCCAAGCAGGGGGTATTTTTCTTACATGTAAGCGTATCGGCTTGCAATCTGCTTTGCACAAAGGCGTTGGGATCAAAGCTCTTGAGATGCAGTGCCTCCGTGGGACACGAGCCGATACAAGCAGCACATTCGATACATTTTGACTCGATAAATCCCAGTCGATTCCGCACGATCTCAAAAGCCTCTTTGGGGCAAAGATCGACACAAATATGACAGTCGTTATGAAAATAGTCATTGCGGATACAGTTGCTCCCCGAATAGCTCAACTGCTGCGTACCCTGCACAAAGCTATTAAGCACCACGACTACGCTCCTGCATCAAAAAGTCGTAATCCGCCACTAAAAACTCTATGATGAAGTTGCACATATCATGATAAAAAGGGGTGTCAGCCATCGATCGCATCCCCGCCATATAGGGAATCACCCACGGGATCAAATGCTCTTGCATAAACTCCAACTGCGGTGTCTGCTCACCACGATAGACCAAAGTCTGCATAAACGCCAACTCTATCGAAAGATGATCCGGGGCCATGATATTGGTCTGTGTCATGTCCACCTCAAAGCCGTTTTGGAAATAAAAAGCCATAGCCGGATTTTGTAATCCGACCAAAGTCTCATTTTTAGCATCAAGAATAAACGATTCAATAGGCTGCGTGTTGATGATAAACATCGAACTATAGTCTGCGTTGAGCGCATCCAGCAAAGCCTCATCGTCATGCTCATCAAACCACTGTAGCGTCTCTTCGCCGATGGTTTCAAGAAGATCACGATTGTGCCGCAAATCGTGTACAAACCGCTGATCCGGTTCACCGCTCATTACACGCGATAAAAAGGCGTAGGTATAGAGTCTGTATTCATGCTGCATGATTAACCTTATAAGAGAGAAATGCGTAGACATGATCTATGAAGATCAGGTAGGAGACAGGTGAAAATTCCGAAGCGTAAAGCTTCGAAATTTATAAGCAGCCTTTGAAAAAGGACTTCTTTGGCGGTGGAGGCGCTTTGAATTCGGCAACAACAATGGTATTGCTGCTCGCATCGAATTCACCGACGATAGTCACCTCATTGCGGTTGATACCTTTATCCATCGTTCCACGAATGACCTCCGTCGTCTCCAACTTGTAGATCACACCGTCATTGTGAGAGAAGAGTACCAGAGGCTCGTTCTTGTTGACTCCGGCCTCCGTTTCCTGATAGCAGCCATTCTGACCGCAAAAATAGTTTTCTAAACGACAATCTGTAAACGCACCAGCTTTGGCGCAAGATTCAGTTGTTAAAAAACCAACTTTTTCTACACCGCCTTCACTCGCGTACAATGAAGCGAAGAACGCGACGCCTAATAACATCATCTTTTTCATTATTCAACCTCCGCTTTGAGTGTTTGCAAATACGCTACCATATTTTCAAGCGTCTGTGCATCTAGCCAAGAGTAGTCTGTCATAGTAGAGACTCTCTTGCCATTCTCCTCAGTGTACCACATGTAGTTGCTATGGGCATTACGGTTATAACCTGGCACAACGACCGAAGACGGGCTTAAGATTGACTCACGCAAATAAGAAGCTGTTGCATAACCGCCGATATTGCTCAGGGATGGTCCCATGTAGTTGGGTGCATCGGTTGCTTCAACCTGATGGCATCCTGCACACCCGTTGGTCGCTACTGCCTCTTTGCCGGCGGCGACGTCACCAGAAGCATCTTGGATGGCAGCAATCAGTGCCGATCCGTCTCCATTCCCCTCAAGTGAGACAGAAAGCCATGAAGTCAGGTGCTTTAACCCGTCACGGCCCAATTTTTCTCCATCCCAAACCGCGAAAGCAACAGGAATAGCTGCATGGTTGAGATCAACGTAGACATCTTTAAGCGATCGACTTAAAGAACCCATCCAACCATCGGTTTTGTATCCTAAACGTGCATATGAGAGATCAGTTCCATCTTTGATTTCAGTGGTAGAACGGAACCCCTCGGCTATGAATGCTTTCTCATAGTCGTTGCTTCCGATCGCCTTTACCTTCTTGTTATAAGCATCAAGCTCTTCATTGAAGAGCTCAGTCTGGTTTGGATTGAGCTGATAATAGACATTTCCTTTTCCATTAGGTTCATAAAACGACTTAACGGCTTTTTGCAAATGCACCACGACCGGTCTGCCCTCTGAACCCATGCCGATATACGGCAGCGTGTCGGGTTTAAATGCACCTGATGGGAACTGTACCGCAAAGCCGTCTGCATAGATGTCTGCTTTATAACCGCTTTGGATATTCATGGAGCCATCAGCCCATTTGATTAAAAAGGCAATTTGTATTCCATTATGTACCGCAGCCACCTTCGCTTTTTTGGCTTTTGCATTGGCGTTGGCATCGTTAGCTTTTTTATCATTGAGCGCAATAGAAGTTTGCGGGAAAAGCGTTATTTCAGAAAATACCGCTTCGTTCCATACATCAGCGCTGTACGAAATCTTTGAAAGATCGGTGTTCACTTTTTTGGCAACGATATCTGCCGTTTGCAACCCCATCAATGAAGCTGCAGCCCATGCTGCTGCGATAAGAGATGTGCTCAGTTTTTTCATTAGTGGTGTCCCCCTGCCTTAAAATCGCCGCCGTGATAGAAATTGATCGCATGTGCGCCTGCTGTATGCTTACCGACGATATAGCGCGTATCTACAGGCGGTGCCAAACGATTGCCTTTCGACTTCGCTACCTCTTGGTAGTAGTTATTGTCTAAGCGGAACATATCGGCGTGCTGATACGCAATCAAAATATCCATCAACTCACTCTCGCCTGTCTCTTTTCTTTTTTGCATTTCAGACTTGATGGTCTTAATAGCATCATGCACACCAGGTCCAAAGAGTTTTTCAAGTTCTTCAATCGGCAGACGCGTGGAGCCTTCGATAATTTTCCCGTCTGCATCAAACTTCGCAGGAGATTCGGTCGGCGGCACATAATAGACGTTTGGCTGAGTGCCGTAGTCCTGACGCAATCCTAAAGCAACTTTGTATTTATGCACCAACTTGTAAACCTGAGACTCCTCGTCATCCAAGAAGCCGACAAAACGGATACGACCGACACACTGCTGGGCACATGCCGGCGGCAGACCCTGCTCTACGCGCGGGAAGCAGAGAATACATTTTTCAGACTTGCTGATTTTTGGATTGAAATAGATTTTCTTATACGGACAGCCTGCAATACAGTAACGATACCCCTGACAGCGATCTAAGTCTACAAGCACTACGCCGTCCTCTTCGCGCTTAAAAATCGCATCACGCGGACATGCCGAAAGGCAGCCCGGGTTGGTACAGTGGTTACAAATACGCGGCAGATAGAAGAAATAGTTGTCCTGCGGGAACATACCCGCACCTTCATCTTCGTCCCAGTTCGGACCCCAAGTCGGCTCTACATTCGGGCTAAAGCCTGGTTTTGCATTCCCTGCAATCAGATTATTGGTAGAGAGTTCATCGTAGTTGTAGTCCCAGGGGACCCCATAATCTGCCTCAAGATTGGGAATAACACCCGCTTGAAGATCACCCGCAGCATCAAAGCCTCCGCCTAATTCCATCCAGTTTTTGGGATAACCGGCACCTGGATAGGTCTCTACGTTGTTCCAATACATGTATTCACGCCCATTACGGTTGGTCCACTGGGTTTTACATGCTACGGTACACGTTTGGCACCCGATACACTTGTTCAGGTCCATAACCATTGCTAATTGTCTTTTTGACATCTATGCTCCTTAAACGTTTGCTTTTTCGTAATTGACGGCACCATCGTAAGCATACTGGTTACCATCCCACAGACCACCAAATTTCAGGTGACCCCATCCGTCTGCCAGCTCCAACAAGTTGAGCGCTGTAGGAACGACCTCGTTATGACCTTTATTAAATCGATACATGTAAGGCTCCCATCCGTGCTCCATAACAAGTCCATCAGCCGGTGCCGATGAGGAGAGCTTCGCCATAGCGTAAAATTCGCCGAGGCTGTTAAAAATGCGGATGGTATCACCGTCGCTGATTCCTTTTTTCTCAGCAACGACACGGTTAACCTGTACGGCAGGTACACCACGCTGCAAGCGTAGGAGTGTCCGTGATGTTTTATAGTTGGAGTGAATAGACCATCTTGCATGCGGAGTCATCAAAACATAAGGATACTCTTTGCGCTCAGGGCGGATCCCTTTCATGCCTGTATTGGTTGCTGCTCCCATCTTGATATACATTTCGTGGTCAACATAAAAGGTTTGACGGCCTGACATGGTATGTAGCGGCTCAAATTTAAAGAGATGGAACTCATTTGAGTTGTAGGGCTTATCCGAATAGAGCGGCGATGTTTGTGCTGCTTTTTCATTGATGAGCAAAAAGCCCCCCGCGTTGTACATTTTTTCCATAGTCCAAGGTTCATATTGCTCACACTTCTCGAGCGCTGCTTGAACCGCCATCTTATCGGTGCCCAAGTAGACCTCGCCGTTGCCCTCAGACTCTTCGTCTGTATTGGTAAACTCTTTATGAAAAATAGTTAGGTCATGAAAACCCGGTTTAGCATAACGAGGATCATCTTTAATCTTGGCTCTCTCTTTGTTTTCGGCGCGATTGGCAATCTCTTCAAGCTTCTTCGCCAAAAGTGTGAACATGCTCCATTCATCCATCGCCCCTCCAACATTTTTGATGTTGGCAACAGGCTGAGCCAAATTGGTAAAACGGTGATAACCGGGTGATGTGCGTAAATCGTACACTTCGTAATGCGATTTCGCCGGCAAAAGAACATCCGCATATTGGGCTGCTTCACTCATACGATAGTCTACATAGGCCCAAAAATCCATACGCTTCAAAAACGCGTTGCGGTATTCGCTCGCCTTGTTGCGTCGAAATACTGAGTCAGCTACAATTAACGCCGTCGTCGGAAGCCACCATGGCTTGACCACGTTACCATGCTCGGACGTCATGTTGTCTCCACCGTTTTTGCCGCGACCAAGCAACTCTTCAACAACCGTAATGTACTCATCTTTGCTCATGCCGTTTTGGGCACGCTTGACATCATCATCGTTGAAATACTGCTTGAACGTTTTCATGCCGTCACCGTTCATGAACTCGCCTACAAAACCAGAGCCGAAGCGAGGATTGTATTTTCCTGCAAACCCAGAAAGCTCACCCAACCCGGAAAGCTGGAACTCGTTCTCGGTGTTAATACCGCCATATGGCCCCATCCGACCTGTCAAACCACAAATAGAAGCGACATTCCAAATGGTCATCATTCCGTTGAAATATTTATTGAGCGAAAAGCCGGTAGTGATCTCGACAACTTTAGGCAACGCGATGTCACGTGCCAGTTGTCTGACGGTATCAGGATGTACGCCGGTTGTCTCCTGTGTTGTCTCCGGTGCAAACTTTGCTGCCGACTTTTTAAGCATTTCAAAGACTGTCGTAACTTCACGCTCATGCCCATGATGATCTTTGATGACAAATGTTCCCTCCAGAGTGGGTTTGACATTTGAGGGGAGACGGAGGGTGCGTACGTCAGAACCTTCCGTACCCGGCATCAAGAAGGGAGCTTTCGCATTTTCATCCCAGCAATAAAATTGCTCATCCCATTTATGGTGATCCTCTTTATTTTCGGTGTGCTCCATGTCATTGCGACGAATCATTTTTTGGGTTTTGACGTCTACCAAGAACGAAAGGTCTGTATAGACCTTCATAAATTCAGGCTTATAGAGCTTCTCATTGATGATGACATTGATCACGCTCATGGCCAAAATATTGTCTGAACCGGCTTTGATCGGAATCCATAGGTCAGCTGATTTTGCCGTTGCATTGAATTCCGGCGTGATAACGATGATCTTAGCGCCGTTGTATTTACCTTCCCATACAAAGTGTGCATCGGGAATTCGCGATACAGAAGGGTTTCCGCCCCACATGACCGCAGTATCAACTGTGTACATAAAGTCCCACGTACAACCCAAGTTGCCTTCACCATAGGCTATCGCCGCACCAGAGAACATGTCCCCGAGATAAGATGAGGGATAGATACGGTTTGCACCAAGTTGTGTTGAGAAACGAAGCGGCGCCCCACGTCGGCCTTCAGTCAACAATCCGGTACCCGCATGCACCATCAATTTATCAGGACCACGCTCAGGATCGGACAAGGTGTCAAAAATATTTTGACATACGATCTCTGCCGCCTCATCCCAGCTAATGCGCTTCCATTTGCCCTCGCCGCGCTCACCGACACGCTTCATAGGATAGAGGATGCGGTCTTTTTGGTACATGGTTTGTGAGTGCTGTACGCCCTTATTACATCCACGTGGATTGAAATCAGGAATTTTTGCGTTGATCACCGGATAGCGAGCGGATTGATTTTCACGGGTAACTACACCGTTATGCGACCAAACTTCCCAAGCGCAGTTACCTTGGCAGTTTACACAGTGGTAGGCAAAGCCGTGCTCTTCTTTCTTACCATAGGTAAAAGAGAACTCGTTGCGGTACATCTCCTCCGTGTAGCTTGTATTCGGATAGTCATTTTTTCCGTTTTCAACCGACATGACCTCAGTTTTGGCAAAAAGACTCCCTTGCGACGCGACCAGCGCCGCTGTCATACCGGAAACCTTTAAAAAATCGCGTCTTTTATTATTGATCAATTTTGTCATACTCAGACTCCTTTCTTATCGTTTAATCGGCAAGTTCATGTCGTTGCCCCACTCATCCCAGCTACCGGAATAGGCCTTAACGTTTTTGTACCCTAAAAGCTTCAGCGCTGTGATAATCTCCGTACTTCTCCCGGCACCAACCTGGCAATAAGCATAAACTGTTTTGTCCGGTGTAATATTGTACTGATCAAAAACGGCTTTGAGTTCTTCAGCTTTTTTAAACGAAAGCTTGTTATCCATATCTGAAATTTTGTTCCACTCAAGCAGTGTTGCACCGGGAATATGCCCTCCACGTGCGACATTGTCCATCTTACGTTCACCGATGATCTCAGTCATGCTCCGGGAATCTACGATGACGTATTTGGAATCTTTGCCGTTTTTCAAAATATCCTCCATCGCGTGCTTGAGCTCCTCTTTGCCTGCAATGTATGACAGATCAATGTCATCCTTATTGATGTGATACGTTTTCGCCTTGACATGCTCGTCACCACGGACAACCAGCAGTTCCGCTTCTACTTCCGCGATAGACTTTTCCAATGAAGCAACTTTGGCTTCCATATCGGCTACGGTTTTATTCAGTGACGCGATTTGATCCGGTGTCAGTTCGCTTTTACCTTTTTTAGCCTCTTTCAGTTCTTTGCTCGAATCTTTTAAGGAGCGCTTGCTTTCCTTTAGCTCGCCATAAAGCTCATCATACTTCTTTTGGGCTGGGTCGATTGCCATAATGGCTGCGCGACCGCCATTGAGCACTTTCACATTTTTGTGCCCGTAGCTTTTGAAGAAGAAATAGACACCGGTTGCATTCGGCCCCTTGAAATCATCATAAGCAATAATTGTCATGTCATTGCCGATACCTTTACTTCCGATATAGTGTTCAGCATCATCCAGACATCGAAACAGCGGTGCACAGTGCATTCTGCCGTTAATATCTGCATGGTGCAGATGATGCGCATACATTTCGACTGAGCCTTTTATATGCCCTAGCTTGTATACATCTTCGCTGTCTCCAGACACGAACATCACCTTCGGGTCACCAATTAACTTGACGGCCTCTTCTGCTGAAATAAGAATATTATTATCCTTATAGCTACCACTGGCCATTGCTGCCGTTGTAAACGCTGCCGCAATCGCAAGCACCTTTAGCAAACTTTTCATTTGCGCTCCTTTCTTTTGTAGCGTCTAATTTTGGTCATGTAATCCAACGATTCATAAAACCCGCACTTTCGGAATTTTAGAAACAGTTATGATTGTGCAATATACGCGCCCATTATAAGAAGTACACTCTGATATTCGACTTAATCAATCTCACACAATTATCACAAATTACGAAATGAAACATTTCGAATATGATTAATAATTTTAATAATTTGACCTTATTGCAAAAAGCATCGTTTCTTTAATTTTTCTTCATTATTTGCCTCATTATGGGCACTTAATGATATTTCGATACCATTCCCGTTTATCACTTTACATGTAACCAAAGGATGCAGCCAATGAGTTCCATCTCAGATGCGATCAAACTCCAAGATGTTGATCAGCTCATCACTCTTCTAGAAGACAAATCACTCCCTATAGAAGAGGTAAAATCAATCTATGAATCGTTCCGAAGCAACAAACAGATCGTAGGTCAAGTTGCTATGAACCTCTCGCTTCGTACCTCTGTATACGAACACACCAAAGAGTATAGTGAAACTATGGTCGCTCTTTTGTGTGATATCGCCACCAATCCTGTCGATATGGGTGCTCGTTGGGCTGTTGCCAAAAATCCGCACACACCACCTTCGGTTCTTGAGCTTCTCGCAAAAGATCCGGTCAACTTAGTCCGCGCACTTGTCGCCACCAACCCCTCAACCCCAACTGCCACCCTAGAAGGCTTCTTTAATGATGAAAAAATTGTTCGGGATGGGCTCTCCGGAAATCCAAATACCCCTGTAAAGCTGCTAAATATTCTCTGTGATGATAATGACAAGATGGTACGGATGCGACTCGCTGAAAACGCTTCCACTCCCGTTGTAACACTGAATAAATTACTTCAAGACACAGACGAGAATGTGGTGCGGGCCGCTCAAAAAAATCTGGAAGATCGCTCATGAAAGAGCATTATAAAGAGGAGCGCAGTAAATTTACTGCGCTTGAGAACCACTTTTTAAATACCTATTTTTCGGGCCTTTTCTTATCACATGGTGATCTACTAATGATTGCAAACGAGCTGGGGATCAGCCTATCAATGAATAGTCGTGAAATCCTCATCAAAGAGCTATTTAATATTTGTGATCAAAAGTCCCTTCTACCTAAGCTGATGTCAGCGCTGACATATCTGATCGACGGACGCATAGAGGAGTATCATCGCCTCTCATTAAGCTATCCACACAGCCACAGCGCTCTTGTGCGGCTTGCACAAAAAGCCAATGGCACCAAAAATCTTATCGCACGAGAAAGCAGATCGAATCCATATGAATAACAATGAATTTAAAAACCGGCTCGAGAAGCTGGTCTATCCGGGCACGTCACGGACGCTAGGTGAACTCAAGCTGATTGGCGAAACGACGATTCAAAATGACAGAGCACAAATCGAACTACACACCCTGAGTGATGATAGCTACTTGAAACTGACGCATCTAATTAACGATACCTTTGCAGAAGAGTTCAGGCAAATCGATATTAGAAAAAAACAAACTGCTAATAAGAATATACATTATGGGCATAGTGCTCATCCCAACAATAGAGCCCCATACGCAAAAAATATTATCGCGGTAACCAGTGGCAAAGGAGGAGTAGGCAAAACAACGGTAGCGGTCAATCTAGCTATCGCCTTAGCACAAGAAGGTTATAAGGTAGGGATTTTAGATGCTGATGTCTACGGCCCAAATGTCCCGCGGCTCACACAGACCGATACAGAACGCATTTCATGGAATCAAGAAAACAAGATTGTTCCATCGGAGAATTACGGCTTAAAGATCATGAGCGTTGGATTAACAACGCCCAAAAGTGATACCCCCTTAGTCTGGAGAAGCTCGGTCGCCGTATCTGCACTCATTCAGCTTTTAGAAGATGTTGCATGGGGAAGCTTAGATTTTATGGTTATTGATATGCCCCCAGGGACCGGTGATATTCAGCTCACCATGGCACAAGAACTTCCTATTACCACCAGTGTTATCGTCACAACTCCCCAAATGGTTTCGACAGATGATGTCAGCCGTGCCATAATGATGTTTAAAGATATTAACGTTCCAATAGCCGGAGTTGTCGAAAATATGAGCTTTTTCATCGCTCCCGATACGGGTATTCAATATAACATTTTCGGAAACGGTGGAGGTGAAAAAATTGCAATCAAATACGGTCTATCGCTTCTAGGAAAAATCCCACTAGAAATGAAAATTAGAGAGGACTCCGACTTGGGCAGACCTACCGTAGCGCAGGGCGATCCAGTGCATCGCGACTATTACAAATCAATCATGCATAATGTACTGGCGCACATCAGTCGAAAATCAGTATAAATGATAATTGGCGTACTGCTTCGTGTTGCTTCAGCACGAAGTTTATTTACCTAAAGGAGATTTTTATAATCGTATACATGTAAACATAATATTGAAGAAATAGAAAAAAGAAAAGAAAACCCAAAAGAACTATGCAGCGGCCTACATTCCCACACCTGAAAGATGCAGTATTATCAGCGAAGGAGGGCTT
>JAFGUB010000005.1 GCA_016938735.1 Campylobacterales bacterium | reverse complement strand
CACCGTCACCGACTCCGAGCTTGCCACCCAGACCGTCACAGGTATCGTCTGTGTCACCGATACACTCACATATACCGAGACTGTACACGACCGCGACACGCTCACCGATTCCTATACCTATACCAAATGGATTTCAGAGACAGAAACCGTCACCGTCACCAAATGGCAACACGATACCTACACCGACACCCAAACGTCAACCGACACCCAAACCTATACCCAAACCTACGAAGCGACTGACACGCAGACCTACACCCAAACCGGTACCATGGCGGTCGAGATCACCCATACGGGCACAGAAGTCATCACCGTTGAAGCGACGGCCACAGCCACTATTATGGATACAGACACCATCACCGTCACCGCGACCTACACCGAAACCGACAGTGCGTGTACGACCGAAGTGGTCACGGAGACCCATATCATCACCCAGACCGCGTGCGAAACCCTCACCGAGTTCGACACCGAAACGCAGACGCTCACCCAAACGCTGACCCAAACCGACACGGTCACACAGACCCAAACCGCGCTCGATACCGAAACGGTCTCACTGACGCTCACCGCCACAGAAACGTTGACACTCACCCAGACCCTTACCGCCACAGAAACGCTCACATTCACACAAACCGCCACCTCGACGTACAGCGATACCCAGACGCAAACCTACACCGAATCCACGACCGATTCGCAGACGCTCACGCTCACCGACACCCTGACGCTCACGCAGACCGAAACGCTCACCGAGACCTACAGCGATACCGAATCGCTCACGCTTACCGACACCCTAACCGAAACCGAAACCTTTACCGACGTCTGCTCTAAACAGGATATCTCCAACATCGTGATCTATCTACAAGACGCCGATGGCAACACCATCGCCGCGAAGATCGATTTTGTAGACAACGACGGCCTGCACAACATCGACGACGCTTGGCTCAACAACTACATCTACGGAAACTACTCCGGCTTTGAATTGATCGGTTACACCATCAAAGCGGGTACCGGCACCAAAACCGTCGTCCTCGATTCCGACCTCTACACCGCAACCGTGTGGGACGGCAAACCTTCAGATGACTACACTCAAATCGAGGATACCGCTACCGACTCTAGCACGGATTGGGAGAGCGAAACCTGCCCTGTCACGCCAGGCTGCTCCAATTTTGCTACCTATACCGAAACCTATACCCACTCCTATACGCAGACACTGACAGGCACCGAAACCTTTACCTCGACCCAGACCGAAACCGATACGCAAACGCTCACACTTGAAGCAACGCGCACCGAGACCAGCACCTCAGGCGAAACCCTGACCTTCACCGACACTCTGACCCATACGCTCACGCTGACCGAAACCCTCACCGATACGATGACCGGTACGCAAACCTATGAAACCATGGTGACAGAAGCGCAAACCTACACCGCCATCTCTACCGAAACCGTCATCGTCACCGATACGCTGACGATTAGCGATACGATCAGCAGCACCGAAACGCTCACCTATGAAGAGACCTATACTGAAATCGACACGATCACCAACACGGTCGAATACACCACGCTGATGACCGAAACCGACATCACCTGCTACACCGTCGTCGTGACCGAAACCGACTCACACACCTATGAGCAGACCACGACCGATTCAGAGGTGATCACATTAACCGACACCTATACGCATACCAACACTTATGAAGAGACGCAGACGCTCACCCATACCCTCACCGATACGCTCACCGCGACCATCAGCGACACCCACACGGCCACGCTGACCGACACGATCACCCAGACCGATACGATCACAGGAACCGTCTGCGAAACCTACACCGATACCTACACCCAAAAAGAGTGGGAAAAAGTCACCCTGACCAACACCTATACCCATACGATCTGCGATACGGAAACCGTGACGCTCACCGGCACCGAAGCCCATCAGGAGACCATCACCTTCACCGAAACAACGATCGATCACGAGACCCTGACCCTCACTGGTACGATTACCGTGACGGATGTCTCCACTCTAACCGATACGGCTGAAGTGACCCTCACCATCACCGATAGCGCTACTTTTGTGGATACCGAAACCATCAAAGTGACCGAAACCATCAGCGGCACCGAAACCATCAGCGGCACCGTATGCGAAACCTATACGCTCACCGCCACCAAGCTCGACTATGACAAAGTAACGCTTACGGGTACCGAAACCTATACCCAGTATGAAACCGACACGGTAACACTCACCCAGACTGTATGGGAGAAAGAGACCTTAACCCATACCGAAACGACAGAAGGTGAGGCGACGATTACCGTGACTGAAACAATCGACGTCACCCAAACGCAAACCTATACTGATACCGCTGAGGAAACACGCACCCTTACCCAAAGCGAAACCTTCATCGATACCGAAACTGCCGTAGTTACAGAGACCATCACCGATTCGCAGACCTATACCCAGAGCGAGTGGGAGACCTACACGCTCACCAAAACGGCGTGGGACTGGGACAAAGTGACCCTAACCGACACCTACACCCATACAGCCTACGTCACCGATACCATTACCCTGACGCAGACGCTCACGGATGATCAGACCCAAACCTACACCCAAACCCAAGAGGGAGATGCGACTATCACCCTCACCGAAACCGTTGATGCAACGCAGACACAGACCCTCACGGCATCAGAGCTGCAAACGCTGACAGAAACAGAGACGATCACCCTCACCGAAACCCAAACCATCATCGAGGAAACGGTCGTGACCCAAACAGCGCTTGAGACCGAAACCTACACGGCGGAAGGCACGCAAACCCTCACCGATACCCTCACGCTCACCATGACGTGGACCATGACCGAGACTGACGCTTCAACCTATACCGTCACCTCAACCGAGACCGATACGATCACCCTCTCCAACTCCTGCGTCATCACCGAAACCGACAGTGTGATGGTGACGCTCACCGATACGCTCACCCAAAGCTATACCGAAACGCTCACCCAGAGCGATACCCAAAGTGTCACGGTCACGGCCACCGATACGGCAACCTCTACGCTTAGCGTCACGGATACCTATACGTTTGACGCCACTGAAACAATCACCCAGAGTGTGACCCAAACCCTCACGCAGACGCTCACAGACAGCGATGATCAAACCTATACCGACACCATGACTTCTAACGATACCCAAAGCGTCACGTCCACTTATGTCGATACCGAAACGGCCACGCTAACCCAAACGCTGACTGAGACCCTGACCCAAAGCTATACCGAAACGCTCACCCAGAGCGATACCCAAAGTGTCACGGTCACGGCCACCGATACGGCAACCTCTACCTTTGAGCAGACCGCCACGCTCACGCTCAGCGATCAAAGCACCGAGACGATCACGCAGACCCTCACGCAGACCGAAACGATCACGATCACACAAACCGATACCTACAGCTTCACCTCCGAAGATACCACTACCGACACCGCGACAACAGCCAGTGATACCTTCGCCGATACCGAAACGATCACGCAGACCCTGACCCAGACGCTGACGCAAACCTATGAAACCGAAACAACGCTGACCGGTGCGACGGAGTATGAAACCACCGCCACGCTCACCGCGTCGCAAACCTACACCGACACCCAAACCAACGGCGAAACCGTGACGCTCAGCGCCACCGACACCCTTACCCAAACGCTGACGCTCACCCAAACCGATACCTATACCGATACCGTAACGCAAACCGATACACTCACCCAAACCGACACATTGACGCAGACGCTCACCGACACGTTCACCCAAAAGCAGCCAACTACCTACGTCGATACCGTTACCTTTAGCGATACGCTCACGCTGACGCTCAGTGAAACGCTCACCGACACCCTCACCCAAAGCGCTACGGCGACGCAAACCTACACGCAAGAGGGTGAAGGTGTCACACTGACCTTCACAGACAGCGCGGTCATCACCGAGACGATCACCCAGACCCAAACCGAGCTCTCCACCCAAACCGAGACGCAGAGCTTTAGCCAAGAGGAGACCTTCACCTCCGAGGGCGACACCTATACCGTCCCCGGCACCGAAACCTACACCTATACGGTGCTTGGCGATACGGTCACCTACACGGTCACCGGCACCGATCTCTCCATCGACGGCGAACCCGGCGGCGACACACCCACCGATACGGCGACCTATACCTTCTCCAACATCGATACCTTCACGGAAACGACCACGCAGACGGTGACCAGCTCGACCACCTTCACCGACACCCAAACCGTGCTGGAGACCGAAAGCTACACCGACACCCGCCTAGAGACCTACTCAGATACCTTCGAAACGACCCTGAGCGAGACCCAAAGCACCTTCGAGACCCTCACGCTCACCGATGATCTAGGTGAAACAACCACCGAGGAGGTGACGCAAACCTTTGAAGAGACGCAAACCTTTGAGGATACCTTTACCGATTCTCTCACCGAAACCTTTACCGATACGCTGAGCGAAACCGTGACCGAAACATTCACGCAAACCCTTGTCGAAACCGAGATCGAGACCATCACCCAAAGCGAATTTGAGGAGTTCACTGAAACCGTCACGATCATCCAAAACGACAATACGGTGCGTTCTCTCCTCTCAAAAGATCGGGGCATCAACCTTGAAGAGATCAACGAATCCGAACCTTCAAGCATCGACACCCAAACCAGCGACGCCATGAGCGGCCTTGTCGAACACGACAGCGACGTTGTACTCACCGAAACAACGGTTGATACGGAAGTTGCGGGCAACTTTGACGAAGCCTATGAAGAAAATGAGTACGGCGGTACCGAATCACTCATCGACGGCCTAGACGGTGAGGGTGAAGGCCTTCTTTAAAAGCCGCCTACAAGCCTTACATGTAGGGCTTGTCTGGCTGCTGCTGACCATCAGTTTAAGTGCCGTAGAGCCGCCTGAATTTAGGCTCTACGGCGACTTTGCGCAAGAGCGTATCTGGACCAAAAAATTGTTGGAACGTGCTTATGCGCGCTTTGCGCACCACTTCTCTCACGCACTCATCGATCAACCCAAGCGCATCTCCGTCTTTCTCCGCCGCGACCCGACATCACGCGGCGTCGCAGGCAGCGCCGCGTATGATCGCAACGCCTTACATCTCACAAGCAACCTCTGGCAAAACGACCGTTTCCGCCGCTGGATCGCGGTACACGAGCTGTCCAATCTGCTCGCCGCGCGCTACGGTTCGCAGGGCTACCCCTCAGATTGGTGGTCCAATGGCCGCAGCCCCTTTCCGATCTACGCCGCATGGCTGATTTTGGGCGATTTGGGCTACGCGCAAGATGCCCATTGGCTCAAGCAGAGCTACCAAGCGCAGCAAGACCACGCCCTCTTTTGGCATCTGCATGAGCGCTACGGCCCTCAACTGTTTCAAGAGTTTTTTCGACTGCTGCGCCTTGATAAGGTCCAGCTTGATCAAATCGGCAAGACATGGCCCCACCCCGATGCACAGCGTGCGCAGCAAACGGCCTGCTACCTCTCCCGCGCCGCAGGCGAGAATCTGGCGGCTACGCTGACACGCTTTGGGATCGGCAAACGTCCACACGACTGGCATCTACGCCACAAGCGCATCGTGTTTATCCCCTATACAATCGATGCGCCAAAAATCGATGCATGTCTCAACAGCTTACATGCAAGCCCTCCTTGATGAGGCTCATCACAACAAAAAGGCACAAAAATGGGTATTTCAGAAACAATTGCCTATACTGATGCCATGAAATCACTACTCGCATCATCGGATTTTCTGCTCAACGTCTTGGATACGGCCCATGATGCGATCTATATCGGGGATGATGCCTTTCGCTTTTTGTACGTCAACAAAGCCGCTTGCGACATGCTGGGCTACAGCCGCGACGAACTCCTCACCATGGGCGTTTTGGATATTGATCCGGCCATGACCCTAGCGCTACTGCAACAGATGGCGGCAGTGCCTCACGATGACACCTATGCACCTTTCGAGACGCTACACCGCACCAAATCCGGCGCACTTGTTCCCGTTGAGATTACCCGCTCAAT
The DNA here is from genome assembly GCA_016938735.1 of Campylobacterales bacterium. Classification (GTDB taxonomy): domain Bacteria; phylum Campylobacterota; class Campylobacteria; order Campylobacterales; family Sulfurimonadaceae; genus JAFGUB01. The sequence goes on along the minus strand of JAFGUB010000005.1, from coordinate 72,831 downwards.
CCTTTGCTTCGATGATCAGACTTTTCGCATATCGATCATACGCGATATCCGCGAACGCAAAGCCGCCGAGGAAAAGTTACACCTCTTAGCCAGCGTGTTTACCCATGCGCAAGAGGGGATCATCATCACCGATGCCGATGCCTGCATCATAGCCGTCAACAAAGCCTTCTGCCGTATCAGCGGCTATAGCTGCGACGAAGTGCTCGGGAAAAATCCAAGACTGTTAAAATCGGGTCGTCAGGACGCATCCTTTTACAAGGCTATGTGGGCCGAACTCAAACAGAGCGAACTCTGGTCGGGGGAGCTTTGGAACCGCCGCAAAAACGGTGATGAATACGCCGAACATCTGACCGTCTCCGTCGTGACCGATACCCACGGTACCTCCAAACACTATATCGGGCTGATCGCCGATATCACCAAAGCCAAACGGTACGAACAGAGGCTTGAAAAAATCGCCCATTACGACACGCTCACCGGGGTACCAAACCGCTTTTTGCTGATCGATCGTCTTGAGCAGGCCATGGCTCAGGCACAACGCCACCATGAGCAAATCGCGGTTGTATATCTGGATATGGACGGATTTAAAGAGGTGAACGACCGCCACGGACACGCTGTCGGCGATCGTCTGCTGATCGAAATTTCCCAAAAATTGCAGCAAATCCTGCGCAACGAAGACACCCTAGCGCGTCTGGGCGGCGATGAATTTATCATCATCTTGCGCCATCTCACCCACGCGGAACATACCGAGGAGATCTTACAGCGTATCCTTCATTCCGTCTCATCTACAATCCACATCGATGACTATACCATTACCGTCTCTGCCAGTCTGGGCGTCACCTTCTATCCGCAACAAGAGCCTGTCGATGCGGAGCAACTGATCCGCCAGAGCGATCAGTCCATGTACGTTGCCAAGCAGTCTGGAAAAAATCGGTACTATTTTTTTGATCCCCGATACGAGCATTAAAAGAGAGGGTATGCAGATAAAGCGCTTACATGTAAGCGCTTTACATGTAAGCACAACCCTCAGTTCTCAAACTCTTCCTTGCATTCGCAGCGAAAGCTGTAGTGCTCCTCTTTGTGGTGGCGGCGGTTCAGGATCACCTTGTGAAAAAGTTCCAAATACTCCCATGCGATGTTCTCGATCATGTACTTTTGCGCACCGATGCGGATGTTTTCGCGCATGTAGTCATAGCGCTGCGGATGATCGATCACCTTGATGGCGGTCTGCGCCCAGTTGCCCAGATCCTCATAAGGACAGATGAAGCCGTTGATCTCGTGGCTGATGACCTCGGGGATAAAGCAGCGGTCGGAGCCTAAAATGATCTTGCCGCGACAAAAAATCTCATAAAAGCCCCAGTTGGCCGAACCAAACTGCAGCGGATAGATAAAAAAGTCGATGGCACGCAGATAGGCATCGTAGCGGTCGTACTCCATAAAGTCGTAAAACTCGAAATAAGCCTTAAACTCGGTGTCGATCTTTTCGCGCTCAAAGATGTAATCTTTGAAGGTTTTCTCATGCCCTTTGCCATAGACCTGATCGAGCACCACCCCCTCGTAGCTATAGAGCACTTTAGGCGAGCCGATGATGACAAACTTCACGTTTTGGCGCGATTTCAGGATCTCCTTGGCGATCAGCACGAACTGCTCAAAGCCTTTGGCCGATGAGAGGTCACGCGCCGTGTAGCCGATGTAGGTGATCCCCGGCTCTTTTTTGATGGGCACCTCGCTTAGCGTGGGTTTGAGCCGAAAGCCCTCCATCTGCGGCGTGATCTTGTGCTGCAGATAGTGCGGAAACATCCGCTTGGCATAGGCGCTAGGCGTGATGACGTGGTCGCTTTTGATCACCTGATGAAAGCTATACATCTCAAAGAGCTTGTCGCGGTAGCGCAGCGCTTCGGGCTGTTCATACTTAGGATCATACCCGTGCGCCGCGAACGACGGAAACTCGATGTAGGTGATAATGGGAATGTTCACCTCATCAAAAAGCATCAGCGGCGGCCCGCCTGAGCCGTGGCAGACGATTAGATCAAGCGGCACGTCTTTGTTGAGCACCTCCACGGAGTTTTTCACCCCAAAGGCGCGGCGCGTGCTCTCATCGATCTTTTGCACATAAAAAAAGAGGTTCTCCGCGCGTTGCGGCACGGCGGTGAAGATGCGCAGATTGTTCAGGTTGTTCTTCTCTTTTTCGAGAATCTGCGGCGAACAGAGGGTGTAGGCATTGGCCAGACCGCTTTCGTTGAGGTAACGGTGCAGCTCTTTAAACTGCCCGATGGCGGCGTGGACAAAGAGGATGTTGTACTTGGGTATGCGGCTGCGCCGCTCTTTGGCATTCATCGGATGTTCCTTTAGACTTTGAGTTTCAGCGCCAGCGCGATACGGCTCTCGATGCCCAGTTTTTCGTAGATATGGTGTACATGTAACTTCACCGTCTCGGCGCTAAGCCCCAGCTTCGCGGCGATCTCTTTGTTGCTGCGCCCCTGCGCTACCTCATAGGCGACCTCCTGCTCTCTTGGGGTGAGCATCTCGAGCGTCTCGAGTTTTTGAGGCTGATCGCTGCTGTGCAGAGCGAGGCGCGCAATGTCTTCGAGGATAAGCGGGTCAAACCACATCTGCCCCCGCTCCAGCCGATCCAACATCTCGCTAAAGAGCTCAGGCGCCATCATGTTGTGGCCATATCCTTTGATCCCCAGCGTGAGCAGCTCCAGACACTCGCCGATATTGGGAATATTGCCCAAAGCGGCGATATAAAGCGACGCCGCATTTTGTGCATGTTCTCTCATTGAGCGTATCAATGCCTCTTTGGAGCCGACCATATCGATCAGTACGATCGTATGCGGCGAGATCAGCCCCAACACCTTGTCCAAGCTTTGAGCATCCAAGCGGGCCAACTCATCCCCATTGCGAAGGGCTGCACGCCACATTTCAAACTGATGATCCCTTGTGGTAATGGCATAGATTTTCATGTTATCGCTCCCGAAATGCGCTCTCTTTGGCGCGTAAGATAGGTTTGAGCAGAAACTGCAGCACGCTTCGCTTGCCGGTCAGTATCTCCACGTTGGTTGTCATGCCCGGAATGATCTCCAGCGGCTCCGCCTCGCTTCCCAAATGGTTTTTGTCGGTTTTGATCCGTACCAGATAGACACTGTTTCCCTCCTCATCGATAATGGAGTCCGGGCTGATCTGATAGAGCTTGCCCTCAAGTCCTCCATAAATAATAAAGTCATACGCCGTAAACTTCACCACCACATCCTGACCCGGATGCAAAAATGCGATGTCGCTGGGTTTGATTTTGGCCTCAATCACCAGTACATCCTCTGACGCTACGATCTCCACGAGCACGCTGCCGGGCTGCACCACCTCGCCGATGGTCGAGACCAAAATCCGCTTGACGGTGCCGTCCACCGGAGCACGCAGCGTCGCGCGGCGCACCTTATCGCGCAAAGACTCCATCTTCTCACGCAGCCGCAACATCTCGGCGGTTGTCTTGCTCAGTTCTTCTTTGGCGGTACTTTGAAACTCAAGTGTCAGCTCCGTTTGGCGCTTGCGCCGCTCCTCGATCACCGCCTCCAGACGCGGCATCGACAGCTCCGTCGAGCGCAGCTCCCCATGAAGGGTATTGGCTTCGCGCTTAAGCTTGATAAAATCAATCTCGGAGACCACGCCCCTGGAAACCAGCGGCTGGGTGATCTTGATCTGTTCTTGCATCAGCGCGTGGTTTTTCTCCAGCTCCCGTTTACGCGCTTTGGCCTCTTCTAGCTGCTGGGTCGCCTGCAAAATCTGCTCCTGGATGCTCTCTTTGAGGCTTTTGAGATGAGCGCGATTGGTTTCAAAAAGGCTGCGCTCATAGGCGAACTGCGTCGCAAAACGCTCCGTAATCTCATCATCGGCGCGCAGATCGTTGCCGCTCGCTTCGGCCTCCAAACGGTATGATTTAGCCTGCAACTCCTGATAGCGCAGGCGCGTCTCATCATAGGTCTTGGCAAAATCGATATCACTGAGCCGCAGCAGCGATTGACCTTTACTAATCTGCTCACCGTCGCTTACGCTGATCTCCTCAACAATGCCCCCCTCAAGCGACTGCACCTTTTGGATCTGGCTAGAGGGAATCACCTTGCCCATCCCCGACGTAGTCTCATCGATCATCGCAAATGCCGACCAGATAAAAAAAGCGATCACGCTAAAAAAGCTCACATACAGCAGCATTCTGGAGCGATGGCGTGAAACACTAAGCGTTGCACTGTTAAGACTGCTAATATATTCCAGCTCTTCGGAGCTCAGCTCTGTTTGCAGTCGCATCAGCGCACCTCCTCTTTTTCCAAATGACCCAGAATCTGCTCTTTGGATCCGTCCATCACGATCTTGCCGTTATCCAGCACAATGATCCGGTCCACCAGCTCCAAAATAGCGTGCTTATGCGAAATAACAATCATGGTCTGATCGTCCAGATAAGTTTTTAGATGGTCTAAAAAGCGTTTTTCACTCACACCGTCCATAGAGTTGGTCGGTTCATCCAGCAAGATGACACTGCCCGGTACCAAAAAAGCGCGCGCAATCCCTACCGTCTGTTTCTGGCCGCCAGAGAGATTTTCGCCTTTTTCGCCGACGAGCATCTCAAAGCCCTTGGGATGGCGATTCACAAACTCCATGCAGCCACCAAACTGTGCCGCGCGTACAATGACAGAATCACTCACATGAGGGGCGCGATAAGCAATGTTTTCACGTAGCGTTCCGTTAAAGAGCATCACGTTTTGCGGCACGTAGATGATATTTTTGCGCAAATCGGCGGGCTCGATCTGATTGATGTCGATGCCATCAACCAACACACTCCCCTCCTGCGGTTCATAGAGCTTCATGATGAGTTTAAGCAGCGTGCTCTTACCTGACCCCATCCGCCCGACAATCGCCACCTTTTCGCCTGCCTTGATCGTAAAGGAGAGGTTACGCAAGGACCGCTTCTCTTCATCTCGGTAGGCAAATGAGACATTGTCAAAAACGATATCGCCGCGTATCTCGCTCATGCCGATATAGCTCTTCTCTTCACTCTTCTCCACCGGCATATCCATAATCTCCTGTAACTCTTTGTAGGTGCCGCGCACGCTCTCATACTGGATGAGCAGGGTGGGAATCTGGCGCACCGAAGCGACCACTTTTCCTGTGAGAATCATGACCGCCAGCAGTGCCCCCATCGTCATCGCGTGCTGCTGAATCTGATAGACGCTCACCACCACCACGACCACCGTATTAAACTTGGTCAAAAAATCGGTGATGTCGCGGATCACATGCGAGCGCATCTGCAATCGCTTGTTTTTCAGGGCAATATCGCCGTTGGTCTCCTCCCAGCGCCACTGCGCCAGCCCTGAGGTGCCCAGCGTCTTGATCGTCTCCAGCGCACTCAGCGACTCGATCAAAATGCCATTTTTGAGTTTATGCGCGTCTTGCATCTGCCGAATATTGTCTTTGAGCACCTTCATGACGTAGTAGGCATTGAGCAGCAGCAATACGACGGTGATCAGCGGTACCAGCACCACGATCCCCGCAATCCAGCCGATCACCGCCAAAAAGATGATCGCAAAGGGCAGATCGATCAGCACCGTCATGCTCAGCGAAGAGGCAAAGGCGTTGAGCCCCTCAAAATCTTTGAGGTTTTGTGCAAAGTAGCCGACCGATTTGGGCTTCACGTCGAGCTTGTTGTTGAGCACCTTTTCAAACATCATCGATGCGATGATGATGCCTCCCTTTTGCGACGCCAGATCAAGGTAGTGCGAACGCAAAATGCGCAACACCGTATCCATCAGATAGATAAAGAGCACCCCTGTTGCTAGGGTCCAAAGGGTGCCCGTAGCGTTGTTGGGAATGACGCGGTCATAAACGTTGAGGGTAAAAAGCGGCGTGGCCAGTACAAAAAGATTGATCAATAAAGAGGCCACCAATACGTCGATATAGACCTCTTTAAAGCGTGCCATCGTCCCCCAAAACCAGTGCTGCTTGGTCTGATGCAGCACCTGCTGGCGCAGCAGATCGAAGTGATACTCCTGCTTGAGCAAAAAGGCGTAGCCCAGATAACGCGCTTCAAGTTCCTCAAGCGCTATCGTCTCCTCCGCCGCCCCTACCTCGGGCACAATGATACGTGCGGTCTGCATCGCTTCATCGATGGAGAGCAAAATGCAGGCGTCGTGCTCGCGCAGCAGTAAAATCACAGGCATCAGCAGCGGTGAAAAACGTCTGAGCTCTTTTTTGACCAGACGCGACTTAAACCCCGCCCTCGCCGCAGCGCGCGCAAAGCCTGATTTGGCGCTGCGCACCGAAAAGAGCTCGGGCATCAATCCACCCGGTTCAATCGGCAATCCTGCGACCAAAGCCTCTGCCGACATCGGCACGTTGTGAATCTGCGTAAAAATTACCAGACTCTGTAACAGCGGATCGTGCTGTTCGAACTGCATCGCTTCATACGTGTTCATCTGCGTCTCGCTTTCTGAAGCAGGGTACGCGGCGCTATGGCCTCACCTTGCATCATCTGGATACCAAGGCCTCCAACAAAGTCGCTTTGTTGCTGCGTCTGTACACCGATGGCGATCAGCGCTACCCCATAGGTCGCGGCAATGTGGTGCATCGATGTCGCAAAGCGCTCTGAAGCCTCCACTGACGCCTCAAGCGTTGTTACATGTATCTTAAGATACCGAGGCAAAAGCGTTTCGATCAGCAAAAGCCCCTCGGGTGTAAAGTAAAAATGATCAATCCCGAAGCGATAACCCATTTTGAGGCAAAAGCGTTTCGATCAGCAAAAGCCCCTCGGGTGTAAAGTAAAAATGATCAATCCCGAAGCGATAACCCATTTTACGGATCGACGCCACAAATCGGTTTGAGACTTCAGGATGTGCCAGCAGAGTGCGGCTGTTGATCTCGATGTCCACTCTAGGTTTTTTGCGCCGTGGGTGAGCGTACGCTTCAAGCAAACGCAACATCTCGGCATCCTCTAAGCTCTGAGCAAAGAGATTGATCGCCATACCCGTCTCGCTGGGATGCTTTGCAGCACACTCCAAGAGATAGCGATCGATGGCACCCATGCGGTGTGCATAATGGGCAATCGGCACAAAAAAAGCTTCATCAAGCCGCTCTCCTTCAGGAGTGAATACATTGGCGGAGAGCTCATCATGGAAGGGCGTTTTGGACGGATCCATGCACCGCTGCAGCGTCAACTCCAGCTCCTGTGATCCAATCGCCTCCTCAATCACCTGTACCCAGCGCTCCCGACCGCAAGACAAAAGCGTTTCAAAGACGTCGTGCGGCACATAGATGCGATAGCCCGAACACTCCTCGGCTTTGGCTTCAAGCAGGGCAAAATCGGCATGACTCATGACCGTAGATCGCTCCATGTGTGCGCTGTATCGGCTTAGACCGATCGCAAAACGACAATGGACACACTGCCGTCTAAAATGGGTCTCAACATTTTGCACGCATAATTGCTCAATCTCCTGCGCAATCTGCTCTTCTTGCACAACGCGCTCACGACCCGGGAGCATCAACGCCAGCGTCGCGGTATCAAAACGTGCTACAAACGCCTCGTCGCCATAGCCTTGCATCATGGTTTGGAGCGCACTGATGAGTGTAGCCATAAACTCAGCGTAACGGTGGTAGCCGTAATGATCTTTCAGTTCCGTCACATCAACCCACTCAACGAGTATGATTAAACCGTACGAGGCGTCGTCTTGACGGCTTAAATGGGCACCCAGCCGATTCATGAAATGGCTTTTATTGGCGATCTGAAACTCCGCATCAAAGCAGCGCAGCATCCGTTCGCGTGCGAGTGCTTCGCTTTCGCGGCGAAAGGTCTCTTTGACGCGTGTCACCATGGCATTCATGGTTAGACTCACCTCTCTTAGCTCAGTCGTATAAGGCAACGCCTCTGAGAGCAAAAACTCGGCCCGCATGATCGCTTCTGCTTGCCGCTTGAGCCCGCCAAGCGGTCGCAACATCAACCGAAGCAGCAGATAAAGTGCCGCCGCACTCCCCAAAAAGAAGAGTAAAAAACCGCGCATCAAACTTTGCAAAGAACTCCACAACTGCACATAAGCGTGCCCGTTGTGGTTGTAGACGTACAAGGTGGCATACTGCTGCCACCCTGCCATAATGAGACTTTGCGCCATCGTCTCCTCAAGTGCCACTGCATCGACAAACCACTGCGGCACATGGTAAACCTTTTCGGGATTTTCTTTTTGGTACATCACTTCGCCACTCATCCCCTCGACGACGATACGGCGGTAGTATCCGCTGTCAAAGACCGCATCCACCATCGCGGCGATATGGCCCTGCGCCTCTTGCATCTGCGCGATCGTAGCGATAGAGAGTCCCAGCGTCGTGGCGCTGTCTTTGGCATCGGAGAGGAGACGTTCACGGATTTGGCGCTGTTGCGTCTGAAACTGATCAAAAATCATCGCTGAAAAGACGATAAATTCGATCAGCAAAATGACGCTGATGATCTGTCGAAACAAACTCACAACCGCTCCTTTTCCAAATTGGCCAAAAAATCAAACCATGCCTTGTTTTGGCGTTCACTACCGGGGAGCCGCTCCCCTTTTCCGGCCTTCTTGGCCAAAAAGAGCGTGCTCGCGTTGAAGCTATACACCGGCGTCAGATCCTCTCTCAAAGTACCTGGCAGAATCTTTGCGTTGAGGTTATCGAGCACCAACGGAACGGCGCTTGGGGTCGGATAGTAACTTAACACCATATGCGGCTGTGTCTGACCCGAAGCTTTGACGTAGGTAAAAAAGAGCTTCGTGTCCGCTACTCCGCTGCGCCGCAGCGCGAAGTATTTGGCAATCACGTAATCTTCACAATCGCCGGCGTTGCGCCCTAAAAACTCCAAAGGAGAGGCCCAATAGTCCTCCTCTCCCCAAAGTTGCCGATCAGATACCCAAAGGGCACGATTGACAAAAACATTGACGGCGATAAGCTTCTCAAACTCGTCCCTATCCGCCAAGCTCCCAATGAGCATGTCATAGGCTTCGATCCTTTGACGCGCCCCCTCTCCATAGCGTGCGACGACTGCCTCTACGGCTTTAGAGGTAAAGGCCACCTGCCCCGCACCTAAGCTGCAGAGCATCCACACGCCGATCCACAGCCCAAACCATCGCATCGGTGAGTACTACCGACACTCCTCGCATTTTTTGATAAATGCGTCCTTTACATGTAAGCGTACCTTTTCAAGTACCGCCTTGGCCTCGTCGATACTCACAAACGGCCCGGCATTGAGCACTTTCGCCCCGGGAATGCGGACGGAGTCTCTATAAAACAGATCGCTGCCGGTTGCCGATTGGATCTTGTTCATCAGGTCATAATCCATCTTTGAAAGTGTCGCAATCTGCAGACAATAGCAAGTAGCATTCACTTCGGCTACGGGCTTCACGTAATAGCTTGAAAGCTCCTGTGCGCTTTGTGGCTGAGGCTCATAAGACTCAATCGCTTGGGTGCGCTGCATAAACATCTGCTTGGAGCTATTGTAATCCTCCATCGACACAACCGAGAGTTTGCCAAAGCCATATACCTGATCATCGGCCTTGCCCGCACTCACAAAGGCCGCGCTTTGGGTGGTCAGCAGCGTCTGGTTCTGCTCATAAATATAATCCGATACATCCACCGCGCCCGACTCGGCGTAGTAGCCGTGGATAAAGGTGTCACTGAGGCCGAAGTAGTCGTAAAACGCCCCCACTGCTTCCATAATGCGGAATTTGGAGAGTTCAAAATCGTAATCGGCATTGTTTTTCTCTTTGCGCGAGGTGAAAAATTCACGTTCGGCATCAAGCACGTTGAGCAGTTGGCGGTTGCCCAGCAAAAACTCCTCGGCGTAGGAATCAACCGTATCTTTGCTGTATTCGATATGGGTTTGCAGATATTGACGCTGCTTATCCAGAATTTCAAAACTGTTCCACGCATAGAGCAGCTTCTCTTTGAGCTGACGCTCGGCTTCGCGCAGCGCCTCGTTTTCTTGCGTCATCGCTTCGAGGTTTTTGCGCCGCAGCGCCATATCGGCACCGCCGTTGTAAAGCTGCCACGAGAGGTTAAAAAGTACCGTCGCTTTGAACTGATCAACCTCGACCCTGTCGTCGTTGGTGAGGTACTCTTCGCTCACCTCCAGATCGAGTTTGGGGTAGAAGTAGCGAAGGTCTTTAAGGTAGGCCTGACGTTTGACTTCAATATTATGTTTCGCCACTTTGATCGCATTGTTGTTTTGGCGTGCAAGATCGAAAAAGCGCTCGAAGTTCCCTTCGACGACCGGCACTTTATAGCCGTACTCGAAAAAATCGATATCGACGTCCTTACCGTAGACCTTCTCAAATTTCACAAGTGCTTCGCGCAGATCGTTGACGGCGCTCATGTGGTTGGATTGCGCCAGCGCCAAACGGCTTGAAGCCTGATAGAGGTCGGATGCTTTGCCCGCACCCGTCTGGCTCTTGTCTACGATTTTAAAATAGCTCTCTTCGTGGTTGCTGAGATTCTCTCTTGAGAGTTCCACTTCCCGCTTTTTTTTCAAGACGGTGATATAGGCTTCGATAAGGTCGTAGACCTGTAGATTGACGGTGTTAAGCAGATCCTCCCGCGCCGAAAGGAGCCGCTGCTCCTGCTCATCGATGTAGTGCATATCCCCAAAACCGTTGAAGAGGTTTAGATTACCTCGGAGCTTGACGTTGACATAGCCTAGATCACTCAGATCGGTATATTCGGAACGGTCGTTGATAAACTGCTTGCCCATACCGGTGGTCAGATCGAGCGTCGGCAGATAGCGCGCCTGAGCGATGCGCACGTCGGCCTCTACCTGTTTGTAGTGACGGTAGCGATCCTGCACCACAGGGTCGGTACGCACCAAATCCCTAACGCTTTCTTCAAGCGTCACAGCCTGCAGAAACGCCGCGAGTATCACACCCGACAGCGATAGTATCTATAAGACTTTCATGATAACTCCTTTAAAGTCACCTCAATCAAATCCATTATAGCACAGCAATAAAATTTGGTTTACCGAATCTTTATGATTTTAGTGTATAAGAGAAAAGGTAACGTTGTCTATTTTTTATAATATTATAAAATTAAAGATGTTATAAACATGCGATATGTTACTCTTTGGTTTGGATGTATAGCTGTTCATGACCCAGTTTTTTGAGAATATCCATCACCGTTACGAAGTCCTGAAACTGCGCCTCTTTGTCCGAGGCGAGCACAACGGTCTGGCTTTTATCGATATTTGAGAGTACCTTTTCAAGCTCTGCAGCGCTGAGCTCTCTTTTTTCAAAAAAGAGTTTGCCGCCTTTGGTGACGCTGATGCGCACCTCTTTACTCTCTTTGGGTGTTTCGCTCTTTTGCGCCTTGGGCAGATCGACGGGGATGATTCCTTGCTTGATGAAGGTGGCGGTGGTGAGCACCATCACCAGCAGCACGAGCATGATGTCGATAAAGGGGATGACGTTGATCGAATCGAATTTTTTACGCGGCTTCACGCTTCATCATCTCCGCTTTGGCGTCATAATGAGCAACGATGCGCTCCATTTTGCGCAGTGCCGCCGTATAAAAGGCAATCGAGGGGATCGCCACCACTAGGCCCATGGCGGTCGCTTTGAGCGCGAGCGCGAGTCCGGTCATGATCTTTTTGGGATCGATGCTGCCCGCTTCGCCCAGCGCGTAAAAGGTGAGCATAATGCCAAAAACCGTCCCCAAAAGCCCTACATACGGGGCATTCGCGCCGATCGCCGAAAGGGTCGAGAGGTTGTCGGAGAGGTCAAGTTCAAGCAGTTCACGGCTCTCATACTCCTCGATGCGCACGCTGCGATAAAACATCAACCGCTCAATAAAGAGCCACAACGAAACGATGCTCATCAATACCAAAATACCCATCACCCCATAATCAAGCGCCAGCTCCGCGCTTTGAAGCCACTGTGCCTGTTCCATCACACCCTCACCTCTTTGAAATTGAGCACCACGGTTGTGCCTTCCTCTTTAATACTCTTTACATGTAAGCCGATGCGATGGCGGTCACAATAACGTTTCACCAGATGCAGCCCGATTCCAAAACCCGGCATCGTAGCATCGTTTTGGTAATAGCGGTCAAAAATATGCAGCAAAACCCCCTCATCCATTCCGACCCCAAAGTCGGTGATCCAAAGCTTGGCATCTTGGAGCACGATCTCGATGCGCCGTGACGCGCCGGAGTACTTCACCGCGTTTTCGATCAGATTGTCGATCACCTTGGCAAGCCCCATCGCATCGGCGCGGATATGGGTGGGTTCTATGGCGACGCTCCACTCAAAGCGCCCATAGAGCGCCGAGAGAAAATCGACGCGCGTTTGAAGCAGTGTATCAAGTGCAAAGAGCTCAATCTGTTCTACTTGCATCTGCTTTTTGATCAGATAGTTCAGCTCGTTATGACGCGCACGCAACATCGCCGTCGCCTCTTCGATGCGCTCAAGTCGGCGCAGGCTTTTTTCGTCTACGGTGTTTTTTTTCAGCATGGAGGTGTTGGCGGTGATGGTGCTAATGGGCAAATTGAGTTCATGCAGCGTCTCTTTGGTAAAACGCTCAAGCTGTTCAAAGTGGCTGCGCAGCGGCTCTAATGCAAGTGCGGCCATCAACATCCCCATAAGCACCGTCGGCACCCCAGCGATCACCAGAAGCAAAAACACCGAATCGATCTTTAGGGTAAAAAGCGTAAAGTAGAGCGCTGCGAGTACTAAAGAGACGCTGGCGAAGTAGTAGCCCAAAATCACCCAGGTGAAATTACGGAACAAGCCGATACCCCACCCCACGGATATTTTCGATCGCAAAGCCCTCAAGCTCCTGCTTGAGGCGGTTGATATAGACCCGGATCGCCCCGTCGCTCACCCCCTCAGAAGGCGTCCATAACGCCTCCACGATCATCTCTTTGCTCACCACCAGCCCCGCTTCGCGCATCAAAAGCGCAAGCAAGGAGAGCTCTTTGGCCGAAAGCCGCAGTTCGCGCCCCTCAAGCGTGGCGATTTTGCGCTCCATATCGACGCACAGCGCCCCAACACAGCGGTGCAAATCACCCCGAGAGCGACGCAGCAACGCTTGAATGCGCAGCCAAAGTTCATCTAAGTCGAAGGGTTTTTTGAGGTAGTCGTCACACCCCCGCTCGAAGGCGTCGCACAGAACGCTTTTATCGCTATGCGACGTGAGAAAGATCGCCGGCGTGGCGTCGCGCCCGCTGCGCAGCGACTCAAGCAGCGAGAGGCCATCGAGCAGCGGGACGTTGATGTCGAGCAGATAGCAGTCAAAACGCTGCGCGTAGGTCGCCTCAAGCGCCCGCTCGCCGTCGCGTACATGTAACACCTCGCAGCCGCACTCCTCAAGGTAGTCACACAAGCTCTCCCCAAAAAGCGCGTCGTCTTCGAGCAGCAGAAGCCTAGTTGACACTTTCGATCGTCCAGCCGATATGCTCGCCCGCAAACATCGGGATCACGTCGCCGTACTTCTCGGGCACCAAAAAAGGTCTATTCGAAAGCACCACCTCTTTAAACTCAGGGCAGAGGCCGTAGATGTTTTGGGCATTGTCGCTGATAAAGGCTTGAAGGTTTTCGAGCTTGCCGTGCTTGTCAAACAGTTCACACAGCAACTGCAGCGCGATCGGCGCGGTAAAGACCCCCGCCGCGCAGCCGCACGCCTCTTTTTTATGCTGCGGATGAGGGGCGGAGTCGGAGCCGAACATCACTTTGGGGTGCGCCTCAAGGGCTACATGTAAGAGCGCTTCGCGGTCTTCGGGTCGCTTCGCGATGGGCTTGCAAAAGAGGTGCGGCCGCAGCATCCCCCCTGCCACATCATCAAGGGTGATGAGCAGATGGTGGGCGGTGATGGTGGCAAAAAGGTTCTCATAGCGCTCTAGCATCTCCACCGCCGCTTTGGTCGTAATGTGCTCCATCACGATCTTGAGCTTGGGAAAGTTGACGGCCAACATCTCATAGATGCTCATAAATTCCGCCTCCCGGTCCATCACGAAGCCGTCCGTCTCGCCGTGTACCGAAAGCACGATCCCTAGATCGCTCATCGCCTCAAGCGTGGGGCGCATGGCATCCAGATCGAAGCTCTTGACGCCCCCTTCACTATTGGTGGTAATACCGGCAGGGTAGAGCTTGATCGCAACGATCTCGTCTTTGACGGTACTTAAAAAAGCGCGGGTGTAGTTTTGGTAAAAGAGGCTCATGTACGGCTCAAAGCAGTCATCGGCCATCAGCGCCTCTTCGTCGGGATCATCAAGCTTGCCGATGGCGTGGTTGATGCGGTGCTTGTAGGCCACGACCGCTTCAAGCGTGATCACGGGCGGCACCAGATTGGGCATCACGAGCGCACCGCTGAAGCTGTAACTCGAAAGCGGGGCCACCGTCTCAAGCATCACGCCATCACGCAGGTGCAGGTGCATATCCAGCGGCATCAAAAGGGTATGGGTTTTCATAAGGGTTCCTTTATTCGGATCAAAGAAGACATTATAACGCCCGCAGGCGCAGACGGCGCTTACACCCTAATGCGGCTGACGATGTAATTAATGTGTGATAGCTTGTAACAACGTCGTGATCCTTTCTCTTTACAATCCGACCTTATTTATTCCACAAGGAGCTCCTATGAAGACCATCGGTTCCATCCTGATCGGCGTGCTCTCGATCGCCGGAGCGTACTATCTCTATGACTCCAGAACGGCTCAGGCCGACATAGAGCAGAAGCAGACTCAAGTCACCTACCATCAAACCCTCTGCCCCTCAGGCACCAGCGACGCAGGCTATAGCATCCACAACAAACCCGTCTGCGAACTCTCCAACATCATCACCAACGACCTTCACCTCAGCGCGGATCGTTACTGGCAGCTACGCGGAGAGGTGCTCGTAGGCGGCGACAACAGCTACCAATCCACACTGAGCATAGAGCCGGGTGCCACGATTTTCGGCACCGGCGGCGGCGACTTTCTGGTGATCAACCGCGGCTCGAAGATCCTGGCACGCGGTACGCAGATCGCCCCGATCGTCTTCACTTCGGAAAGCGAACTCAAAGGGCTCAAACCCAACCCCGGCGACTGGGGCGGCCTCGTCATCGCAGGCAACGCCCCCATCAACACCGGCACGCTCGATCAGCCCTTTGAATTTTCGGGTCGCAACATCCGCTTCGGCGGCGACAACCCCGAAGATGACAGCGGTGTGCTTAAATATGTGGTGATCAAATACGGCGGCGACGAGGTAGCGCGCAATAAAGAGATCAACGGCCTAAGCCTTGGCGGCGTGGGCAGAGGCACGCTCATCGACTATGTTGAGGTCTACAAAGGCAAAGACGACGGGATCGAAGTGTGGGGCGGCACCGTCAACATGAAGCACGTCGTCCTTATCGGCAACCGCGACGATGCGCTCGATACCGATCTGGGTTATCAGGGCAACATCCAGTACCTCTACGCCGAGACCCTTTCGCTCAGCGCCTCACAATCGGGCAACGGTATCGAATCGGACAACAACGTAGACAACCACGCCGCCGCGCCGCGCACAAGACCCACGCTCGCCAACTTTACGCTCGTGGGTGCTTACGGTAGTGACAACGGTATCTTGCTGCGCAGCGGCAGCGGCTTTAGCCTCATCAACGGCGTCATCATGAACTTCGAGCGCGCCCAGCTCGCCATCCGCGACCGCGCCACGCTTGATGCCGACGCGATCTTCTTCCAAAGCGTTGCGCTGGGCAGCGGTGAGGAAGAGGGCAACCTCTACGGTGCGCGTGACGGCATAGAAAAAGAGGAGGTCAAAAAGCGCTTCGAGTCGGGCAAATTGTGCAGCGTAGACGCCTTTGATACCACCCCGTCATCGCTTCAAAACAGCCAAGGAGGCTTCTTTGACGAAGCGGCATTTGTAGGCTCTCACCGTAAAGAGCAAGATTGGCGTTCAGGCTGGACAGTCGGGCTTTAAGGAGCATACCAGCGCACATAGTCGATCACCATGCGTTTGGGAAACTCCGTGTTTTTAGGATCGCCCATCATGGGCGACTCGTGCAACGCGATATTGAAAATGAGGAAAAAGGGCTTGTCAAAGACCCACTCCTTGACCTTAGAGCGCTCAATGCGCTGTGTCATCACGCCATCAATATACCAGCGGATCTCATGCGGTTCCCACTCCAGCGCGTAGGTATGAAAATCGAGCGAAAAGTCACTCCCTTTGACCTCTTCACCGTGCCCCAGAGCCGGGCTTTGGGGATAGTACAAGAAATGGCCCATCTGATGGCGATGCACGCTGAAGTACTCGGCGATATCGATCTCGCCGCACTGCGGCCAGTAGCCGCTTGATTGGGGATCAAAACTGGCGTCGTTGCCCAGCATCCAAAAGGCGGGCCACACCCCATCACCCTGCGGATATTTGATGCGCGCTTCGATGCGGCCAAAGCGATAGGCCACTTTGCCCTGGGTGTGGATACGCGCCGAGCTATAGCGACACGGGCCGCCTGCGGGGCGCTCAGGGCAGAGCTGATCAATGACATCTCCATTATCCAAAAAGCCCGCACGCTCTAGCCGCCGCGCTTCGATGATCATGTGGCCCGCTCCGTCGCTGTAGGCGTTGCTTGGCGCGTCGGTGTAATACTGCATCTCGAAATTACCCCAGCCATACAATCCGATCTCCCCGATACCGTTGCCGATCAAATGGCTCCAGTAGCGCGGATCAGGCGGCGTGTCGGCAGGGGTGTTGAACTCGTCGCTCCATAGCAAGCGGGTGTAGCGGCTCTGATCCGCGCCCAAAAGCGCCGCTACGCTCAAAAGCGCCAACAGATACCGCAGCGCCGCCACTTAAAGCGCCGCCTTCGCCTGAGCGATCAGATCATTCATCACTGCCTCATAGTGCTTGGCGGTGGCCTCATCGCTTGATTCAAAGCGTGTTACCAGAATGGGTGTGGTGTTGGAGGCGCGTACTAACGCCCAGCCGTGATCGAAGATGACGCGTACGCCGTCCACCGTGATGATATCGCGGATGGCGGGGAAGCCTTGCGGCGGGTTTTGCAGTAACTCTTTGAGCTTATCAATGAGCCTAAATTTTTCGGCTTCGGTGGTTTTGACCTTGATCTCTTCGGTGGAGTAGACCTGCGGGAGTTTGTCTAGCTCTGCGTCAAGGTCGATTCCCTCATGGATCAGCTCCAGCATCCGAAGGGTGGCGTAGATGGCGTCGTCATAGCCGAAGTAGCGGTGTTTGAAGAAGATATGTCCGCTTACTTCGCAGGCCAAGTCTGCTCCTGTCTCTTTCATCTTGACTTTGAGGTTGGAGTGGCCTGTTTTATACATGATGGCTTTGCATCCGCGACGCTCCAGCTCATCATACATCACCTGAGAGCACTTCACTTCGCCGATCACGGTGGGTTGATCCATGCTAAGCGTATAGAGCAGTGCCATCTGATCGCCTTTGATGTTGTACTTATGAGTCAGTACCGCGATACGGTCACCATCACCGTCATAGGCAAAGGCGATATCGCCCTCTTGTGTCAAAAGTGCTTGGATGTCTTCAAGGGTATGGGCGTCTGAGGGGTCGGGGTGGTGGTTGGGGAAGGTACCGTCGGGGTTGGTGTAGATTCCTTTTACATGTAAGCCAAGGCGCTCAAAGATCTCATCGAGTACCACCCCTGCAGCGCCGTTGCCGCAGTCATAGACGATGCGTGTAGGTAGGGTGCGCAGATGCTCAAACTGAGAGAGCATATAATCGATATAGCGCTCTTTGGCATTAATGGGGATGATCTTGGGGCTTACATGTAAGGGCATTGGCATCGTGGCGATCTCGCGTCCGAGGGCGTAAATATCCTCACCGAAAAAGGGGGCTTGCGCTACGGTGATCTTGAAGCCGTTGTACTCGCTGGGGTTGTGTGATCCGGTGATCATGACCGACGCGGATGGAGTGATGCCCTCAAAGCTTTGAAAAGAGGCGAAGTAGTTTACGGGGGTGGGCACCAGCCCCATAAAGAGCACTGTTTTTCCTCCGGCGCACAATCCTGCGCTTAGGTATTCAAATAGTTCAGGAGAGTGGGTACGGGCATCATAGCCTACTGCGACATATTCACCCTCAATGCGGCGAGAGAGGGCATAACCGATCTTCGTCACTTCGCTTTGGCTGAGTTCTTCGGGGACGATGCCCCGGATGTCGTATTCGCGGTAGATGCTCATGGGATTCCTTACATGTAAAGTTTGGCGCAATTATAATCGAACTTCACCCGTGAGCAACGCCGGAATGAATTACATGTAACAATGCCGCCCTTTCATCAACAACAGCGTACAATCTCCGTTCACTTTATCAAGGAGTCTGCATGGCCGCCTTTGAATCGCTCATCGCCACCCTTTCCAACCTCGTGTGGGGCGTACCTACGCTCATCATGCTGGTCGTCACCGGACTTTTTTTAAGTTACCGCTTGCGCCTGCTGCAGTTTCGCGCCCTGCCGCTGGCACTGCGGCTCATCTTCAAAAAAGAGCCGCACGCCAAGGGCGACATTTCGCATTTCGCCGCGCTGGCCACCTCGCTTGCGGCGACCGTGGGCATCGGCAATATCGTCGGGGTGGCCACCGCCATCACGCTTGGCGGCCCCGGCGCGGTCTTTTGGATGTGGGCGGTGGGTCTGCTGGGAATGGCGACGAAATACTCCGAATCCCTGCTGGCCGTCCACTACCGCGAAATCACCCCGCACGGTGCGCGCGGCGGGCCGATGTACTACCTCACCTACGGCGCAAAGCTGCCGTGGCTGGGGGTGGCTTTTGCCGTCTTTGCGGCCTTTGCCGCTTTTGGGATCGGCAACATGGTGCAGTCCAATTCGGTCGCGCAACTGCTTCAGGCCAAAGCCGACATCGCCCCATGGCTGAGCGGCGCGGTGATGATGGTGCTCAGCGGCGCGGTCATTTTAGGGGGCATCCGCTCCATCGGACGATTTACAAGCGCGCTGGTGCCTTTTATGATCGCGGCCTATCTGCTCAGTGCGCTGGCCGTCATCTTCACCCATCCCGCCGAGGCGCTGGACGCTCTGGGCTTGATTTTTCGCTACGCCTTTGAGCCCATCGCGGCGGGCGGGGGCTTTGTGGGGGCAAGCGTGGCGGCGGCGATTCGCTACGGGGTGGCGCGGGGGATCTTCTCCAACGAAGCGGGCATGGGTTCCGCCGCCATCGCCGCAGCCGCCGCCAAAACCGATGAGCCGGTCGAGCAGGCACTCGTGAGCATGACGCAAACCTTCATCGACACCCTCATCGTCTGCACGGCCACGGCGCTGGTGATCTTGATGGCGCCGCAGTGGGGTGAAGGAGTGAGCGCAGCAGAGCTGACGTATCAAAGTTTCGCGCACTTTTTGGGCGGGTTTGGGGCGCTGGTGGTCACGAGTGCGACGCTGCTTTTTGCCTACTCTACCTTGATCGGCTGGAGCTACTTCGGTGAAAAAGCGATGGAGTTTTTGCTGGGGGCACGCTCTATTTTCTGGTATCGGCTGGTGTTTGTCATCGCCATTTTCATCGGTGCGCAGCTCAAGCTAGAGCTGGCGTGGAACCTCTCCGATCTGTTCAACGGCCTGATGATCCTGCCCAACCTCATCGCGCTGCTGCTGCTGCACAAAGTCGTCACCGAGGAGTCGCAACGCTATTTTCAAAAGCGTTACATGTAAGGCAAGTGTGTTAGAATAGAGGCCATCTTTGATTAGGAGTACTTATGGAACTGCTCTCCATCCCCTTTGCGATTATCGTCTTTGCCATCGTCTTGGCCATCAAGGGAATCACCATCGTCCCGCAGTCAAGCATCTACGTCGTTGAGCGGCTGGGGAAGTTCCATCGTGAACTCACCGGCGGTTTTCACATCATCATCCCCATCATCGACACGGTGCGCAACCGCCTCACCATTCAAGAGCAGATCATCGACATCGACAAACAGCACGTCATCACCCGCGACAACGTGGTCATCGCCATCGACGGCATCGTCTTTATCAAGATCGCCGACGGCAAAGAGGCCACCTATAACGTCGTGGATGTCAAAGTCGCCATCTCCAACCTCGCCATGACCACGCTGCGCAGCGAGATCGGGCAGCTCTCGCTTGATGAGTCGCTCAGTTCACGCGAAAAGCTCAACGCCAAACTCCTCACCGAACTCGACCACGCCGTCGTCAACTGGGGCGTGAAGGTAATGCGCGTCGAGATCGCCGACATCTCCGTGCCCAAAGAGATCGAGATGGCGATGCAAGCCCAGCTCAAAGCAGAGCGCGAAAAACGGGCCATCGAACTGACCGCCCAAGCCAACAAAGAGGCCGTGATCCGCGACGCCGAAGCGCAAAAACAAAAGGTGGTACTCGAAGCCGAAGCGATTGAGCGCATGGCCGATGCCAAACGCTATGAGCAGATGGTGGTGGCCGATGGTCAGCGCAAAGCGATTGAGATGCTCAACGAAGCGATGCAAAACAACCACAAAGCCGCCGAATTTATGCTGGCCAAAGACCGCATCGCCGCTTTTGCCGGCATCGCCAACTCCGATAGCCAAAACAAGGTCGTCGTGCCTTATGAAGCGATGGAGCTGGCCGGCTCTCTGGCCATGCTTCAAGAGCTGCTCACCAAAAAGAGCTAAAGATGATCATCGCGCCCATTGAGCCGCAGTATCTGCTCGCTTTTGGCATCGCCCTCATCGCCGCCGAGATCGTCACGACCTCGTTTGTGCTCTTTTGGTTCGGCATCGGCTTTGTGCTTGTCTCCGCCCTCTCCGCGCTCTATGCCTTTCAAAACGGCAGCGTCCAACTCGCGTGGGCTTTTGGAATCGGCGCGGCGCTGATGTACCTGCTGCGCGCACGCTTCGTGGAACGCTTTATGAGCTCTAAGGAGCATCATACCGACAGCTTTGAAGGGGGCGGCGAAGGCGTGGTCAAAGAAGGGCGTGTCTTTTTTCGCGGCACCTACTGGGACGCCGACGTAGAGGGGCTTGAAGAGGGGGAGAAGGTCTTTGTGGAGCGGCTGGAGCACGGCCGCGCCATCATCCAAAAAAAGCCTTAAACCAGTTCGCACGTGTCGTTAGAACAAAAACGTGACTCCATCCCGTCGCTACCGCCGAAGCTGCTCCAATCAATCTTCGGCATCGCGCGCACGCGGCGCTCATACTCCTCTTGGTCGATTCCTTCATAAGGCATCTGCGCATAGGCCCCCTCTTCACTGTGGGGCAACATCGAGACCGACTTGATCACCGGCGCAAACTGCGCAAGCATCTGCTCGATCTGATGCGCTTCGGTTTTGGGGTCGAAGTAGACCGTACAGCTCACCATATTGTCGCTCCATTCGCGCTGCAGCATCGCCAAAAAGGCAAACTGCTCCCATGCCGAAACTGCCGTCGCTTTGCGGGTTTTGCCCTGATCGATGGGAAACTCGAAGACCGTGGTGTTGGCACTGTAGGTATCCGCTTCGTGCGGCACCCCCGCACGCTTGAGCACCGCACAGATGGGCGCGTCGTTGCCCACGCGCATACGGCGGATGGCGTATTGAAAGGTCGGAAAGTGCATCCCCGAACTCACGCCCGCGAGCTGACTGATAGTGCCTGAGGGCTTGACGGTCGTTACCCGAATCGAAGCCGGCACCCCGGCTTCGGCGGCGTAGCGCTCGTTGGCACTTTTGACCACCTTGTAGCCTTGGCGCAAGCGTCTGGTGAGCTCCGTCGCCCCCAGCGCATCAAGCATGTCCGCAACGCCCGAGAGGCTCACACCGATACGGCGGTTACGCACCACCACGGCGTTGGTCTCGCTGCGGTGTGTCGGCAGCAGCGAGACGGTTGAGGCATAAAAGGTCGCGTACTCAAGCACCTCGTAAAACTCCTCTTCGCTACTGCAGCGCGAGGGGAAGACCTCGGCGAGATTACACAGCTCAAAGCTCTCCAGTGGAATCTCGGCGCAGGGGTTGGCCAGCCACGCCCGATCTTGCGACTCTCTGCCGTAACGACCGAACTTCTGAACGTTAATGAGGTTCATAATACCCGGTTCACCGTTATTGCGGATACGCTGCGCAATGAGCGGCAGTTTCTCGAACTCTTCGTTACATGTAAGCACGACGGTGTTGTTAGACATCCAGCCAATGGCAGCGCGTTCGGGAACTTTGGCGTAGTCTTTAAGATCCAAAAAGGTCTCATCCTCAACCGATCCCAGCGCGATCTCGGCGGAGCGGCGCACGTTACCCGCCACCACGCACGCCCCGATCGCGTTCATGATATCGGCGGTGGTGCGGGTGGCGTCGATCTCACCCGCTACAAAGCAATCGAGCGCCGTTTCGATGCGTCCGTGCAGCTCAATGAGCGGCGCACTCCCCGAAGCCGTACCCCCAAATCCGCGAATCGGTGCGCCCGCCGGACGAATGGCACCGTAATCAAAAAAGAGCCATGCACTCCCCTTGGTGTAGCTCTCGATCAGCAGCCGCACCGAAGCCACCCACCCCTCACGCGAATCAGGGATCGCATAGCGCACACCGCGCGCCTTGTCGGGCTGGCAGACACCGATCCCCTTCCATGCGGTGTTAAAGCCCACCCCGACCCCGCACATCAGCATATCCATCGTCCAGTCCGCCGCCAATGCCAGATCGGTCGTATCTACCGCACCGCAGTTATTCAGCGCCGCCGCGCCGCGCTCATAGACATAATCGGTGCCCATCACCCAAAGACCGCGCCCCGGCGGCAGCCACTTCATCTCGAACATGCTCTGCGCCAGAGCGCCGGCACGCTGCTGCTGCTCCTCTTCGCGCCACTCCAAAAGGTTTTGGAGTGTATGGTGTTTGCGGATCGACATCACCCCCTCAACGACGCGAATGACCGTATCGGCCCAATGCTCCTGCGTTCCGTCGCTTTTAATCCGGCTGTAGGTGCGGTAATAAGTCGCCTCGCCAAAGCCTCCAAAACCAAACAAAGCCCGCTGAGAGCGCAGCGAGCGGACAAACGTAACATCAAGTTCAAAGCGTGCTTGAACCATTACGACTCCTTTTGAAGTAAAATCGGGCGCAGCTTTTTAAGCAGCCACAAGAAGCTTAGCACAAAGAAAAAGCCGTGCAGCAACGCCCACAACTCAGGCGAAAACGCCAACACGAAAAAGGGGTTGTAGATCAGCACCGGCAGGGCAAAGAGCGCCATCCATCGTCGCTCCTCGCGGTAGGTACGAAAGAGATAGACCCAAAAAATGAGCCACACCACAGTTTTGAGAATCTCATAAAGCCCCTCGCCGATAGAAAAAAGCATCGGGAAAAGCAGCAACAACGCCGCCATCACCATCAAGCCCTCTTGTTTGAGAAAGTTCATTACATGTAACCTTTTTTAGAGCATCTGTTCAAAGAGTTCGCGCAGCAGTTGTGCGCCGCTGCGGCTGGTATAGACCACCTCATCGATCTCTTTAAAGTGGATACGGTATTTACCCTGCTCGATCGTTTCGAGATAAGCGATTTTGTAGATGTTGATGATCTGCGAGCGGTGCACCTTGACAAACTGGCGGTTTGAGGTGAAGGCGTTGAAGTCGGAGATCTTCTTGCCGGTAAAGAGCTCCCCCTCTTTGGTACGCACGGAGGTGTCGCTTAAATGGGCGGTAATGATGTAGATATCATCCATCTTCAGCAGGGTGATCTTCTCTTGATCTTTGGCCATAATCGTCGCAGAAGGATTGGCGTCACTCTTAGCCGAGCTGATATAGCGGTTCACGCGGTGGATGGAGCCTTGCAAGGCAGCCGCCGTCACGGGCTTCATCAGATAATCAATCGCCCCGATCTTGTACGACTCAAGCGCGTACTGATCGTACGCCGTCGTAAAGACGATGTGCGATGCAGCATTGATGTACAAAATCTCTTTGGCCACCTCAAGCCCCATCTTCTCAGGCATGTTGATATCCAGAAAAATCACGTCGAAGTAGCGGTACTTGCAAATCTCCACCCCTTCGGCGGCAGAAGTCGTGGTGGTGATATGGGTGTAGCCCATCGATTCAAGCAGCCGCTTGATCTTATCCGCCGCCAACTGCTCATCATCAATAACCAAAAAATTCACAAGGCTCCTTTAAATAGAGGGTAAAGTTGGTCACACCGCATTTGTGTGCATAGCGCATCGAGCCATTGCACGACTCCTCGATACGGGTCTGCAGATTGCTCAGGCCAAAACCGAACGTGATGCGCTCAACCTTCTTACCCGTATTCGAGACCGATAATACCACCTTATCGCCCCGTCTGTAGACATGTATCTTGATGATCATCGGCGTTTTGAGCTGCAAAGCGTGCTTAAAGGCGTTTTCGACCAGAAGCTGAATGGAGAACTTCGGAATCACTACATTATAAAGTTGCTCATCATTCACCTTGATGCGCACTTTGTGCAGATCGTTGAAACGGGTGTTTTGGAGGTAACAGTAATCAAGCGTGTAGTCGAGCTCGTCGCGCAAGGTAAGACTCTCTTTGGCTCCGAGATAGTTGCGCAGCAATTGCGAGAGACGCACGATATTCTCTTCGGCCTTGGCCACGTTGGAGTACATCAGTTCCGAGATGACGTTGAGCGCATTGACCAGAAAGTGCGGATTGAGCTTGGAGCTGAGCGACTGCAGACGCATGGAGGTCTGAGCGTATTCGCGGTAAAGCTGCTGGGTCTGGGTACCGTAGAGCTTAAAGCCGTGCTCAAGCGCCAGCAGCACCAACACGATCATCAGGATATTGAGAATCACCGAGCGCACCAGATCGGCATTGAATTTGCGGTAGATGTCGGAGACGTCATGGATACTGACGATGGTGGCGATGGTCTGCTCTTCGAAATTGTTGATCTTCATCGCATAGCTAACGAGATAACGCCGATTCTGCAAGGTGATCACCTCGCTCGTGCTCTTTGCGGCATCGCTCAAAAGAGGTGCAAAACGCTCAAGATCGCTGCGCTTTTTCGCGATGTAGGTGCGCTTTGGAGACTGATAGATGCTGAAATCTTGCATATTGTGAAACTGCGACAGCTTTTCGAGCGCGGGGTCTTGATGCTCCATCGCAATGAGATAGATCCCGCGGTTGACCTGCTGCAGCTCACTGATGATGGCTGAGAGGTTCAGCCCCAGCCCCAGCGCACCGATATGGCGGCGTTCATAAAACAGCGGACTCACCACCCGCAGATAAAAGCCGTAAAGCCCCGCCTCATACCCTTCATGACGCTGCAAAGTCTTATTGGTTGCGGTGACGATGGGGGTGATGCACGAGAGATCATCTCCATACGCTTCGCGCTTATGCATCCGCAAAAATGAGACGGTATCGGGCAGATAGTAGTGCATGTTGCTGATGTCGGCGTTGAGTAGCCTCAGCCAATCGAAGTAGCGCTCCGACTCACGCACCAAAGCCTCTCGATCCTGTGCCACAAAGACCTTTATCAGCACCTCGTCGCGCATCATGCGGTCACTCACATTGGCGAGTAGCTGGGTGTTTTTGCGCACCTGTGCGTAAAAAAATTCGCCGGCAATGCGGGCATTGTCTTCAAGCGACTTTTCTAGGGCATTGCGTTTTTCCAAAAAAAGATACCCGATACTAAAGAGTCCAAAGAGCAACGTAATCACGATGATGTACATCGAGGTTTTAGACTTGATGCGCTGCTGCTGGGCGTTGATATCGATCACGGAATGAGGCCTCTTCATATTGGCATTATAACGACGGTTTTTTTCGCAGACGGCAGAAGTGGGTGTCTTGTGCGTTTGGTTCTAAGTGAAGGAGGCTGAATGAAACGAAGTTCTGCTGCCGCCCGCGAAAAAAACCGAAGCGCCCGCAAAGGACGCTTACATGTAAGCCTACCGTTTGGCAAGCACCTGCATCACCTTGTCGGTATCAGCCGCGACGCGCCCCATGATCGTTTCAACTTCAGGAGACATCATCCCCTTCATCATCCCGACATTCATGGTGGCGACATAGACTTTGCCGCCTTTTTCGTAAATACCCACACCGCAGGGCATCATCGTAATGATGTGCTTGTTGGCGTCGTTTTTGAGCAGCTCATACGCGATCTCATCGGCGCACACCTTCATGTTGGTAATCTTGCCCACGGACGCTTTGCCCTTTTTCACAAAACCCTCATTGCTGTCTTTGACGCTGAGTACCTGCCAGCCGTTGTCAAGGTAGCTCTGCTTCACTTTGGCGATGGTCTCTTCATAGCTATACGGAGAGACGCGCTCGACAAACATCATATCGCCGGCTACGGACATCATGGTCATATAGATCGCCAAAGCGGCAACGACCGCTCCGACAACCATTCCCTGAATCAGACGCATGGCTTATCCTTTAAAAGATGAACTGTGCGGTCAATGTCACGACCGACTGCTCTGCACCGTCTTTGCCGTCCATATCTTCGCTCTTGTCGAAGTTGGCGAAGTGAATCCCGTACTTCTCTTTCATCTTATCTTTGTACCAGTTGACGCCGGCGCTGTAGATGGTGACGTTGCCCTTGGTACCGTTGCTATAGCCGCTGGCCAGACCGAAGTAAGAGCCCTCGTCAAGATCAGAACGGGTCCACATCACGGCAGGTTCGATGAACTGCTTGCCCTCGGCGATCGGGAAGTTATAACTGGCGTGCGCGGTCATGACCACGTCGTCGCTGTCTTGAAATTTGAATCCTTCCACCGCTTTTTGCTCGTCGGTATAGGTGCGGCTTAGGAAGTTGTGCTCATAAGAGGCGTTGAACTGACCGAAGTTGGCCAACACGTCAAAGCCGTAATAGGTGTTGGACTCAAACTTGTCCGTCTCGCCTTGCATCGCCCCTTCGACCGCCAGGGTCACGCCGTTGCGCTTGCCGAAATAGTTGGTGGTGTAGCTGATTTTGTATTTGTCCATCTCGGCGTCACCGATGCTGTACGCTACGCGGCCCGCGAACATGAATGCGTTCTCTTTGACCGTTCCGGTCTGGTTGGTGCCTGTTTTCATCGTCGCACCCGTGATGCCCGTATGGTTGGGGTTGAAGAGACCGAAGTTATAGTTGAGCTTGTTGCCCAGGGTCAAACCGCCGACGTTAACCCCCATCTCACGACCCGGTCCGCGACCGACAAGGTGGGTACGCACGAAGAAGTTCGAAAGGCCCTTCTCATAGCTGGTGGTGTGAAAGCCCGACGTGATCGACTCTTTGCCCACTTGCGGACGGAAATAACCCAAAGTGACATTGGCAAACTCTTTGTTCATTTTATACGTCACCATCGCATCCCAGATATAGACGTCTTTGTTGGAGTTGGTATTGTCCTGAGGCGAACCGATCATAAAGTCGTTGCCGTCTTTACCGATCATGTCGTAAGCAAACCAAACGGTATAGCTCACATCAGGATTGATCGCGCCGCGCGCACCGAAGCGACCGCGGCGGACGTATAAATCGTTTGGATCGGCGATATCATCGTTGTCGTCATCCACAGCGGTCATGCCCCAGAATTGAACCATCTGGAAGAGCTCCAGAGAGCTTTTGCCGTCGTTATACTCGAATTTTGGGCCCGCAACCGCAGAGGAAGCAAGCGTCGCCGCGGCCAGAGCCGATAGAAGAAGTTTATTCGCATTCATGGTCAATCTCCTTGTTACATGTAAAGGTGGTTGAGGCGCACAAGCGCCCTACTTTTTGCCGAAGGTTCGGTTCATCCAGTGATCGAACCCGCTTAAGTGTTGGTACTCATCCAGTCCCAGACGCTCCGCCGTCTTAGCGTATAGCTCCTCGACGTAGGTGAGGCGATGGACATCCTCGGTATTTTTGTGTGCGATCACGTCGGTGGTCGTACCCAGAGCGCGCGCCCCTTTGTTGATGGCCCATTTAAAGAGCTTCACCAGCAGCACGAACCAGACGATCGCTATGCCCACTTGCACCCAGTGGTTGTCGCTAAAGAGCTGCGGTACATGATACAGACCCGCTTCGCCCGCTGCCATCGCCGCTTCCGTGCCGAGCCAATCGGTGGCATAGAAGAACTCCATGTGCTCCTTGTAGTAGAGCGTAAACGGGATATACCCCATCGCGAATCCCGCAAAACCGACCATCGTGTTGGTATAGCCCAGACCAATGCGCATATAAGAGCGGATTTCACAACCGATCAGCAAAACCGCGCCCATACCGAGGATAAAGCCGCCGATGGGCACGCCTGCAGTGAGTGCGTACTTGATGTCGCCCGTAAAGCCGTGCTCGTAGTTCAAAAAGCCCCATGTGACGATGATAAAGGCCGAAACCAGTACCCACATCGCCGAGATCCCCACCAGCGGCATCATGCCTCTAAAGAGGGTTTTAGTGATTTTGGGCATATTGAAGCGGTCCATTACGGTGTCGTTTTTGGTCGTGAAGTGGTGCGCTTCCGCCGTGAGCAGTCCGCACTCGGTACCAAAGCCCGATTTGGCCATACCGAAGCCGCCGATGATCCCCGCCGCTAGCGTCAGCAGCACATAAGCCAAACCTTTATGGTCGATCGATTTACCGAAATCCTTAAGCTGATCGAGGTGCGCCGCATCTTTGGCGTACTGGAACATCTCGGGGTTAAAGAGTCCGCCCACAATCCCCACACCGAAAAAGATCACCGAAAAGGCGATCCCCAGCCAGCGGATCATGTCTTTTTTGGGCTTGTAGTCAGGATCGTAACAGACACAATCGGTGTAGTTGCCCTTCTCATAAGACTCTTTGGCATAATCCAAAGTCTCTTGGTGCTTGAAGTATTTTGCGCGGTCTACCAGGCCCATCAAGAAGAAGCCGGCCAAACCGCCCAAAGACATAAAGCCTACCGCAACCATCGAGTGAATATTCATCATCGGCACGCCGCCAAGCAGGTGGTTGAGCGTACAGCCGCCCGCCAAACGGGTGCCGTAACTAAAGAGCGCGCCGCCGAAGAAGGCGATGGTCAAGACCTGCCAGTCATACTTCGCCCAGCCGCGCCCCTCTCTTTCGATGATGGCCACCAAAAGACCGCCGAGCATCATCCCGACAATCGGCCAGCCCACGCCGGGCACAAAAGCCCCCTGCGCCGTCGGAATCCAGTCGCCGTTCGCGAGCATCACCGACGTACCGTAAATCTGCGTATCAGAGATGCCCAGTGTTTTACACAAGAAGACCTCCATACCGCGAAACATTTTCCCTAGGTCGGTTGTCACCGTGATCGGTTCGACCGAAGGGGTTTTACCGGCGGCCCACGCCGGAAAGAAGTTGCCGACCATGTAGAAGATCTGCGCCAAGCCAAAGGCCAGACCCGCCCACATAAACGACCACTGTTTCGTCCAAAACTTGCTCATCGTCAATCCTTATTTTCCTGTTACGAAACCGTAACCCTCTGGTTTTTTGAACTGTGCCTTGGTCATTTTGTCGTAGAAGAGCGCGTTGGTACCATAAGCAGTGCCTTTGGCGTCATAACCCAAAATGTTCAGCCAAGAGGCCACCGTAATTGCCGCGTGACCGCTCCAGCAGTACTGAACGATCGGCTTGTCCGCAGGATAAAACTCGATGCTGCCGAATTTCTTCTCATCTTTGGGATTGATCATCGGCTCATTGAACTGCTGTGATCCGGCGACGCGGCCAAATTGGCCATAGGCTTTGGCATTGCCCTGATTAACAACGAAGTACTTGTTCGGATTCTCCAAAAGCTCCTGAGGCTGCACCGCCTGGAAGCCGCGTTTCAAGAAGGCCTGCACCTGCGCTTCGAGGATCTCTTTGCCGGTTTTCTTGCCGGTTTTGAGCGCAGGCGTCTCTCCTAGTTTTTTGGGTGCGGGTGCTGCCTCTTTGGTCCAGTTTTTGTGTCCCTCGGAGAGGTTGCCGCGCTTTTCGCTCCATACGTCGAACTTTTTGTTCCATCCGGCCATACCGAACTTCATCGTTTTGGTATTGGGATAACCCGCCATGCGCAGCGCTACCGCAGCCGCAGCCGCCGCCTGACCGTCTTCGCTCACCACCAAAATGCGATCGGGCGCTTTGTGTTCACGGGCATAGTTCAGGACATTTTCAAAAGTGGTGTTGTGCGCGCCGGGAATATGGCCGTCTTCAAAGTCGGGCTTGCCGTTTTTAGGTGCCACGTCGCCGCTGCGGATATCCAGAATAAAGTAGTCACTGATATTTTCCACCAGACCGTCAGCATCGGGAATCCACGTTTTGCGGTCCATCGCTTTATCCATATCGAGCTTCTGCTCGACGACATACTGCTTCAAAAGATCGAACTCGGCGTTGCCATAGAGGCTGCTTGCGGCGATCATGCTGCCAAAAAGTGCTGTTTTGAGTAGTGTTTTTACGGTTTTCATCTGCTGCTCCTTACTTCTTCTCTACTTTGACTTCGCCGATCAGTTTGACGTTCTGGCCTGCCCAACCTTTTTTGCCCGGCCAGTTGTTATCGAGTGGCCCCTTGACAACGTGCGCGCCGCCTAACTTTTTATCCCATGCCGCCATACCGCCATTGAGGACTTTGACTTTGTATCCCAGATTTGCCAGTGCCACTGCTCCCGCCATAGCCAGTTGACCATTTTCGCTCACCATCACAATCGTGAATCCCTCTTTGGGCTTAGGTAGAAGCTGAATGCCATCACGTGAGAGAAGATTTTTAATGGGCACTTGTGATGCACCTTTGATGCGTCCCTCTTCAAAGAAGCTCCAGTAGCGCAGGTCGATAATTTTAATCTTCTCGCCCTTGTCGATCCACTCTTTGATCACTTCAGGCTCGGTCAGCCATGTGGTGGGGTTGTTTTTGCCGCTAAAGAGGTTTGCAGTAGGCAGATAGGTGACATTGCGGTTATTCGCTGGCAACCCTTTTTTATCCCAACCTGGCATCCCCTCTTTGTACCAATAGACATTTTTATACCCCATCTGTGCCGCCACTTCGGCGGTTTTGTAGGACTTCCAGCAGTTCACACCCATGCAGTAGAAGGCAATCGGGGTATTTTTGTCTTTGGGAAGGGCAGACCAGTCAAAGACATCCTCTTTAATGTTGTAATCGGTAGAGAGCGCCGACCACTCGGTAAAGGGAACAGAGACCGCGCCAGGGATGTGACCTTCAAACTCGTACTCGCTGTAGTGCCAACGGATATCATAGACGATCCCGCCATCAGCTTGAATCTGCTGCATATCTTCAAACGAGGCGATCTTAGCCCCTTGTGGTGCTTTATCTGGTGTGGGAACCTTTGCGGCCATCGCAGAGCTTCCAAGGGCCATGACTGCAGCCGCCGAAAGCAACATCAAATTGAACTTTTTCATTGTCTTACTCCTATTTCAAAAAATTAAAACATTGTAAAGCGATGGCTATTTTTCCTGTAGTAGAGGGTGTGTCGATTGGAGTTTGTTTTGTGTTGAATGGAAGGTTTTCGATTTAAGAAAAAAATAAGAAAGTAGCCAAAAGCCCGAAATTTCGGGCTTTATTTAGTGCGCGTGGCTCGAACAGCCGCCGCCGCAACAACCGTGTGAAGTGGAGTCGTTCATCGCGATGACGAAGCTGCTGCCTGCTTCGATCAGCTTGAACTTGTGCTTGCCGCAGAATTCGCCGTTCATCTGGTTGACCATATCGATCGAACGCATCATCGCCTCGTCTTTGTTATCCATTGCAATATTGTTTTGCAGATCGCTGCGTTTGAAGCATCCGCACTCTTTCTCTACTGAAATCGTATACATGTAAAACTCCTTGAATTTTTTTCGCATTGTATTCACGGCGCATTCATCACGCCTGAGCCGCTGCGGTTACTTCAAGGATTTCAAGCACGCAAGTCGAGTTCGCTCACACTGAGCGCCTCGCCCGACTCGCGCAGGGCGATAGAGGTGGCGCGCAGACGCCCATCCAGCACCCCTTCGCCGCTGCGAAATTCAAAAGGCGTCTCGGTATTTTGCAGATAGATCGCGCCGATCCCTTTCTCTTTGAGGGTGTAGAGCGTCTCTTCGCCCGAAGCGTCGCGCGTCCAAATCAGTAGTTGATCAAAAACCGCGTCGCCCTCGTCGATCCAGCCGTTGTGATCTTCGTCATAATCCGCAAGCTCCGCAAACCCGTCATTCAGACGCGGCCCAAAGAGCTCGCCGCCATCATCGATCGTGCCGTTGGCGTTGCGATCAAGGGCCAAAAAACCGCTTCCCTCCGCCACAAACGAAACCTCATCTTGTACCCCGTCGCTGTCCAGATCAAACGCGATCTTTTGGTCTGAGAGCGTCACCATTCCCCCTTCAAAGGCAATCGCGAGCGGATCGATCAGGGCGTCGCCTGCCTTGAAGCTCAGATGCTCTTCACTGCGCTGCTCATGGCGCAGTGAAAAACCGACCGCCAAATCGATGTGTCTGCCGTCTTCAAGCGCTATCGTCCCCGACGCCGACACCTCAAGTTCTTGCATCCGCTGCTCGATTTTGCTGTAGTTTAGATCGATGCCCCACCCTTGAAGTTCAGGAGCTTCAGGGCTATTTGAGCGAGACTCGAAGCTATGCCGGCGCGTCGTCTGCTCAAAATCCTCCAGCCGAATCTTACGGCCGGTGAGCGCCTCCAGCGCGCGCACGATGGCCATCAACTTTGGATCGAGCGGCGGCGGCTCTCTAAGCGCCGCTTCTTCACTGCGCACCGACGCTTGCGGCGCCTGCTGCGTGCCTCGATTGTCCCACACGCGCATACTGCGCTCTTCATGTACGCTACGCTCCTGTCGATACCCTGCGCCGAGCTCCAGCGCGCTGTGTACGATCTTCATCGTCCACTCCTTAGCAAAAGATAAAAACAGTATCGACCGCTTAAGCTTTACATTTAATGGGCTTGACTATCATTAACGCAAAAAAAGGTCTGCCATGCCGCTGCACCCCGATGCGCTCTTCACCCCTTGCGACCCTTCGCTCTTTGATTTCGACTCCACAGAGGAGCTCGAACCGCTGGACCACATCTTCGGTCAAGAGCGTGCGCTCGAAGCGATCGCTTTTGCGACGCAGATGAAGCACAAGGGCTTCAACCTCTTTGTGATGGGGCCCTCAGGCAGCGGCAAACACTCGCTCATCATGCGCCACCTGGGCGAAAAAGCCGCGCAAGAGCCAACCCCGCGCGAATGGTGCTACGTCAACAACTTCGACGATGAGCGCAAACCCATCGCCCTCAGCTTCGCGCCCGGTGAGAGCCGTGGGTTCAAAGAGGCGATGAAAGCGCTGATGAGCAAGCTCAAAACCCGCCTGCCCAAGCTCTTTGAATCCGATAGCTACCACCAACAAAAAGCGGCTCTTGAAGCGCAGATCTCGCAGCAACAAAACGAGATTCTCTCCGCCCTCTCTGATCAGGCCCGCGACTTTGACGTTGCCATGAGCACCCTCTCCACCTCGCAGGTCAATTTTGTGCCCGTTCATGAGGGCAAACGACTCAGCGCCGAAGAGTTCGATGCGCTTGAGGGCGAAGCCAAAAGTGCGCTCACACGCAACATGCAGGCTTTTGAGCAGATTGTCAAAACCCGCCTCATCGACATCACCCGTCTGGGCAAAGCCCTTGATGAACAGCTCGATGCGCTGGATGAAGGGTTGACGCGCGAGAGTGTCAAGAGCGCGATGGAGTCCTTACATGTAAGCTACGGCGCGGATGAGAAGTGCGCACGCTATCTACGCGCCCTAGAAGCGGATCTGATCGAAAATGCGGGCGCGTTTATCCAAAAAAACAGCGCCGCCGATGAAGCCGGATTGCTTTTGGGCTACGCGCAGGAGCACTTTGAGCGCTATGAGGTGAACTGCTTCATCACCCATGAAGCCCACGCCCCCGTGATCTACGAAGACAACCCCGTTCATCAAAACCTCATCGGCCGCATCGAACACGACAGCCGCATGGGCACGCTTTATACCGACTTTACGATGATCACCCCCGGAGCGCTGCACCGCGCCAGCGGCGGCTATCTGGTGCTCGATGCCCGACGCATTTTGCTCGAACCCTTCGCGTGGGAGGAGCTCAAACGGGTGCTGCAGTCGCATGAGGTGCGCATCGAATCGCTCAACCGTCAATACGGCTTTATCGACACCGCCACGCTCGATCCCGAAGCGATCCCCGTTGAGCTCAAAGTCGTGCTCATCGGCGAACGGGAACTCTACTATCTGCTGCACGAATTTGATCCCGATTTCGGAGAGCTTTTTAAGGTGAGCGCCGATTTTGAGGACGATCTGGAGCGTAGCCATGAAAACATCATGCTCTACGCCCGAATGATCGGCAGTGTCGTGCGCGACAACGACCTGCTCCCGCTTGACGCCCCTGCGGTTGCGCGGGTGATTGAGCAAAGCGCGCGCGACGCCGAACATGCCGCGCGCATCTCCACGCACATGCGCAGCCTCGCAGACCTGCTCAAAGAGGGCGATCACCTCGCCCGCACGGTGCAACAGACCCTCATACAAACGCACCATATCGACGCCGCGCTTGAAGCGAGACGTGCACGCATGGGCCGCGTGCAGCGCCGACTGTATGCACAGATCCAAGAGGGCGATCTGCTCATTAGCGTCACGGGTAGCGAAGTGGGGATGATCAACGGCTTAAGCTATCTCAGCCTCGGCGGCTACGCCTTTGGGATGCCCTCACGCATCAGCGCGCGCACCCGCATCGGGCAGGGCGAGATCATCGATATTGAGCGCAAGGTGGAGCTTGGCGGCGCGCTGCACTCCAAGGGGGTGATGATTCTCAGCGCCTATCTGGGGGCCACCTACGCCGCCGATATAGCGCTCAGCCTCAGCGCCTCGCTCACGTTTGAGCAAAACTACGGCCATATCGACGGCGACAGCGCCTCAAGCGCGGAGCTCTACGCCCTGCTCTCTTCGCTCTCGAACCTTCCCATCCGCCAAAACTTCGCCGTCACCGGTTCGGTCAATCAGTTTGGCATCATCCAGAGTATCGGCGGGGTGAATGAGAAGATCGAAGGTTTTTTTGATGTCTGCACGGCGCTCGATCCGCAGGGCCGCCACGGCGTGCTCATCCCGCACAGCAACGTCAAACATCTGATGCTGCCGCCCAAGATACGCGAAGCGTGCGCGCAAGGACGCTTTGAAGTCCACGCCGTCCGCACGGTCGATGAGGGAATCGCGCTGCTTACATGTACCGAGGCGGGGGTGAAGGACAAAGAGGGACACTACCCCAAAGGCAGCGTCAATGAGCGGGTGATGAGCACCCTCAAGCGCTACGCCAAAAATGCAAGGGCGCGGCGGTAAAGCTACTCCCAATCCGCAAACTTCTCTTGTGAATGTTTCTCTTTTTTGTAGCGGCGGCGGTTCATGCTCTTTTCGATCTGGTTGGCGGCGTAGAGCAGCTCGCTTTTGATCTCTTCTATCGACTCCTCACTCTCGGCAAGCGCGATCATGCGTGCCACAAGCCCCTCTAGTGCGTTGTACTCCTCTTTATAAAGCGCCGCCTTTTCGGTACGCTGCAAATAGGCTACGTTGTTGGCGACCTTGCGCAGGTACTGCTCTTTGGTGGGCGCTTCGGTCTTGAAGAGGTAGTTGATGATGCTCTGGCTAAAACGCTCAAGGATGCGGATGTAGCGTAGGCGTTTGGCATCGTCGAATTTGGATGGGGGCATAAGAACCCTTTTGTTTTTGCGTAATTATGACACGAGAGGTTTTTTTGTACAATACGCGCTATCTTACATGTAAGGCTTTGCATGATCAAACTACTCCTCGCCCTCACCCTTTGGTGCGCCGCTTTGCTTGGCGAAGTGATCCATGAGTACCCCTCGCTAGAGCTGCTCGACTCCAACGTCACCATCATCGATATCCGCACACCCGGCGAATGGAAAGAGACAGGGCTGCTCAAAGGAGCGATCCCCGTCATGTTTTTCGATGAGCGCGGGCGCTATAATCTCGACGGATTTTTAAAGGCCATTGCCCCCTACGTCTCCAAAGAGAAGCCCTTCGCACTCATCTGTCATACCGGCAGCCGCACCCGTACCGTCAGCACCTATCTGGACAAAAATCTCGGCTATCGCGTCATCAATCTCAAAGGCGGGATGGTCTACGCCAAAACCCAAAAACTGCCGATCCTGCCCTATCGGCCATGAAACCCAACCGCAAAGTCCTGCTCTTTCTCTTCACCCTGCTGCTGCGCATCGCGGCGGTTTTTGGGCTGATCGCGCTTATCGCTTACGGGCTGTGGGCATTTTTGTACTGGCTGTTGATGTAGCGAAGGGCTACATGTAACGCATAAATTTGAATTTTGGCTCTTAGTCCACCAACACAATCCCCATGGTTTCAAGCAAAAAGAGCGCCTCATAGCGGCTAAAGATCGCGCCTTTGAGATGGTTGGTACGCAGATCGATCATCACATTGGAAGCGTCGGTAAAGTTGGCACCCTCAAGATGGGTATTGCCAAAGAGCGCCCCTTTGAAATCGCTGAGGCTAAAGTCGGCTTTTTGAAACGACCCGTTACGAAAATCGATCTCTTTGACGCGACACTCCCGCAGCACCAGACCTTGCATGTTCAACCCAAAAAAATTGCTGTCGTTGAGTATGCACTCCTCAAAACGCAGCGCCTTGGCAGAGAGCAAGCTCTTCCAATCCGCCATCGTCCAATCAATCCCGATCATCTTGCACCCCGTAAACGTTGTACCGCTTATTTTGGTGTTGGTCCATTTTGTGAGGCTCAGATTGCAGTTGTCAAAACGGCATTCATTAAAAGTACAAGAGGAGAAAAAAGTTTCACTAAAATCGCACGAAACAAAGATGCAGTCATCAAATTCGGCTTTGGTGATTTTTTTGGTGTGAAGGTTTATGTTTTCGAATTTTTCGGCGAATACATCTATATTGCTGGTCATCATCCTAATGCCTTTTATAAATCCCCTCATACTCTTTCGGAACTTTTGAAGTAATTTCACCATCGGGCATTTGAAAATAGGGCACGCCGTCACGCCTATAGACATTCGGCACACCGTTTGCCAAACTCCGTGCTTGCGCCTCTTTGACCGCTTTTTTTCCGATTTTTAGGATCATGTCACGAAATTTGTAATTTTCGATTGTCTTCATTATAGTCCTTTTACAAAAGTATTGTAATACGGCTCATGTAGTACGGTAAGCTCACCGTCAGCGAAGTTGGCAACCTCTTCGAATTCATCATCCGCGTTGAAAAAGAGAAACCAGCGATCCGCCACTGCTTTGTACTGCTCAAAAAACAGTTTTCTGCTGCGGCAATATCGCCGGATGATATCCTCTTTGGGAATATCATGACCACCGTTATAAACCCGATTTTGTACCCGTGCAAGGTTATCAATGACGTCCTCGAGATAGAGATAAAAAATATCGATGAAATAACCACTTTGTTTGGCTTTTTGAATAATTTTGATCAGGTATTTACCGCTCATCGTGGTTTCAAGAATCAAATCTTGTTTTTGGTTGAGCAGTTCTTCGATCCGACGAAGAAAGATTTTTCCCGCATTGAACTTTTCATGCTCCATTGCTTTAGGGTTGAGCTCTTTGGCGATTTCATCAGCATTAATAAATTCCAAACCGCTAAATTTTGCGTAGGAGAGGGCAAAAGTCGTTTTACCACTACCGTTTGCACCGGCGATGATCGTTAATCTCACACCTCACTCCTTGCGATCTTCAATGCAGCTATTGTACCTCAAACACTACTGATGCCGACAGCTCCCTCTACCTCAAAAACGCCTGCAACTCCTGATACTCCTCTTCAATCGTTCTGAGGTTTTCAAGCATCTTGATCTCGTCAAAGCCTTGATTTTCGTTCATGAACTGCTCGCGCCAAGCGATATTATCTTTGAGTTCGCCAAGACCCGTCGTCACGTATTCAAGCATCTTATCGATGTCGCCGCCGCTCACGCCGCCGTCGCTGTCGGCTTTATAAAAGAGCAGTGCGTAGCTGTCCACTTCGCCCGAAAACCTAAAATCCTCGGCGATATTGTGAACGATCTGCTTGATACGTGCGTTTTTGAAGAGGCGTTTGGCCATGGGGGCTCCTTTTTTCGACATTGTATGGCATGAAACTTGCTTTAGCCTTACATGTAAGGAGCCGTATGTCTTTTTTACACCGTCTGAGCTTCAAAGCCAAGCTGCTGATCCTCACCTTTTTTATCCTGATCAGTCTTGCCATCATTGCGGGCGTCGGCTTTCAAAACATTCAAAGCATGAAAGAGCGGCTCGATCGGCTCTATTTCGGCGCGCTCATGCCGACGACACAGTTGCATACAATGCTGCACCTCTACCGCGACCGCGTCGAGATCACCCTACTACGTGCTCCTGAACTCCCGGCCTTGCACGGCATCTCCGTGGCGCTAAGCGAGATCAAAAAGAACTGGCACGACTACGCAAGCAGCTACAAAGAACCCGGCGAACGCCCTTTCATCGACTATACTTCCGGGCTAATCGAATCGAGCGAACGTGCCGTGCTCTCCTTGTTAGAGAGCTGCGGCACCTCCTGTTCCGACGCCTCCGTACACGCCCTGCTCAAAATCCTTGAACCCACCCAACAGGCGCTGCTCGATCTGATCCGCTACGAAAACGACGTTGCCCGCTTTGAGCGCCAAAAGCTGCTGCAAAGCTACGACACCACCCTCTTTCGCTTCACCGTGGTGATGATCGGCGTGATGCTCATGATTACCTTTTTAAGCCTGCTGGTCTTTCGCAGCATCAACCGCACCCAAATTGCCCTGCAGCAAACGACACAGCAGCTCAAACGCTCCAACAAAAAGCTCGAAGAGGCCTCCTACACGGACACCCTCACCACCCTTTATAACCGCCGCTATTTCAACATCATTTTCGAACGCGAGCTCGCCCGCGCCAAACGCACGAAAAGCGTCATCGTCTTTATGATGCTCGATATCGACTACTTCAAACAGTACAACGATACCTACGGTCATCTCGAGGGCGACAATGCCCTCAAAGCGACCGCACTTGCCCTCAAAGCACTGCTGCGACGCCCAGGAGACTACCTTTTTCGTCTCGGCGGCGAAGAGTTTGGGGTATTGCTGGTCGATACCGACGCCCACAACGCCAAAACCGTCGCCGCGCAGATACTCGAGCGCATCCGCGCATTAGAGATCCCGCACGCCTCAAGCAAAGTGCATGACCATCTCACCGTCTCCGTAGGCGTCGTATACGCCCGCGCGCATGAAGGGCTCAGCGGCGATCAGCTCATGGGCGAAGCCGACAAAGAGCTCTACAGTGCCAAAGAGCAGGGGCGAAACCGCTTTTGTTTGCGTCAGCTAAGCTGATCGGCGTGCACAGGATACTCGATGTAAGGAGTGTCCGGGTTCCAGACACTCAGCGCCGCGAAGCCGTAGGCTTTTGAGAGCGGCTTTAGCTCGTTGATGAGTGCGGCGACCTCTTTGGCGTCGTGAATACGAATCTGGGCGTGCAACTGCAACATCGCCGCACTCACCTGCAAGAGTGACATATCTCGCTCAACACCGTAACGGTCTTTGATCCGTACCTGACCTGCCGCCACCTCCTCGCTGGTATAGTAACCCAGCGCAAACCCCTCAAAGAGGCGCTGAATTTTCAGCACCTTTTTGAGGCTTTTATCAAAATCGCCTTGCGTCTCCATCACGATGAAATCATCACCCCCCACATGTCCGATAAAATATCCCTTTTTGCCAAAGATATCGCGCAGCAGTTGCGCAAAGTGGGCAATAGCCTCATCTCCCACTTTGAACCCGAAACGGTCGTTGAAGGGCTTGAAGTTATCAAAATCGAAGTAGATCACAAGACGCGGCGAGCGGTAGTGCAGTAGTGTTTTTAGATGTGCTTCGATGCGGCGGTTGCCGTTGAGTCCGGTGAGCGGGTTGCGCTCCTGCGCGTGGGCCACCTCTTTACGCAAAAAGATCACTACCAGCACCAGCAACGAAAAGCTAAAGTAGTTAAAAAGCACCACTACCGAAAGATCCGCCTCAAGCTTTTGGGTATGCACCGCCTGCGCGCTTTGATGGCGCTGCAGTAGCGTCTTGAAACTACCGCGCAACTGCTTCGTCTGCGCCGTCAAACCGCCAGAAGTACCAAACCCAACCTCACGAAAAAGCGTGACAAACTCCAGCCAGTTGCTGCGGTATCCTTCGAGTGCTTCTAACAAAGCGGGGGTTTGATCGTACGGTGGCAGATGCATCTCGTCGTGGAGCCTTTGATAGAGCGCGTCATATTTTTCTACGTACTCATCCAGTCCGCGCAGCATGAAATCCTTTTCGTGCCGGCGCAGCATCAGCACCTGCGCCATCAGATGCTCATCGTGTAGCTGCACCGCAACCGCCTCAAAAGCGTGGGCATGATCGCGTAGTGCTCCATAAAGCCCTTCATTGTGGTTTAATCCTAAACGCCGTTGCCGATCCAAGATGCGATCTAGCAGCTCAATGTAGCGACGCGTGTGCGCACTGAAGGCATCCATTGCGTGCCGCTGTTCAAGCGTATATTCGCGCTCGATTCCCATCGCGTCGGTATGAAGCGGCATTGCATCGAGGTGCTTAAAATCGTCGCGCTCCTCTTGAAGGAGCGTGAAATAGCCTATCTCTTTTTCATAAAAAAAGCCAAACTCCAGATCCCCTAGCTGCTTAAACAGCGCCGAAATCTGCTCGATTCGCCTACCGTAATCGCTTTGAGATTTGAGCTCAAAATGCCACA
Source organism: Campylobacterales bacterium (assembly GCA_016938735.1). Classification (GTDB taxonomy): domain Bacteria; phylum Campylobacterota; class Campylobacteria; order Campylobacterales; family Sulfurimonadaceae; genus JAFGUB01. The sequence goes on along the minus strand of JAFGUB010000005.1, from coordinate 32,365 downwards.
ACAGCTGCAACGAGAGTCCTGTGAGAAAAAAGAGCAATAACAACAGGATCAATATGTGATAAAGGCGTTGTGTCGTCATGGTGATGTTATAGCCAAAAGAGATTACATGCAGGTCTCTCTTTTTGACACCGTTTGACTACTTTTCACCAAACGCTTTTTGATTTTAGTGTGCAGCAGCGGCTTTACCGGCATTGCGTTGTACTAAGCGCACATACAGCAGCGCCGCAAAGACCACGAACATCTCGCGGATCTCATACTGCATATTGAAAAAACCAAAGACCCGATACGACGCCATTAAAACACCCAAAGCCGTCAACACAAAGAGCGTATGCAGCCCCAATGCACGCGTCCAGAGCTGCTTAAAACTCACAACGGCGATCAAGAGCGTGAGTGCGAAAAAAAGCGTCGCCATATCAAACCACGCCCCGAACTCATCATAAAAAAAGGCCTGAAAAGAGGAGCCGTAAAGCGTCACAAGGCTTACATGTACGTCAGGCATCCACAGACCAAAACGCCGCCAAAGCCCCTCATGCAAGCGCAAAATCAGCGGTATAAAGACAAAAAAGGCGTAAACGCCGCTGTAGATGAATGAACTAAAAATGTGGGCGGGGATAAGGTTGTGCAGGTTGCTCTCGTGTTGATGATTGTGCGCCTCAAAAAACGCACCGCTCTCAAAGCCCAGATAGTGCTGAAACCAGCTGATCTCCTCCATCGCCGCTACAAAGGCCAGCAGGGCAAACGCCACGGAAGCGTAGCGCATCCACGCCGCGCCAAAGCGCTTGCGGCCACGGTACACCTCGTAAGCGAGCCACAGCAGCAACCCCACGCTGATCGTCTCAAAGAGGCCGTTTTCGCGCGTTGCTTGCTCTAGCAACCCCTCCATACAACACGCACAGAGCACCACCGTTGCCAAACCAAGCCCATAGAGCACTGCCGCGACATAAATCATCTACCGCTCCTTTCGCGCTTCAAGGTAGGTATAGGGAAGTTGCAGATAATTGAATACGCCGCTATAGCCGCCCAGCACAGGAGAGAGCAGATGCGAAAGGTTGATGCCGACGCCTGCATACAGATAACGCTCTCTTCCCTCAAGCGGCAAAGAGTCATGGTCAAAATGGCGGCTGTAGTAGCCAAAGTGCAGCTCCAGATACTGCAAAGACGTCGTGCGCAGCGCCTCAAACCCGGATGCCTTAATCGCCATGAGATGCTTCATCGACTCATAATCAGTCGTAAAATCGCTCTCTATTTTTTGCGACCAATCAGGTGCATACTCGACGCGAAAGTCGATCTTGGAGGCCAAAGAGGGGTAGCGATACCACAGATATCCCGCCGTCGCGCCCAGTAGATTGCTGATGGCGTCCTCATAGGAAAAGCCGTGCTCTAGACTGGTGGAATCGCCGATCTCCATCACCAGCGTAGACTGCGCAAAAGCGCTCAGCGCCCCCCACGCAGCGGCCTCTTCGCGCGTATAACCCCATGATTCAAAGGCGCTTGAGAGACCGCGACCCATCATATAGTTGATGAGAAAATGGCCGCTCTTGTCTGCGCCGCCGTTACTGGTATCGCGCTCGAACCACCCCTCGTTGTGCCCATGCGGCGCAGTATGACCGTAGTCCCATTCCAGAGCGCCCCAACCGATAATCGCAGAGGCGATAGCGGCGTTCGTTGCAGCGACTTTTTCGAAGCGTTCCCACTCGGCGTGCACGCTCAAGCTTAAGAGCAGCAACGTCCCAATCAGCCTCATCGTTTGAACCGATACCCTTGCGCTTCCAAAAGGGGGCGCGCCTTAACTTCCACCTCACCTTGCAGCTCGATAAACTCCTCTTTGAAGCTACCGCCGCAACCGAGACTCTTTTTGAGCTCACCCAAAAGTTCCTGAGACTTTTTGGGGCTTACATGTAAAGGACCTACAAGGGTGACGACCTTACCTCGGCGCTTTTCGCGTTTGAAATAGAGTTGATGCTTTTGCGGCTCCAGTAGCAGCGGCTCAGTGCCGGTTGCAGCCTCATCCACCATCGCCCAACCCTCATCCCAGTTGGCGCCAAAAGCAAGATCGAGCTTACTCCCCTTGGCCACGGATCACCTTCTGTCGCAGCAAGCTGATACCGCTATGTGCTTCATAGTTGTTTTTCACCACGCGCTTGAGAATCTCGTTGGGACAGCAAAAGTCGTCGTTGTAGAGCACCACGATCGCTTCATCGCCTTCGCGCAAGAAGGTGCTCTCACCGTAAAAGGTGTAGCGCGTCGCACCGATGCTGATGATCGCCTGCTTGGGCTTATTACATGTAAGCAGGTAGCTTTGAATGTCTTCAAGCGGCCCAAAGTCACGCTGTGTGTTGATCTGATCTTTGATCCAGGTGAGCAGTTTGGCGTGAAAGTAGCTATACCCCACCAGCTCCACATCCTCGCCGTAGCGAAAGACATCCCCGCGCCGACGCAAAAAAGAGGCGATGCGCCAACGGTCGATATCCCCGCCCGCTTCAAACTTTTCGATGGGAATGAGTTGCTCTGAGAGCCCTTTGGAGCAGGCCCCCCAGTTCTTCTTCTCACTGATCTTGCGCGCTCCCTCTTTGCGAATGGAGCAGTCGTTATAAGCAGCAAAATAGCGCGGCGTCACCGAAGCGATCCGCTCACCCTCATACTCCAGATCACACAGCAGTGCCACCTCCGGCTCCATCTGCACATTGGCCTCGCCCTCGGGCAAAATGATCGTATCAGCGCTAAGGGGATAAACCCCTAGCTGCCCCTCAAAACCGCTCAGATAAAAGGGAAACATCCCTTTAGGCCCGTTGGGATCATCAGTGACCACCTCTTTAAAATCCGCCGCTTCGCCTGCTTGCTGCAGGTGCAGGGCAAAGTTGCTCGCCACCCCCAGCCCGACGTACTCCTTATAGGTGTCCATTGGCCTTGGCCTCGACAAACTCTTCGTAACTTCCTTTGAAGTCGATATAGCTACCGTCACGGTGCAGCTCAATAATGCGGTTGGCAAAGGCATCGAGTAGTTCACGGTCGTGGCTGACGCAGATGACGTTACCGCTAAAGTCATAAAGCCCCTCGCCCAGCGCCACGATGGCTTCAAGGTCAAGGTGGTTGGTGGGTTCGTCAAGCACCAAAAAGTTGCCCTGCTCCAGCATCATTTTAGAGAGCATCATGCGGTGTTTTTCACCCCCGCTGATCTTCTCGACGCTCTTCTCTTGCTGCTCGCCGTTAAAGAGCATCCGCCCCAGACAGTTGCGGATCTCGGAGATTTCGCGCTTGGGATCGAAGCCGCGCAGCCAGTCATAAAGCGTGCCCGTGCCTTTGATCTTGTCGGTAGTGTCTTGAGGGAAGTAGCTACTCTCGATGGTCGCGCCCCACTTGATCTCGCCTGATGAGGGTTTAAGCTCCTCCATGATGATCTTCACCAGCGTGGTTTTACCCACGCCGTTGGCACCGATCAGCGCAATCTTCTCACCCGGCTCGATGCGCAGGCTAATGTCGCGCAGCACCTCTAAATCACCATAGCTATGGCTTACATGTACCACCTCCAGCGCCTCGTCCCCCATCACCCGCTTGGGCTTAAACACGATACTCGGATCACGGCGGCTAGAGGGTTTGATATCGTCGATCTTGAGCTTTTCAAGCTGCTTTTGGCGGCTGGTGGCCTGCTTGGCTTTGGAAGCGTTGGCGGAGAAGCGACGCACGAAGGCTTCGAGCTGCTCTTTTTCCTTGAGCTTTTTGGCGTTGTCGGCCTCTTGCTGTTTGGCGATCACGTTGGCGGCGATATACCAGTCATCATAAGTGCCCGTAAATTCACGGATCTTCTGGAAATCCACGTCAAGGATATGGGTCACGACGGCGTTGAGGAAGTGGCGGTCGTGCGAGATGACCACCATCGTCCCCTCATGGCGTTGCAGCTCGTCTTCGAGCCAGCCGATCGTTTCGATGTCGAGGTTGTTGGTGGGCTCATCGAGAAAAAGCACATCGGGTTTGGGATAGAGCACCTGGGCGAGCAGGACTTTGAACTTATCGGAGCTTTTGAGCGAGCTCATCGTGTTGTGGTGCTCCTCTACGGGGATGCCGACGTTCTCTAGGATTTTGGCGATGTTCACGTCGTATTCGTAGGTGGGGTCCTCTTCGACGCAGATGGTCTCTAGCTCGGCGAGACGGTCGTTGACCTTGTCGTCATCGAAGTTGCCCTCGGCGTAGAGGCGCTCTTTTTCCTTGATGGCGTCATAGAGGCGGCGGTTGCCGTACAGCACGGCGTCTAGGATCGTAAACTCTTCAAAAGCGAACTGGTTTTGTCCCAACGTGCCCACTTTGAGACCGTTTTCAACGACCACTTCGCCCTCATACTCGCGCTCTTCGCCGCTGAGGATTTTCAAAAAGGTGGTCTTGCCCGCGCCGTTGGCCCCGATGAGGCCGTAGCGTTTGTGGCGGTCAAGTTTGAGGTTGATATTTTCAAAAAGGATGCGGCTGCCGAACCGCTTGGTGAGGTTAATCGTTTGTACCATAAAAGCGCTCTTTACATGTAAGGATTTTGGGCGCCATTATAGCAAACTCCCCCCAACCGCTTCATGTAACGATCAACTGGTTTTGAACTGTCCCAACTGTTTATCAAGATGAATGGCTGTTTGACCGAGCTGTTCGATCTCGCTGTCGATCACCGTGATGTTCTCGACGTTTTGGCGCAGCTCATGATGAATCTCATCTACCGTCCGCAAAATCTGCGATACGTTGTGCCCCGTTTTCTCCAGCGTCGAGAGCGAGCGGTCCATCGCCACCGATGTTTTGTCCATCATGTCAAAAGTGTGCTTCAACCGCTGTTCAACGTCGCTCGAGAGGGTGGTGAGCGCGTGAATGCCCTGAGCGTTTTGATTCATCCGATCGCTCACATCGCCGATAGACTGCACAATGACATTGACGGAGGCATTGATTTCGGTAAGGCTTTTTTGGGTGCGTTCTGCGAGCTTTCTAACCTCATCGGCGACCACCGCAAAACCGCGCCCGTGCTCCCCTGCGCGCGCTGCTTCGATGGCCGCGTTAAGCGCCAGCAGATTGGTCTGATCGGCAATATCGCTGATCACCTGCAACACCGTTTTGATCTGCACCGCATCTTGATTGAGCTGTCCCAAATGATCCACGAGAACGTTTTCAAGCTGCGACGTCTTACCGATCCGCTCGATCATCTCCATGATGTTCTGACTCGCACTATCAAGACTGCCCTGCACATCGGCAATCTCCTCTTTGAGCGTTCCTGCCTGATGCATACTGTCTCGTATCATCGTATTGACCTCGTTGCCGTAGCCCGAAGCACGCTCGACGCTGTGGTGCGTCTCCTCGATTCTTGAACGCATCACGCCAAAGCGCTCCTGCATATCTCGCGTCAAGGCCATATTCCGCTCCCCGGCGCGCTTGGAATCACCAATCGCGACGCGCATGGCGGAGAGAAGATCATTGAGGCCTACATAAATCTGTGTGATCTCATCTTCGCCTTCGGGTTGATGGGCGCGGCTTAAATCACGACTTTGAATCACCCGTTCCATCGTCGCCTGAAGCCCCTTGATCGCCTGCTGCACCATAGAGACGATCCAGCCGCCAAGCAGCACCAAAAGCAGCAAGGTCGAAACCGAAACAAAGAGGATATAACGCTTGTAATCCGCAAGGGTAGCACCGAACTTTTTGGTATTTTCCTCTAACGCTTTAGCGGAAAAATCGGTCAGCGCCTCGAGCTCGGTACGGGTTTTAAGCGCTACCGAATTAAATCCGGAAACCGCGTCTACTCGATCATCTTCATCGGCGTCGGGATCATTATAGGATTCGACCATTCCCAAACCGATCACTTTGAGGCTCTTAAGGCGCGTCTCAACATTCTCGACAATAGGGCGTAAGGCGCTCAAAGAAGGGAGAGAAGCGAGTGTTTTTAGCGCGTCGATTTCACCTTGCGCACGCTCCAAAAGCGACTTGGTACGCCCCGCATAGTCTGATTCCAACTGGAGCTTCGACGCAGAGGCGGTCAGCAGAATGTTTTGCATGCTCGAGATCGTATCGGCAATCGCCATAGAGCGCTCGATCAACTTGAGCTGCTGCTCTTTGAGCTGCTCAAAGCCCTCTTGTGACGCCTTGAATCCGGTAAAGGCAAAGAGGCTCACTGCCAACAATCCCGCTACCCCGAACAAGACGATCGCCCAGATTTTGGTGCGAATTTTCATACGACCGAACATGCCTCCTCCTTTTGCCGCCTCATGCAGGCTTAAAAACGCAAATCGAACAACAGATACGCGTTGGTGAGGGTATCAAGCGCACCCACCGCATCGACCTCCATCGGCGCACCGATCTGAAAACCCGAACCCGTGTACTCATAATCGATCCACTGTGCGCCTAAACGCAGATTGGCATAACGGTTGATCGGCTGGATATAGTACGCCTCAACGGCGCTGCCGCGCGTGGCAAGCTTGTTGGCCATATCGTTGGAACCTTGGGTGAAGCTAAACCAATATTCTGAGCCCTGATTGTATTCCAAACCGATGCGCGGGCGGTTGAGCATCGATAGTTGTTCAAAGGTATACCGCGCACCCACCCAAAAGGCGCTGCCTTGCTCCTCATCGGTGTTGCCCGGCGTGTTGTGCAGCAATCCCATCGGATAGACGCTCCCATCACCCATCGTCATGGAGCCGGTTTTGCCGCTCGGCGATACGACCGAAACGGCGTAGTGGGCGAACAGATCTACATTGCTCTGCGCAATATTGGTCAGCTCGATCATGGCGGTATAGAGCATCATATCGCCGATATTGGTGTTGTCAGGCGTATTGGAGACCACATCTTGTACCCCTACAGCGCTAAGCTGCACCAAAGAGCCCTCAAGCCCCAAACCAAAATCCAAAAAGGCACCAAAGACGTTGGAGTCCGCAATCACGGCACTGTTTTCGAGATAGCTCATCATCGAAGAGGTGGGGCTTTGATACCCTTTACCATACCCCAAACGTAGCGCCGCTTCAGGAAGGCCCGTCGCTCCCAGACCGATCGTAGCGACGATACCGTCCGCCGCACCGTCAAAACTGAGCGCCGAATAGGTCGCTTTGCGCACCGTGTTGTCTTTGAACTGATGCGAAGGGCCGTCAGAGCTGGGCTGGCGACCGATGGTCAGAATCAAAGGAACGTCGCCGCCAAGCAGTGTCCAGTCTACATAAGCACGCTCCACAAAAAGGCTACTATCAGCAGGTCTGCGCCCTTGCATCGGATCGGCACCGGAGAGCATGTTGATCTCGGTGCCCGACCAGTTTTTGTACATGGAGAGACGCCCGGTAAACTTCATCCCCTCGGTAATGTCTGAGCCCATCGTGATGCGCAAACGATTCGACCAGACGTTGCTCTGCGACACCGTTTTGCCGCCTGCGTACTCATAATCGAAGGTATCAACACGGGTGCGAAAATCGGCGCCGAAGTTGATTTTGTTGACCATGGTGGCCAGCTCGATGGCGTCAATACGCTCTTCGACCTCTTCAAACTCAGGGTACTCCTGCAGTACGCCCATCTTGGCCTCAAGCGCTTCAATGCGCTGCAAAAGTGCGGCATCATCCGCAGACGCAGAGACCACCGCCAAGGCGGCAATCACGCTTACATGTAGATATTTTTTCATACTTCGCTCCTTCAAGTTACAGACCCGCTGCTTCGGGGTGGTCGGAATCGGCGGCATGACCGATCAAATACGATTTGAGTTCCGCTTTATCGGCATCGGAGAGTTTGTCGATCCCCATTTTGGCCATTTTGTCGGGCTTCTCAAAAACAGCTTCCCACTGCTTCATCGCTTTTGACGCTGCACTGAGTCCCAGCCCGGTCGCAAGCTCCTTACCCGAGGCGGCATGAAGCGCGCTACACAACAGCAACGCAACCACCCCTATGATCCATGTTTGCATCGGTTAGCTCCTTAAAAGAGGGTTTGAAGCGCATCATACGCCGCACAGACTTAGTGCATCATGAATTTCATTGATCGTTAGATACTATTTTTTGAGTGATGCCCCTACATGTAACCGTCTCAGTGCCAATCTGCGCTACCATTACGCTCTTTAGCCAAAGGAGTTTCCATGTCCGCTACCTCGCTTTTTATCGCTTCGCATCAACCTTACGCCGGCTCGCTGATCGTCTCGATGGGGATGATGGAGCTGCTGCGCAGCCGCTTCGGGCGCGTCGCCTTTTTCCGCCCCGTCGTCGAGAGCACGGATGACAAGGATATCCGTTTTATGCGCGAGCACTTCCGACTGGATCAAAGCAGCGAGTCTTGCTACGGCTTTTTGGTCGAAGAGGTCGAAGAGATGCTCTCTCGCGGTGCGCTGAATCTACTCACAGAAGAGCTGATCGCGCGCTTTCGCCAGCTTGAGGCGGAGTTTGATTTCGTGCTGCTTGAGGGGCTCAGTCGTGAGCACTTTAGCAAGGCGATTGAGTTCAATTTCAACACTTACATCGCCAAAAATCTGCGCTGCCCTTACTTAAGCGTCATCAACGGCAAAAACCGCAGCTACGCCGATCTCTCCCATGACATTACCATCGAATGCGCCACCGTCGAGGGTGAATCGCTAGAGCACTTCGCCCTCTTTATCAACCGCCTAGACGCCCAAACGCTCGAACGGTTCAAAAGCTCCGGCCCCTCACCCGTACCGCTCTTTGCAATGGCGGAGATCCCCGAACTCGACAAACCCACCCTCGCAGAGGTACAGCGCGCCCTTGGCTGCGAACTGCTGCTTGGCGATCCCTCCGGCACCGAGCGCATCATCCACCAGAGTAAAATCGCCGCCATGAACATCGAACACCTACTAGAGCGCCTCTGCGAAGGCGATCTCATCATCACCCCGGGTGATCGGCTCGACGTCATTTTAGCCACGCTCAGCGCCCACCACTCTAAAGCCTTCCCTTCGCTTTCAGGGATTTTACTCACGGGCGGGTTACGCCCTAGCGAATCGTTCGTAACACTAGTGTCGGATCAGACGCTCTTTAACATCCCCGTCATGACCACCCAAGGCGACACCTACCAGACCATCACAGCTGTTAACGCCCTATCGGCTACCATGCGTAGTGCCGATGAACGCAAAATTGCGCTGGCAATGGGTAATTTCATGAACAGCATCGACCGCGTGCAGATCGAGAGTCGCCTGAGCAGTGCACTATCACGCATCACCACTCCGGCGATGTTCGAATACGGTCTGCTCGAGCGCGCTAGAGGCGACAAAAAGCGCATCGTCCTGCCCGAAAGCAGTGATGAGCGCATTTTACGCGCCAGCGAAATCCTGCTGCGCCGCGGCGCGGTGGAGGTCATCTTGCTTGGCGATCCGGGGGAGATCAACCACAAAGCCGCCGTGCTGGGGCTCGATCTAAGCGGTGCGCAAATGATCAAACCCTGCAAAAGCCCCCTGCTTGAGGGCTACATCGAGCGCTTTTATGAGCTGCGCAAAGCCAAAGGGCTCACCATCGACGCCGCGCGCGACGCCATGGCGCACTTTACCTATTTCGCCACCATGATGGTCTACATGGGCGACGCCGACGGCATGGTCAGCGGCGCCATTCACACCACCCAAGACACCATCCGCCCCGCGCTGCAGATCATCAAAACCACGCCCGATATTTCGCTGGTTTCCAGCCTCTTTTTTATATGTCTTGAGACGCAGGTGCTGGTCTATGCCGACTGCGCGGTCAATCAAGACCCAAGTGCCGAAGAACTCGCCCAAATCGCCATTGCTTCAGCCAAAAGCGCCGCGTCGTTTGGGATTGAGCCGCGCATCGCCATGCTCTCGTACTCCACCGGCAGCTCCGGCAAGGGCGATGATGTGGAGAAGGTGCGTAGCGCAACGCAGATCGTGCGCGAAAAGCGCCCCGATCTGCTCATCGAAGGGCCGATTCAGTACGACGCCGCCATCGATGCGGAGGTCGCCAAAACCAAGCTCCCAGACAGCCCCGTCGCCGGACGCGCCACGGTCTTTATCTTCCCCGATCTCAACACCGGCAACAACACCTACAAAGCCGTTCAGCGCAGCAGCGGCGCCATCGCCATCGGGCCGGTGCTTCAAGGCCTACGCAAACCCGTCAACGACCTTAGCCGTGGCTGCCTTGTGGCCGATATCGTCAATACGGTGCTCATCACCGCCATTCAAGCCCAAGGAGAGTAACCATGAATATTCTTGTCATCAATGCCGGAAGCTCCTCGCTCAAATACACCCTTTTTGATGGGGAAGCCTTACATGTAAAGGGGCTCATCGAAGAGGTGCAAGACCACCACCGCGCTTTTCTTCAGATGCAAGAGGCCTTACATGTAAAGGGGATCGAACTGCGCAAACTCGATGCCATCGCCCACCGCGTTGTACACGGCGGAGAGCGCTTTAGCGCGCCCGCACTCATCGACGCCGCGCTTATCGACGCCATCAAAACCCTCACACCGCTGGCCCCCCTGCACAATCCGGCCAACTTAGAGGGGATCATCGCCGCGCGCGCCCTGGCTCCCGATGTGCCCAACATCGCGGTTTTTGACACCGCCTTTCATCAGAGTATGCCTGAGCACGCCTACCGCTATCCGCTGCCGCATGAACTGTACAAACGCTACGGCGTGCGGCGCTACGGTTTTCATGGCACTTCGCACCGCTTTGTGGCGGCGCAGGCGGCGCAGATTTTGGATCGCGATCTCCTTACATGTAACCTTATCACGCTGCATATCGGCAACGGCGTGAGTGCCTGCGCCATCGAGCAAGGCCGAAGCGTGGACACCTCGATGGGGCTCACGCCGCTGGAGGGGCTGATGATGGGCACGCGCTGCGGCTCTATTGATCCGGGGATCGTACCTTATCTGATGCGCGTCGGCGGTTTTAGCGGCGAAGAGATCGACGTGCTCATGAACAAACGCAGCGGGCTTAAGGCCATCGGCGGCGAGAGCGATATGCGCCTGCTCATCGAAGCGATGCAAAGCGGCAGTGCCGATGCGACGCTGGCCATTGAGATGTTCGCGTACCGTCTGAAAAAACAGCTCGGCAGCTATATGGCGGCGCTTGAGGGTGTCGACGCCGTGGTCTTCACGGGCGGTATCGGCGAACACGCACCGCTGATTCGCAGCCTTACATGTAAGGGTTTAGCGCATCTGGGCATTGAGCTTGATGAAGCCAAAAACGCCGCGTCGCAGACGCAAATCCACAGTGAGCAAAGCCGTGTTGCGCTGCTGGTGATCCCCACCGACGAAGAGCGCCAGATCGCTTCGGATGCGCAGACGCTACTACAATCGCGCTAAATGCCGATCATAGAGAAAAAGGAGCGGTCATGAATGTCAACAATAATTTGAGCGCCAACATGCTCTATGCCGGCTACAGCGTCGCGCAGATGCAGCGCAGTGAATCCAATACAGGGCAGTCAAGTACCTTTGAGATGAGCGCTTTTAGCTTCTCAAGCAGCAGTTTTGAACTGCAAAGCACACTGGATCAAGATCCTTTTGAAGCGGAATATGCGAAGTTTCAGGAGTTTTTGCAAGGTATCGGCTACGAGGGCAAACCCATCGCCGACCTCTCCAAAGAGGAAGCTTCGGCGCTGGTCAGCGAGGACGGCTTTTTCGGTATCGACCAGACCGCGCAGCGGATTGCCGATTTTGTGATCATGGGTTCAGGCGGCGATGAGAGCCTCATGCGCGCAGGACGAGAAGGGATCATGCAGGGCTTTAAGGAAGCCGAATCCATGTGGGGCGGCAAACTCCCCGACATCAGCTACGCCACCATCGAAAAAGCGGCCAAAATGATCGACGACAAGATGGCCGAACTAGGCTACGCCGTGCTGGACACCTCCGCATGACGCTGCGTTTTGAACTGGGTGAGCAGCCTTACATCGAGCTGTATAAACTGATCAAAGTACTTGACCTTGTCGACAACGGCGGGGAAGCTAAAGCGCTGGTCGCGGGCGGGGTTGTGCTCAGAGGCGGTGAAGTGGAGACGCGCAAACGCGCGAAGATTATCAAGGGTGAGACGATTACACTTGGCGAAGTGAGCATTACCGTACAGTAAAAGCTACACGCCTAAATCGTATTGATCTCATCAATAATCAAAGGAAATTCTCTCTCAAAATCATTCAAAAAAGTTTCATCCGCAATTTTGATTTCTTGCAGTAAATCTCTGGGGAAACTTTTTAGTCTGATGATCAACTCTTCATTTGAAAAACTGGCCTTTTTGTGTGCGGCATCAAGCATCTCATGCCAATCAAATGTATAAAATTTCCAAATCAGGTAGATGTCGAATATATCTTTTGGGTTATCTCTGCCGATGACTGCAGTGATTTTATTGCTCAAAATATTCTCAATCGTGTCCAAAAGATAATCTTCAGCATTAACGATTGGCTCTTTATACCGAAATGATAGATCATTGACAAAATCTACCTGCAATAAATCGTCGATTTTAAATCTGGTAAAATCTTTTGACTCAACTTCGACTACGAGGTCAAACTTCGCTTTTAACGCATTTTTGATGTTTTTGACGGCAAAGCTGTATCTTGGGGATTGATTGGCGAAAAAGTCCAAATCGTCTGAATATCTCTTCTCGACATAAAAACGGCTTAGACAGGTACCGCCCGTCAGATAAAACTCATGTTCGGTCTGAAAAACTACTTTTAAAACCTCATCTTGCAGACGATAGAGCTTTTGATAATCTATGCTGTCCATTTTAGCTCATCGATTAATAGTGGTTTATCGAAAAAATAGACTTCGGCCATATTTTTGCGTCTAAACGCATACGCCCCGTTGAACTGCGGAACTTTATAGTTTTCAAGTAAAGTTTCTAGCTTTTTTTGATCAAATAGTTCCAAATCGTGAAAGAGTGCCGTACTGTTGAGCAAAATTTTTTCAAAAAGCATCGTCATTTTTTTATGATCATCACTGTTCAGCATAGCGTTGATCTCTTCGCTTGAGATATCCAAATCCCAAAAACAATCTTTTCGTATTCTCTCAAGATTAAACATGAATCTCTCCCGCAAGTGGGGCATCCCCCTGTAGAGCAATCGCTTACATGTAAGGCTTACTGTTTGCTCTTTTCCAGATTGTAAAAATAGTTCGTCGCTTCGACGAATCCGTCTACGCTGCCGCAGTCGAAGCGTCTACCTTTGAATTTGTAGGCCAGTACCATGCCGCGCTGGGCTTGGGTCATGAGTGCGTCGGTGATCTGGATCTCGCCGCCTTTGCCGGGTTTGGTTTCGCGCAGGATATCAAAAATATCGGGTGTAAGAATATAGCGGCCGATGATGGCAAGGTTGCTTGGCGCCTCTTCGGGGGCGGGTTTTTCCACCATCGTATTGACCATATAGACATCCTCTTCGATCTGCTTGCCCGCAATGACACCGTATTTGTTGGTCTCTTCGCGCGGCACCTCTTCGATCGCCACGATGGAGCAGCGGTACTTGTTGTAGAGCTGTTTCATCTGCTCCAGCACGTCACCGTCACAAAGGTCATCGGCCAGAATCACCGCGAACGGCTCAGTGCCGATAAGCGTCTCACCGATCAGAATCGCATGGCCCAATCCCTTCATCTCCACTTGGCGGGTGTAAGAGAAGGTACATGTATCGATGAGGGAGCGGATTTCGTCCAGCAGATACTCTTTGGAGCTCCCTTTAATCTGATGCTCCAACTCATACGAAATATCAAAATGGTCCTCAATCGCGCGTTTGCCGCGTCCGGTAATGATCGCCATCATGGTGATACCGGCTTGAACCGCCTCCTCGACACCATACTGAATCAGTGGTTTGGTCAGCACCGGCAACATCTCTTTGGGGGTTGCTTTGGTTGCGGGTAGAAAGCGGGTACCGTAACCCGCCGCAGGAAAGAGGCACTTTTTGATCATCATCATACCTTTTGGGAAATTTCGGGCGTTATTGTACCTTGAGAAGATTGAGCGCATCCTTCGCATCGCGTGTAATGGCGGCAAATTCGCCTTTGGCGATACGCTCAGGCGTCGCAATCCATGTTCCGCCGACGCACAAGACGTTGGGCTGGGCGAGATATTCACGCAGATTATTCAGATTCACCCCGCCGGTAGGGCAGAATCGTGTGGATTTAAAGGGGCCATAAAGCGCTTTGAGTGCATTGACGCCACCCACGACCTCCGCGGGAAAAAGCTTGAAGGTATCAAAGCCGTACTCCTGTGCCATCAAGATCTCCGTAGGTGTCGCCACCCCAAGAATAAAGGGGATCTTCTTGTGGCTGGCGTGGTGCATCAACGAAGGTGTCGCACCCGGGCTGATCACAAACTGTGCCCCCGCATCTTCGGCGCGCTCGAACTGGTCAAAGTTAAGTACTGTGCCTGCCCCCACACACATCCCTTTGACGTGTGAGGCCACCGCTTCAATGGCCTTGAGGCCGGCTTCGGTACGCAGGGTAATCTCCATAATCCCGATGCCGCCTTCAAGCAGCGCATGGGCCAGATCAACCGCACACGCGGCATCTTCAATCGCAATCACAGGCACGATGGGCGAAACCATCAACACTTCATTGGCTGTCATCTCTCTTCTCCCGGTAAGTCAAAGCTGCAGGCACCTTCGTCCGCAGCGTTACATGTACGGCGCATGATGCCAAAGAGCTCACGTCCCATACCGTAGCGGTTGGCGCGAAGATCGCGCACCTTAGAAGAGCGGCTGCGCAGCGTCGCTTCATCGACAAGCAACTCCAGCACCCCTCCATCACAATCAAGCCGAATCGTATCACCCTCTTCAATAAGCGCGATAGCGCCCCCTTTGGCGGCTTCGGGGCTTACATGTATGGCCGAGGGGACCTTGCCCGAAGCGCCCGACATCCGACCGTCCGTGACAATAGCCACCTTAAATCCGCGATCTTGCAACACACCCATCGGCTTCATCAGTCCGTGCAGCTCGGGCATACCGTTGGCACTTGGTCCCTGAAAACGCACTACAGCGATAAAATCACGCTCCAGCGCACCCGCTTTAAAGGCCGCATCCAGCGCCTCTTGCGACTCAAAAATCATCGCCGGCGCTTCGATGCAGCGACGCTCTTTTGAGAGCGCGGAGGTCTTGATGACGCTGCGCCCGATATTGCCGCGCAGCAGCCGCAAGCCGCCTTGGGCATCAAAGGGCTGCGCACACGAGCCCAATACCGACGTATCCGCAGAGTGCGCACGTACCGCGTCAAAGCGCAAGACTCCCTCTTCCAACCTCGGCGTACAGAGATAGCGGGAGAGCCCTTGGCCCATGACGGTCTGCACCTCTTCATGCAGCAAGCCCGCACGCAGCAGTTCAGCCATCAGCACCCCCATGCCGCCCGCCTGATGGAAGTGGTTCACATCAGCCGATCCGTTGGGGTACATCTTGCACAGCAGCGGCACCACCTGTGAAAGCGCATCGAAATCCTCCCAGCACAGTACGATCCCCGCCGCGCGCGCCATGGCGATCAGGTGGATGGTGTGGTTGGTCGATCCGCCCGTAGCGAGCAGCCCCACGATGGCATTGACAAAACTGCGCTCATCGAGCATCTGCCCCAGTGCCGCGCCCTCATCACACAATCTCAAAGCCGTGCGCGCAGCCTCTTCGGTGAGTGCGTCGCGCAGAGGCGTGTTGGTGGGCACAAAAGAGCTGCCCGGCAGATGCAAGCCCATGATCTCCATGAGCATCTGATTGGAGTTGGCCGTACCGTAAAAGCTACATGTACCCGTCGAATGGTACGACGCCGCTTCCGCCGCCAGCAGCTCGGCGCGATCAGCCTTGCCCTCGGTATAGCGCTGACGCACCTTGGCTTTTTCGGCGTTGCTGATGCCCGATCCCATAGGTCCCGCGGGGACAAAGACCGCCGGCAGATGACCAAACTGCAGCGCCCCGATGAGCAGCCCCGGTACGATCTTGTCACACACCCCCAGGTAGAGCCCCGCATCAAACATATTGTGCGCCATAGCCACCGCCGTGCCCATAGCGATCACGTCGCGGCTAAAGAGGCTCAGCTCCATTCCCGGCTGCGACTGGGTCACGCCGTCACACATGGCCGGCACCGCCCCCGCCACCTGAGCGCTTGTGCCTGCATGGGCGAGGGCGCGTTTGATCAGCGGCGGATAACTCTTATAGGGTTCATGCGCGGAGAGCATGTCGTTGTAGGCGGTGACGATGGCGATATGGCGGCGCGGCGTATGCAATAGCGCCTCTTTCTCCGCAGCCTCCAGCGGGGCGACGGCATGGGCAAGGTTACTGCATCCCAAAGCCTGACGTACGGGCCCTTTAGCCTTAGCCGCATCCATGCGCTCCAAATAGACGCTACGGTACTTTTGACTGCGCTTCACAATCGCTTCGGTGACGGTTACCAGCGTCTCATGCGGCATAAAACACCTCCGTCTTTTTGGCCGTCTCGGCGCGCAAAAAGGCGCGGATCGGCATACTCTCGACGCTACCGGGCTGCAGGGCGCGCGAATAGACCCGCCACTTTTCATCACCTTCGATATGCAACAAAAGATGGCGGCTTCGAGAGAGTGTTGCAAAGCTGAGCGTCATGCGCATACAGGGGGCATGAGGCGGGGTGAGGGCTACGCAGCTCTGTTGTGAGCGCAGCGCCTTTGAGAGGGTCTGTGCTTCGGGGAAAAATGAAGCTGTATGCCCATCATTCCCCATCCCCAACACCGCTACGTCAAGCTCACTACGCATCGCATCAAAACGCGCGCAGCACGCCGCTTCGGCCTCATAGGGGGTCGCTTCGTCGCTTTTGAGTCCCAAAAACGACGCTTCGGCGGCGTTGTTGCGTAGCAGACTTTCGCGCAGCATCCGCTCGTTGCTCTGCACGTCGTGCATATCGACCCAACGCTCATCCACCAGCGTCACCGTCACCTTCTCCCAATCCAGCTCCATGCTGCTGAGCTGCTCGAGCATCGGACGCGGTGTCGATCCGCCCGAAAAAGCGACAAAAGCACGACCGCGTTCATTGATCGCCAAACGCAGAGCTTCGGCGATGCGCGTCGCAAGCTTTACATGTAAGGATTCCCGCTGCTCAAAGAGATGCAGCTTGACGCTACTCTTCATGCCAGCTTCTTCCGTCGCGCTCGATCATCGCAATGGAGGCAGAGGGGCCGTCGGTGCCGGCACTGTAGCTTTTCATCGGCACCACGTTCTCAGCCCACGCCTCCAAAATCACGTCCGCCCATTTCCACGCCGCTTCTACCTCATCAAGACGCATAAAGTGGGTCGGGTTGGAGCGGATCACATCAAGCATCAGCCGCTCATAGGCCAGCGGTTTTCTGGCTCCGTCGATGGGGGCGTTGAGCTCCAGCTCAACCGGCTGCAATCTCATCTGCTCGGTAAGTCCCGGGATCTTGTTCATCAGCTTCAGGGTGATGGACTCTTTAGGCTGAAGGGAGATCACCAGCTTGTTTTGACTGATACAGCGCCCTTTGTTGGCAAAGATGGAGTACGGCACATTTTTAAAGGCAATCACGATCTCGGAGTTGCGTTTGCTCATGCGCTTGCCGCTCCGCAGATAAAAAGGCACGCCGTTCCAGCGCCAGTTATCGATATCAATACGCATCGCGGCAAAGGTTTCGGTGTTGGACTCAGAAACCCCTTCGCCTTCGCGGTATCCGGGTACCGCCTTGCCGCCGATACTACCGGCGGTATACTGCGCCCGCACCGTTTTGGTCTCGATATCGGTGACATTCATCTGACGCAGACTGCGCAGCACCTTCACCTTCTCATCGCGCACGGCGTTGGCCTCGAGCGAACACGGCGGCTCCATTGCCACCAGACACACCAGCTGCATCAGATGGTTTTGGATCATATCACGCAGTGCACCGTAGTCGTCGTAATAGCCCCAACGCCCCTCAACACCCACCTCTTCGCTGACCGTAATCTGAACATGGTCGATATTACTCGCATCCCACAGCGGCATAAAAAAGCGGTTGGAGAAGCGCAGCGCCATGATGTTTTGCACCGTCTCTTTACCAAGATAGTGGTCAATTCGGTAGATCTGCTTCTCTTCAAAGTAGCGCAGTACTTCGTCGTTGATTGCCCTAGCGCTGTGCAAATCACGTCCGATGGGCTTTTCAAGTACCACACGCAACGCCTCGCTCACCAGCGCATTGGCGCTTAGATTGCGGCAAATCACACCGAAAAAATCGGGTGCGGTCGAGAGGTAGTAGAGCCGCTCGCGCCCGGGGGCCTCCGAGAGCATTTCTTGCAGTCCTGCATACGTGGCACTGTCGGGCAGATCGACCGTCAACACCTCAAGTCGCTCGCAAAAGTACTCCATCTTCTGCGCGTCAAACTCTTCTGCGGGGAGAAATTCATCCATCTTCTGACGCACCAGCGCGATGTGCTCATCGCGGCTCATCGCACGTCTGGTCATCGAAATGATACGGCTCTCGCCGCTGATAAAGCCTTCGTTGGCAATGTGATAGAGTGCCGGCATCAGCTTGCGAAATGCCAAATCGCCGTGCCCTCCGAAGATCACGATATCAATGACATTGTTCTGTTCACTCATGATTTACGCCTCAATATATGGTTTGTGCGTGGAACCTTACTACAAATTTCCTCTATTTACATTACACGCTTGCATAGACTTTAGGCACTAAATGAACTTTTAATCGACCTTTGCCTATAATTTTCATTTTTATCGACCTATAATTCCCGAAGCCAAATATAAAGATGTAACTCAATGAAAAACACCCGATTTATGTATGCCGGTTTCGCTACCGCCATCATCGCCATGCTACTCGCCCTTGCCCCTTCACTCTTTGCCACCGCACCTGCCGCAGAGGCGACTAAACCTACCGTCGAAGCCTCAAGATTGCAATCTTTGGCCAAATTCACAAAGGTTCTAGGCATCGTCGAACAGTACAACGTCGATCCGATCACCATTGAAGAGATCATGGACAAGGCACTACAGGGGCTGCTTAGCAACCTCGATGCCCACAGCAGCTACCTCAACACCAAAAGTTTCGACAACCTAAAAATCCAGACCAACGGCGAGTTCGGCGGTCTTGGTATCACGGTCGGGATGCGTGACGGCGCACTCACCGTCATCGCCCCCATCGAAGGGACCCCAGCCGATAAAGCGGGCATCCAATCCGGCGACATCATCCTGCGCATCGACGCTCAATCTTCTCTGGGTATGAACATCGACGACGCGGTCAATCTGATGCGCGGCAAACCGGGCACCCCCATCACCCTCACCATCGTACGCAAAGGCGAAAACGATCCGCTTGAGATCAAAATCATACGCGATATCATCAAAATCCAGTCCGTCTACACCAAACATATCGGCGACGACATCCTCTACATCCGGGTCACCAACTTCGACAAGAAGGTCGCCGAAGAGGTCGCCAAAGCGATCAAAAAAGAGATGGACACGCGCAAAGGGATTATTCTTGATCTGCGCAACAACCCCGGCGGACTGCTCGATCAGGCGGTCGATCTGGTCGATCTCTTTGTCAGCGAAGGGGAGATCGTCTCTCAAAAGGGGCGCGATGAAAGCGAAAACCGTACCTTCAAAGCCAAAACCTCCACGACCATCACCGATGCCCCGCTGGTTGTACTGATCAACGAAGGAAGTGCGAGCGCCTCAGAGATCGTCAGCGGCGCACTGCAAGACCATAAACGCGCCGTGCTGGTAGGCCAAAAGACCTTCGGCAAAGGGAGCGTCCAAGTGATTTTGCCCATCACCGACAATGAAGCGATCAAGCTCACCATCGCCCGCTACTATCTGCCCAGCGGCCGCACCATCCAAGCCGTGGGCGTCACGCCCGATATCGAAGTAGAGCCGGGTGAAGTGACCACCCGCGAGAACAAGTTCAAAATCAAAGAAGCGGATCTAAAAAAGCATCTTGAGAGCGAGCTGGAGAAGTTCGACCCAGAGGCCCCATCAGAGGAGGATCTCGCCATCACCGAGGACGACAACAAAACGGCCATCACACCCGAAATGCTCTACAAAGATATCCAGCTCAAAGAGGCGGTGGGCATTGTCAAAGCCCTAACCATCGTAAAAGGAGGAAAATAATGGAAAAACGCGAACTGCTCTATGAAGGAAAGGCCAAAAAGCTCTACACCACGGACGATCCCGGACTACTGATTTCGGAGTTCAAAGATGATCTGACCGCTTTTAACGGTCTGAAAAAGGCGAGCGAAGCAGGCAAAGGCGCGCTCAACAACAAGATCTCTACGGAGCTCTTTAAACTGCTCGAACAAAACGGAGTGCCGACCCACTTCGTGCGTATGCTTGATGAGAACCACATGCTGCATCGGCGCGTCGATATCATCCTTATCGAGGTGATCGTGCGCAATATCGCCACCGGCAGTCTGAGTAAAAACCTCGGCATTCCCGACGGCACCGTGCTTCCGTTTACGCTGGTTGAGTTCGACTACAAAAACGACGCGCTGGGTGATCCCAAGCTTAATGATCAGCACTGCTTGATCCTGAATCTGGTCAACTCCTTTGAGGAGCTCGACACCCTGCGCGCCATGGCCCGTCAGGTCAACGACATTTTGCGTCCGTTTTTCCATGAAAAAGGGCTCAATCTGGTTGATTTCAAACTGGAATTCGGCAAAGATGCACAGGGCAACATCATCCTCGCCGACGAAATCAGCCCTGACAACTGCCGTTTTTGGGACCTGCAAACCGGAGAAAAGATGGACAAAGACCGTTTCCGTCAAGGAATGGGCGGACTCAAGGTGGCTTATGAAGAGGTGCTCAACCGTATTTTGGGCGACAACGGAACCATTTAAGGACACACATGAAAGCAATCGTCAACGTATTTCTCAAAGCAGGCGTTTTGGACTCTCAGGGCAAAGCGGTACACCACGCACTCGGATCACTCAAGTTCGACTCGGTCGAAGAGGTGCGTGTGGGCAAGCAGATTGTGCTCAGCCTGAGCGAGACCGACGAAGCCAAAGCGCGCGCCGAGGTCGAGCAGATGTGCGAAGCCCTGCTGGCCAATACCGTCATTGAAGACTACAGCATAGAGCTTCGCCCATGAACGTCGGTATCGTTCAATTTCCGGGTACTAACTGCGAGTATGACACCCGCTACGCCTTTGAACAGCTCGGTTGTACAACGCAGATCCTTTGGCACAAAAACGACACCGTCGCTGCCAACACCGATCTGCTCGTCGTTGCCGGCGGTTTTAGCTACGGCGATTACCTCCGCAGCGGCGCGATCGCCCGCTTCAGCCCCATCATGCAAGCCGTCATCGACTTCGCGCACAAAGGCGGCAAAGTGTTGGGAATCTGCAACGGTTTTCAGGTACTCACCGAATCACGCCTGCTCCCCGGAGCACTCAAGCGCAACGAACATCTACACTTTCTCTCCCGCCACCACCACCTCCAAGTGGTCTCGACGGACAACGCCTTTTTAAACCGTTTTACATGTAACGATATCGTCAATATTCCCATCGCCCACCACGACGGCAACTACTACATCGATGAAGCGGGGCTGCGCAGCCTCTACGATAACGATCAGGTACTGCTGCGCTACTGCGACGCTCAGGGCAACATCGCCAACCCCAACGGCAGCGTCGATGCCATTGCGGGGATCTGCAACGCCCAAAAGAACGTCTTTGGCCTGATGCCCCACCCTGAGCGCGCTATGGAGTCCATTCTGGGCTCCAGTGATGGCAAGCGGATGCTTGAGGGTTTTCTAAACGCCTGATGAGAAGGGTGCTTGCGCTTTTGCTGCTTTGCGCGGCGCTGCTGGGCGCCCAAGAGAGTGTTGAGTACAGCGATACCCCGCAGGTCGAGCAAAATACGCTTTACAGCAGTTATGCTTCGCTTCCCTCGTCGCTCTTTAAAGGGGAACTTTTTAATATTACCCTCAAAACCCTTACCACCGAAACCCATTTCGACTCCATCAGCTATCGCATGGAGGGGGGAGAAGGGGTGCGGCTGCTGAGCGAAACGCCGCAAGAGCGCAAAGAGGGACCGTTTTTTTACCATACCTTCTCTTTTGTCGTCACCGGCGATCGCGTCCGAACACCCGACATCTCCGTGACACTCAACCACAGCGCCTACTATCAAGGAGAGTCACTCCGCTTGCAAGGACGCGGCATCGATGTGATCGCGCTCAATCCACCTGAAGATTACTGCGGGGTGATTGCCGACTTTCTCACTATCGAGCGCTACAAAGCCAACCCCTACGACGACACCCAAAATATTCTCTGGTTCGAAGCTTCGCTTACCGGCGGCGACCTTGCGGCTTTTCGTCTTACAAGCAGCACGCAGCAGGGATTTGAGTCAAACCAGAGTCACGCCGACTCCATCCGCTTTAGCTACTACGCGCTCGTACCCAAAAGCAGCGATCTGATCGAATTTAGCTTTTTCGAGCGGCGCAGCGGACGCTTCCAAAAGCGGGTCGTTCCGGTCATCGTGGATGATGACAGCGTATCCACCCAAAGCGATCTCAAGCCCCGTGACCATCGCCACACCGAGCTTAAGCTCTACGGCGCTGCCGGAGCGGGGATGCTCTTTTTACTGCTACTGTTACAACGGCGCAAATTCCTCTATCTTTTGGGTCTGCTGCTGAGCGTCGGCTTCGGCGTTTGGGTGTACGGTCCCATCGAAAAGGTATGCGTGCGTGCACAAAGTCCGATTTTTCTCTTGCCGATGCGTGGCGGAACGGTCTTTGAGGTGACGCAAGAGGAGCGCGATTTTGAGCGTGAGGGAAGCACCCACGACTACATCAAGATCAAACTCCCCAATAATCAGATAGGATGGATCCGCGATGAAGATCGTTGCACGCCTTAAGTTCTACTACGCCCTTGCGGCCATCTTCATTGGGATGACGCTGATGATCCTTATCTTCCCCTTCGTACGCAAGCCATGGGCGCAGAAGATCAGCTCATGGTTTATACGGCTCTTTATCTTCACCCCCGTACATGTAAAAGGGAGCGAAGATGAGGGGGTGCAGATGTTCGTACTCAACCATCAAAGCGACATCGACATCGGAATCATGGAGACCATCACCCGCAAGGATCTGGCGTGGGTCGCCAAAAAAGAGCTCTTCGACGTTCCTTTTTACGGTCTGCTGCTCAAACTGCCCAACGACATCCCTGTCGAGCGCGAGAGCAAAACCTCTCTGATCAAACTGCTCAAAGACGCCAAAGATCGGCTCGATGACGGCCGCGTTATCACCATCTTTCCCGAAGGGACCCGCGCACCCGGCGGGCGTATGCTCCCTTTTAAAGCAGGCCCGAAGCTGCTGGCCGAAAAATACGCGCTGCGCGTGCAACCCGTGGTGCTGATCCACACCTCTGAGCACTTCAACATCAAAACCAAACACTACGCCCCCGGCACCGTCACCGCCGTCTATCTTGAAGCGTTTAGCGTCGATAAGGCGGATGAAGGGTGGTATGAACGGCTGCATACCCAGATGCAAAAGATCTATGATGATGAGCTATCAAACCATCCTCGCCATCGGTAGCGGCGGCTTTATCGGGGCGGTGCTGCGCGCCTATCTCAGCGGCGCAATCAACCAGCGCGTGCCGCACGACCTGCCTTATGGCACACTCGGGGTCAATCTGCTGGGCTCTTTGGTGATGGGTGTACTCTTTGCCTACTTCATGTACACGAGCTATTTCTCGTTACATGTAAAGTCCTTTCTCTCCACAGGCATCCTCGGTGCGCTCACCACCTACTCGACCTTCGCCATCGAGTGCTTCGTGTTGCTGCAAGGCGGTCACTATCTACTGGCCGCCGCCAACATGTCACTCAACCTTTTTGGGACGATCTTTATGGCCGGTCTGGGCTTTACGCTCGCGGCGCACTTTTTGAAGTGATATCGATGATCTCATCAGCGCACCAGCGCGCCAGATGGGTGTCGTGGGTGATGAGCAGCATCGCCATACGATCCAAATGGCGCATCAGCATCTGCATTACCTGAAGCTGGGTCACGTTATCCAGCGCCGATGTGGGTTCATCGAGCAGCAAAAGCTGCGGACGCATCAGCATGGCGCGTACGATCGAGGCGCGCTGCAACTGTCCGCCGGAGAGCTGATGGGGCCATTGGCGCATCAGCGCAGGCTCTAGCTCCATCTGCTCCAGATACGCCTCCATCCCCTCCAGCGGCGCTACGTCGGCGATCTGCTCAAGCAGGGTGTAGCTAGGATGAAACGAGCTGTAGGGATCTTGAAAGACCTGCGACATCCGCGCGGCGCGGATCACTCCGCCCTGGGGTCTTAGCTGCCCCAAAATCAGCTCAAAAAGGGTACTCTTGCCCGAACCCGAAGGGCCCACCACCGCTTTGAGCTCTCCCTCTCGCAGGCTCAGATCAAAGCCCTCAAACAAGAGCCGCTCGGGCACATAGCCAAAGCGCAGCGCCTCTACATGTAAGCGAATCTCGCCCATCAAAACTCGAAGCGAAAACCCGCGAACCAGGAGCGGTTGTAATTGACGTCATCCGCATCGAAGTTGGTATCGACATTACGATAACCCGCTACGATATGCCCCCGCTCGATCATCTCGACATCCACAAATGCGCGGTATTCGATAAAGTTTTTGCCCTCGTTAAAGGTGAGCACCTGCGGCGAGTAGTAAAACTGTGCTCCGGTATAGACCGGTACGCCGATACCTAGAGGCAACGCGTAGCGCAGATGCAGCCCTAGAGGCAGCGCCGAAAACTCCTCATCGGCGATCTGTAGATAGACGTACTTCACCCCCATGCCAACCACAACGCCACTGGAACTACCTACGGGACGCTGTAGCAAAAACGAAGCGTCCACAAGCGCCTCAGTCTTGTGCAGGTCGCTGTGGTCTTCGCTTCCTTTGAGATAGCGTAGTCCGAAGAAGGTAGTATCGGGCATCAGTGTGTGGTTGAACTGCCCCATGTCAAAAAGGATCGAGCCCTCAAAATCTTTATCGTTGATATTGAGCTCCGCCGTGTGAAACGCCATCAGCGTCGTTGCCGCGAGCAGCGGCAGCGCCATGATTTTTAGCATCGATATGACTCCTGTATTTTAGCTATGGTCGCCGTGGTGCTTTTGCCATCGACAAAACGCACCAACCGCAACTCTTTGGCAAACTCCGTCCCTACGACCGCTTTGCCCTCATAATCGCCCCCTTTGACCAAAATGTCCGGCGCGATCCGTTTGATGAGCTCATAAGGGGTCTCCTCCTCAAATACCACCACATAATCGACCGCCTCAAGCGCAGCCAGCAAATAAGCACGGTCGGCTTCGCCGTTGACGGGGCGGCTTTCGCCCTTGAGCCGCCGCACCGAGACGTCGGCGTTAAGCCCCACGATCAGCATATCGCCGTAGCTTTTGGCCTCTTGGAGGTACTTCACATGCCCTACATGTAAGATATCGAAACAGCCGTTGGTAAAGACGATACGCTTCCCCTCGCGCTTGGCCGATTCAACAATACGAACGATTTGATCCAGACGCTTGATGTGGGCTTCGGAGCTGCTTTGGTGCAGGCTTGATTCATACGCGACGATCTCATCAAGGGTGATGGTGGCCGAACCGATCTTGCCCACAACCACGCCCGCCGCAAGGTTGGCAAACTTGGCCGCCTCGTCGATCCCCAGTCCCCCGCACAGCGCAAACGCCAGCGACGCAATCACCGTATCGCCCGCGCCCGTCACGTCAAAGACCTCACGCGCCACGGTCGGAAAGCGCCGTACCTTGCCATCATAGACCGCGATCCCGTCTTCAGAGAGGGTGATCATGGAGTAATCCAAAGCGCACTGCTCTTTGAGCCACAGCAGCGCCGCTTCAAGCGTTGCGTCATCTTTTATGGCGATACCGCTGGCCTCGATGGCCTCTTTTTTATTAGGGGTGAGCAGATGCGCACCTCTGTATTTGCGGTAATCGCGCCCCTTGGGATCAACCAGCACCCGCACCCCGCAGCGCTTGGCAGAGGTGATCACCCCTTGCGCTACCGTTTCGCTCAGCACCCCTTTGCCGTAGTCTGAGAGCACCACCATATCCGATGTGCCGATCAGCGGCTCCAATGCGCCGAGCAAACGAGACGCAGCGACGTCATCAATGCGCTCTTTGGATTCGCTGTCGATACGCACGATCTGCTGATGAGCAGCCATGACGCGGCTTTTTTTGCTGGTTTTGCGCCCTTCTTGCACGATCAGCGCTTCAGTAGAGACGCCCACGCGCCGCAGCATCTCGCTAAGCTCCGCGCCGTTCTCATCCGCGCCGATGACGCTGCCTACGCTCACGCGCGCACCCAGCGTCACCAGATTGTTGATCACGTTGCCCGCACCGCCGAGCACCTTGGTCTCTTTAGCGATATCGACCACCTGTACGGGTGCTTCGGGCGAGATACGCTCGCAACTTCCCCAAAGGTAGTGATCGATCATCAGATCCCCCACCACCAAAATATGCGGTGCACTCTGAGCCAAACGCTCCATCAGCGCTGCTCCTCGTCAAACAAACGGCGGATTTCGCCTACATAATCAGCAATCCCCGCTTCAAGCTCAAAACGCGGCGCATAATCCAGCGCTTCGCGCGTAGAGGCGATATCGGCCTCGGTGTGAAACTGATACCGACCGATAAAGGGGTTGGGGATGTATTCGCACTCAAGCGCCGTTCCCAGCTCGCGCTGCAAGATGTCCACAATCGACTGAAATGATCTGGCCTTGCCCGTACCGACGTTGTAAACGCCGCTGTGGCGTGGATGCATCGCGCGGATGTTGGCCTGGACGATGTCTTCGATATAGATAAAATCGCGCTTGATCTGATCGGAGCCTTCAAAAAGTCGCGGATTGGATCCGCCAAGAAGCTGATGACCAAACTGCAGCACCATCGAAGCGGTCTTGTTTTTGAAGTATTCGCGTGCGCCGTAAACGTTGAAGTAGCGTAGCCCCACGATGCTGATCTCCTCGCGTTGCATGTAGCTGCGGGCGAGATGATCCATCATCAGCTTGGAAAAACCGTAGACGTTTTGCGGCGCCTCCGCGCCCACACGCTGGGGCGAAGCGGCGTTGCCGTAGGTGGCACCCGACGAGGCGTAGATCATGTTGGCTTTGTGCGCAACGGCCAGATCGAGCAGGTCTTTAAAGGCATTGACATTGGTGCGGATCATCAGATCCTGCTCCAGCGCCGTGGTGTCGGAGATGGCCGCCTCATGGAAGATGTAGTCAAAACGATAGTCGTTGAGCAGCCGCACCAAAACGGCGGGGTCGTTGATATCGCCGCTGATCACCTCGCCTTCAAAACCGATCAGGTTTTTGAAATGGCCAAAACTCTTGAGATTACCGTTGCTAAGCGTTTCGCCGCTGCGAAAGCTATCGAGCACCACCACCCGCGATCCGGGATGTTCGCGCTGAAAGTAAAAAGCAAGATTGGAGCCGATAAAACCGGCACCTCCGGTAATTAAAATCATTTTTTGATGCAGAGAGTCGTCGATGTAACGCATGGGTTCCTTGGCTTACATGTAAAGTGGGTTATTGTAGCTAAAGCTAGTTTAACCCTCTTTTACACCCCCCCCGCTTAGTGCGTATTAAGATTTCTCCAACTATAATTCAAGGTTTTCAAAAATCACTCATGGAGAACTCAATGAAAAAAATCGCTCTTTCTTTGCTTGTTGCCGGCGCTTCGCTGATGGCTGCTGATGGTGCTGCTCTGTACAAAAAATGCGCTGCGTGTCACGGTGCCAATGCTGAAAAAGCTGCTCTTGGTAAATCTGCCGTTATCCAGGGCATGGACGCTGCAACGATCGCTACAAGCCTCAAAGGCTACAAAGCGGGTACCCTCAACAAAAATGGTATGGGCGCACTGATGAAAGGCCAAGTGGCTTCTTACTCTGATGCGGATATCGAAGCGGTTGCCGCTTACGTAGCAGGCCTCAAGTAAGGCTTCTTTCACCGCCTTTGGCGGTGAAGACTACTCCGGTTTATAGCTCCTCTTTTTCAAAGTCTCTTTTTTCCGCTCCTGCTCTGCCGCCTCTTGTAGATCGTCGTCACCGTCGAACCGTGCCTGATTGAGAAACTTCTTCTCATCGTCAAACTGCCCGCTCTTGATCCCCCACAAAAACGCGATCAGCGCCAGCCCGCCCAAAAATATCGAAGCTCCCAGCATCAGAGCAATCACCCAACTGTCCATCATCTCCTCCAGCTATAGCGTATCCGCATTGAGTTAAGTACCACCAAGATGGAGCTCAGCGACATCGACGCCGCCGCCACCAGCGGAATGATGTAGCCCGCCATCGCCAGCGGAATCGTAATGGCATTATAGATCAGCGAGAGGCCCAGATTCTGGCGAATCAGGCGGTAGGTCGTTTTAGCGATTTGGTGCGCTTCGATCAGCGAAGCGAGTGAATCGTGCAGCAGCACCACGTCGCTCACCTCGATGGCGATATCGCTGCCTTGGCCCATGCTGATGCCGATATCGGCGCGCGAAAGTGCCAGAATATCGTTGATCCCGTCGCCTACCATCATCACCTTTTTCCCCTCCGCTTGCAACGCGGCGACAAGCGCCTCTTTTGCTTCGGGGCGCTGCTCATAGGCAAACTGCTCGATCCCCAGCGATGACGCCACGCGGCGCGCAGCGGCCTCATGATCGCCCGTGAGCATCCGTATCTGAATCCCCGCCTTGCGAAAGTACTCCAGCGCCTCCGGGGCGTCGCTTTTGATGGTGTCTTCAAGCTCAAACCACGCCAGCAGTTTGCCTTCGCTGCCTACATAAAAGGCGCTGCGCTCCAGCGGCGGCGTCTTGATACCATACGCCGCCAGATGGCGCGCATTGCCGCCGATGAGCTCGCACCCCTCATAATGGGCACGCACTCCAAGGGCCGCGATCTCCTCAAAGCCATCGACGCTTAAGTGCCGATCATACGCCTCAAGCGCGCGCGCCACCCCTTTGGAGACGGGATGTTTGGAGAGCTTGGCCATGGCGTAGATCACTGCGGCGTCGCGCTCGTCTTCGAGCCACTGCGCACAGACGCCAAAACGCCCCTCGGTGAGCGAACCCGTCTTATCAAAAACTACGGTATCGATCTGCGAAAGCGTCTCAAGCTGCGCCGCCGCTTTGAACAAAATCCCCCGCTTCGCTCCGAGTCCCAGCCCCACCAGCGTCGCTACCGGGGTAGCCAGAGCGAGCGCGCAGGGGCAGGCAATGATGATGACCGACACCCCGACCATCAGCGCGGTGTTGAAGTCGTGCGGCCAGAAATACCACCCTACGAAGGTGAGCAGCGCCAGCAGCAAAATGGTACTGGAAAAGCGCTCGGAGATGCGGTTGGCCAGCTCCTCGATACGCGGCTTGCGGCGCATCGCGTTCTCCAGCAGCGCCATCAGATGACTCAGCGTCGAGTGGGCAAAATCGCGGGTGACGCGGTAGCGCAGCGCGGCGTCGATGCTCACGCTGCCGCTGATGATCGAAGAGAGCGCAGTTTTGTAGATCGGCACGCTCTCGCCCGTGAGGCTTGATTCATCCATGCTCCCCTCGCCCTCAGTCACGATGCCGTCAAGTGCCGCCTTTTCACCCGCGCGCAGTGCCACCACATCGTCGATGCGCACCTCAGAGACCTTGACCGAGCGCATCTCGCCGTTCTCGACGACCATCACTTCGCTGGGAACGTATTTGGTGATCACATCAAGGGTATCGGCGGCGTTTTTGCGGCTGAGCACCTCCAGAAACTTTCCAAAAAGGACAAAAGCGATAATCATCGTCACCGAGTCGAAATAGGCTTCGCCCAGCTTCATCGCGGTGATGTAGATCGAGTACATGTAAGTCGTTACCGCGCCCGTGGCCACCAGCAGATCCATATTGACCACTTGGTTGCGCAGCCCGTAGTAGGCACCTCTAAAAAAGACCCAGCCGCTATAGAGCAGCACCGGCGTAGAGAGCACCCACTCACCCATATTGAGAATGGTGACGATATCCCCCTCAATGCCCGAAAAATAGCCGTGGTACTGGGCAAAGGAGATCGACATCATATTCATCAGCGCAAAACCGGCCACCGCCATGCGCAGATAGTAATCCTTGCGCTCGCGGTTGGCGCGCTGCTCTTGCAAAGAGGGGTCATACGGAAAGGCGTCGTAGCCGATGGCGCGGATGGTGTCGATGATGCGCGAAAGCTTGATCGTCTCATCGCTCCAGACGATGCGGGCTTTATTGGTAGTGAAGTTGATATCGGCCTCGATGACCCCATCAAGACGGTGCAGCGCCTTTTCATTGAGCCACACGCACGCCGCGCAGTGGATCCCCTCGATAATGAGCGAGACCTCACAAAAGCCCTCGTCGTTGTGCGTCACAAAGCGCTCGTAAAAGGCGGGGGTGTCAAAGTTGTCGCTGGACTCAAACTGCTGTGTGGGCGGGGCGAGCTTGGCATCACCGAGCTTTTCATAAAAGCTATCCAGCCCCTCGGTTTGCAGCAGATGAAAGACCCCCTGACACCCTTTGCAGCAAAACCGGTGCGCGCCCTCTTCGATCATTACCCCTTCGTCAAACTCCAGATGGCAGTGATCGCAGGCGACTTTAGACACGTTCAAACACCCCAAGCGTTCGGTTTTTAATGATTCCATCATGCGGCGCAACGATACCGCTCATGCAGATATAGACCCCATGCGCACCGTTTTGCGCAAAACCCATCGCCAACCCCAGATTGGCCGACGCTTCGGTCGCATCGATGCTGTAAGGCACCATCGCTCCGGTGAGCACCACGCATTTGCCCTCAAGCACCCCTGCAAGCACGGCGGCACTTAAGTGCATCGTGTCGGTACCGTGGATGATGACGATGTGCTCTTCACTAGAGGCCATCACGATACGGGCGATGGCTTTGCGATCCTCTGCGTCCATATCGAGTGAATCTTTATAGACCGCTCCCGCTACGGAGATATCCTTTACAT
Organism: Campylobacterales bacterium; assembly: GCA_016938735.1. GTDB lineage: Bacteria > Campylobacterota > Campylobacteria > Campylobacterales > Sulfurimonadaceae > JAFGUB01. The sequence goes on along the minus strand of JAFGUB010000005.1, from coordinate 1,614 downwards.
GTAAGGCTTTGAGGATCGCTTCGACGGCGCGGTTGTCAAAGGGAACTTCCAGCGCGCCGCTGATGGGGTTGTAGCGTTTGTTGAAGGTGCCGCCGGTGTTGAGAATCAGCATGGCACTTCACTTAAATCGCCAATGACGCGGCGGGCTTTGGTGGTGACGTTTGGCTTACATGTAAAGAGGATCGTATCCTCCACCCCCGCGCCGATGGCCGCTTCGATGTCGCGCTCTTTGTCGCCGATAAGCAAAGAGCGGCTCATGTCAAGATCATACTTCTTTTGCGCATCAATCAGCATGCCGCTGCTTGGCTTGCGGCAGCGGCACGAACCGCTAAATTCGGGATGGTGCGGACAGTAAAAAACCTCGGTAATCAAGCCGCCGCGCGCTGTAAACTGCGCCTGCATCCACGCGCTTACATGTAAGAACTCCGCTTCGCTGTACATCCCCCGCGCGATGCCCGATTGGTTCGTCACCACGATGATCAGATAGCCCGCCTCATGAAAGCGGCGCACCAGATCGAAAATACCGTCGATAAACTCAAAATTTTCAGGTTTATAGACATAGTCGTGATCGACGTTGATCACCCCGTCGCGGTCCAAAAAGAGCGCTTTACGCACCCACGCCCCCGCCGAAAAGCTCTTTTTCGATGATGTCGCAGAGAATATGGCCGATAAGGATGTGTGATTCTTGGATGCGCGGCGTAGCGTTTGAGGGCACCACGATGGCGAAGTCGGCCATCGCGGCCATCTTCCCGCCGTCGCGTCCGACCAGTGCTACAGTGGTGACACCTCTGGACGCAGCACTCTCAAAAGCGTTGATGACGTTGGGCGAATTGCCCGAAGTGGAAATACCGATAAAGAGATCCCCCTCCTGCGCCATCCCCTCAAGCTGGCGTGAAAAGACGCGCTCATAGCCGTAGTCATTACCGATGGCGGTGAGGTTGGAGGTGTCGGTCGTGAGCGCAAGCGAAGGGAGCGAAGGACGGTCAAACCCATAGCGCCCCACCAGCTCCGCAGCGATATGCTGCGCATCGGCGGCCGAACCGCCGTTGCCCGCCAGCAGGGTTTTACGGCCGCTGCGGTAGACCCGCACACAAGCTTTGGCAACCTGCTCGATGACGCCTAGCAGGGCGTCGTTTTCTAAAATCTTCTGTTTGGTCGCGGCGGAATCCGCGATTTGGGAGGTGATGTATGCTTTCATGGTACGCAATTTTACCCGCACAACCTTATGAAGAGTCCTTGCAAAAACTACTTTAACACCGCGTCAGACTCATCCGAAAAAACGCTCATATCGGTTGTGATCTCCGATCCAAAACCACGTAACCGTACCATGTTCGTAAAGACACAAGGCACGAAGCCCCAAAGAGATGCGTACCGACCAGATATTTTGTGCGGCGTTGATGCACTTAAACCGTAAAGAGGGATGGTAAGGATTGTCCAAGCACAAGCGATACGCTTTTTTAGCGTGCCGCTTTTCGACGGCACTTAACTCGAAATAGCTGTTCCAAAACTCTCGACGCTTAGCGACTCCATTATACCAAACCAAAAAACGGCCTATAAATTTCCATTAATACCATTCCACTGCTCCAGAATCCAATCATAACCAGCGAGTTGCTT
>JAFGUB010000002.1 GCA_016938735.1 Campylobacterales bacterium | reverse complement strand
GGGTGCGGATTGAAACCATCTTGACAAAGTTTGCAAACGTAGGCGCGCCGGTATCACCCAGCCACCCGGCTGGGTGCGGATTGAAACATAATCCAAACCTAAAAAATCAGCAATCGAAACAAGTATCACCCAGCCACCCGGCTGGGTGCGGATTGAAACAAGTACTCGTGATGATGCAAGGGTTAGCAGCGAGGTATCACCCAGCCACCCGGCTGGGTACAGATTGAAACAATATTTTGGTGACCTTGAAGAAGATCAATACATACAAGATATTTGCTTGATGTGCCCCACTGACGACCATTCACAAATTTCATCATTTTTATTGATTCCTAATTCCACTTCAGGTTTAATGTGATCACTTCAACATGGGAAATCGCATGACCATCAACCTCACCAGAAGCGCACTCACCGTCTGCGCACTCTCGCTTATGTTGCTACACGGCTGCCAAAACGGTTCGGGTACGCATACAAATGATCCCTCTAGCTCCAGTTCAACGTCTGATAGCCAAAGCAGCGTTGCGACCTCTTCTCAGGAGCAAAGCAGTAGCTCCGCCGGCGCTGTCTTAATAGGAGAATTGATCAAAGATGCCGCACGAGGCGTGATCGACGCTTCAGCGCTCGTTCGGGCCAACACACAGTTCAATAGCGACCTGTACAAAGGTCTCAAAGAGGATGGAAAAAATCTTTTTTACTCTTCTTACAGCATTTTCAGCGCCCTTTCAATGACCTACGCAGGGGCCATGAATACGACCAAGCAGGAGTTTGAAACCCTGCTGCATTTTGATGCCAACCTCTCGGTTCATGAGTCCTTTGACGCCTTGCTCTCTCAAAGCAGCTACGCGCATAACACGTTTAATATTGCCAACTCTCTATGGCCGCAAGAGGGCTATCCGTTTAAAGAGAACTATCTCTACACCGTCCAAACGGCCTATCACTCGGAAATCAACTATCAAAACTACGCCCTAGAGCCTGAGGCGGCGCGCCAGACGATCAACGGTTGGGTAGAGGAGAAAACGCAAGAGAAGATTGTCGATCTCATCCCCCCAGCCGGCATTAATGAATTGACACGCATGGTGCTGGTCAACGCGCTCTATTTTAAAGGTGTCTGGGAGTATGAATTTGATATCAACGATACCGATAAGCAGCCTTTTTACCAAACAGACGGTATGCAAACCGAAGTCGATATGATGCATATGGAGAGCGAATTAAACTATGCCGAAACGACCTCGTTTCAAATGCTTGAACTGCCTTATAAAGAGCATGAGTTCTCGATGCTTCTGTTCCTACCGAAGCACATCGATGATATGGGCACGCTTGAGGAGTATCTTTTTACCCAATACTCTCCGCTGCAATTACGCGATGCGCTTCGCTCTTCCAATGTCATCGTCTCGTTGCCGAAATTCAAAATCAAATGGGGAACATACAGTATTGTAGATTTTTTAAAGTTGCGAGGGATGATTGAGGCTTTTGATCCTTCATATGCCGACTTTACCGGTATGTGGCATCGTCAGACAGACGAAAATCTCTATATTTCGGATGTTGTGCATCAGACCTTTATCGAAGTTAATGAAGAGGGTGCCGAAGCGGCGGCGGCCACTGCGGTCATCGTGAGTGAAACGTCAGGTGGCATCGATATGATCACACCTCAATTCAATGCGGATCACCCCTTTATCTTTTTCATTGTCGATAACAAAACAGGCATGATCATCTTCGGAGGCAAACTCGAAGTGCCCGAAGTGTAGCGATGCCCGTTTTCCGGCATCGCAACCTCTCCTGACAAAGCCCCCTTTCAACCCAAAACGCTATAATTTGCCCCTTTAAAAGGAGCCAGGATGAGCACTCTTCCTTTTACCCATCTGCATCTGCATACCGAATACTCTCTGCTTGACGGTGCCAACAAGATCGGCGCGCTAATGAGCCGTGTCAAGGAGCTGGGGATGAGTTCGGTGGCGATGAGCGATCACGGCAATATGTTTGGGGCGATTGACTTTTACAAACAGGCCAAAGGCGCTGGGCTCAAGCCCATCATCGGCATCGAAGCCTATCTGCACAACGGTGAAGAGTTGGGCGATAAGAGCGTCAAACAGCGCTTTCACGTCTGCCTTTTTGCCAAGAATATGACGGGTTATAAAAACCTGATGTACCTCTCTTCGATGGCTTATATTGAGGGATATTACTATTTTCCGCGCATCAACAAAAAGCTGCTGCGCGACCATGCCGAGGGGCTGATCTGCACCTCCGCGTGCTTGCAGGGTGAAGTGAGCTGGCAGCTCAACTTACAAAACGAGCGCAACGTCAAAAACGGTGCCAAAGGCTACGATGAGGCCAAGCGCGTTGCGCTGGAGTATCAAGAGATATTCGGGGATGATTTTTATCTGGAGCTGATGCGCCACGGTATCGGCGATCAGCACTACATCGATGAGCCGTTGCTGCGCCTAAGCCAAGAGACGGGCATCAAGATCGTCGCCACCAACGATACCCACTACACCTTTCCCGACGATGCGCAGTACCATGAGGCCTTTATGTGTATCGGAATGAACAAACTTTATGACGATCCCAACCGTCTGCGCCACTCGGTGCATGAGTTTTATGTCAAGAGCCCGCAGCAGATGGCCAGACTCTACGCCGATATTCCCGAAGCACTTCTGCACACCCAAGAGATCGTCGATAAATGCGAGGAGTTCTCCCCCACCGTCAAAGAGCCCATTCCGCCCAACTTCAAATTTACCCGCGAATATGCCGAAGCTGAGGGCTTACATGTAGACCATGAAGACGATGCGCCGCTGCCGCAAGACGCCGATAAAGAGGCGCGTAAAAAGTGGCGCAGCGCGGCGGATAAAAACGACGCCGAATACTTCATCCACTGCTGCCGCAAAGGGCTGCAAAAGCGGCTGGAGTATGTGCCCCAGGAGCGTCATGAGGAGTATAGGGCGCGGCTGGAATTTGAGATGAACGTCATCAACTCCATGAAGTTTCCGGGCTATATGCTCATCGTTTGGGACTTTGTGAAGGTGGCCAAGGAGATGCTCATTGCGGTGGGGCCGGGGCGCGGTTCGGCAGCGGGAAGTCTGGTCGCTTTTTCGCTGGAGATCACCGACATCGACCCCATGAAGTACGATCTGCTTTTTGAGCGTTTTCTCAACCCCGAGCGTGTCTCCATGCCCGATATCGATATGGACTTCATGCAGGCGCGTCGTGGCGAGATCATCGAGTATGTGGTGCGCAAATACGGGCGCAATCAGGTGGCGCAGATCATCACGTTTGGCTCGCTTCTGGCCAAAGGGGTGATCCGCGACGTGGCGCGGGTGCTTGATATGCCGCTCTCTCAGGCCGATAAGATGGCCAAGCTGATCCCCGATGAGCTGGGCATCACCCTAGAGGGACGCAGCAAAGGCGGGGAGTTCAAGCCCGGCGCGTTTGATAAAGAGCCGAAGATCAAAGAGCTCATCGAAAGTGATGCCAATGCGGCGCGGGTTTGGGAGTTTGCCAAAAAACTCGAAGGGCTCAAGCGCAACGCGGGGATGCACGCCGCAGGGGTGGTGATCTCTAACGAAGAGCTGTGGAAAAAGACCCCGATCTACAAGCCCTCCGGGGAGGAGACTTTTGTTACCCAGTATTCGCTTAACTACCTCGAAGAGGTCGATCTGATCAAGTTCGACTTTTTGGGGCTCAAGACGCTTGATGTGATCGATAGTGCGCTCAAACTGATCGAACTGCGCCACAAGCGCAAGGTGGATTGGCACAGCATCGACATGGATGATCCGCAGGTCTATAGCCTGATTCAAAGCGGCGCGACGGTGGGGATGTTCCAAATCGAGAGTTCGGGGATGCAAGATCTCAACAAACGGCTCAAACCCTCAAGCTTTGAAGACCTCATTGCGGTGCTTGCGCTCTATCGTCCGGGGCCGATGGAGTCGGGGATGCTCGATGACTTTATTGAGCGCAAGCACGGGCGCAAAAAGATTTTTTACCCCTTTGAAGAGGTCAGCTTCGATCTGCTCAGCGACACCCTTGGGCCCACCTACGGGATGATCGTCTATCAAGAGCAGGTCATGCAGATCGTACAGACCGTGGGCGGCTTTTCGCTCGGCGGCGCGGATATCGTGCGCCGCGCTATGGGAAAAAAGAAGCTAGAAGAGATGCAAAAGTACAACAAGCTCTTCTCGGAGGGGGCGCAAAAGCAGGGCTTGGATTATCAAAAGGCCTCCATGCTCTTTGATCTGATCGAGAAGTTTGCGGGTTACGGCTTCAACAAATCGCACTCCGCCGCCTACGCGATGGTCACCTTTCAGACCGCGTGGCTCAAGACCTACTACCCCAACGAGTTTATGGCCGCGCTGCTCACCTCGGAAAAAGACAACACCGACAAGATCGTCAAGTATATCGACGAAGCCAAACGCATGGGGATCGAACTCTCTCCGCCCGACATCAACCGCTCCTATATGGAGTTCTCGCCGGCGCAGATCGAGGGCAAGGATGTCATCTTGTTTGGACTGGGTGCCATCAAAGGGGTAGGGGAGGCGGCGGTTGATTCGATTCTGGAGGTGCGCCGCGATGGCAAATTCGCCGATATGGGCGACTTTATCAACCGTATCAACCCCAATAAGGTCAACAAAAAGGTGATCGAGTGTATCATCAAAGCGGGCGGTTATGATGCCTTCGGCTTCTCGCGCCGCGCACTGCTGCAGCAGATCGAGACGCTGGTAGAGACCGCCAAAGACGCCTCTAGTGCGAAGAAAAACGCCTTTGGAAGCCTTTTTGGCGACGATGAGGAGATCACCACGGTGGCGCTGAGCCTTAAAAACGAGCCCGAATACGGCCTCAAAGAGATCTTGGAGTTTGAAAAAGAGACGCTGGGCTTTTACGTCTCTGGCCATCCGCTTGATGGCTTTCGTGATCAAATCGATGAGATCCCTTACACCCTCTCTAGCGAAGTAGAAAATATCGCCGACGGATCAAGCGCCATTTTTATCGGCAAAGTTGAAGAGATCACTAAGAAAATCTCCAAAAAAGGGAGCACCTTCGGCCTGGTGAACCTGATGGACTTTCACGGCAATATCGAGGTGATGCTCTTTAGCGATAAACTCGAAGAGCTAGAAGCCATGAATCTTGAAGAGCCGGTGGCGTTTAAGGTACGCATCACCCACACCGAGCAGTTCACCCGCATCAGCGTGCTAAAGATCCTCAGCCTCAAAGAGGCTGCCAAAGAGGCCAAAAAGACCGAAACCAAGATCGTCGAAAAACCGCCCGAGCCGCTCTTTATCGAGCTGCAGATGAGTCAGGAGAGCGAGCATCTTGAGACGCTTTATCGGCTGGTGCGTCGCTATCCGGGCAACCGTCCGCTGACACTCACCCTAGTGAGCAAACTGCAAAATATTGTGATCGATTCGGCCATCCGCGTTGATGGACGGCTGATCGAAGAGCTGGAGAAACTGCCCTTTGTGAATGTCGCTTAGATTTTGAGACTAGATCGCAAAATCGCTTGTGCTTTTAACCGAGTAGGTCTATGATCATCCTTATCACTCATAAGGAGGATGTCATGACACTCGATAAAAAAAGTTACAACATCTACTTGGTTTCGGCCGTCATAGTCGCCGCGCTTGTCTATATGGGTATCAGTGCATGGATGATACATAGCGAGGTGATGGGCAAAACCAGCGCCGATCTTGCCAAAGAGCGTTTGCTCAAGCCTTAAGCACCCATATGCCCTCCGTCTCAACAAGGCTAAATCTTCATTCAACTATAATGAGAATATTTTGTTGAAGGAGGGCTTATGCGCAAAAGCATAAACGAACTCTTAATCGCCCTAGCCACGCTTATAGTGCTGGTGGGATGCCAAGAGAGTACATTCACATGTGGTGCGGGACAAACCGCCAAAGATGGGTCATGCGTACCTAAGACTTGCCAAGCTGACGGCTACGGATGCCCTACATGTAATAGTGATGAAACCCTGATATACCTTGAAGATCAAAGCGGTTTTTGCAAACTCACCTCTTGCCCCGAGTCTCAAAACTGGATCGACATCAACCAGACCGACGCGATGTGTGTGGACAAAACCTGCCAAGCCGACGGCTACGGATGTCCTACATGTAACAGCGATGAAACATTGATGTACTTTGATGACGGCAGCGGTTTTTGCAAACTCTCATCATGTCCGGAGTCTCAAAAGTTGGTTGATATCAACCAAACTCACGCCGTGTGTGTGAACAAAACTTGCCAAGCCGATGGGTATGGATGTCCTACATGTAACGCCTATCAAACGCTTAGCTATAACGCTGATGGTAGCGGCTACTGCCTTCAAACCTCTTGCCCGGAAGGACTCTTTTTGCAAAACGGCACATGTGTCGAAAAGAGCTGTGACGCTTTTAACAACGGTTGCTACTCCGGCTGCCTCTGTCGCTTGCCGCTTTATGGTACCGAATATCCCCTAGATCGTCTTGAGATCGAATACTGCAGTGTGGTGCTCGACAACGAACAAAAAATCGACTTTACGCTCAACGTCGGCAGCGGCCTTGCGGCGAGTCAAAGCGAACCGAATCTACTCTACGCGCTGACGGACAAGGGGCCGGTGATGCGTTGCGGCGACACCCAAAAGATTGCACTTAAAACGATCTGTCCCGCCGACGCTTCAGCTGATGACATTGTGATGCTCAAACCCAATTTTGTTCCCTCTATCTTTGTTTTCGATCTCGATTTAGACCAAAAGCAAACACAATTGCGATCTATTTTACCGTTGATGGACCAAGGCGGTAAAGTGCTTAGTGGGCGCTCACATCCCAAACTTGCGGTACACCAACGCGCATTTGACGTCATGGGCAACGAAGTTGCTTACGATCCCGACGGTATCGATCCACGCGGTATCGTTCGTATGTCTGATGGCACCTTCTGGGTCAGTGACGCTTCGGTTGCCAGCATATTACATGTCAATGCTGATGGCAAAAGTCTCAAACGTCTGGTGCCTGCTGGAATGCAAAACGACTTCAACGCCTCGCGTTGTCCTGTTCAAGACGTGCTCCCTTCCGAGCTCTCTACTGTAGCGCCAAACCAAGGGTTGCACGGTATCACCGCCAACACCGCCGAAAACATGCTCTATTTTGTCTCTCGAACACCGTTATTTATTGATAAAAACACTTCAGGCACATCACGCTATCTACGCCTCTATGAGATGCCCATTCAAAACCCGCAAGGTGCATCAAGCTATCTCTATAGATTGGACGATGCGGACGCAGGTGTAGTTGAACTCTCTCTTTCACCCGAGGGCGATTTGTTGGTGATGGAGCGTCTTTTGGCCTCTACAAGAATCTACAAAACAGCGCTTCAAGAGAGTGCCAAAATTACTTCTGGGGCCGATCTGAATAAGATCACGCCTATGGCTAAAACATTGCTTTTTGACTCCGCGACCGCTACCGAAGTATTCCCAAGCACGCTTGAAGGGATGACACGCATCTGGAATGGCAGCTATCTGCTGATCAACAATAACGGCTACCACTTAGAAGGGGAGACCACCATCCTCAAAACCATCACACTCACCACCGGAGGTGCACAATGAAAACGATGCGACTGGTCACCATTTCGGCGGCACTCTCCTCTTGCCTTATGGCGGGATTGATTGATCACATCGGCGTACGCGGCGGCTATTCACAGGCCATCATGCAAGATCACAGCAGCACTAAGGTGGATGCCGATGAGAGCAAAACGGGCGGCTTAATCTACGATCTCAGCGCCGCATTCAACGTAACTGATGAGGGATTTTTCCAGAGTTTCAAACCTTATGTCGATTTTACGGGACGCCACTATAGCGACCGCGACGCTCAGACCTTTGGTGTAGGATTGCACCACGACTTTGGCTCCGTTCTCGGGCTTGCCCCTTTTGCGGCTGCGGGGATCGGTTATGCGCAGATGCGTTGGATCGATTCGCCGCTGCGCGCCACCGCCAAGAGTGACAAGGCAATGAACAGCGCCGTCGCTTCGCTACACGGCGGCGTGGCATTGGAGCTTAGCGATTGGATCGACGCCACCTTCTCCTTACGCGGAGACTGGTATGAGCTCACCACTCAGCATGAGACAGAGGATCACAGCACTGAGCAAGTCGATCGCTTTGCCCTTTCGGCGCTGGCGGGGTTGCGTTTTCGCTTCGAGCACACTAGCGCTCCTGTGCCGCAGTCCGAAGCTGCTACTCCACCTCCCGCAGCAGAGCCTACGCCGGTAGCAGCCCCCGTAGTTGCTCCCGTGGTGCCCGCCGAGCCGTGCGATCTTGCAGGGCTCAAGCGCCGCTTCCATTTTGACTTTGACAGCGCGGTGCTCAAAGAGGAGGCCAAAAGCGTGATCGATGCTACCGTTACCTGCCTCAAAGACCATCCAGATACCCGCATCGAGTTTGAAGGTCACACCGACAGTACGGGCGCGGCGGCGTACAACCAAAAACTTTCGCTCAAACGCTCTAGCGCGGCAGGCGAATACACCCATAGCAAAGGGCTTGACGCCGCGCGCATCGTCAGCTCCGGCAAAGGCGAAACCAAACCCGCCGCCGACAACGCCATTGCCGAGGGCAGGGCACTCAACCGTCGGGTCGATCTCTATTTTATCGATTCGATCACGCCGGTGCTTTTCGACTACAACTCCGCTTCGCTTAGCGGCAAAGTCAGCAAACTAGAGCCGCTGCTTGAACGTATGCGCAGCCAAAGCGAGGCGTCGGTAATCATCGTAGGGCATACCGACGATGTCGGCAGCCAGCGCTACAACCTCAAGCTCTCCAAAGCACGCGCGGAGGCGATCAAAGCATTCCTGATCGGTAACGGTATCGACGCCAAACGGATCGAGACCCGTGCCGATGGCGAAGCAAAGCCAGCGGCGAGCAATGCGGATGAGTCGGGACGCACCCAAAACCGCCGCGCCGAAATGAACGTACGTCACTAGGAGCGGGTATTGGATCTTGCGTCATTTAACGCTCAATTGATCGATTTTTTAGACACGTCGCCGACCGCCTATCACGCCGTAGCGCAGATGAGCGAAAGGCTACGGGCGGCGGGATTTCAAGCGCTCGATGAAACGCGCACATGGGTGCTTGAAGCGAACCGGCGTTACTTCGTCGTACGCGGCGGAGCGCTCATCGCCTTTACCTATCCCGCCGACACCGCCGGAGGCTATTTGATGCTGGGCGCGCATACCGATTCGCCCCATCTCAAAATCAAACCCAACCCCACAGTGCACAAAGAGGGGATCACGCAGCTTAGCGTCGAGCCTTACGGCGGGCTGCTGATCAACCCGTGGTTCGATCGTGACCTCTCGATTGCCGGTAATGTGCAGTTTCTTGATGAGGCGCTAAGACTGCAAGAGTGCCTGATCGATCTTAAGGAGCCTGTAGCGACCATCGCCTCTTTGGCCATTCACCTTGACCCAAATGCCAACAAAGAGCGCAGCGTCAATCTGCAAAAAGAGATCCTTCCGCTGCTGACTTGTAACCCCAAGTTTGACCTTTATGACACACTTTTGGCGCATATCGATCCCGCGCTACATCCTAAGAAGATCCTCTCGCATGACCTAAGCCTCTATGACACTCAAAAGGCGCGCATCATCGGTTTTGAACGTGAGTTTATCGCTTCGTCTCGGCTGGACAATCTGCTTAGCTGCTTTGTCAATCTCCAAAGCCTCTTACATGTAAGGCCCGATCAGGCGGTGATGATGGCCGCGCTCGATCATGAAGAGGTGGGCAGCGCGAGCACAAGCGGTGCGGCAGGCGCGTTTATGGAGCAGGTGATCATGCGCATCTATCCGCACTCCGAAGAGCGCATCCGCGCCATGCGCCGCTCCTTACTGCTCTCATGTGACAACGCCCACGCGGTGCATCCCAACTTTGCCGACAAACACGAAAGCGAACACAAGCCGCGCATCGGCGGCGGCGTCGTGATCAAGCACAATGCCAACCAGCGCTACGCTACGGGCACACTGGGCGCTTCACTCTTCAAGCTGGCTTTGGAGCGTGCCGATGAGCCCTATCAGCTCTATACCAATCGCAGTGATATGGGGTGCGGCTCCACCATCGGCCCGATTTGCGCTACCCGTCTGGGCGTTGAGACGCTTGATGTGGGGCTGCCTACGCTGGGGATGCACTCCATCCGTGAACTCGCCGGAGTGCGCGACGCCTTTGGCCTTTGGCGCACTGTTTTGGCCCTAGCCGATGGCCGAAACGCTTAACCCCGAAGAGCTGCGTCTGCTCATCGAGCAGACCTACAAGCTCGAAAAAGACTTTAGCGACCTCAAAGCCTCTTACGCCCATCTGCAAGGCACCATCGAGACGATGGTGGAGTTTTTACCCAACGCGGTCTGGATTCTCAGCGACGAAGACGGCACGATCTTTTTGGAAAACTCCCGCGCCAAAGCCCTGCGCGCGCTGCTGGGAGAGCTGCATTTTAGTGAAGAGGAGTACGAACTCGTCTTCGAGTCGCGTGCCTATCTCATTAAACTCTCGCGCTATCAGCAAAAGCATCTTGTCTCCGCTACCGACATCACTGAGCAAAAGCGCAAGGAGAATCTGGTGACGATGGGGCAGATGGCGGCGCACCTCAGCCACGAGATCCGCAACCCCATCGGCTCCATCTCGCTGCTGGCTTCCACGCTGATGAAACGGGTGATTCCCCAAAACAAACCCATCGTACTGGAGATTCAAAAGTCCATCTACCGCATCGAGCGGATTATCAAATCGACGCTGATGTTCTCCAAGGGGGTCAAAACCGCGATGGAGCCGATCGAGTGGCAGACGCTGCTGCGCGAGATCGAAACCGCCATCGGCTACTACAGCTACACCAAAGCGATCCGTTTTGAACTGCCGCAGGAGCGCTTTACGCTGCATGGCGATATCGATCTGCTCTCGATGCTCTTTACCAACTTCATCTTCAACGCCATCGATGCCATCGAAGCGGATGAAGACGATGAGGGTTTGATCGAGCTAACCCATTGCCGCGAAGGTGCCTACCACCGTTTCGAGATCTATGACAGCGGAGTGGCGATTGAACATATCGAGCTGCTTTTTGAGGCGTTTAAAAGTACGAAGCAAAAAGGAAACGGTTTAGGCTTGCTGCTGTGTAAGCAGATTGCGGAGGCGCACGCAGGCGCGGTGGGGCTTTGCAGCGGGAGCCGCAAAGGGTTTTACATTCTGCTCAAAGCCTAGTCTTGGAGTACGCCGCCGAGTTCGATCTCAAGTTTGACCTTCTCCGCCACGGCGACGCCGCCCGCTTCGATCAGCTTGTTCCATTTGATACCGTAATCGAGGCGGTTCACCTCGCCTTCAAGCGTAAAGCCGACCTTTTGATTACCCCACGCATCTTCGGCCATACCGCCAAATTCGTAGCTTAGCACCACGGGCTTGCTCACGCCGCGCATGGTGAGCACGCCATGTACCTTGTCGCCTTTAACTTCGGTGCTTTTAAAGGTGATCTGCGGATACTTCTGGGCACTAAAGAAGTCGTCGTTGCGCAGATGCTCGTCGCGCTTGGCGTTGTCGGTGTCGATGGAAGCGGTCTGAATCACGCCGTCGATGGATTTGAGCGCTTGACTCTTTTCGTCAAATTCAAATGTCCCGTCAAACTTGGTGAAGTTGCCCTTGACGTTGCTGACCATCATGTGGCGCACCTTGAATCCGACGCTGCTGTGGGCGGCGTCAACCTTGTAGTTTCCGCCAAAAAGCAGGGCGGAAGAGAGCAGGGAAAGCGAAAGCAGGGAAACGAGTTTCATGGGATTCTCCTTGAATGAATTGAAGCTATCTTAGTCGCCTTACATGTAAGAACAACTATCATCATCAAAGAAGACATAAGAACTAAGCATTATTTTAACTTATGCGAAACGGTTGCGAAACGCCTTGGCTCCGTCTTTGCTCGATTCGACGGTATCGTTGATCCCCTCAAAACTAAAGCGAATTTTACTCTGCTCGATCGTCTCCATCGCTTTGATGGTGTCGATATTGATGAGATAAGAGCGGTGTACCTGCACGAAGTGATACGGTGTGAGCAGACGCTCCAGATCGGAGATCTTCTTGCTCATATACGAAAAGCCCTTTTTGGTGCGTACCATCACTTCGCTCAGATCCGCTTTGATGTAGTAGATCTCTTCAGGGCGGAGCAGAAAGTAGTTTTCACCGTTTTTGCTCATCAGCCGCACGTCACTGCGTGCGCGCTCCCGCTCTTCGCCCAGCCGTTCTAGGACTTTGGAGAGCTGATCAAGGCTGTAGGGTTTTACCAGATAGCCCACGGCGCCGATATCAAACGCCTCAAGAGCGTGCTCGCTGTACGCCGTCTGAAAGACGATCCCCAGCTGCGGTTGTAGATAGCGCAGCTCATAGCCTAGATCAAGCCCGTTCATCTGCGGCATATTAATGTCCAAAAAGGCAATATCAAACGCGTTCTCTTTTGCTGCCTCAAGGGCATCGGCACCGCTAGAGCAACTCTCGATCTGCTCATGCCCCAAAGTGCGAAGCATCCGCTCCAGACGGCTGCGCGCCAGCGCTTCGTCATCGACGATCAGTAGGTTCATGACAAGCTCCTAAAATAATGTGAAACACAGGCGGATCGAAAGAACCAACCTCAAGCGCACCGTTACAGAGCCGCTCAAGCCGCTCTTGAAGGTTGCGCAGACCGATGCCGAAGCTCATTTTGCTCATCGGTGCTCCATCGTTTTCGACGCGCAGCACCGCACCATCCATCGTTACTTTGATGTGCAACGGACGGTTTGAAAAGCCGTGTTTGATCGCATTTTCGACCAACAACTGTACCGAAAACTTCGGAACCTTCCGCCTTAAATCTTCGGGATTGACGCTTACATGTAAGAGAATTTGCCCATCAAAGCGCAGATTCTCCAGAGCCAGATAGTCACGCACGTTGCGCAGCTCCGATTCTAAGCTCAGCAGTGCGCGCTCTTGCATGGTGTTGCGCAAAAAACTAGAGATCCCCAGTAGCGCCTCTTCGGCTTTGTCGGCGTCGGTGTGGATCAGCTCCGCGACGGAGTTGAGGGCATTGAAGAGGAAGTGCGGGTTAAGCTGTGTCTCCAGCGAGCGCAAGCGGCTTAGGGCGTAGTGGTGATCGATCAACTCTTTTTCGTTGCGCATCTTCACAAAACGGTAAAGTAGGGCACCGACGATGTAGGTCAGTACACCCACGCCCGCAGCGATCTGCAAGCGCGCTTCACTCATCGACTCAGGCACCAGCAAATGCAGCGCGCTGCTCAGTCCAAAAGCATTGTAGGCACCCAAAAAGCCTGCCAAAAAAGAGAAGAGTACCGCGATCACCACCCAGTATCGATGTGCGACGCGGGGCAGCAGCACGCGGTTCATCATGGTGATAAAGAGCAGTGAATAGAGGGTAATGCAGCATCCGGCAAGTGCCCCAAACAACAGCCCTTCTACGATCGGAAGGTGCAGCAGCCGGTAGAGCAGTAACGACAAAAGTGCGCCAAAAGCAACACCGATGGCCACGATGTAGAGCCAGTCGCGTTTTCTGATTTCCAGTTCTATGTCATACATCTAAAAGCCTCATTAAGTTGAGCGCCCCCTCGCTCACCCCGGGCCACCCTTGCGCCGCGTAGGTGGTGTCTCCGACATGATAGAGTCCTTTAAAAGGAGTGTCGTTGGAGGGAATATGCCAGAGGTGGTTGCGCATCGTCATCGGTAAGCCGCCAAGCTGACTGCGTCCGATATAGTGCTCAAAAGTGGTCGGAGTAGCACTAAAAAGATCTACAAACCATTCCCTCTCAAGCCCAAGTGTAGCACAAATCAACTCGCTTAAATGCTGTTGCAGAAGCGCTTTAAAACTGCGATAGCTCGAAGCGTCCAGAGTCTGCCACCAAAGCACATCGGTGTGGATCGAAGCAGTCATGCTGTAATAGCCCTGCTCGCTCATCAAACGATCCTCGCGATCCGAAAAAGAGACGAAGAGCGCTTTGGAGCGGGTCATCGGTATGGTCTGCTCCGTGATGATCTGATAGTGGTGATGCAGCGCGATATCGCTGCGCAGCGTCGCATAGAGCATAAAGGCACTTTGCGTATTGCCGCGTTTGCTCAGGCGTTCGTAGTAACGGCGTATCGATTCGTCTTCAAACAAGAAAGCAGAGTCGTAGACGGTGGTGTTTAAAACAACGTTTGCCGCCTCAAATCGCTCCTCTCCGGCATAAAGTTCAAAGCGGTCATAACGGCGCTTGATCTTCTCAATTCGGGTGTCGCGGTGTAGATGCGGCACCTTACATGTAAGGGTATCAAAAAGCGATCCCATCCCGCCGATGCTGTAGTGGTTGGCACCAAAAGTGTAGCCAAGGGCGAGTGCTGCCGTGAGAAAGTGGGTCTCATCGCTGGTAGCTTGCGCCACGATAAGGATTTGCGCCTCCATAAAATCGAGATACTCCGGGCTCATATCACCGAAAAAACGCTCCATAAAAGCGCGCGCCGAGATGGTGATATACGAAGAGAAGCGCCATGCCAGCGGTAGGTAGCTGCTGCTTGAGCAGATTTTCGACACAAGCGATCGGCCCGAATAGCCATAGCCTTGCATCGCATAAAAGTCGCGGTTGATCTGTGCGATTAGTGTCCAAAACGCTCTGTTTTTAGGGTGTGGATGGAGTTGTTCTAATTGATCCAAAAAGGCATCAAGATCGCGGTAGCGCTTGATCAAGCACCCTTTTTGCACCACCACAAGGGCAGGATCGCTTACATGTAAAGCAGGCGTAACACCTGCCGCGTCAAAGAGTTGCTTCACTTTTCGCCCCTCTTCAAAGCCCGCAAAAGTGGTTGCTCCGGTGTTGTAGCGACGGTTGCGGTGGGTAAAGGTGCTGCTGCAGCCTCCGAGGTAGGGCTCTTTCTCGATGAGCGCCACGTCTCGTCCTTTGGCACCCAGCAGCGCGGCCATCGCGCTTCCGCCGATTCCCGATCCCACTACGGCATACTCAAGCATCACGATCCTTTTGATTTGTGACATTGTATGGGGGAACACATTGTTTTGGTAGCGCGCACATGTCGGTTGGTTGTATTTTGGGCTATAATGCTTTTTTCTTCGGAGGCGATGATGCAGACTACCCCCACTATGGAGCAGCTCGTTTTAGGTTGCGAAAGCGAAAAGCTGCACCTTTCAGGTGCCATTCAACCCTTCGGTGCGCTCATCGGTGTGCATGATGGGCAGATCACCCATGTCAGCGCCAACTGCGCTGCCTTTTTGGGCCAAACCCCCGAGTCACTGCTTGAACGCTCACTGCTTGACGCTCTTCCCGAGTTTGTCCCGCTGCTGGAGACTTTTTCGTTAGACGAAAAGCCCTTTCACTACGCCGCGCTGCGTCTGAGCGAGCGGCGCGTCGAGGTCAAACTCAGCCGCAGTGGAGGGGGTTTTATATTTGATATTGAAGAGTATCAGCAAGAGCACTTTACCCCCAGACAGTTTGAAAATCTCGATATCTTTTTCGCGCCGCAACACGAAAATGATCTGCAGCACTATTTTAATCAATACGTCACGCACATCGCCCATTTGTGCGGCTACGATCGGGTGCTGCTCTATCAGTTTCAAGAGGATTTCAGTGGCAAGGTGATCACCGAATCGGCGCGTAGCACCATGGGTAGCTATATGAATCTGCGCTTTCCCGCCTCCGATATTCCCAAAATTGCCCGTGATCTTTATATGCTCAACCCATCGCGCACCATCTGCGATACCCAAGTAGAGCCGATTGGCATCATCTCCAAGCGCGATCAAAGCCTCGATCTGACCTACTCCGACACCCGTAGTGTTTCGCCGATTCATATCGAGTACCTCACCCATATGGGCGTACGCGCCTCGTTCTCCATCCCCATCATCATCGGTAACGAACTGTGGGGGCTGCTTGCCGCCCACCACCTCGTCCCAAGGCACCTAGGCAGCAGCAACCGACACCGATGCGTCAAACTCACCAAAACCTTTGAGTTGGGTTTGCGTAACTTTTTCGCCCTGCACAAAATGCGCTACTACGATGAAATCGAGTTTGTGATCGGCGCTCTGATCAAATCGATTGACAAAGAGCACGATCCACACACGAGTCTGGTGGCCAATGGCGACGCCATTTTGAAGCTCGTGGATGCCGACGGATTTATCTATTGTGACCGTCAACAAGCCTACGCTATCGGCAACACCCCTGATGCCACTGCTTTTAAACAGCTCGACACCTACTTTTTGACGCAATACGAAGCGCCTTTGCTGCACTCCAATGCCTTGGTGCACGATCGATTCATCTCAGGACACTATCTTGGGCCCTTGGGTGTTTTGGCGGCCAAGGTGTTTCAAGGCGGGGAGTACAAACGCTGCTACTGGTTTCGCGACGAGACGATCGAAGCCTATGCCTGGGCGGGCAACCCCAACAAACCGGTGATTGAAGATGCCGGAGCGCTCATGCTCTCACCAAGACGTTCATTTGAAAAATGGATTGAAGAGCGGCGCGGCTACGCCAAGAGCTTTAACAGTTTCGAGCATTCCAGTGCCATGAAGTTTCTGCGACAACTTTCACGTCTCATCTGATCGTAAAAACCGTTCGCGCAGCAGCTCTTTGCCAATCGGTCGAGAGAAGTGATAACCCTGTAGATACGTCGCCCCCATTTGGCATAGCAGCTTCTGCTGAGACTCCGTTTCAACCCCTTCGACGATCGTTTGCAAATTCAGCGCTTCACTCATCGCCAGCATGGCTTCAACCATCGCTTTGGAGCGTTCATCATTCTCCATCTGCATCGTGAAGCTGCGGTCGATCTTGACGTAATCAACCGGAATATTGTGCAGTTGCGAAAGCGACGCAAAACCGGTACCAAAATCATCCAGCAAGATCTCGCAGCCGTGCAAGGTAAGTGCGTTGATTGTAGAGAGGATGGTGTCAAGATGCTGCATCGCCGCCGTCTCGGTTACTTCAAACTCAAACCGACCCAGCCCCAAGCCGTGGCGATGTGTGATCTCGTTTAGACGATTCATCAGCGTCTCATCGCACAACTGCAATGCCGACAGGTTTACAGCGACGGGAACCTGTCGTAACCTCAGTGCGTCATTCTCGGCAACGAAGAGACAAACTTGATCAAAAATCGCCTCACCAAGCGCCACGATCAGCCCCTCTTGCTCTGCCGTGGTGATAAATAGATCGGGGTAAACCAGCGCTCCACTTGCATCACGCAAGCGCACCAACGCTTCGATGGAGTGCAGCTCAAGTGTTTGTGCCGAAATAATGGGTTGATAATGCACTTCAATTTTTGTTGCCGGATGATCAATGGCGCTGCGTAGCAGCACTTTGATCTCATCCTTGACAATCAACTCCCTTTCATCCGAGTGGTCAAAAAAGGCCATACGGCAGCGCCCCAGTGCTTTGGCGCGGTACATCGCGGTATCGGCGCGTTTCATCAAATCGTCCACATTGTCGCCGTGCTCGGGATAGAGGGCAATACCTATAGAGGCATCTACATGATGGGCGTTTTCATGGAAGCGAAAGGGCATCGAGAGCGTATTGATAATCTTTCGTGCGATCTGCTCGAGCTGCACAAGGGAGTCGTAGCGGGGAATCACCACGACAAACTCATCCCCGCCCAGCCGACTCACCAAGTCATAGTTGCGCACCGAAGCCAATAGACGCTGCCCTGCCTCTTGCAAGACGAGATCGCCTTCGTGGTGACCGTAACGGTCGTTGATCTGCTTGAAGTGATCGAGATCCAAAAAGAGCAGGGCCAGCTTACTGGCGTGCTCTTCGCGTCGGCGCTCCAGCATCGTCTCCAAGGAGATCTTGAGAAAACTGCGGTTCATGAGCCCCGTCAAGGTGTCGTAGTGGGCCATGCGGTCAAGGTTATTTTGATGTTTTTTGCGCTCGGTGATATCACTAAAGGTGCTCACGTAGTAGCGCTTGTGTGTGACCGGCTCCGTGATACGGTTGATCTGAAGCCATTCGGGGTAGATTTGGCCGTTTTTGCGCTTGTTCCAGATCTCCCCCGCCCACCAGCCGTGGTGTTCGATCTGCTCCCACATTGAGCGGTAGTACGCTTCGCTGTGGCGGCCTGATTTGAGCATTTTAGGTGTTTGTCCCAGCGCCTCGTCTCGACTGTAGCCGCTGATCTCCGTAAAGGCATTATTGACGAGTAAAATCGTACCCTCATTGTCGGTAATGAGCACCGCTTCGCGCAACTGCTCGATCACTACCCTCGAGAGATAATCAAACTGCTGCACGCTGGAGCTCGAAAAGTCACTGATAAGACCCAATATCTTCTCTTCATGACCGCCAGGCATGGAGAGCTTTTTAAGCATCAGGGCAAAGGGCTTTTCGTTGCGCAGTTGCAGATGGTGAAACTGCTGCAGCAGCTCTGTAGAGTCGCGTAGATGCTTGAGTTTGAGCGTGTAATCGGTGAAGCAGACGCGCGACAAGAAAGAGCGTAGCGATCGGCCGATCAGCTGACTTTGCGGCAGCTCAAAAAAACCTACGGCTGCTACATTGAGGCTTTCGATAATGCCGTGATGATCGAGCAGCAGCATCGGCATAGGTGAAGCATCAAAAACCATGCGATAGTCGATCGACACGCCGTTGTTTTGAGACAGCAGGTCGTTTTCGAGAATTTCGATGTGCTGATGCTGACTTTGAAGCTCACCTTGCAGCTCCACCACCAGCGTATTGAGGGCTTCGAGCTGCTCTTGATAAGCGGCAATCTCAATAGAAGCGGATCGATCCAATGGCACCATGTGTCTACTCCAGATATGCTTTAAAGAAGATAATCCGTTCATAATCAGGATCGAGCACACACTCCTCGACGTAATATTTACACACCAGCCGCTCTTCATCGGCTTTGCTAAGCGTCATGCTGCTCCAGCCGTCACCATCGGCTAGATGCTGATCAAAAAGCTCACGCTGCGCATGATAGAGCGCTTGCGGCATCAGTGTCGCGGCCGAGGTACCCAAAAGTGCCTCTTTTCGGTAGCCAAGGAGGCTTAAAGCGGCACGGTTGGCGTAGCTAATCGTGTTGGCATGATCCAAGCAGAGCATCGCATGGCGGCTGCTGCGGCCAATCAACTCAATAATGCCAAGGTGTTGAATACCCTTATCGTGCTGATCGGTCACCACCTTTTCAAAAAAGAGCATCACGCCCACCACCTCTTTGGCATCCGCCTTGTAGGCCACAAGGCGCAGATCGAAGCTGTTTTGGTGGGTAAAGACGCGGATGCGGCTCTCTTTTTCGTTTTCGATCACATTAAGCAGCTCCGAGCGCAGATTGGGAATGTCCATCGTAAAGGCAAAGGAGGTGATCACCTGAGAGAGGTCATCACGCACCAGATCGAAAATGCGCGCCGCTTTGGTAGTGTAGCGCTGCAGTCTAAGTCGGTTGTCGATAAACAAAATGATCTCGTCGATACTGATGAGCATATTCTCCAGGTCGCTGTTAACCTGAGAAAGCTCATACGATTTGACCTCCAGCTCCTCATTGACGGTCGAGAGCTCTTCGTTGGTCGATTGCAGCTCCTCATTAGCGGTCTGCAGCTCCTCGTTGGCCGATTGGAGCTCTTCATTGGCCGACTGCAGCTCTTCATTGGCCGACTGCAGCTCTTCGTTGGCCGTCTCGAGGTCCTGAATGGAGGTTTGTAGGCGCAGTCGAAACATCTCCACTTCGTCTTGGAGTCGTTCGTTACTCAT
This sequence comes from Campylobacterales bacterium, assembly GCA_016938735.1. Lineage (GTDB taxonomy): Bacteria > Campylobacterota > Campylobacteria > Campylobacterales > Sulfurimonadaceae > JAFGUB01. The sequence goes on along the minus strand of JAFGUB010000002.1, from coordinate 24,147 downwards.
TTCGCTTAGGCGCATATGACCGCCCGTATGCGGTCCTTCGAGCATATCGATCTCGAAGAATGCCAAAGCGTAGAGATCGCTGTTTTCATCAAGCGTCATCCGCGAAAGGGTGAGATAGAGCAGATGGTTGGCGCTTTTGGTGCCTTCAAAAAAGATCGCCTGCGACGCCGCCTTGCCGTCGCGCTTAGCACGTTGAATGAGCGAGCGAATATCGATTTTCAAATCGCTGCGCGCCATCGTCATGATGTTGTTTTCAACCCGCCCTTCGGGAAACGCAAGGTAGCGGTTGAGATCACCTCGGATGTGTAGCATCTGCCCTTGCGAGTTGATGATGATGGCCGCGGGGATCATGTCGCCGATGAGGGTGCGTTCGAGCTGCTCTTTGAGCGGAATATTTGCGCTGATTTTGAGGCTGGTAGTTTTGGCACTCTTGGCGTGGTTGTAGGCGACGGCTTTGGAGCTGTTGATGTGATCGAGCGTCATGTTCAGCGAGTTTAGCCGCCGCTTGAAGAGCTGCGATTTATTGCTTAGCGCCTCAAAGAGATCAGGAGAGGCGCTGCTGGCCGACTCGGATTTGCCCAAAAAGAGCAGGCCGTTTTTTTCCAGCGCGTAGTGAAAGGTTTGAAAGACTTTTTTTTGGGTCTCGGTGTTGAAGTAGATCATCACATTGCGGCAACTGATGAGGTCAATGTGCGAAAACGGAGGATCGGTAATGAGGTTTTGACGTGCAAAGACCAGATGGTCGCGCAGCGTTTTTTTGACCAGATAGGTACCGTCTTGTTCGACAAAATACTTCACAAGTAGCTCAGGTGAGACCCCTTTGAGCTGATTGGCGGCGTAAGCGCCCCTGCGTGCAAGGCTTAAGGCATGATCGTCAATGTCCGTAGCAAAGATTTGATAGGGTATTTCGACCCCATGGCGCTCAACCGCCTCTTCAAACAAAATCGCGATGGAGAATGCCTCTTCGCCGTTAGCACAGCCCGCCACCCAAATGCGAAAGGCCTCTTGATGCGCCCTCGTCTGTACCATCGTATCGATCGCCTCTTTAAGCTCCACAAAAGCGTCTTCGTCGCGGAAAAAGGCCGTCACAGAGATTAGCAGGTCTTTAAAGAGTGCCTCGACCTCGACACTCGACGAGAGCAGCAAGGTGACGTAATCATCCAAAGTCACAAGCTTGTGCACCGCCATACGGCGCTGGATGCGACGTTGGATCGTCTTGATCTTGTAGCCGCTAAAGTCGTATCCCGTCTGATCAAAGAGTCGCTGGAAGATCTTCTCCAGATTACTGCGCACCTTGGGGCCCGAAAATTTCTCGTGCCGATGCTCGGCGGAGTCGATAAAAAGCTCGATTTCGCGCGCGATGTCGCGCGGCGGCAGGACAATATCGACAAAACCCGTCTCGACGGCGGAGCGGGGCATTCCCGTATATTTCGCACTCAGCTCGTCTTGGGCCATCGTGATGCCTCCGGCGGCTTTGATGGCGATCATCCCTTGAGCGCCGTCGCTGCCGGTGCCTGAGAGGATGACGCCGATGGCCCGCTCACTCAAAGCCGAAGCCATCGAGACAAAAAACTCGTTGATGTTGGGTTTGGGGCCGATAAGGGCGGCCGGAGAAAGGGTGATCCGATCCTCCTCAACCACTGCGTTGTGTCCCGGAGCGATGATGTAGATGGTACCGGGAGCAGGCGTGGTGTTGCGATCGACCATCACAATCGGCAATGCGGTGATGCGCTCTAACAGATCTTTGAGTATGGTGGGGTGCTTGGGGTCAAGATGCTGCGCGATCACCAATACGGCTTCTTTACATGTAAAGGCGCCCAAAAGCTCCTTGATCGCTTCTAGTCCGCCTGCAGACGCACCGATACCTACCCAAAATGGAGCTTTTTTCATATGTCGATCGCCTTTGTAAAAAATGAATGATCAATCACTATTGTAACCGCAACTACCAAAAAGAGTCCATTATTTTAAAATAGCCGACGCAAAAAAAACTAAATAGTTTGCACTAAATTCAATTTTTGGGTCACACATAATATGCCTGTCTAAAAGAAGATATCGTCAAGCGTCTCCCGCGCCTCCTGAGCGGAATTGAGCGCACAGGAGCTATGACACAGCGCCATACACTGTGCCACGGAGCAGACGATACTCTCATCAAGCGCATGGACATCGACAAGATTTCGATGGATGAATATCCCTTCGATCCAGTGGTGCAGATCGTGACACAGCGCCTCAAGCAGTACCCGACTGATCATCATCTGCGCTTCATTTTGCGCCGTATCGGCATCAAGCAGCGCCGAGAGCGAGACCAGCGCCTCGCTAATGGTGTGAAATTCACCCAACAAAGCCAAGCGGGCACCGAACTTCTCAAAAAGCCCAAGTGCACGAGTAAATCCGGCCTGCGCCTCCTCAGACGCTTCGGATTCAAACAGGGCATCGGAGATCGCCTCTTGTAACGAAATCAAATCGCGTATATCGTCTTCATCGACGGGGTTGTCATGCAGATAGTCTGCAGCGCTGAGAGAGTTTTGCGTTATTGAGTCGGGCAAAGGATGTTTAGCGGTACTTTGGATTTGATTGGCCGTACATGTAGACATTTGTCCGACATAATTGATCTCAATATATTCAAGTAAAGCGTACTCGAAATTGTGATCGAGCGGTTCGACGATCGTTTCAAAGCGCGCGGTATCAAAGTCCTCATGTATCATCAAGGTCGCTACGACCGTATTGCGAAAAGCGGCACAAATGATATAGAGATCGGAAACACTTAGATGGCGATTTTTAAAAAACTGCAGCATTACGGCCATCACCGGACAGTCGCCCTGAGGCTCACGAGCTTCGAGCACTTCAAGGAGATAAGCCAGAAAACGGGGGGCGAAAAAACGTCCGAAAAAATGAGGATCGATGCGGGCCCGATCAAAGACCGATACAACGTCGCGGCGTTTAATCCATGAAGCGATCAGCGCCTCTTTGCCCTCTGAGAGCTGCTCAATCAAAAGAGCATTCTGTTCGCTGCTCTGGTGCATCAAAATCCTTTTTTTACATCATTATAACTTTTCTATGATTCCTTGATGATCGTAATCACCAATTCCCCTACTTCGAAGCCGAATTTTGTCATCTTTGAGTGATTCAAAATCACCCCGTCGGCTTGCAGATGCAGCCAGTCGCGCACCTGTAAATCGATGGTCGAGCCTTTATAAGGGACACGCATCGTATAGTCAAGCACCACCGTATTGCCCTCAAAACGCATCGGAGCTTCGCCGATGATGTCGCCCGCGCTGCAGAGGTAGCGCCGCGCACCGTCAGGGCGCATCGTCCAGGTGCGGCGCTGCTCCTCTCCGTCGTCGTAGATGAAGTGTTCATCGAGGGTGCCGACGCCCTGCGCGTCCCAGCTTCCCACCATCGTTCCCGTAAAACGGCGCGTAATCTTGCCGCTGCGGTCTTTGACCATTCCGTAGGCCTTCATCGGCCCGTTGAAGTACTCCTGCGGCACAAACTCTGGAGTAGCGCCTTTAAAATCTTCGATCTGCATCGAGCTACAGCCGCCAAGTAGGGTGCACAGACCCAGTGTAAAGAGGGTTTTGAGTTTCATGCGGCAACCTTGTTATGAAGTGAGACGTTGTTATCGCGGCTAAAAGCGAGCTGAACCAGGTGGATCTGGCGCGTCGCAAAGGCTGCTTCGCAGTAGCACAGATAGAGCCGCCACATGCGTATAAAGGTCTCATCGAAGCCCAGCGTTTTGACCTTATCGATCTTGGCTTCGAAGTTCTCGCGCCAAAGGCGCAGCGTTAATGCGTAATCCTCCGTAAACTCTTGCATCTCCAAAAGCTCTAGCCGCGTATGGCGTTGTGTCGTATGCAAGATTCGGGCCAGGCTCGGCAGATGCCCACCGGGGAAGATGTATTTCTGGATGAAATCGACCCCTTTGGCGTAGCGCTCATAGCGGTGATCGGGCATCGTGATCACCTGCATCGCCATCACGCCATGGGGCTTTAGCAGTGCTTCACACTTTGTAAAGAAGGCAGCGAAGTACTCCTGCCCGACCGCCTCGAACATCTCCACCGCGATGATGGCATCAAAGCTGCCTTGCATATCGCGGTAATCACACAGCAGCACCTCCGCCGCCCCCGCAACGTCGTGGGCGCGAAAACGCGCTTCGCACAGCGCTTTTTGCTCTTTGGAGAGCGTCAGGCTCACTACCTCAACACCCCGCTCTTTGGCCAGATGCAGCGCCATCGCCCCCCAACCCGAGCCGATCTCAAGCACCCTAGAGCCCGGTCGCAGCCGCAAGCGATCGGCCATGAGTCTGATTTTGCGCTCTTGGGCTACATGTAAGGGCTCGTGAGCGTGCGCGAAAACCGCGCCGGAGTACATCATTGTATGATCGAGCATCAGGGCGAAAAAATCGTTGGAGAGGTCGTAGTGCTGCGCAATGTTTTTACGTGCTCTGGTGCGGGAGTTGCGCCGCATCAGATGATGAATACGGTTGCTCAAAGGCAGAAGATTGCTCAAGCGAAAGCGTTTTTCATCCCCGCTAAGCGCACCTAAAACTTTAGAGTTCTCAATGGCCAAACGGATCAGTCCTTCAAGATCATCTGCGTCAAAATCACCGTCCATATAGCTCTCGGCAAAACCGATATCGCCATAAAGCATGATGCGTGTAAAGAAGCGGTTGTGATGAATCCGCAAGTCGATAGGCTGTGCCTCAGGGTCGCCGTAGTGCTGCGACGTACCGTCTTTGTAGCGTACATGTAAGGCTCCCTGAGTGATCTTACCCAAGTAGCGAGAAGCGAATTTTTGAACCAGAGCGTGCATTTAAAACCTCCTAATTTGATCGATGCTGCGCGGCGAATGCCACGGCAGTTTTTTACGCCAAAGTCGCAAAGATTGCCACAGCGTGCGTGTGACGACAAAGAGGCTCAAAAAGGTATGCCGACACAAAAGTGCGCGGGTAGAGCGGCTCTCAAAGGGGAGCGACGCGCCTTTAAAGTGGGCTAAGAGTTGAGGCGTCCCGTCGCGTTCGAGCAGTAGCTTTAGCTCCATTCCCTCTTCGTCGTAGCGCAAATCAAAGCGGTAACACCCCTCATAATCGAAAAAAGGGGAGACATACATCGATTTGCGCGCCTCGCCTTGGCACAGACCCGAATCCTTACATGTAAGGGGTACTTCATAGATCACCCGTCCGCCGTTGTAGTTGTGTACTTCGGCGAGCAGATGACGCGGGCGGTCCTGGTGCATCAGCAGCAGCAGGCTGATAGGGTTAAAGACAAACCCAGCAATACGCGGCAGCGTGACAAAACGCATCGGCAGGGTCTCATCCAGATCAAAGCTGCGGCAAAGCGCTTGGGCATTTTGGAACAGATCGCTGCTTGAGCCGAAATGGTCACGTGCATCAAAACCCATCCAGTTGAAGGCTCCATGCGAAAACATGCGGTGCTTGAGTGTCGAGAGGCTTTGGAGATCGATATCGAGAAAAAAGTAGTCGTAGGTAAAACCGTGGCGCAAGGGGACAAGCCGCTGATGCATAATCTGCCCCTCGATATAGCGGTGGCTCACAGCGTACATCCATATTTGGCGGCGACGCGCACGGCGCTGAAGAAACCGTCTTCATGAAAGCCGTTACGCCAATACGCGCCCGCAAAGTGGGTGTGATGCGCTCCGTCGATCTGATCAAAGCGCGACTGCGCGGCGATGGCACGTGCATCAAACTGCGGATGCTCATACCCGATGCGCTCAATGACGTGCTCCAGGTCGGTCGTTTCGTTGAGCGAGACGAAGTAGGGCGTTTGACTGGGAAGGTTTTGCAGGCGATTGATCCAGTACGAGAGGGTTACTGCGTCGGCTCTTCCACCGTTTTTGTAGTTCCATGCCGCCCAGATGCGCGCGTCTGGGTAGAGGGCTCGTGCGTCGCTGTGGAGCACTGCATCGTTGTGTTTATAGCCAAAAGCACCCAGAATCTCGCGCTCCGCAACGCTCGTCTCATTACCCAAAAGAGCGAGCGCGTCGGGGGCGTGTAGGGCGAGCACCACTTTGTCGTAGCGTGCGCGCGATCCGTCTTCAAAGATCAGATCAACCCCTTGCGTATCACGCTTGATGGCCACGATGGAGGCGTTACATGTAATGCTCCCCGAAACGCTTTGGGCGATCTTCTCGACATAGCGCGCCGATCCGCCCGAGACGGTCAGCCACTGATGGTGGGTGCTCACCCCAAGCAGCCCGTGGTTTTTGAAAAAACGCAAAAAGGTGCCCGCCGGAAAACGCCCCATCTCCCCAGCGGGTGTAGACCAGATCGCCGCGCCCATGGGGATCAGGTAGCGCTCTTTAAACGCTTTGGAGTAGGGGACAATGTAGGCTTCAAGTGACTCAAGCAGCGCAGGAGCATCGCTCTGCAGGTCACGATGGGCTCTGGCATTAAAGCGCATGATGTCGCGAATCATGGCGTAGTGGGCGGGGGAAAAGAGATTTTTTTTCTGGAAAAAGAGACCGCCCAAGCTTGCGCCGTTGTAGGCGGTGTTGCTGCGCGTATCCCAAAAACCAAAGCTCATGTCGCTTCGTTCGATGTTGACATGTAACTGCTCAAAGAGACGGGTGAGCAGCGGATAGGTGGGGTGATTGAAGACCAGAAATCCTGTATCCACGCCGAAACTGCGCCCGTTTTCCTCTACCGTCGTGGTGCGGGCATGTCCGCCCAGACGAGCCTCTTTTTCGTACAGATCGACGCGGTGGCGCTTGCTAAGTAGATGCGCGACGCCAAGCCCGCTGATGCCCGCTCCGATAACGGCAATGTTCATTGATACCTTCCTTGTGGGTCTTGCGGTGTCCAGATCAGTTGATCGACGACACCATAGGGTTCTAAAAGCGCAAGAATCGCGCCAAGTGTCTGTTCGGGCATGAACGGTGCGCGGTGCATGATCCAGAGCTGATGCAGCTTATCGTCGCTTACTACGGCGCTTTGGTAGTGCGCATCGAGGTAGATGACGCGGTATTGGCGTGAGAAGATCCAGAAGTAAGTCATGTCGATGCGTGCGAAGTTGCGCTCATCTGCGGCATTTGCACGCCCTTGATAGTGGATGCGTTCGCCGTCGATTTCGCCTTCAAAGCAGCGGTTGTCCACTTGAAATTCATCGTCTTTAATATGAGTGTATTCAACCGTAGCCGCGACGCAATTTCGCTCATACGGGTTATCGGTTCGGGCGATCTCATACCACAAACCGCCAAAACGCAGCGGATCGACATAAGCTACATTTTACACCCCGAAGGCGCAGAGCGTGAGTGATAGTGCTATAAGCGAAGCAAATGTTTTCATGCAGCCATTGTAGTGCGCGCTTGGGATCGTTCGTAGAGGCGTCATGTCGATTCATGCGCCCTAGCGCAGCAGCCAAAGTACGCCTAGCTTGATCGCTACCGGAGCGAGCGCATAGAGTGCGATGAGCACCCAAAGCGGCTGCGCACTCTGCTCATCAAAGCCAAAAAGTCCCAGCACGCCAAAGGCAATCCCCACCCCAAGCGAGAGGGCAAGTTTAGAGCACATTCCAAAAAATCCAAAGAGTAGACCGCCGTAATCCTTGCCATCGGCACTGAGTGCTCCTGCGGTGTCGGCATTGATGGCTGCGGGCAGGGCCATATCGGCCCCGACGCTTAGACCGCTGAGCAGACAAATGAGCACAAAACCGTAGAGATCGCCCTGCCCAAGCGTTGCCGCCCAGACAAAGGTAAGACACGACAGCGCCATCGAGGCTATCCATGCACGCTCTTTGCCCCACCTTAAAGCGACACGGTTCCAGATCCAAAGGGCGGTAACGCCTGAGAGGAAGTAGAGCAGCAAAAGCCATCCTGCGTGCTGCGGCGCGCCGATGACATGCTCTAAAAAGAGCAAAAAGAGGGTGGCAGGAATGGCGTTGGCCGTGGTGCTCAGCAGATAGGCCGCAAAGAAGCGACGCAACTTCGGGGTGTGCCACAGCCGGGCCAGATCGGTATGCTGCATCCGTGTGGGTTGGGGTTGAAAAGAGATACGAAGTGCGTAGCGGTTGAGTAAGAGCGCAGGCGGCAAAGCCAGTGCCACTACAAGCCACAAGAGTGCCAGAGCATGATGCGCTTCTTGTGCCGAAAGCAGCCCAAGCGCGACTATCACCCCTAGAATGCCCAAGAGTTCCCGCCACAGTGCCAGTGCGGTTTGATCAGATGGGGTATGCGAGAGAAGTGCGCTTTGGGCCAGATAAGGGACATTGACCATACTCCATCCAAGATAGGTGAGCAGTGACGCACCAAAGAGCCACCACGCCCCGCCTTGCGGATGGATCAGAGCGTAAAAAGCCCCCAGAAGTACCGCCGCACCCAAAAGCATCATGGCTCTGTAGCCTCCACCAAAAAAGCGCCAATGCGGGGCGTAATAGCCGATGAAGGGATCGGCGAGCATATCAATGAGGCGGGCAAGCAGCAACACCACCCCCACAGTAGCGATACCGATACCTACCTCTGAAACATAAAATGTCGGCAAATAGATATACAGCGGTAACCCCAGCAGTGCAAGTGAAAAGCCGGGAAGGGCGTAGAGCAGCCTTTGGGTGCGCGGCAGGTTCATTGCAAAAGGTAGCGGCTAAGACGCAGTGAGAAGCCATAAGGCAGCAACCGCAGCAGCCGCAGCGCAGCGGCGAGGGCAAAGGGAAAGCGCAGCTCGAAGCCCTCTGGGCGCTTGAGCCCTTTCATAATCGCTTGGGCGGCCTCTTCGGGGCTCATGAGTTGGGGCATAGGGAAGCGGTTTTTGGCGGTGAGGCGGGTACGCACGAAGCCATGGTTGATGATCCCTACATCGATTCCGAGCACCTTAAGTTCGGGCTGAATCGATTCGGCAAAGTTGGCCAGCGCCGCTTTGGGCGCAGAGTAGCCGCCGCCGTAGGGCAAGCCAAAGTAACTGGAGAGCGAGAGGTTAAAACGCCAGCGACCATAACCCTGCCTTTTAAAAAGCGGCATCAAGGCACAGGCAAGCCGCAACGCACCCATGTAATTTGTCTGATTCATCGCCTCAAAGCGCTCTATCTCCCACTCCTCGGCGCGCATCACCTCGTAAGCTCCGGCGTTGTAGATCCAGCAGTCGATGCCGCCCAAAATCTCCCACGCCGACGCTGCGGCGGCGCTTGTGCCCGCCGTGTCTGTGACGTCGAGATCAAGCAGAAAAAGTGTGGACGGAAAACGCACAATCAAGGCTCGAAGTGCCTCGTTTGTTTGCGCGTGTCGGGCAGAAACACAAAGCCTTACCCCCTCTTGTAAGAGCAGTTCGGCCAAAGCCAATCCTATGCCGCTGCTGCCGCCGACCAGCCAGACTTTTTAACCCTTCACGCAGGTACAGACCAGATAATACTAAGCAATATAAAACCCATCCCCGCAATCGAAGCAATCCACTCAACCGGAACCAAAGCACTCATGTGATCCTCCTTACATGTATGCACATCTTAGAGCAATCGCGCATCGGTTCGTAGGCTCTTTTTGTCGGATGATTCGGACATGCTTTTGATGAGAACGATATTTGGCTATGATCATGAAAGATCTTTACAAAGAGCGTTGTATGAACAGCATCGATATCTTTCCGTGGAATGAGCACTTTAACACCGGCATAGAGGCCATCGACACACAGCATCGACAACTGGTCGTCTTGCTCAATCGCTTGGCCACGCTGGTGGCTTATCAAGCAAGCAAAGAGGAGCTAAATGCCATCTTTGATGAGCTGATTGATTACACCGTTTACCATTTTCAAACCGAAGAGGCGATCTGGCATCGTTATCTCAAACAAGATTCGCTTGAGCGTGAACATCAAGCGGTGCATCAAACCTTTGTCGATACCGTTGTGCGTCTTGGGCAAGAGCGCTTGAGCAAGCCGATTGTTGCACTTGCCGATGAGACTTTGGAGTTTTTGGCGCGTTGGCTGGCATCACACATTCTCGAAACCGATCGCTATATGGCGCAGGTCGTATTAGCCTTGCAACAAGGGCTTGAGTTTGACGTCGCCACGACCTATGCCAAAGAGCAAATGAGCGGCTCAAGCCGCATCCTCATCGAAATCATTCTGTCGATCTACGCGACCCTCTCCACCAACACCGTGCGCCTGATGCGTGAACTTCAAAGCCACGCCTATTATGAGCAAAAAGCCTCCTACCAAGAGCGCTATGAAGGGCTGCTTTTGGCGCTTTCCACCGCCTTTGTGAATTGCCCTTTAGATCAAATCGACGCCGCCATCGACAATGCCCTAGCACAGATGTCCGCTTTTGTCGGAGCAGATCGTGCCTACGTTTTTGATTATGACTTTGAGGTCCAAACCACCAGCAATACCTATGAGTGGTGCGCTGAGGGGATCACGCCGCAAATAGAGACCTTGCAGCAGATCCCTCTAGCGCAGATTCCTGACTGGCCGCAGAAGCATGCGGCAGGAGAGCATATAGTGATTCAAGATGTCGCAGCACTGCCTGAGGGAGGGTTAAAAGAGATTTTACGGTCTCAACAGATCCAAAGTCTGGTGAGTTTTCCGATCTTTGAACAGGCTACATGTAAGGGATTTGTCGGTTTTGATGCGGTCAAAACACATCACATTTTTAGCGAATACGAAATTACCTTACTGAAACTTTTTAGCGCTCTTTTAGCCAATGTTGCCGATCGCAGGCGTACCGAGGCAGCCCTTATTCACGAACGCATCTTCTTAAAAACGCTGATACAGTCCATTCCCGATCTGGTCTGGATGAAAGACCCTGAGGGAGTTTATCTGATATGTAACCGGCGATTCGAAGATTTTTTTGGCGCCAAGGAGGCGCAGATCGTCGGCAAAACTGATGAGGATTTTGTCGAACCCGCTTTAGCGGACTTTTTTCGCGCTCATGACCGCACCGTGATGCACAGCGGCAGCCCCAGTGTCAACGAAGAGGAGATCCCTTTTGCCGTTGATGGCCACAAAGAGACACTTCACACCACCAAAGTGCCCGTCTATGACAGCAACGGTACCCTGCTGGGCGTTTTAGGCGTCGGACGCGACATCACCGAGCTCAAAAAAGCGCAAGAGCGCCTGCGCCTGGCGGCGAGCGTCTTTAGCCACACCCGCGAAGCTATCTTGATCACTTCGGCGGACAACCGCATCATCGATGCCAATGAGGCTGTCGAACGCATCACGGGGTACACGCGCGATGAACTCATCGGCAAAAATCCTAAAATACTCGGTTCCGGTCAAAATTCCCCCTCTTTTTATCAAGAGATGTGGCACAAGCTCTCAACAGAGGGTTATTGGAACGGCGAAATTTGGAACCGCCGCAAAAGTGGCGAAACCTACGTCGAGCTGATGACCATCACTGCCGTCAAAGATGATCATGATCAACTGCTGCGTTATGTTGCCCTCTTTTCAGATATCACCCCCATGAAAGAGCAGCAGAAGCGTTTGGAGTATATCGCCCACCATGATGCACTCACGGGGCTTCCCAACCGCGTTTTGCTCTTGGATCGTTTGCAGCAGGCGATGGTGCGGACACATCGAAACCGTTCGACTTTGGCCGTAGCGTATCTTGATCTCGACGGTTTTAAAGAGATCAACGATACCCACGGACACGACAGCGGTGATACGATGCTGCGCATTATTGCGGATCGGATGACACAGACGCTGCGCGAAGAAGATACCATCGCGCGCCTCGGCGGTGACGAGTTCGTGGTTGTGTTGCTTGATTTTGACACGCATGATGATTGCGTGCCGCTGCTCAATCGACTGCTGCACGCCGCATCGGAAGTAATTTCGCTTAATGGGATAGCGATGAGGGTCACCGCAAGCCTTGGCGTCACTTTTTTCGATCCCGAAGATGTGATTAATGCCGATCAGCTCTTGCGTCAGGCCGATCAAGCGATGTATCAAGCCAAACTCTTGGGAAAAAATCGTTTTCACATTTTTGATGCCGCTCATGATCTCACCATCCGAAGCCATCACGAACAACTCGAAGCTATTGAACAGGCGCTTACACAACAAGAGTTTGTTCTCTATTATCAACCCAAGGTCAACATGCACAGTGGGAATGTGATCGGCGCAGAGGCGCTGATACGATGGAACCATCCCCAAAAAGGAATACTACCGCCCGGAGCATTTCTGCCGATCACCGAAAACCATCCGCTGAGCATCAAAATAGGGGCTTGGGTGCTTGAAGAGGCGTTCAAACAGATTGCGCAATGGAAAGCAGACGCACTTCATCTCGTCGTCAGCATCAACATCAGTGCCATTCACTTGCTCAAAGGCGACATGGTTGCTACTTTGCAATCGCTGCTTGCCAAATACCCTAGCGTGGAGCCTTGTGATTTTATGCTGGAGATTCTTGAAACCAGCGCCCTCGAAGAGCTCTCTCGTGTTATAGAGATCATGCAAGCGTGTAACGCCTTGGGTGTCGCCTTTGCGCTGGATGATTTCGGAACCGGTTATTCGTCACTCACCTACCTCAAGCGCCTGCGTGCATCAGAGCTAAAAATTGACCGTAGTTTTGTTCATGACATGCTCATCGATGCCGATGATCTGGCCATTCTCGATGGCATCATCAGCCTTGCGCGGGCTTTTGAACTGGAGGTAGTCGCAGAGGGGGTCGAAGAGATCGCGCAAGGCGAGATACTGATTCAAATGGGATGCGAACGGGCACAGGGCTACGCCATAGCACGTCCCATGCCGGCAGCAAGCGTTTCAGAATGGATCAGCACCTGGAAACCGGATATCAAATGGATAGAGAGCTATCGTAGATCACGTTGATTCCTGAAGAGAAGCACCAAAAGCTTATGCGCAGACCCTGTTTCTACCCGCTGCTTTGGCTTCGTAGAGTTTTTCATCGGCACGTTGAATCAATGTTTCGGTAGTGTGATACGCATCGCCGCAGGCCACGCCGAAGCTACAGGTCAAGTGCCCTATGATCTCAAATGAATGCGCATCCACCAGCGCGCGCAGATGTTCCGCTTTTTGTATGCCCGATTGCATCGAAACAGTCCCGCTGACGATCAGAAACTCTTCGCCGCCCCAACGGATCAGATAATCATTCTTGCGGTTCTTGGCACTCAAAAGCGCCGCGAGCACTTGAAGTACGTTATCTCCGACCAGATGACCGTGGGTATCGTTGACGGCTTTGAAGTGATCGATATCGAAAAAGAGAATACATGTAAGCAGGCCGTTTTGCTGGTGAAGGTTGTGGATGGTCTCGATGGAGGCGTAAAAAAAGGTACGGTTAAACGCACCTGTAAGCTGGTCTCGCGTCGCAAGGGATTCAAGCTGGAGCTTTTCCACCATCGTCTCGCTGATGTCGGCAAAATCCACCAAATAGATCGTCTCATCATAGTGACTGATATCTACGGCGAAGGCGTGGGGGTGCCCTTGGGCATCGTGCATGGAGACGATGCGCTGTCTGGCGGGCAGATTCAAAAGGCTCTCGATCCAGTGCGCCTCGCCCTCTTTGACCTTCGAGAGCGAGAAAAACGACTCATGTTCGACAAAAAGCTCGCAGATGCAGGCGTGCTGCTCCAAAAACGCTTGAAGATTCTCGTAGCCGAAAAAGTCATAAAAGCTTCTGTTGGCAAAGCTAAAGCGCTTCCCATCCGTCAAGATGACGATGGATCGTTGCAGATTGATAAAACGCTCAAGCCGTTCATTGGCCTGATGCAGCGAGACATTGAGTGCTTCAAGGCTCTTTTGGTCACGTTGCGACCGCCGGTACTGTCTGAGGATCATGCTTGCCATCAGCAGCATCAGCAGTAGCGCCGTCGCTGTGGCAAAAAAGTAGCTTTGATACTCCCTTTTTACTGCCCTAATCATAGGCTCCTGCGTAAAGCCTACCATGTAGCCGGCGTGTTCGTTATCGGTATTGTTGATGGCTTCAAAGAGAACCATATAGCCCTCCTCATCCATAACGATCGGAACCGCAAAACGCTCGTGCCGCTGTAGCCTCTTTTCAAACCCCGGCGTTGCTTTGGCCAGGGCAGTTAATCTTGAGATGGTGCTGTTGCTCTTAATCTCACGGTTAACCCTAGAGAGGTCGGAGGCCTCGACATAGTACGCCTCGCTCCAGAGCGAAGGGCTTAATAACCTTTGATGCCTTGTAAAGACTGCGTCAAAACTTGACTCCTTGGTCATGATGAGCTGAAAATCGCTCTGGGGCATAAACGACTTAAGCTCAGCCTCAATCGCTTCAAAAGCGACGGAAAACTCGACGCTTCCGAGATGATCGCCCTCTTTGATGATCGGAAAGATGTAGCGATAGCCCGGAAAGATTCTTCCCCCCTCAAAGCCACTGACCGAAATCAGCTCGGTGTTGGCTTTGCGGATGGAGGTGCGCAGCTCCATCAGGCAATCGCCGCTCTCATAGGGGATATGAAAGCGCAGCAAGCTCTCACCTTTGTGGGTGTGAAGGTGAAACTGTCTTACATGTAAGACTTTCATCTCATCATACTGGCGATACATCAGACGAAAGAGCTCGCCCCGGATCAGCGCCTGATCCTCTTTGTCGGCATATTTGAAGCTCTGTAGCAGACACATCGCTTCAGGATTGGAGATCAGATGGTTGTAATCTTTTTGCGCCGCTATCTTGTGGGTGCTGATGACGGCATCATAAAAGGCGTGGGTCTTCAACAGCAGCCGCTCGCCGATCGCATCAATCTTTTGTGCGCAGGCCGAATGAAAATAGAGCGCAATCAGAGCGGTACCGATAAGCGCGGATACAATAAATGCGACTATGTAGCGTATCACGGCATCCTCCCTTTCATGGGGATCTGTACATCAAGCTCTATGGCATCGTACTCATGCGGATCGGCTTTTGAAAATCCATGGTGTAAGGTCTCTCCCCAAGTAGTGTACTGCTCAGGCTTGATGGAGAGGATGCTTTGCTTCAGCGCTTCGATCTGCACGGGCGAGAGGGTTTGGGTGTTGGCTACGAGCACAAATCCGGGTAGTGCATCGCTGTACGCCACCGTCTCCATGCCCAAAGAGTGAAACTGCTCTGCAATCTCTTCGGTCGCTCCGGCAATGTCAAAATTTCCTTTGAGGGTTTCAATCAAAGCGTTGGTATGCGACATCAGGTAGTCAAAGTGCTCTGTCTCAAGCGCGATGCCGTAGTGCTCTTGCAGAAGTCGTTGCGTCATGTAGTATCCGCAGGTAGAGAGCGGCTGCGTCAGCGCCACCTTAAGTGGCCGATCCGTGGGGAGCCGATCTTTTTTGAATTTGCTCAGCACACAGCGGTAACGGCTGCTACCGTTATGCTGGTTGAAAGCGATGATGGGCACGACATGGGGATAGCGCTTTTTAAGCAAGGAGAGCGGCAAAGGTCCTAAATAGGCCAAATCGATCTGCTGTGCCTCAAAACCTTCGAGAATCTCTCCATAGGGTGATTTATAGTGGATGATCACGGTCACATCCAGATGCTCTCGCAGGTGATCGATCAGCGGCAAAAACGCTTCGATAGAGCGCTCTTTGCTTTTCATCGGCAATGGAGCAAAGGTGATCGGACGTTCAAACTCTGCGCCCGATGCCAAAGCGGAATTAAACAGTATGAAAAGTATCAACCATGCACGCATCACAACTCCTTTTTCATATCACGCAGCAGCTGCACCAACGACTCTTTGGCGTTTTCAAAGGCCAAAAGCGCTTCATGGTCGATACTCAGACCGTCAAGGCGTTGTTGCACCAAAGCAGAAGCCAGCTCATGGACTCTATGATGATACGCCTGCAAAAACGGATAGCGCTCCTGTTTGCCGTACATGGACCTGCCGATACCCAAATACCACCGTTCAAACGTACATTGCTGCTCGTCGATGGGCACTAGCGCTTCATCGCGAAGCAGATAGCCCATCACCGCCTCAAACCATCGTTGATGGCTAAAGATGGCGATGTTGATACCGTAGTGTTGTTCCATCTGAGGCAATTCACGGTGCAGACGCGCCCATGGGTTATCACTCCACGCATCCACCCACGCAAAAAGCGCTTCAATCGGCATCGGTCGGGCGATCCCAAAGCCCTGGGCGTATGAACAGCCTAGCTGCAAGAGCAACAAGCCGATCTCCTGCGACTCAACACCCTCGGCGATTACGGGCTTGTGTAAAGAGGAGGCCAATACCAAAACACCCTCGACGATATCGAGATTCTCTTTGCGCGAGAAGATCTCTTTGACAAAATTTTGATCGATTTGGAGAATGTCGATGGGAAGGCGGTGTAGCTGCGCCACAGAGGAGTATCCTGTGCCAAAATCATCCAGCGAGAACTTGATCCCGAGTGAGCGTATACGGTTCATCACCTCATTGGCCGCAGTGCTGTCATCAATAGCGGCGATCTCAAGAATCTCAAGCTCCAGACGCTCAAAGAGCGGCCGTTTGTAGGTTGCTGCGAGTGATTCGAGATAATACGCAAATGAACTCTGTTGAATCTGTCGCGGAGAGATGTTGATACTGAGCGAAAAATCATAACCTGCCTTATCCCACATTTCAAGCTGCTTCAGCGCCGAAGCGGCGACCCATTCACCCAGCAGGAGCTCCTGTGAGGTCTCTTCAATTGTCGGTAAAAATGCACCCGGAAGCAGCAGGCCGCTTTGCGGATGGTTCCAGCGTATCAGCGCCTCGAATCCGATGATGCGCCCGTCAGCCAGCGAGATCTTGGGCTGATAGTGCAGCAGCAGCTCGTCGTTTTCCATTGCGTACGCAAACGCCGTCCGCCGTTTTTGCATCTCGCCGTTTTGTATCGTGGCTACCGGCTCATAGAGCACATAACGCGATTTGCCTGCCTCTTTGGCTTGATACATCGCCTGATCCGCATGGCGAATCAACATCTCGGGATCACTGTTGTCGCTTGGAAAAATTGTGGCACCTATGCTCGCAGAGATGTGAATGCGATGGCCGGCAATATCAAACACGGCGGTGATCGACTCGAGCGTCCGCTTGATCAATTTTTGAACTTCAGAGGACTTTTTAAGCTCGGTAAAGACCAAAACAAACTCGTCCCCACCCAATCTGGCCACCGTGTCGCCGGCCCGCAGGCTTTTGTTCAGCCGCAGTGCGAGCTCTTTGAGCAGCGCATCGCCGATGTGATGCCCATAGCGGTCGTTGATGGGCTTAAAACCGTCTAGATCGAGGTAGCACAAAGCAACGAGGTTATGGTTGCGGCGGCTCATGGCGCAGGCCTGCTCCAGCCGGTCGATAATCAACGCACGGTTAGGAAGCTCTGTGAGCAGGTCATAAAAGGCCATATGCTGCAAGCGCGCATGCAGATCATGGCGCTCGACAATATCAAATGCCGCCTCACAGTACTGCTCGATGGCGGCGACGTCTTGCGGAACATAATCGGTGGGCTTGTTGCCTACACCCATAATGGCCACAATCTTCTGGTTGCGAAACAGAGGAACGCTCACGAAGCGGCTCAGCGGTGCATGCCCCTGAGGAAGCCCCTTTTTGTAGCTTAGCGATGCGTAGTCGTTGTAGATCATGCTCTTTCGACGGTGGATGCACTCTACCCATACCCCGGCTTGGGAAATGGGGTAGTGCGCGCTGTTGCCTTCGGCGAAACACATCTTCTCTAAGGTGTTGGTTGACCATGTTTGCAGCGATACACCGCCTTGATCTTCGTCAACAAGATGAAAAAAGGCGATCTGGCTCTGCGTCCACGTCTCTGCCTGATCCAGCACGCTGCGCAGCAGAACATATTTATCCTCTTGTGCATAGATTTTGTCGATGAGGTGATTGCGCAGTTGCGCCAAAGAGTCTCTGAGCTTGCGCGCCGTGATGTCGCGGGCGACCCCCAAGACGCCGATTAGCGCCCCTTGGGCATCCACCATAGGGGTTTTTGTGGTCTCAAAATACCCCTTGTAGCCGTTTGCGGCAAAGGTGAGCCACTCTTCGTTGATGATGGGACCGTTATGACGCATCGCATTGAGATCATGCGCACGAAAGAAGTCTGCCAAATCCGCATCCACAAAATCATAATCGGCTTTTCCGATGATCTGCGCTTCGCTCACGTCGTAGAGTTGCTCAAATCTGGGGTTGCATCCTAGATAGACACCCTCAGGGTCTTTAATCCAGACCAGATCGGGAATCGTCTGGATGATGGTTCGAAAAAAGGCTTTTTGATCGATCAGCGCATTTTTTGCCTTAACCTCTTGCGTGATATCTTTGACATACTCAATGGCCCGAACCACCTCTCCCTGCTCATTTTTGATGGGATAGATGCTAAGTTCCATCCACCCGACCGGATGATCGGGGTTGGGGTAAGGGACAATCGCGCGGTGGATCTCTCCCGTCTCAAAGCTCTTGATGGTAGGACAAAACGGACAGATCTCATCCAAACTTTGATAGACCTGATGACACTTGCGGCCGACAAGCTCTTGGCCTTGAAACAGAGTTTCCATCCGGCGATTGACCATCAAAACATTGAGGTCTCTATCGAGTACACTAATACCGTCTGTAATGGCATTTAGCACATCGGACGTAAACTGCTGCTGATGCAAGAGCGCGGCTTGCAGGGATTTTTGCTCGGAGATGTCGGTTGAAAAACTGAGCAACAGCTCCTGATCTTCTGCCTTAATCAAAGAGCTGGTGACGCTCACGGGATAACTGGAACCATCTTTGCGTACATGTAAGCTTTCAACAAAAACGCTCTTGTTGCTGCGCAGGTAAGCAATGCTCTCATCCACCTGATCGGTCGGGTAGTTGGGATCGGTCTGCCAGATCTTCATACGCAGCAACTCCTCTTGGCTGTAGCGCAGATTGGCGGCGGCAACCTCATTGACATAGATAAAACTACCCTCCAGATCGAGGATCACCACTTCAACGCAAGCCAACTCCAACAGACCCAGCGACGCTTTGTTCAAGTTCATCTTTCACCACCCTCTAGCTTATAAGAGTGTGACACTGTTTGGCTTAAATCTGTCAATCCAGCATCAAGAACTACCATAGATGTGCTTCCGAATGTGACAACGGCCACCGATCAAACGCCACCTCATGCCTTCCAATCGTATTACTTTGGCGGCATAATGCGGTACAAAGGAGTAAAAATGTCACATATCTTGCTGACCGGAGCAACCGGATACATCGGACGCAGGCTTCTGCAACGCCTGCAAGCAGACCCAAATGTAACGCTGCGGCTGCTGGTGCGTCATCCCGAAACACTCAAGCAGGACCTGGAGGATGAGACTCAGATCGTTAAAGGGAGTACATTTGAGCCCGAAGCGCTGCGCCAAGCCATGCAGGGGATCGAAACAGCCTACTACCTGATCCATTCGCTCGGAAGCGATGACTACGCCCAAAAAGACCGCCAAAGCGCTGTTGCCTTTCGTGACGCCGCGATTGCAGCGGGGGTGAAGCGGATCGTCTATCTGGGCGGTCTTGGGGTCAAAAACGAGCACACCAGCGAACATCTGCGCAGCCGCATCGAAACCGGCGAGCTGCTCAGCGCGCGTAGTGACGCTATCGACGTGATCTAGTTTCGCGCGGGGGTGATCATCGGCTCAGGAAGTGCGAGCTTCGAGATCATCCGCAATCTGATCGAGAAGCTGCCCATCATGATTACGCCGCGCTGGGTGCGCACGATGGCGCAGCCTATCGGCGTGGAGGACGTGCTGTGTTATCTTGACGACGCACGCCGCATCGGCGGGACACACGTGGTGGATATCGGCGCAGAGGCGATGTGCTATCAGAATATGATGGTCGCATGTGCACAGGCGATGGGGCTGCATCGGCTGATCGTGCCCGTACCCTTTCTCTCCATCGGCCTCTCGTCGTATTGGCTCAACTTCTTTACGCCAGTGCCTTTTTCGGTGGCAAAATCACTGATCGAAGGGCTACGCTCGGAAGTGACGGTGCAAAACGACCACGCCCGGACCCTCTTTCCCCACATTCACCCGATGCCCTTCACCCAAGCCGTCAAGCGCGCGCTTGAAGAGGTAGAGCAGCGCCAGATCCTTAGCCGCTGGAGCGATCGCGGCGGCGACGTATGGGCGACGGATCATGCCTACAGCATCGCCAACGCCGTCTATATGGATCGGCGCGAAACCCCCATAGCCTCTCATGAGGTTCAGGCCGTTTTTGAGCGCATCTGCGCCATTGGCGGGGAGAATGGCTGGTTTGGGTATGACTGGCTTTGGGAAATTCGCGGCTTTTTAGACAAGATCATGGGCGGGGTAGGGCTAAACCGCGGACGTCGGCTGCCCTGCAGCCTGCGCGTAGGAGACAGCCTCGATTTTTGGAAGGTGGTGGATGTGCAGCCCCGTCGGCGCGTGCTGCTCTTTGCGCAGATGAAAGTCCCGGGCAAAGCCTATCTGGAGTTTCGCATCGAAGAGGATCGGCTGATCCAAAGCGCCTATTTTCTGCCCAAAGGACTCTGGGGACGGCTCTATTGGAACCTGCTTATTCCCATCCACGCGCTGGTATTTGCGGACATGCTGCGCGCGATTATCCGCGAGGCACGATCAACCGCTCCTCGCCAAGCGTAGCGTAGCGACCGTGCCCCATAAAGAGCGTCGGCATCAGAGCCGTGTTCTCGTTGACGAAGATCTCCGCTACATCGCAGACAAAGAGGGTATGATCCCCCATCTCCAGTATGTCGCGCACACGGCATCCAAAAGCGCTCAGAGCAGAGGCGAACACCGGATTGGCGTTGGCGTCGCATGTCGGTGCGACCAGCCCGCAGGCTTCGCTTTTGCATTCGTCGCGGGCATGGACGCTTCCGGTGTAGTCGATCGTCTCATATTCACTAATATCCAAAAAATTGAGGCTGCAATGGCCGATGGTTGAGAGCAGATGATGGGTGTCGTTTTGCGCCCTAACGGCAATACCGTAGCGAAAAGGCTCGCGGCTCAGCGGCGTGTGCCACGAAGCGGCCATCAGGTTGCCGCCGCAGCAAACAAGAGCGCACAGCCTAGGATGATTAAGAGAGGCATCGCTTAGGCGGGTGTAGCGTTGGAACATAAAAGGGCCTTACATGTAAAGATTTTAGATAGTTTATATCTTCGTTCATTCCGCTTGAAGGGCCTTTATGTCGATTGGGCAAATTCGCTCATCCAGGTGCGGTACAGCAGCGGCACATGATGACGCTGCAAAGCGGCGTTGCGGCGCTCCTTGATGGCGACGCGGTCAAAAAAGAGCCGCCACAACTGCACATAGCGCTGCTGCGCCTCATCGACCGTGGGGGCGTCAAAATCATGCACGTCGCGCACCTTACATGTACCCTCGCTGCCGATCAGCGCTTTGGCACGCTTGAGGTCATGGATGATGAAGGCCTCGCCGCCCATGCGCTTTAAAAAATGCGGTCCCATCAGGGCGAGTACGTCTTGGGGCGGCTCGATGCGGGCATAGAGCATCCCTTCCTCAAGCGTCTCAAAACGGCAAAAACCGATCATGCGGTGCAATGTTCGGCGGGTGCGTTTGGCGCGGCGTTCTATCTCAAACACATCCTCTTGCGCGAGATGCCCCAGCAGATGCGGCGCTTTGAATCCCAAACGCATATAGCGCAGCAGCGCCGCGACATCACGCTCTTCATCGCACAAAAAAGCGTGCACGAGCAGGGCGGTGGCTTCGCGCCCCGCCGTGCGCCTAAACGCGCGCAACACCCGCAGCGCCTCCATGCGCTGCGTCTCGATCCGCATGGGCGCATCAAAGAGGCTTGGTTGTGCTTCGGCGCTGCGCCAAAGCCGTTGGGGCAGGGTGCGCTGATGGTAGCTCTGCGCTACACAGCTCAAAAACCCCTCGAAGCTGCCATCAAAACACCACACCTTAGAGCTCCCCAAAAAGCGCGCTGTGCGCATCAAAAAGTGTCGGTTGCACCTTGCGCGGCTTTTCGAGCAGCGCGGTCTCGATCCGCTCAAAGCGCAGCGGCTCAAGCGTCGCGCCGCCGACCGTAATAAAATAGCGCGCCCGCGAAAGCGGAATCTTCAGGCGCTCCAGATCGCCGATGCGCAGCGCTCCATAACGCCGCGCACGCAAAATTTTGCCCACGCTGCGCACCCCAAAGCCCGGCACGCGCAGCAGGCTTTCGCGGTCGGCGCGGTTGATCTCGATCGGAAAGTGCTCCAGATGGCGCAGCGCCCACGCCGTTTTGGGATCAAAGCGCTCATCCAAAAAGGGGTGCGCGTCCGAGACGATCTCTTCATACCCAAAACCATAAAACCGCATCAGCCAGTCGGCCTGATAGAGCCGATGCTCGCGCAGCAGTGGCGGCGGAGTGGCAAGCGCTGGCAATAGGGTGTGGGTATTGGCGGGGATGTAAGCGCTGTAATAGACCCTTTTGAGCAGCGCTTTGCCATAGAGCGCGCTGCTTAGCCGCAAAATCTCCAGATCCGATTCCGGTGTTGCTCCGATGATGAGCTGGGTGCTCATGCCGATGGGCTTGCTTCCGCGCTCCAGCGAAAAATCGCGTGCCAGCTCCAAAGGGCGAAGCACCTTTTCGCGGCTCTTCTCGGGGGCTAAAAGCGCGAGACTGCGTGAGCTGGGCAGCTCGATATTGGAGCTGACACGATCGGCCAGGCGCGACGCCTCCTCGATCAGCGCGGCGTCGGCTCCGGGGATCAGCTTGAGGTGGACATAACCGTTGAAACCGTACTCATGGCGCAGTATCCTCAGCGTGCCCACCAGCAAGCGCATGGTGTGGTCTTCGCTGCTGATAATGCCGGAGCTCAAAAAAAGCCCCTCAATGTAGTTGCGCTTGTAGAAGTGGATCGTCAGATCGGCCACTTCGCGCGGGGTGAAGGCGGCGCGGCGGCGGTCATTGCTGATGCGGTTGATGCAATAGGCGCAGTCGTAGATGCAGTGGTTCGTAAAGAGGATCTTGAGCAGCGAAATGCAGCGCCCATCCGCACTAAAGGCGTGGCAGATGCCGCTGGCATGGGTCGCGCCGATACCGCCAAAGCTCTGTGTGCGGGTCGAACCCGACGAAGAGCATGAAACGTCGTACTTGGCGGCGTCGGTGAGGATGGTAAGCTTCTCTTCGATGGTCATGCGCGTAGCATAGCGAGACGATGTTGCAAAGGGCAAAAATATGGCACCGTGCCATACAGTTACATGTAAGGCTACAACCAGACCAGATAGAGTCCGACAAGCCCTACAATCAGGGGGAGTAGAAGGGTTTGTAAAAGCACCCCGGGCTTACATGTAAAAGGTGTCATGATCGCTCCTTTGCTTCTGCGGGGCGCGGCGAAAGTGCGCAAACAGGTTGTTAAACTGCCAGCCAAACCAGTAACGGTAGCTGTAGGCCAAGCGCACCAGCGCGATACATCCGATCAGAGCAAGGGCGAGAAGATAGAAGTTTGTCAGCATGGTCAACCTCCAATGTCGAATTGCGAATGGGATTATAGGTTCTTAAAGAAACCATTAGTAAATCATACGCATTAGAGTTGATACATAAAGACTAAAGATGTACCATCGTGGGCCTAGCATTTCGATCTCAAAAGTGAGATTGTTGATTTACAAATGATTGACAGTGTAAATACGTAATCGCTATAATACAAGCACATTTATGAAAGGTGTCATCTTGATATTTGAGTGGAGTGATGAAAAAAACAACTTGAATATTGCAAAACATCAAGTGAGTTTTGATGAGGCCCGAGAGGTTTTTTTAGATCCTATGCACATTTCAAAATTAGACTACCGCTTTGATTATTTTGAAGAGCGATGGATCACATTGGGAGTAACAACCAAAGATACAATCTTGGTTGTCGCCAATATGTTTTTTGACGAAAACGGTGAAGAAACCATCAGAATCATTAGTGCGAGAAAAGCAAATCAAAAAGAGAGGATTTTTTATGAGCAACATTAAACATAGAGAACAATTCGATGCCTATGAAATGGAAGAGGATTACGATTTTTCCGATGGTATTCGAGGCCGATTTTATGAACCTAAAAAGATACCTGTTTCACTCAGATTGGACAATGATATCGTCTTGTATTTCAAAAAATTAGCAAGCGAAAAAAAGGTACCCTATCAGACGCTTATCAATGCTTTTCTGAGAAAAGAGCTACAGTCGATATAACATCAACGCCATCATACCTAGCACTCTTTATGCAGTGCACCCTCAAGGTGCCAGCCGCGAAAGCTCCCAGCCATGCGGAGCGCGGGTGTAGAGAATGCGGTCGTGCAGGCGGCTTTCGCGGCCCTGCCAGAACTCGACGCTTTGGGGGATGATGCGGTAGCCGCCCCAG
>JAFGUB010000013.1 GCA_016938735.1 Campylobacterales bacterium | reverse complement strand
GGCGTGCTTGGTTTGGTTGAGTTCTTGCTCCTTAGCCTGCAAAGCCTTTTGGTTCTCTTCTGCTTCTTGACTTTTTACATGTAAGGCATGCTTGGTTTGGTTGAGCTCTTGCTCCTTAGCCTGCAAAGCCTTTTGGTGCTCCTTTTGAACATGATGAACCTGCTCTTTTGTGAATGAGAGGGCCGTATTGAGCGCATACCTTCCTATAGCGACATATCGAATCTCAACGTTCAAGCTTGTGGGATTTTTAAAGTTGCATGGGATAACGAACTGCGGATCGTGCGTTTGAAAATAGTAGCGCAAGCCATCAGCGATGAGTGCATTGGAGTGGAGGGTTTCAGTCAGCAAAGCTTGTGTTCCTGATTGCGAGAAAAGCTCAATCGAGAGTATCTCAACCACACAGGAGTCGTTAATCGGATCAAGACGCAATTGCGTAATATCGGGTTTATCTAAATTGAAAGTAAAGCGGTGAAGGGCTTTACGCTTGTCTAGTGGGTATTTAATAGAGTGCGCCTCTTGAAAGCCTTTGCCTGAATCAACAAAGAGCTGAATAGCCGGCGGCTCCATCTTTTCATCGGCAAAAACCTTGGCACAATGCGTTTGTGACACATCTTGCAAAAGCTCTTTGTAAAAGTTGAGGTGTCTGAAGTAGATCTCTTTCTCAGAAGGAAAAGTGATTCTCCACATATAATAGTCATAATCAAACAAATAGGCATAAGGTATCAAATAGGCGAATACCGAAAAGTTGATGGCTTTGAGCCGTGCGGACTCTTCGAGTTTGACTGCAAAGGCAAAAGGAGAATCTCCAAAAACATGCACCGTTTTCTCAAGTAGCAGCGCTTCGAGCGCCACACTAGAATTGATGGTAGCCAAAGCACGGCACTTCGACAAAAACTCCAACGCATTTTTCGAGATGTCGATCTCACCTAGCTTGTCATACCTAAAATGTCCATTTGGATGCTCTCGAATGCAGATCTTCTGATCGCTATACATCTGTTTTATGCGGCTAATCAAGCTGAGTGCATCGTAACCGTTTGAAAATGCAAGCAGATTCGAGTCATCTTCTACCTGCAAAGCAATGCCTGCATCATACTGATACCCATCGTATCGGTGTAGTTCGTATGCCGAGACGATCATTAGGTTTCTGATCTCCTCTAGACTGAGGCACTCTTCATCCGTGAACATTTGGTCAAAGGAGGTAAAGCGCTCTTTGCTTTGGGTGTTACCATTGACACCGCTAAAGTCAAAATAGGCCGTAGGGTGATACAGCGGAGATCGAAGCGCCCCAAGCTCATTGTGTATGACCGCGAGCCCAAGCGATTCTGCCGCCTTGCTCAGCGAGGGCATATTGCACCATGTGATGACGCCTTGCAGATCATAGGTTTCATGCAGTGTCATAAGCAGTGAAGTGCAGTGCTCGACAACCGTGGTGTCTGTTTTGGTCAGTAGGTGCGCGTAGATTTCATTACTATTGCCGTGATGGAGCGTGCTTATCTCATCCAGTACCGCGGTGTCAAAAAAGACAAAATGATGCTGAAGCTTTTTGCGCTTTTTGGGAATGGCGTATCCGTAGTGCAAGCCGCTTGCCTCGTTAAATTCGACACGATCTTGGGGTTGTCTATGAAGGAGATCGACATAAGATTTGGCACCGATAAAGACCACCTGATCAGCGCTAAAATGGTGCAGTTGCTTGAGAAAAACCCATAAAAATGGTGCTTCTACCCCTCTGATGGGAAAGGGCATCAAGAATGAGACAAAAACTCTCTTTTTCATAACGTTTAGCTTCCTATGGTGATGTCTGCCGGGGCGTAGGCGACGCCTTGTGTTGTGCGGTGGGTTGAAACGACGCTGACGCGCTGTAGCGGCCAGCGCTGATCAAGCTCAATGCGGGGTGTGACACTGATGTCTGCCAGACCGCAGTGTAAAAAGTACTCGCCGGCAACGAGGTTGAGTGCAAAGCTCATCGTAAAAATATTCATCCCCGCTTTGAGGGTGATGAGGCTATCGACGGTATTATCACCCCAGAGCAGCATCCCGTTTTTATTTTTGAGGCTGGTGCCGATAACGACCGACTCGAAGGCTCTTTGTGCCAAAATAAAAAAGCGCAGATGCACCCTCTCTCCCGCGTTAAAGAGGGTCTGGGTCTGCGTGGCATAGCGCTCGGTGCTCAGTACCACATGGCGCAAAATAGCCTCATGGGAGCCGAAGCGATGCTCGCCAAGGGCGGTGTTGGGCGTCGTGTCGAAATCCTCTGCGATAGCGGCAGCGCTCGTAGCGGCAGTAGCACTCTTTGTGGGTGTTTTATAGGCTCGGATAAGTTGCTCGTACTCAAAGGTGGTCTGCTTGACGTCGTCAGAGTAGGTGACAAGGCGCCCGTCGTGAATCAAAATCGCTTTGTCGCAATACTGAATGATCTGCTGGGTGGAGTGACTGACAAATAAAATGGTCTTGCCGGCGTTTTGAAAGTCACGAAATTTTTGAAAACATTTGAGCTGAAAGGCGATATCCCCGACACTAAGAGCTTCGTCGATAATGAGAATGTCCGGATCAACATGAATGGAGACCGCAAAGGCAAGACGGGCAAACATGCCGCTGCTGTAGGTTTTGACGGGGGCGTGGATGTGGCTACCGATATCGGCGAAAGCGGTGATCTGCTCTAGCCTTGCATCGATGCTTTCACGCGAAAGCCCCATCATGGTGGCATTAAAGTAGATGTTTTCGATGCCGCTTAGTTGAGGGTTGAAGCCTGCCCCGAGTTCTAATAGGCTTGCGATCGTACCATTGACATGCACACGCCCGCTACTGGGGGTAAGCACGCCCGTGATGATCTTAAGCAGGGTAGATTTGCCCGCACCGTTGCGACCGATGATGCCGACGGTTTGCCCTTTTGGGATCGTGAAGGTGACGTCGTCCAGAGCGTAGAACTCTTCATGGTAGCTTCTGCCGGTGAGCGCCTCTTTGAGCCTGTCGATGGGTTCAGGGTAGAGTTTGTAACGCTTGGTGACGTGGCTGACGTGGATGGCGGATTTGGGCATAGGTGGCTTTTGTTTTTGGCGTATTATAGCCTCTAGAGCCCATACATTGGCTGAAATGGGCTAGTTGAATCGATCCCGTAAATTCATGATCGGGCGTTCATAAAAGCGATACAAGAGCCACGAAAGGAGTAAAACGAGTGTAAGGGAGGCCCATAAAATCAAGAGTGTACTGCCAATCTCTCCAAACGCTTTAGCGCGTTCTATGCCATACAAAAATATCGGCAAGTGGATGAGGTAAATGCCGTATGAGAGCTTGCTTCCTAGCTCTATTGCAGGGCGTTGGCGGTGTACATGTAAAAACGCTGCGGCTAAAAGCGGCAGCAGTGCACACGAGGTCACCGTAAACATCAGGGTTTTGGAGAAAAAATCATGATCCAGCCCCACCTGCTCCAGTCGGTAGTACCATGCAACGAGCCCCAGCAGCATCGTTGCACCGATAAAGAGGGCGGCTTTGCTGCCAAGCAGTGTAAAAACTCTAGGCCGGTAGTGCTGGATCCATGCCAGCAAAACCCCAAAAAGCAGTGCATCAAAGCGTAAAAAGATCTGTTTGCGAACGGCGGTCCAATCCAGATGAGGGTAGGCATCGACATAGAGTAGTCGGGCAGCGTTGATAAGCACCAACGCTGCCATAAGGGCAATGAGCAGCATAACGGGTGTTTTATTGAGGCTTAGCCACAGCAGCAATACTATGGGCGTAAGCAGATAAAACCACTCTTCGACGCTCAGACTCCAGGAGACGGCAAAGAAGTTAATGCCTTGGGGGTGGAAGTTTTGCAAAAAGAGTACATGTAAGCCCCAATAGCCATGACAGACCCCATCCACCACGCAGGCCACCCCCACGGTAATGGCCAAAATCAAAAAGTACAGTGGCAGCGTGCGCAGCCATCGACGTATCAAAAAGCGTTTGAGTGCATGTAGGGGATGAGGATCGAAGAGGAGTTTTTGGATCATGATCGATCCGATCAGAAAGCCGCTCAGTACAAAAAAGAGCTCAACACCCAGATAGCCGCCCACTGAGAGCCACCACCAGTTCCACCCTTCGACGTGATACCATGAAAAAAAGTGTCGTCCGTGCGAGAGCAGCACGAGGGCAATCGCCATAAAGCGAAAAAGATCAAGTCCGGGATTTCGATTAAAAAGCATCAATCAGAGAAAACAAGGGAGATAGAGTGTAGAAGCTTTTGGGCCGAAGCCCAAAAGAGAGAGATTACTGAGCAAGGTAGCCAGAATTCTCTTCGTGGTAGACTTGGAATACGCGCTCGCGTACACCGTCGATGGTTTGTACGACTGTAGAATAGACGTTGCCTTTGGCGGCATTGACCGTCATTTTGACTGCGAATTTGCTTGATACAGCAGGATTAACTGCTTGTGCAGCAGCAAGGATATCATGTGCAGAGTAAGTGCCTGTGCTTCCCGCAGCAAGTGCGGCATAAGCAGGATTAAACACTGTTTTGACCATGAGGTTTGCAGCCTGTTCGCCATTTTCGTCTACTACGTCAAAGGTTACGTCACCGTCAAGGTTGCTGTCGTTAACAATTTTGACATAGGTTTTGGTGTCAGCAGAAGCGATGATGTAGGGTGAATAAGCTTGGTAGCCGTTGATGGTCAATACTACAGAATCAGCGTCGCTAAGGAGTGTGTGGGCGTCGGCAGCAGGGGCAACATTAGCATTGTCATTGGTGTCATCGATGCTCAATGATGCCTTGAAAGTACGGGTGTCAAGAATAGTAGCGCTATCGGTACTGACGATTAGAGCTTTACCTGCGGTGAGATCGTTGGCTGTGAAATTGCTGCTAAGTGTGAATGACGTGGTGTTAGGATAGGCTACGTCTGGGGTCATCGCTGCACCGCCAATAGTCATACCGTTGATGCCGGTCATATCACCGGTTACAGTCAGGGTCCATGTGTCAAGAGCGTTATCAAGAACATATTTGATGTCGGCTGTGCCGGCATCAACTGTCAAGACGCCTTGGGCAGTAGTACTGTCAAGGTCTGTACCGACAGCTGAGAAGACCAAGCGCCCTTGCTCAACATCAATAATATTGCCTGCAGCTTCATTAGCGAATGTTGCAGAGAGTGGGCTTGTGATTGTCAGCACTGAAGTCGCTACTGCTTTAGGTGCGGTCAAAGGGAGTGCAGTAGCAGTGCGGACTTCGGGTACGGAGAGTTTCAAATCGGCAGTGGCACCTTGAGCCAGTGCAACGGCCCATGATTCATCAATAACAGCTACAGAAGCGGCGAGTGCAGCATCATTGAGTACCAGTTTGGTGTCAAAGTCAAGACCGTCTGCATTGGTTGGGTCAGCGACAACAAAGGTCATAGAGGTGTAGTTGCCGTTGGCATCTGCTGTGAAGTCTGTGAGGGTACCGACAATATCATTAGCTACATCATTGCTAGCTGCGCCGGGTGCAGAGACAACCAGTTGCCACTCACTGCTGGCCAAAAACGCACCGTTGGTGGCTTCTACGATGATAGTATATCCCTCACCCAAAGCGACGGTGGGAGCGTAGGTGATGTAAAGCGGTGTAACTGTGGGATCGATAGTCAGATCATACTGAGCATTTTTCATCAACGATGTGCTGACGCTAGTGAGCGCAACTGGAAGAGAAGCATTTCCATCTGTTGTGAGCTGGATGGTACCAGCAAATACGCCTGAGGCCAAGACTGCGGCTGCAGCCATAGAAGTAATGATCTTTGTCATTAAGTCTCCTTGTGTGAGTTTGAATTTCGCGCGAAACCTCAACTCCTTGAGATTTCATACGCGCAGTCTAGTACAATTTGGATTCAATTTCAATTCTGCTCCACTAGGGTGTGCAGGTCAATGTGTCGATACAGCTCCGCTATGGCCTGTTTGAGCTGCTCATGGTCGTGTGTGTCGGAGAGAATGAGCGGCTTGATCGTGATAATCAGCTCGGTGTTGGTGGTGCCGTCGGATTCGGATTTGAAGAGTTCTCCGAGGTAAGGGATGTCGCCTAGCAGGGGGACTTTGGTGTAGGTGGTGCTTTTGTTCTCCTTGATCAGTCCGCCGAGCATGACGGTTTGGCCTGAAGAGAGCAGGACTTTGGTTTTGAGTGAGCGGTTGAGGATGCTGGGTGAGTCGATCTTGGAGACCGCATTAACATCGGCTTCGCTCACCTCTTGGGAAAGCTCAAGGGTCAAGATGTCGTGTGAGCTGATATAGGGGGTGACGCTGAGAATAACACCGGTATTGCGGTACTGGACGGCTTGGGTTTTGGTGGTGTTGGTGGTATCGGTGGTGCTGGAGGTAGTGTCAGAGGTGAGAATGGGGATCTCGCTGCCGACATTGATACTGGCCGCTTCACGATCAAGCACCAGTACTCTGGGTGATGAGAGGACATTGAGCAGTTTTTCTTGGGCAAAGGCGTTGAACATCGCTTCGAAATAGGCGCTGTTTTTGAGCAGCGTACCACTGAGTGCGTTGGCGCCTAAGCCCAAAGCGCCGGCCGTGCCGATGGTGTTCACCCAGTCGCTGCCTTGGCTTTTGAGGAACCACTCGACCCCAAACTGCAGTTGATCGCTCAGGGTCACTTCGGCAATGGTCACTTCGATGAGCACCTGTTTGCGTCTGGTGTCGAGCTGCGCGAGCGTGCGGTGAAGCTGCTTGTAGGTTGCCGGAGTGGCATAGATGATGAGGTTGTTTTGGGTTTTATCGAGAATAACGCGCTGCTGCGAAAGAGGGCCGGTGTTTTGCGGCTCTTTGGTTGTTTGGGGCGGCGTGGCGCTTGCGGCATTTGTGGTACTTGGGTTTGACTTGATCGTCGCCGGCGTGCTTACGATGAGCTCATTGAGTATCTCAACGAGCTCTTCGGCATTGCGGTTTTTGGGAGCATAGACAAACATTTGGGGCTCTTCGCCCTGCAAGGCGATGTCATCTAGTTTGGAGCGCCAATACTCTAGGGTTTCGATCCATGATTCATGGTCGGCTACGATAAAGAGTGCATTAAGCTCTGCAATAGGTTGTAAGGTCATGCCGATTTGCGTCGCATTTTTTTTGATCGGTATGCCGCTTTGGATGAGTAGCGGCTCCACACGGCTCATAAAGAGCTCGGCGTCGATGTGCTCCAGACGCATTAGCACCATCTGTTTCTCTTGTAGTGCGGGTCGGTCTATAAAGTTGAGCAGCTCCAGTGCCTGACGGAGATTGGAGGGGGTGTCTTTGAGGATCAAAAGCTGCGCTGTCGGTATGTCGATGACGGTGGTACTTTTGGGTAATAGATCACGTAGCTGAACGCGTAGGATCTGGGCGGCGTTGACGTAGTGATAGGGGGCGAAGAGAGAGACTTCGTTTGACTCTTCAAGCATACCAGAGGGTAATGTTCTACCGTAGATAAAGTTTGAAACGGCTTGCGCAGGCTCTGATTGTTTTGGTGCCGTATCGAAGAAGTAGGTGTTTTCGACTTGAGAGATGTGGACGCCTTGTTCTTGCAATAAGACGCGGGCAAGCGAAAGCAGCTCGGCTTTGGTACACGGTTGAGACATATTGAGAGAGATGCTCTTTTTGGAGTTACGCAAAGGTTCATCGTAGGAGTAGTTGAGCTGCAGCGTGGTACCAAAAACCAGATCGATGAATTGATCGACAGGAATACGCTCGGCACTGATTTTGAACTGCTCATTGTCAGATGAGCTCTCATTCGATTGAAGGATAGCGGTCGTTGGGGGGGGTGAAAACCGATGCTTGAAGCGTTCGGGGGGATTGACACGCTCGACGGTTAAGCTTGGCTTTTTGGGCTCTTGCTGCGGCAATGAAGCGTTCTCATCTGCAACCGGTGCATCGGGGGCGGCAGGCGTGTTTGTTTGGGGTAGACGCAACTTGATCTGGCTGGATTGTCGCATCTGCTCATATTTTTGGCTGCATCCGCCAAGCAGCAGTATGGTGCACAGAGAGAGCAAGAGGGGTTTAGCGATCATGGGGTTCCTTTGGCGCATAGGCGCTGAGATTGACGTCGAAGAGTTTGGCGTGTAGGGTTTGGTTGTTTTCGGTATTGAGTAGCGTTACATGTAAGGCATTGATCGCGGTGATCTGCAGCGCTGTATCGATCAGGGCATGAAGCTCAAGACAGTGCAGCGGCGGCGATGAGGGTTTGGCAGCGCGATCAAGCAGGGCAACACACGTACTGGTATCGCGGTGGACGAAGCCCAGTAGGTCATAGAGCGGTGTAGTATCGGCATAGAGCGTGGTGCGACCGTTTGCTGTTTGAAGGGTGTAGCGGCGTTGAGCTTGAGTTGTTGCGGGTGCCGTGCCTTGAAGTTCTGCTTGGGTCGGAGCGGGGAGATCCCAAAGTGCGTAGTGGGCTAATGCCGATGTGTTGAACTCGGGATTGAGGTCGAGCGGTTTTTGAGATGCGGGCTTGGCTAGATCATCAGGAGCGTCTACAGAGGTGTTTGGCTGCATGAGCGCTGCGGCAAAAAGCCAAAGACCGTAGCACAATACCAAGGCGGGCGGAATCAGCGTCAGGTTAATGCGTAGCATCTTCAACCTTTTGAAAAGCGTGGAGTTGAAGCTTTATGGAGAGTTTTTCGGTGCGCTTGTCCGCAGAGAGGGAGAGCTGCGTGGTTGCGAAGGTTACCGGCTCTTTCATCAGCGCTTCGACGAAGCGAGACCATTGCAGCGGTGTACATGAGAGCGCAAGCTCTATCGGCAAAGCGCGCACCTGCAAGTCGCCAAGCACAAAGCTCTCGCCCCAGCGCATATTTGAAGGGGTGAGCGAAGCGGCGGCGGCGGCGGTTTCGATGTGGCGCTGCATCACTGCAAGTGCGCTGTTGGGGGCAAGTGCGGCGGGGAGCAGATGCGCTTGGTCGGGCTGAGGGCGTGTTTGGTTGCTCTCTTGAGCGATCTGAGATTGAAGCGCCGTTTCGACAGTGATGCGTTTGGAGAGCATTGCCACTTGGCGATAGAGCTTAGCATCGGAGCTGTCTAAATGGGTGTAGTAGTTGATAGCGAGGGTCAAAGCGACCAGCAAAAAGAGCATCTGCTTCACGAGGGCTCTTTGAGGGGTTTGAGCGTGGCTTGAAAATGCACCTGCTCCCCTTTGGTTTTGGATGGGTGTTTGGAGACGATTTTAAAGGTGTCGAAATAGCCGCTTTGAAGGGCGCGTTCAAGCAGTGTGATGGAATGTTCGGTGCTTACATGTAGCTCAAGCCTGCCGCCGGAGAGGGTGAGACTTGTGGCGGTTGTTTGGGTTGATGCGAGTAGATCCATCAGTACAGCCGTTACCTCAAAGGCATGGGGGTAGATGAGTGCGTGCGCAGCGAAGTCGCTGATGAATTGCTCGGAGTTTGCAAGGGTATTTTGCGCATCGCGGTAGGGGTCGTTTTGCTTTTTGAGCGCCAGATAGCGGGTCTCGAGTGTGCTGATGCGGTGATCGAGATAGCGGTCGTGGGCGTATTCGATGGCGATCAGCAAGAGAAACGCAGTTGCAGTGGGGATAACGAGCTTGTAGAGATGGTGCTTTAGTGTGGTTTGAAAGGGGGTAGCTGGCTGATACCACCGGCCAAGCTCCACAAGAGGCAGAGTGCGTAACAGTTGCTGTGCGTCATCCGCTGCAGCGCTGCTTTCAAGATCAAAAAGTGCTGCGCGATAGCGCTCTTGCAGGGCGTGGCGTTCATAGGCGCTTAAGGCTTTGGCGGTAAATGCGGTGTGAAGTTCTCCTTGCTGAATGACCAGCACCCGCAGGGGATCGGTTCTGTAGATGAAAATCCCCTCGCGGTGTTGTGCGCGTAGGGCGCGATAGAGCAGATAGGATTCGGGAATGCTTAGAAGCTGCGTGGGCTGTGCGGAGGGGGTGAACCACAAAAGCAGCGCATCTGAAGTGTGCCGAGCGAGAATCGAAAAGTGAGGGTATGGCGAAAGATGGGCGAAGTTGAGCTGCAGCATCGAAGGGTCTAGTTTGGCGCTAGGGAGCGAGACGCGCTCAAAATAGCTCTGCGGCATCGGTACGATGTGGATCAGTTTATTGCGCCATTGAAGATTCATGATGTGCGTATCGGCCTTTTAAGTTGAGGGGGCATTTTAGCCAAAGATCGCTTGACTACTGCTCTAAAAAGCGGTAATGGGTGATGCAGCGGTGCTGGTGGGGTTTTGCCCCTATGACCGCATCGATACGGCTGATCGCTTGGTCGTGGAGGTGTGTCATGCGCACGCGGTAACTGCCTGATGGAGAGGTGAAGTGTAGATCCGGATTGAAGGCGCTCATGGCGTGGACACGGGATAAAAAAACGTTTATATCATGGTTACGATCGGCTATGAGGGCTTGGGCGGTTGCGGGTGTGGTACCCAAGAGCGCTTGCAAAAAGAGGGGATCGGCCGTGGCGAGGTTGTAGGCGCTTGGCGGTGCGTATGCAAAGTGGGTGCGTAGGTGCTCTTTTTGATCATCGGCGAGGGTGTCAAAGCCTTTGATGAGCATCAACTCTTCAGCACTTTGAATACCGCGTCGGTTTCTGGCATGAAAAGCGCTGTCGCGCTGTTGGCGGTAGTAGGTACTTTCGGCACCGTTGAGGTGGTGGAACTCATCGGTGTCCATCCAGTCTTGGAGGCTTTGATCCATGATGGGAGCTGATGGGGAGTCGCTCAGTGCTGCCGCTACGCGGCTGTTTGGATAGAGCAGCGTCAGCATGGATGCGGTGTCTTGCAGGGTGATGTTGGTGTCGCTATCAAGAGTCATGTTGCGACCGTCAAGAAAAAGTGTAGAGGGTAGTGCTGTTTGAAAAGCGCTGTTGTGTACTGCATTGAGCGTGAATCGGCCGGTGGCGGCATAAAAATTGAGCTCTTCTAGGATCGACTCTGCTTCAAGCTGGGCTATGAGCTTCATCTGAAGCATTTCGGCGGCTTCGATACTCTGTTTGGCGTGGGTGGCAAGCAGCATCGTAACGGCACTCATGGCCGCTACGATCCATAATACGACCGACATCGCATAGGCACGGCGCATTAGAATGCATCCTGATTGGCTACACGAATCATGCGAACGTTATCAAAACGTAGGCGCGGGTGAAAAGCGAAACGAAGCGTATCGTTGGCCGTGCCGATCTCAAGCTCTATGAGCTTAGGAAGCAGGTTTGCCTTCTCATCGCTTTTTGAGACCGCAAAGCGGCAAGAGTCGAGTTTGTCCATGAGGATCTTGGCGAGGGTGTGGTCAGGTAGTTTGGGCGCGTTGAAATTTTGCTTGTCATTAAAAAGGGGTGTTTCATAGTAGAGCAGCCGGTTGCGGTCGCAGCGCACTTCGCATAGGCTTAGCCCCTGCTTCGCCAAAAGCGGATGTTCACTCACGAAACGCAGGTACTGTTCGTGCCCCGTGAAGTAAAGGGTGTAAGTCGTTTTCTGCGTATTAAAAGTACCTGATTGAATTGTGACATAGGGAAAAGCAGCGTCTATCAAGGTGCGTAGTTGATGATAGACAAGCGCGCTATGGGGTGCGGGTGTGCCGATGCGCATGGTCTGCATGAGGGCATCTTTAAAAGCGTACATCATCGTGGCGACAATCATGCTCATGAGCAAAATCGAGACCAGCATTTCAATCAGGGTGAATGCTTTAGAAGCCGATGATATCGCTCTCATTGCGGGTCGCCTCCTCTTGGGTTTGGGTAAAGTGATAGTGTTTGTAAAATGAGCCTCTGCGCAGTTCTAGGGCTATGTCATAGAGGTGAAGGTTGAACGATCCGATGTTTCCCGATCGGATCCCTTCAGCATCATGCTCATAGTTTTTGAGCATAACGCGCTCTTGACATTCAACGGTATAGTCAAAACCGTTGAGCTGATCTGATTGGTTGGCAAGTGGGTCGCAACCTTGTGCCTTAAGCATCTCCTTGAGCGATAAAACAGTGATGTAGAGGTGTTCGTAGCGCTGTTTTTGTAGATAGGTTTGTGTTAGATGCCGCACACTGCTCATGGTCATAAAAATAGCCAAAAAACCTACAACCATTGCTACGAGTATCTCAATGGTCACAAAGGCCCGTGCCTTATGGCGCACAGAATACTCCACGGCTATTGAAGCGACCATTGGTCGTGTTGAGCTCTTGAGCTTTTACAAAAGCGTGCATGCGCGTAAGCTCTGCAGCACCTGTTTCATCGACCTTTGCAATAAGGGTTTGTGTGCTCTGAAGGATCTTAAGTCCCGAGGGGGCTACGAGCATCATCAGCAGGGCGAGCATGGAAAAAACGATCAGCAATTCAATTAAAGTAAACGCTTTTCTCATTTTTTTGCCACGCCATGTGTGGTAAGATTTAAGTCGAACGCAGTGATGGTGAATCGCGCCACTATCGCTGCCTCATCCTGCCACATCGCTAATACTCATCACCGCAAGCATAATCGAGACAACCACCATCGCTATAAACAGACCCAGCCCAACAATGACGGAGGGTTCAAGAATAGCCAAAACTCTTTTGACACTTCTGCTAAAGGCATCACTGTGGCGAAGCGAGAGAGAGCCAAAAACTTCGCTCATTGAGGCGCTATGTTCGCCTACATGTAAAAGCGCGATATCGCTAGGAGGAATGAGGCTGCTAAGGGAAAATACGCTGCTGAGTTTGACACCGCGTTTGAGTTCGCTTAGTGCATTTGTGATAAGGTGGTTGATCTCTTGAAGCAGGGTAATTTTTTGCAGCTGTCGCAGCGCTTTGTCAAGCTCCAATCCCCCTTTGATCATCGTCGAAAGTGCGCCGTAAACGATAGAGAGCTGCAAGTCAACTATAAGCCGATTAAATCCAGGAATAAGATAGAAAAGCCGCATCCAGTTGATGGTGCGTGACTTGAGGTACCAAATGCAGATGCCTACAAACGCGAAGAGACCGGAGAGAATGGGGACGCTGTATTGATTGAGTGTTTTGCCAAGAGAGAGCATGGCATAAGAGAGTGCGGGGAGTTTGGCAAACTCTTCAGGGGTGAAAATCGTGGAGAATTTTGGAATGATCAGAAAAAATATGAGCAGTGATACGGCTAGGCTCATGATTAAGAGAAAGGCCGGATAAGAGAGTGCTTGACGGATGTCGGAGCGAATCTTCTTTTGAAAACTGAGATATTCAAAGAGCTGAAGCAGTCCGTCGCTGAGGTCCCCTACCTCTTCGGCGGTAGCAAGAAAGCCGATGCTCAGCGCGTCCACTTGAAGCCCTTCGTTTTTGAGGCTTTCACTCAGTGCCACAGAGAGTTGCTTGCCCTCTTTGATGGTTTGAAGCAATCTTTTCAAAAGAGAGATTTGGGACGTTTTGGTGGCGGTTGAGGCGAGTAGCTTCAACGCGGCATCGATGGCCATGCCGGCTTTGGTAAGGTAGTAAAGCTCTTCGACAAGCGTGAGAAAATCGTCTTGGCTAAACTTTGCTTTGGAGAGCCGTTTCTTTTCCTCTTTGTAGCTGAGTATGAGGAGTTTTTTTTGACGGATAAAGTGCTCGAATTCACTTTTATTACCCTCGAAGACACCATCTATCGGCTCTTTGTTCGGAGTGAGTGCTTTGTAGAGTATGCGTGGATTCATTGTACTGCGCGAATGATTTCGTCGAGGGATGTTTTGCCCTCTAGAAATTTGAGTAGCCCGTCATCTTGAAGTGAACGATACCCAAAAGGACGCAAATCAGAGAGATTTGGTGTGGCATCTAGGGCTTGCATGAGTGTTTCGTCAAAGGGGGCGATCTCCATAATGGGTAGGCGTCCTTTGAAGCCGGTGTGTTGGCAGTGGTCACAACCGACGGCTTTGCATGGTTGCGCAGCGGAGGTGAGCAAGGGCATGAGCGCATCAAGTCGATATAAGTTGCGCAATTCAGCAGTAAGATTAATGGGTGTTTTGCAGTGTTCACAGAGTTTGCGTACGAGTCTTTGTGCCATTAATCCGATGATCGAGGATTTTAGTAGATAATACTCGATCCCGATATCTCTCAGTCGGGCGATGGCCCCAAGCGCTGAATTGGTATGCAGCGTTGAGAGCACTAAATGTCCCGTAAGTGCGGATTGTACAGCAATTTCTGCTGTTTCTGCGTCGCGTATCTCTCCGATCATGATGACGTCCGGATCTTGACGTAGTATTGAGCGGAGTGCCTTTGCAAAGGTGTAATCGATGGTAGGCTTGACCTGTATTTGGCTGATTCCTTCAAGCTGATATTCGACAGGGTCTTCAACAGTGACGATTTTAATCGTGTCGTTGTAGAGGTAATTGAGCGCTGCATATAGGGTGGAAGTTTTTCCGCTACCGGTTGGTCCGGTTGTTAGGATAATGCCATTTGGTCTTTTGAGAAGCATTTTGAGTGTTAACGTATTGTCAGGGTGCAAGCCTAGAGCATCAAGAGAGAGATCAACGGCGTCTTTACTTAGAAGCCTCAATACAAAGCTTTCGCCAAAAGCTGTGGGTACGGAGGAGGCGCGGATATCAATATCGTTTCCGGCAATTTTAACGGTGATGCGCCCATCTTGCGGAAGACGGTTTTCTGCGATATTCATTTTTGAGATCAGTTTGAGGCGGGCTGTGATCGCTTGTTTAAGATGTTGCGGTAGCATTTCAACGGTTTGTAACATCCCATCAAGACGATAACGAACTTTCATCCCTTGCTTGGATGATTCAAAATGGATATCTGATATGCCGCTTTGCGCTGCTTTTGAGAAAATATTGTTGACTAATTTGATGACCGGCGCTTCGGAAGCGAGCTCTTTGAGCTTATCCACTTCATCGGCAAAGATCTCTTCGATTTCATCGGCGGGATCTTCTTCGAAAAATGTACGTATCTCCCTGAGTTCTTCTTGTGTTGCGAGTAAAAAAATGATGCTTTTAGTTGTGTGGAGGGAGACAAACGAGAGCACTCCGATCTCAAGAGGATTTTGTAAAGCTACAAAAATAGACTCATCGGTTTCGTCAATAGGATAAAGGTGGTGCTCCAAATAAAACGCATCGGGAACAGAAGCTAAAGTTATTTTTTTGTATTTCAATGTTTGAGCAGAGAGTCTCTTGAGTCCATACAGCTTTTCCCATGCAAGAAGAAGTTTTTCTTCTGTAAGAATGCCAAGATTGAGCAGGATGTTCGCAAGGTCACCTCTGTATTCTTGGCGTATGGTTTCGGCTTGCTCTATCTCTTTCAGCGTGCAAGATCCCTGTGCGACCAAGAGATCAGAGAGGGAACGCATCACTCCCATACAGAGAGGTCCGCCCTATCATCTTCCCCGCCTTCGGCACCGTCGGCACCATAAGAGAGTAGTTCATAATCTTCGCCATTGTTTCCGGGGAATTTGTACATGTAAGGGTGTTCCCATGCATCGGCGGGGACTTTTTTTGGAAGGTATGGGCCGCTCCAGCCTTTGACATCGCTGTTTTTTGCCCATAAGATGGCCAAGCCCTCATCGGTAGAGGGATATCTGCCCACATCGAGTCGAAATGCGTCTAAAGCGGTGGCGATCATCTCCAGTTGTGCTTTGGTAGTTTTGACTTTAGCATTGTCTAGTTTGCCGAAGAATTTTGGTGCAACCAAAGATGAGAGCAGAGCAATAATGACAATAACGACGAGAAGCTCTATCAGTGTGAATGCATGACGATGATGTTGCATGGCGTTCTCCTGTCTAAAATGAAATTGGAATTATAAAGGTGTTGCACAAATCAACGGCTTTTACAGCACGTCGGCAAAGTGTGGCCGTAGCTTTTTAAATACAATCGCACCAACAACAAAAAGAGTGCCTGCGGTTAGAAGAAAATAGGGAGTTACTTTATACTGCTCCCAAAACCAGACGCCATTGATGAACGTATCACGGTATCCGTCGATGATATAAAACATCGGATTGAGCTTGATAAGATAGCGATATTGCTCGGGGATAATGTCTGCTGACCAGAAAATAGGGGTAAACCAAAATCCAAGTTGAAGCAAAATGGCAACGAGGTTGCCTATATCTTTAATAAAAACACGCAAGGCTGATGTAAGCCAGCTGATGCCAAGCACCAGAATGACGGTACAAAAGATAAAATAGGGTAGCTGCAGCCAATAGATCGAAGGTGTTTTTCCGTAAGCGAAAAATGCCATGATGGTAAACAACAAAAGTAACACGTGCACCATTAGGGCTGAACCGATCTGTACCAGAGGTAAGATGCTGACTCGAAAAGCAACTTTTTTCACAAGATAAGCATTTGAGATGACGGCATTCGTACCTGAGGTGACAGAGTTGGCAAAGAAAAACCACGGCACCATGCCACAAAGAAGCCAAAGAAAAAAAGGAATACCGTCTGTTACCGGTCCGGTACGAAAACCCACTTCAAAGACGAACCAGATGACGAAAATAAAAGAAAGTGGTTGTAAGATAGCCCAAATAAGCCCAAGGTATGAACCTAAATACTCTTTACGAAATTCGTTTTTAGTGAGGCTGATCAGTAAAGCACGACTCTCAAAAATATGACGGATAAAACGGTAAAACTCTTTGAGGTAACGTGTCATGTTAGTAAAGTACCTCAAGCTCATCGGTATATTTACGTTCGCAATAGGTCTCATAATTATTTTTGTACACCTTGTAATGCTCCGTTTGTTTGTGTCCCTCAAGCACCGCTTCATCTTGCCACTCTTCGATGGCCATAAACTTTCTGGGGTTGCCACGATACTGCGTGATCTCGTAAAAGAGGAGCCCCGGTTCAGCTTTGGAGGGCGCGATCATAGCGCAGAGTATACTTTTTAGCTGCGCTTCACAACCGGGTTTGGCGATAAAGGTGACGCGTTTGGCGATGCTCAAAGGAGGGCTCCTGCTGTTTGTAGGGTGTTATTATAGTGTTTGTTGCGTGTTTAAGCGCTTAGTAAGGCCATCAGAACCTCACTGCTCATCCCTCACCCGCAAAAAGACCAGATGTCTGGGGTTGCCCTTGGCCGTGAGACCGTAGTACTTGAAGGTGATTCGTGTCCCTACGCCTGGCGGTGCGGCGCGCATGGCGTCACTAAGGCCGCTGCCGATG
>JAFGUB010000004.1 GCA_016938735.1 Campylobacterales bacterium | reverse complement strand
TCCCCACTTTTTAGAGCCTCAAAGCACATTGAATGCCACTTTTTTAGGTGAATCTGGAAAATGGAAAAATGGGGTGCGGAAAGTGGGATGTATGCTCATAGCTGGTGTACTGGCTACCCTGATCAGAGTTGAAGATTTTGGGTTTGGGATAATTGGCCAGAGCCTCTTGCAGCACGTCGGTGGCCAGTGTCGCATCCATCGTGTTGCTGAGCTTATAAGCCAGTATTGCCTTGGAGTGCTAGTCAATGATGGCAGCAAAATACATAAAGCCGCCGTTCATGCGGATGTAGGTGATATCACCGCTCCATACTTCGCCGGGATTGTTGACGATGACCTGCTTCTTGTCATTGTGGTATTGACCCAGCAGGTAAGGATATTTCTTGTGCTCTTGCATCTGGATACTGGTCAGTTTTTTCTTTGTGGGATAAATCGCCTGAATCCCTAGAATTCGCATATATTTGAGTACCCGGTCCTTACCGATACTATATCCATCTTCAAGAAGATGTTGATGGATATAGCGGTATCCGTATTCCGAGTTATCTGTGGCTACACGGACTGGAGTGGCTAAAGAATCTCATCTGCAATGTTCACATTCCCAAAAAGCTGGAAAAGCTTATGAAGCTGCTTCATTCGTTGCGTGATACGCTGAATAAGAGGAGGTTGGGTTTTGTCGTGGAGTGAGGAGTAACTATTTGAATTGTGCGCAAGAAGTGGGCTTAAAGCCCCATCTCCCGCTTCACCTGAGCGGCCCAGGTGCTAATACGCTCTTCGGTCAGCTCCTCTTGGTTCACGTCGTCGATGGGCAGGCCGCAGAAGGTGCCGTTTTTGACGGCGCCGGAGTGTTTGAAGTCGTAGCCTTCGGTACTCCAGTAGCCAAAGCCCGTTGCAGCGCCGAGTTTGGCGAAGAGATCGTGCATTTCGCCCAGTGCCGTGACAAACTCTTCGCCGTGGCTCTTTTGATCGCCTGCACCAAAAAAGGCGACTTTTTTGCCGCTCATGTCGGGCTCATCATTCTTCATCTCATAGAGCGGATCGACCCAGTCGCGCTGTACGTCGTCCTGACCCCAAGTGCTAGAGCCGATGAGTAGTACATCGTACTCCTCAAACTGCTCTAAACCGTCGTAATCCTCTTCCATATTGATGAGATCACCTTTGATGATCTTTTGGAGCTGCTCCGCCGCTCCCATCGTTACGCCGCCGCTGCTGCCTACAAAAATGCCTACCTTTGCCA
Organism: Campylobacterales bacterium; assembly: GCA_016938735.1. Taxonomy (GTDB): domain Bacteria; phylum Campylobacterota; class Campylobacteria; order Campylobacterales; family Sulfurimonadaceae; genus JAFGUB01. The sequence continues at coordinate 48,477 of JAFGUB010000004.1, read as the reverse complement.
CTGCCTACTCTCCTTTACTGCATGGTTTGTACTGTTCAAAGGTCTCAAATGACTGTCTGAGAAACTTTTCGCCCTCTTTGTAGAGATCCTCTAGTGTGCGAAAGCTGAAGCGGTGGGCGTCTTTGAAGTATTTGTCCACCAATACGATGCGCCCTGCGATGACGATGCAGCGACCGAATCCTTCGTGGCTCATCTCCATAACGACGTTGCACATCACGCCGCTTTTGCGCTCAAACGAAAGGGCGATGGCTTTGAAAATCATCTTGATGTCGTTGATCAGCATCTCGTCGATGTCGGCGATGATGGGGATCTCCTTGAGCTGCTCTTTGGTTTTGACAAACTTCTTCACAAGAAGTTCCTCATCACTCATCTTGGCCCAGTTGCCGAACTGATCGGTGGCGCGTAGCTGACGGATCAGCTCTAAAGTAAAATCGTTGTGTGTGGGTGTGGTTGCTTCCATTATGGCTCCTTATTCTGCCGACCAGCGCGCGAGGCGCACATCATCGGGGGTTTCAACCTGCATGATCCGTTTGATCCACGGCGGGGGATTGCCGTTGATCATCTTGACGAGATCGCGCAAAATGGTTTCGATGGGGGTGGCTTCGGCTACCTTCATCGGGTGAATTCCCGCGCGGATTACCTTGGCCGCCGCCGTACCGCCGATGCTTTCGCAGTACATGATGTCCACGCCGCTCAGGGCGCGAACCTTGAAGTCGGTTTTGTCGTCCCCTTCGATGTCGCCGGTGTCGGTTTTGACGACGCCGTGCAGCGAAAAGCCCTCTTTGCCGACGCTGTAGACCGCAAACTCTTTTGCGCCGCCGAAGTGGGCGTTGACCTCTTCAAGATCTTTCGTGGCAAAGGCCACCTTGACCGCATTGGGCATACTTTGGCCGTCTTCGACCGTGATTTTCATTGATTCAGCCATGATGTTTCGCCTTTTTAAGTAGATTGGCCACCTCGAAGAGGAAGTAGGTGCTTCCCTCATAGAGAATGTCGTGTTTGAGCGCATTGCCCAGCTCTTCGTAGTTGGGGTATCCGCGAAGCAGCAGCGCTTTGTGTTCATACGAGTGCAATAATCGTTCTGTATGAAAATTGCCGATCACCATGTCGGCTTTGTCAAAAAAGGGCAGCGCGTCTTCAAGGTCTCCGACAAAAACGCGCTTGGCTTTGATGCTCTCCAGTACGTCCGCATAAACCGTCGAAACCGCCGCTTCCACCGTGCCTCCGACCGATTCGAGCAGGGCGCAGATTCCGGTGATCATATCGGGTTCACCCAGCACCACAAAGTGCGACGAACCGATGTCGAAGTGGGTATCGAGCATCGCATCTTGCAGCCGTCCGCGCCAGCGCTTGATCTGCGGCATAGGGTCGATGTGGCGCAACTCCATCAAAAGTGCGACAAAATTGTCGGTTGCTTCTTGTCCCATCAGATGATCAAAGTGGTAATGTCTGATTGCGCTGTTTTTCTCCAGCAGCGCTTTGGCCGCAATGGCCATCGACGCGCCGATGGTGATGACGCTCTCGCACTCGCCAAGCTTCGCAATCTCCGCAACGCCGATCCCCCCTTGCGCCAATTTGCCCTGCGCTTCGCCGAAATAGCCGTCCATCGAGGTCGAGAGATCGGGCAACAGATAGGTTTCAAAGCCGAAACTTTCGCAAAAGCACTTGAGCTTTTCGCATTCGATGGGGGTGAGGCTTACATATACGAACACTGCCAAGGTGCCGACGCGAATCTGCTCAGACTTACATGTAAGCTGATCAATCAAAGCCTTACATGTAAGGGCCCAGCCGCTCTGCATCCCCCCTTCGTAATCGGGCGTATTGACATAGCAGTAGGGGATCTCGATATGCGTTCCCACGCCGCGCACGTCATCACCCTTGGTCTCGGTCAGCCCCGTGGTGTGCAGACCGATGAGCTCAGGGGTGAACTTGTTTTTGGTGGTGATGTTCTCAATGGAGAGCAAGATGGAGTAGTCCCCGCCGTCAAGCACCGCCGTGATGTCGGAGACGGAGGTGTTGTAGACGGGAATCGGCTCGTTAAAGTGGCGCGTGAAAAAGACTTTGGTGTACGAGGCGCATCCTTGCGAGCCGTGCATCAGCGGCAGGCAGTTGCGTATGCCCATAAAGGCAAGCGCCGCGCCCATGGGCTGAGAGTGTTTGATCGGGTTGATCTGCAGCGGTTTGTGCTCATGGCGTGATAGGGCGATTTCCATCAGAACTCCTTGGATTCCCACGGGGCTTTGCGGCCCACGTTGGCAAAGACGGGATTGTTAAAAGCGTAGTAGAGGTCTTGTGCGAGGTTCAGCAGGCCGTTGTAGCCGCCGTAGCTCACCTTTTTCTCTTGGTTGACGTCGATAAAGCTGATCTTTTTCTTGATGGCGGTGTAGAGGCTGCGCCCGCCTGCGAGCAGAATGTGTGCCCCTTTTTCATCGATCACCTTGGCTTGTTCACTGGCGGGGGCTTTCATGAGGATGCCCTGCGGTCCTAGGTATTCGCGTGCCTTTTCGATGTCGTCTTCGGTCGATTTGCGGATGGAGGTGGCGACCACTTCGATGCCCAGATCTTGGAGGCCCGAAGCGATCGACCACGCTTTGTTGCCGCCGGTGTTGAGCACCGCTTTTTTGCCCGCAAAGAGCGCTTTGTACGGAGCGATCTTCGCTTCGAGCGCGGCCTCTTCCTGCGCTACCAAGGCTTTGGCGCGCTCTAGTAGTTCGGGATCGTTTAGCGCCGTGGCGATCTGGATGATGGCGTCGCTGGTGTCGCGCTTGCCGTAAAAAGAGACGGAGATCCAGGGGATGTTGTAGTTCTCTTGCATCTTGCGCGTTAGGGTGATGAGCGATTTGGTGCAGACGATGACATTGAGTTTGGCGCGGTGGGCGGTGCGGATGCTGCCCACACGTCCATCACCGCTCATGGAGCTGAGCACCCGAATGCCCAGCTTCTCAAAAAGCGGCAGGTACTGCCACATATCGCCCGTGACGTTGTAATCGCCGATAAGGTTGATGTCATAGGGGGTGGTAAACTCCGGCTCCGCCGTGCCGATGAGGTGCTCTAACACCGCTTCGCCCGCGAGGCGCGAGCCCAGATTTTTGCCCCCCACAAAGCCCGGAGCGTGGACGGGGACAACGGGAATGCCGTGCTTCTCCTGACCCAGTTTGCAGGTCATGTCCATATCGTCCCCCACCAGCGCCGTGACGCAGGTGGAGTAGACAAAAATAGCTTCGGGTTTATAGTGTTCGACCACATAATCGATGGAGGCAACGAGCCGTTTGTCACCGCCGAAGATCACGTCGTTGGTGGTGATGCCCGTGGTAAATCCCATCACAGTGTGGTCGCGCCCGCTGTATGAGCTTTTGGTCTCGCGCGTCTCCCACGACGCCCCAAGACAGGTTTGCGGCCCATGCACCAGATGCACGGCGTCGGCGTAGGGAAAGAGCGAAATCTGTGCCCCGTCAAAGGCACAACCCCCCGCCGCCAAACCCGGCTTGGGTTTGTCGCAGCCTTCGCCTTTTTTCTTGTGGGCACTGTGCGAGCAGGCACTTTCGTTGAGTAGCTCTTTGATTTTGGCGCGGTTGACCATATAACCCTCCCTTACGTGGAATCGTTACATGTAAGAATGCAACTTTTGTGCGAGACGCTCCTTAGTAGCCCGGATCGTCGCAACTTGAGACGCTTGCCTCCGCTTTTGACTTGGAACAGCCGCAGCCGCTGAGCATTCCGATCACATAGTGCTCATCCACTTCGGTAATGTCAAATTCATGCTTTCCGCAAAAACTGCTCTGCATCTGTGCCAGCAGCGCCTCCGCAGTACTTTTGGCCTTGCTTTTTGCTTCATACGTTTGAATCTGGCTTAGCCCCTCTTTTTTGGCACAACTGCATAGCTTTTCGATGACGACGTGGTGTTCCACAATATCCTCCTTGAATGGTTTGCGCAGGGATTGCATTCACCGTTCCATGCTTACCATGTAACGAAACGGTAATCAACAGGTATTGACGGAGTAATGGTTCGGGTATACAATCGAGCACATTTTTCACCAAAAAAGGAGTTTGTTTGAAACATCTATCTATGGCGGCGCTGCTGTGCGGCGCACTGATCACCGGCTGCGGCAGTGACAGCGATTCTACTAAGAGCTACGCCGACAAGGTGAGCGCAGCAGGTGCCACGCTGCCCTACAACGTACTGCGCAGCGATATCGACAACGGTGCCAAACCCGGCGAAAAGATGGAGATCCGCAACGGCGGCTACGGCTCTGCCGCCACAGCGCATCCCAAACATGTCAACCGCTTTTATGCGATGACCGACCGCGGCCCCAATGCCGATATCACCGGCGGCTCTGCGGGTGCGGGCAAAATCTTTCCGGTGGCGGATTACACGCCGCGCATCGGATTGTTTGAGCTGCAAAGCGACGGTTCTGTGACCAAGATCGAGGAGATCCTGCTTAAGCGCCCCGATGGCACGCCGATTAGCGGACTGCCCAATCCTCTAGGACTCGGAGGCACCAACGAAACTCCCTATAATGTAGACGGCACCCCTGTAACCGATGCTACCGGAGCGATCAAGCTGGATGAGTACGGCCTTGACAGCGAAGGTCTGGTGGCGCTTAAAGACGGCACCTTTTGGGTGAGTGACGAGTACGGCCCGCACATCGTGCACTACAGCGCCGAAGGTAAAGAGATCGGGCGCATCAACCCTTTTGCCGCCGATGTACGTAACACATACACCCTGCCTGCGGAGTTTGGCAAGCGCTGGGCCAATCGCGGTATGGAAGGTCTGGCGATCACGCCTGATGAGCAGACCCTTGTGGGCATGATGCAGTCCACTTTGGATAACCCCTCCAAAGCGGTACGCGGCGATCTGACGCGCATCGTTACGGTCGATCTCAAAACGGGTACGATCAAGCAATATCTCTACAAACAGGAGATCGCTCAAAACGCCAATTCGGAGATCGTGGCACTGAGCAACGACACTTTCATCGTGATTGAGCGCGACACCGCGTTTTATGCGGGGGGCTCCAAAGTGGCGAAACCTACCGCGATGAAACACGTTTATAAAATCACCCTCTCTAGCGGTACGGAGCTAGAAGGCATCATCCTCGCTTCGGGCATGACGCAAGACGCCGCGCTGGGTCTGATGATTGACGGTAAAACGCTTGAAGAGGTTGCGAAAGAACAGGGCTGGGAAACGCTTGCAGCTAAAGGCATCACTCCGGTAGGCAAAACCCTGCTGGTCGATATGGTTGAAAAAGTCGGCTATCCGCACGACAAAATGGAAGGTTTGTGGGTGATTGATGAGCATCGCTTAGGCGTCATCAACGACGATGACTTCTGCACCTGGACCACCAACAATGTCATCGAGCAAAAATACATCAACGCCGAAAAAACCCGTATTGACGCCAATGTCCTATATGTGATCGACAACCTCGATCTTTCCGGTAAATAAAGGAGCAGCACCATGAACAAAATCATTGTGACATCACTCTCAGCCCTTGCCGCGCTCGCGCTGCTTGGCGGCTGCGGCAGCGACAGCGACTCCGCTTCTTCGACTTCCAAACCCCTTAACCTCAAAATCGTCCATGTCAACGACACCCACTCGCATCTTGACAGTGAGACAATGTCGCTAAAATTCAACGACGTCGCTACCGATGTCGAGATCGGCGGCTATCCCAGAGTGGTGAGCAAGATCAAGAGCCTGCAAAACAGCGGTGGCAATGTCCTCACCCTCAACGCCGGGGATACCTTTCAAGGAACCCTCTACTACTCGCTCTTCAAAGGCAAGGCTGATGCCGATATGCTCAACCTGATCCAGTGGGATGCTTTTGAGCTGGGTAATCACGAGTTTGACGATGGCGACGCGGCGCTCAAAACCTTCCTGACCGACTTTACCACCGCACCCATCGTTGCGGCCAATGTCGTCCCACAAGCGGGCAATATCCTTGAGGGAATGTGGGAACCTTACGTGATCAAAGAGTATGAGGGTCAAAAGGTCGGGATTGTCGGGATTGACATCAAACAAAAAACCGAAGTCTCCTCCAACCCCTCTGATCAGATCACCTTCCTTGATGAGCTCACCACTGCGCAAAAGTATATCGATGAACTCAAAGCGCAGGGCATCAACAAAATTGTTCTGCTCAGCCACATCGGTTATGACAAAGACCTCGATATCGCCTCAAAACTCAGCGGCGTTGATATTATCATCGGTGGCGATTCACACACCCTTCTGGGTGACTTTAGCGCTATCGGTACGACGACGGTAGGTGCCTATCCAACCCAAACGACCAACGCCGATGGCGAGAAGGTCTGTATCGGTCAAGCGTGGCAGTACGCCTACGCCGTAGGTGCTATGGATGTCGCATTTGATGAACAGGGTGTAGTCGCTACATGTAATGGCAATGCCACGCTGCTGCTGGGCGATAGCTTCAAACAAAAAGATGCGAGCGGCACCAAAGTAGCCGTCTCTGCAGAGGTGAAGGCACAGATTATGGGTGTCATCGATGCTCAGGGCAATCTTGAGGTTGTGGCCAAAGATGCTACGGCTGAAGAGAAGCTGGGCACCTATCGCAGTCAGGTCGATGCCCAAAAATCGGTGGTGATCGGCAGCTCATCTGAGCGCCTGGGCCATGTGCGCATTCCCGAGACTTCCGACACTGCCGGACTCATGCCACTCGGTAGCGACATCGCCCCCATCGTGGCCAAATCCTTTTATGACCTCTCTAACCGCGCCCATGCTTGTATCCAAAATGCGGGCGGCGTGCGCGTCCCCGTTGAAGAGGGCAATATCACGATGGGTACGGCGTACGCGCTACTGCCCTTTGCCAATACCCTTTTTGAGATCGATATGAAGGGCAGCGAGGTCAAGCAGGTGCTTGAAGACGCACTGGCCAACTACCTCGACAACGGCGGCTCAACGGGTTCTTTCCCTTATGCCTACGGCCTACGCTATGACATCGACACCACCAAAGCCTCTGGCAGCCGTATCGGTAACCTTGAGATCAAAGACCGCACCAGCGGCGCATGGTCGGCGATCAACCCTGCAAGCATGTACGTTATCGTCACCAACAACTACATCGCTTCTGGCAAAGATGGTTATCTGAGCTTCAAAACCGCTCAGGAGAACAACGGCGCGGGTGTCGATACCTACCTTGACTACGCGATGAGTTTTGTACGCTACATGGAGAACCTCACCAAAGAGGGCAAGAGCCTGAGCAAGCTCCCAGCAGCGGATCATCCGATCAAGAGTTACAACGCCGCGCTGCTCAAAGTGGGCAGCTACGCCACCAACACCGAAGCGGCCAGCGAAATCACCGCCTATGACAAAACCACCAAGCGCCTTTTTGTAACCAACGGTGCAGCCAACCGCATCGATGTGCTGGATATCGCGACTCCTGCTGCTCCCAAGTTGCATGCTAGCCTTGATATGAGCAGTTATGGAACAGGTATCAACTCCGTCGCGGTCAAAAACGGCGTGGTGGCGGTAGCAAGCGAGAACAAGGTGGATGGAAAGCATCAAAAAGGCTCTGTGGTCTTGTTTGACGCCAACGGCAACTTCTCCAAACAAGTCACCGTCGGTTTCTTGCCTGATATGGTCACGTTTAACGAAGAGGGCACCAAAGTGGTCGTTGCTAACGAGGGTGAGCCTAACGGCGCCTATGATTACGACCCCGAGGGCTCTATCGGGATTGTCACGGTGGCTGATGGCAGCTATGTAGAGGCAGGATTTGCGGGTGCGACGCTCACCCCTGCGGCTGATGGCACCCCCGTGCGTCTTGGCGGCACCCCCAGCAACGACCAAGCCAAAGATATCGAACCCGAATACATCGCCGTCTCGGGCAACTACGCCTACGTGACGCTGCAAGAGAACAACGCTTTGGCCAAAGTGAACCTTACCACGGGTGCGCTGGAGTTTGTTCACTCCTTCGGTGCCAAGAGCCATGACACCAATACCACCACCATCGACATCGTCGAAAACGGCAAGATCGAGATGAAACAGTACGCGGGACTCTATGGCCTCTATATGCCTGATACCATTGCCGCCTTTAGCGCAAACGGGGCGACCTATCTGGCCACCGCCAACGAAGGAGACGGACGCGAATACTGTCTGGATTCTGAGTGTGATAACGTCGCCTTTGCCGATGAAAAGAAGATCTCCAAGCTGACGCTTGATCCTTCAATCGCCGCCATTTATGAAGATGAGGATGATCTCAAAGTGATGATCGATATGGGCGATAGCGACAAAGACGGCGACTATGAGAAGCTCTACACCTACGGCGCGCGCAGCTTCTCCATCTGGAATACGAACGGAACCCTTGTCTTTGACAGCGGCGATACCCTCGAAAAGCTGATCGCACAGTATGAGCCCGCACTCTTCAACCAAGATGAGGGCGACATGGATGGCCGCAGCGGTAACAAAGGCGGCGAGCCCGAAGCCCTTGCCATCGGCTCAAGCAACGGCAAAACCTACGCTTTTGTAGGCCTTGAGCGCCAAAGCGCCATCGTGGTCTTTGATGTAACAGAGCCTGCGAATGCCACTTTTGTGGACTATGTGATGTTAGAGAAAGAGGGCGATATCAGCCCTGAGGGTCTCTTTTTCATTCCCGCTGCCGATGCACCAAACGGCAAAAACCTTCTTGTGGTCTCCAGTGAAGTGAGCGGCTCGACCTCGATCTACGAATTTACCAAATAGTTTTTTGCGCCCTTTTGGGCGCACTTCACTACGCTTCAATCATAAACACCCAAAAAATCCACTACCCTATAAAGTACTCGGTTCAGCTTGACGCTCTGCTTGGTTTATGTTACGCTTCGCCAAAGGATTACCCATCATGACGCTCACTATTCTCTTTGACAATATCCCTTACGACTCACGCCTAAAGCCTCTTTGGGGATTTTCTTGTCTGGTGCAAACCCCGCAGCAGACCACGTTGTTTGATACCGGAAGCAACGGCAGGGTTTTGCTGGAGCACATGCGGTTGCTGGGTATTGAGCCCTGCACTATCGATACCTTGGTACTCTCCCATCACCACTGGGATCATACCGGAGGGATCGATTCGATTATGGAGCTCAACCCAAAGTTGCACCTTATTGTCCCCACGTCGCTCTCGAAACGATGGATCAATGATCTGAAATCCCAGTGCCGCACGCTGAGCGTTTGTGATGTGCAGTATCAAAAACTGGGGCATGGACTTGCCACCACCGGCGTCATGCGCACCGGCGATACGCCCGAGCAGGCCTTGATGATCGAGACTCCAGATGGGGTGGTACTGCTCACCGGCTGTGCCCACGCCGGCATCGTGGCAGTGGCGCAAAGGGCGATTGAGATGAGCGGTCGGGAGATTGTTTTATTGATCGGGGGATTTCATCTCATCGATCAAACCAGCGCCGAACTCGAAGCGGTGATCGAAGAGCTCTCACAGATGCCTATACACTGCTTTTGCCCCACCCACTGCAGCGGCCCTGAAGCCATCGCACTCTTTGAGCGCCGCTTGGGGTCACGATGGATACGCGCGGGTGTTGGAGCGATTATTGAGGTGTAAATAGATGGCAAGTCTTTACGCTCTACTCCCAAAAATTGATTGTTAAATCAACTATCCATACATTGCCTCGTCCCCATTTTGCGCGCTCGAAATAAAGCTCAAGAGCACTAACCTAAACATTGTTGTATGATAACAAAAGGTGAAAACAGTTCTAAAAAGAGTCGCTTGAAAACATCTTTTGAAAAAATACCATGCTAAGGTTTGCTCTTGTAGGTTGCTTGCTTCTATGGAGTTTGGGCTTTGGTGCCAAAGAGATCTCCACAGAGCGTACGGGCAACACCCAAACTACCGCTGCAAAAATGTCGGTACAACAGCTTTTGACGCATGAGGAGCGCGAATATCTGCGCACGCATCGTGAGTTTACCCTCTGTGTGGATCCTAAATGGATGCCTTATGAGAAGATCGATGAGCAGGGTGCGCATGTGGGGATGGCCTCTGAGCTGCTTGCTTTGGTGACCGATTCGCTGGGTATCCGTTTTCGCATCCATGTAACAAAAAGGTGGGGAGAGAGCCTAGAGGCCGCGCGCGCCGGATCGTGTCAGGTGCTCTCATTTTTGAACCAAACCCAAGAGCGCTCACAATTTTTGAACTTCACGGCCCCGATTTACATCGAAGATGATGTCATCGTCGCATCCAACAAGGTAGGCTATATCAAGGGTTTAAGCGGTTTGGAAAAGAAGCGTTTGGCGGTGTACCGAGAGGATTGGGAAGCGGATATGCTCAAAGGAAAAATCCGCGGTATCCAGACAACCCGCTACTACAGCCCGGTTGATGCTTTTTCTGCGGTCTCTTCGGGCGACGCTTTTGCGACCATCAGTCCGATGGCCGAAGCGATCCATATCATCCGCACCCACCGCCTCTACAACATCAAAATCGCCGGAAAAGCGGATACGGTCGGTACCTATCGCATCGGCGTGCGCAAAGATGAGCCGATGCTCCATGCGATTCTCTCCAAAGCGGTCGAGGTCCTTGATCCGCTTGACAAAGAGCGTATCGTCAACCGTTATCTGGCGGTGAGCATGAGCGAATCGGTTAACTATCCGCTGATCGTTTCGATCATCTTGGGTCTGATCGCGGTGGTGGCGGCGATGCTTTTTTGGAACCGAAAACTGCATGAGAGTCGGGAGTTTATTCGTAGTGTATTGGGCGCCGTGTCGAGTGCGATCTGTGTGATTGATGCCAGAGGGAAGATTATTCACACCAACACGATGTGGGATCATCTTGCAGTAGCGGTAGAGGCGTCTGAAGGGTCTAATACATGTAAAGCAGGCGACAACTATCTGCGCTATTGCGCGCAAACAGAGTGGCGCGATGTATTGCATGCCATACGGGCGGTGCTTAAGGGTAAAAGAGAGCATTTTAGCCTTGAACATGCGCAGCACTTTGGGAGTGTGACACGCTGGTATATGATGATCATTACCCCTTTGAGCCAAGGAAAACGCGGTGCGGTGATCGCGCATACGGAGATCACAGAGCGCGTCGAAAGCGAAGAGAAGATGCGCCTGCTTGCCTATTTCGATCCGCTGACCGATCTGCCCAATCGGCGTCTCTTTAGCGATCGACTCGCGCAACTCCAAGCGCTCTCCAAGCGCCACGGCACCTACGCGATGATCATGATACTGGATATGGATAAGTTTAAATCGCTCAATGATCGATACGGTCATGATGTAGGCGATCAGCTGCTCATTGAAGTGGCCGCGCGTTTGCGCGAACAGATACGCCAAAGCGATACAGCCGCGCGCTTTGGAGGCGATGAGTTCGCGGTAGTAGCCGCAACGCAGTGTGGCAGCTATGAAGAGGCGCAAGAATCAGCCATGACGCTTGCGCACAAGCTGCACACTGCACTGACACAACCCTACAAACTTTTCGTACAAGGCGATTTGATTGAGTATCCATGCGGTGTGAGTATCGGCGTTGGGCTCTTTTTGGGAGCAGATCAGAGCGAAGCTGCCCTGCTTAAATACGCCGATCAGGCGATGTACGCACTCAAAGAGTCCGGACGCAACGGGGTAAGACTCGCCTCTAAAGAGTAGCCATGCCCAAAGACGCTAAAACCGCTTCACATACCCATGGCAATAAGGCAACGTGCCTTTGCGCTCATAGTACTCTTGATGGTAGTTTTCAGCCCTGTAAAAGGGCTTTGTCGATTGTAGCTGTGTCGCAACGTTAATGCCCTTCTGACGGAAAAGCGCGATCAATTGATCTGTGATGCTGCACTCCTGCTTGGAGCCATAAAAGAGCACTGAGCGGTATTGCATTCCGATGTCAGCCCATTGCATCGGGCGCAGACAATCTCCGTGCGGCTCTTGTCGGGGATACGTTTGATGGCCCTCTATCGCAACATCAAACGCCGGCCAACCGCAACCCGAAGCAAATTTGTCTTTAGAGCGATACAACGGGGCGCCGCAAAGCTTACATGTATAGAGGCCGCTTTGATCGAACTGATCATACACGCCGCTAAAAGGCAGCTCTGTCGCTTTGTCGATCAACACCCGCCGCTCCTGCAAGGTCAATGTTTTTAAAGGGCGATCCATCCAAGCATCTGAGGCGTTTAACCCCGTACGCAACAAAAGCCACGATAGAGCAAAACCGTACATGTAACACCCCTAAAAAAGATGGTGTATCTGATAACACGAGATCGATACTAGTCGTGAGAATCGTTCAAAAAAGTCCCAAAAGCTTCATTGACATGTAAGGCCGTAGGATCTGGCTCGATGGCGTCGATGACGACCTCTTCTCGATCTTTGGGACTCAGTCGCGGCAGCAGCAACCGCGCCGCTTCGGCCTCGCTGTCGGCATCGATGCGGTGGGTGCTTTTGCGCTCGCGCAGCCTTACATGTACAAGGTAGCGCATCAGAGCGCTTCGGCCTTGTAGCCGTAGGTGGAGGAGATGGAGCGCAGGCGCTCGGCGGCTTTGGTGAAGGCGGTGATGGTGTAGTCGATCTCGGCTTCGGTGGTGAATCGTGAGAGTGAGAGGCGGATGGCGGTGTGGGCAAGTTCAGGGTCTTCGCCGATGGCGCTCATGATGGGGTTGGCCTCAAGCGATTCAGAGGCGCACGCACTCCCCGTGGAGGCGGCGATGCCCGCTTTATTCAGGTCCCACAGCATCGCTTCACCCTCGATGCCGCGTAGCGAGATCAGCAGGGTGTTGGGGGTGCGCGGTGCGCCGCGGCCCACGACGATTGTGTCGGGGATCTTGGCAAGAGCGGCTTCGAGTTTGTCGCGCAGGCGGCGCACCTCGGCGTTCATCTGCTCGAGATGGCCTACCGACTGCTTGAGCGCCAACCCCATACCGATGATGTAGGCCACATTGAGTGTGCCCGCGCGTTTTCCCCCCATCTGCTCGCCGCCGTGCAGGAGGTTAGGCAGTTCGCGCCCCTTTTTGACATAGAGCGCGCCGATCCCTTTGGGGCCGTGAAACTTGTGCGCGGAGAAGGTGAGATAATCGATCGGTGTAGCACTCAGATCGACCTTGACCTTGCCGATAGCCTGCACCGCGTCGGTGTGAAAAAGAATCCCTTTTTCCTTACATGTAAGGGCGACCTCTTCGATGGGGAAGATCACCCCCGTCTCGTTGTTGGCCCACATCATGCTCACGAGCACCGTACGCTCCGTGATGGCCGCTTGGATCGCTTCGGCGCTCACATAGCCTCGTTCATCGACATCCACAAAGCTCACCTCTACGCCATTCTCGGCCAAAAAGTGCAGGGTCTCGCCGATAGAGGGGTGCTCGACGGCGGTAGTAACGATATGGTTTTTGGCAGGATTTGGGAGAATATGCTTGAAAAAGATCCCCTTGAGCACTGCGTTATTCGACTCGGTAGCACAAGAGGTGATCAGCAGATCGTCTTCGTCGGGAATGTTCAGGGCGTCATACATCGCACCCATCGCTTCGTTGAGGTAGGGTCGCACCTCCATGCCGAACTTATGTAGAGAGTTGGGGTTGCCGTAGAGCTCTTCAAAAAAGGGCTGCATTTTGACCTTGGCCAGCGGGTCGATTTTGGTGGTGGCGTTGTTGTCGAGATAGACGCGCATACTTCATCCTCGTGTAGGTTTGGATGAAGCATTACATATTTTGTTCTAGCTTCTCTTGTCCACCATGCTTAGGCGGTTTCTGCCGTTGCGTTTGGAGGCGTAGAGGGCGGTGTCGGTGCGCGCCAGAAGCTCATGTACGCTTGAGGCGTCTGCAAGATCGGGATGATAAAGACCGCCGCTGATCGTTACATGTAAGCCGTACGAATCGCTCAAAAAGGTGTGCGCCGCAACCGCTTCGATCAGAGTACTGCTTTTGACCTGTAGCGCAGAGAGCTCGATCCGCTGAAACAAGATCATAAACTCCTCGCCGCCCAAACGATAGACGTCATCCCCGTCACGCACGCTTTGACGCAAAAGCGTTGCCAGCTCTTGAAGCACGGCGTCGCCGATCGTATGTCCGTAGGTGTCGTTGATCTGCTTGAAATAGTCGATGTCAAGCATCAACAGACCAAAGCCCGGATGCCCCTTAGCGTAGTGATGCAGCAGCGCCTCCAGTGCGGTTTCGAAGGTGAGGCGGTTTTTGAGACCTGTCAACGGATCGTGCGATGCGAGATTGGCCAATTTGGCATTGGCCTGCTCCAGACTGAGGGTGCGCAGCGCAATCTCCTGCTCCAGATGCTCGCGGTGGTGGGTCAGCTCGGCGTAGAGCTGCTGGATCTTGATCGCCATCGGCTGAAAGATGAAGATCACCTCGAGCATCAGTGTAAGCAGTGTCAATATCCACGCTGTGGATTCAAGGTGGCGGATACGGGTGATGTTGCGCTCCCCCTCTTTTTGGTACTGCTCTACGGCGGCGTGCGGGTCGCCTAGCAGCAGATTGGAGTGCTCAAATAGCTCATCAATGAGCATTTTTCGGATGTCGGGGTCGTTCGTTTGCAACACCTCCGCAGCGATCGCAAGATAAGCTTCGACCCGCTCCTTGAGTCGGTAGGGGCCAAAATAAAAGGCATTCATCGCCGCAGAGAGCGTGACCTTGTGGCCTTCAGCGAGCCGACCGCTTGAGAGTGCGATGTTGGCTCGCCCCATCTCCTCGATGGCGCGCTGCAACTGTTCACGAAGAATCTGCTGCGAGGATGCCCCCTCCGTGCCCACTTGCTGTGATAGCGAAGCGATCCGCTGCGAGAGCATCCGCTGTTTGCCGGAGATATTGACCACCAATGCGGTGGCTTCGCTCTCCTGTAGCGCCAGATAGAGAAAATAAAAAGCGACCGTCGAAAGCAGTGCAATGAGCGAAATGGCTACGGCGTAACGGCGGGTGATGTTGGCATAGATGGTAGCCGATACTTGCATATAGAACTCCCGCGCTTAGATTAAATAAACTAGCACTATTTCGGTGCGAATGTCAATCAAAGCGTCTTGGATGGCCGCGCCTTCCCAAAAATGTAGCGCTCGGCGATGCACTTTACGAGCTCTTGCCTTGATGCTCCTCGATGTAGTGTGCGATGGCCTCTTTGATGTTGCCCAGTTTGTTGGGGTTGCCCTGCAGGTTTTTGAAGTGTTCCACGGGGTTGGTGCTCGTTTCGATGGGGAGTGCGGCGATTTTGGAGCAGATCTGCAAAAAGACCTCATAAGGGACATCGTCGCCGCGCTTGAGAAAGTAGATGGCGCGCTGCAAGGAGACAAAGGGGTTGGCGCTGACGCGGCTGAGGCGGTTGACGCGGGTGTTGATGTAGCTGACGAACTCCAGACGCATGTCGCACGCGGTGATGGTGAAGAGGCGCTTGTGGGTGTCGTAGAGGCACTCAAAAGCGATTTTGGTAGAGTCAAAATCAAAACTGTCCACCAACTGATGCAGGGTTGCACCGTCAAAACGCTCGCGGTAGACGAGCTGATAGACATCATTTTTGTAGCGGTAGGTGTAGGAGTTGTTGGCGTACTCGAAGTAGTCTTTGTTCATCGCGTCGTTGAGCAGCTCCATATCGCTCTTGTCGGGGAAAAAGAGGTCCAGATCTCTGAAGGTATCGGCCTTGATACACGATCCGGCGAGGTAAAAAGTGAGCTCACGCTTGGCAATCGGCAAGATGATGAGCCGCTGAAAAAAGACGTTGAGCTTCACCGCGATATTGTCGAGCCGATAGTCGAGCAAAGATGCCTGATCGTATGAGAGCAGCTCCTCATACTCTTTCCAAAAAGGGTAAATCATAAAGCCTCCGAAGGCGTGGTGGGTGTTAGGTGAAAATTATACACCTGTTCGAGGCGGCTTACACGGTCTCACAAAATCACCCGCTCATACTCCTCTAGCGTCGTCGCTCCTTGAGCGATGAGGCGGAACATATCCTCTTTGAGGGTGCGCATCCCCTGCGCGGTGACGTAGCTCAGGATCTCGACGGTGCTGGTCTCTTCAAAGATCATCATCTTCACCCGTTCATCTACCTCAAAAAGCTCCGTAATCGCCTGTCTTCCGTGGTAGCCCGTGTGGTTGCAGTGGTCGCAGCCTTGCGCTTCAAAAAGATCGTAGTGCTCTTGCGTCACCACTGCGGCGCCTATGCCGTAGGCCAAAAGCTCCTCGCGGCTATAGGAGCGTGCTTTTTTGCACAGCGGGCAGAGGCGGCGCACCAAGCGCTGCGCGATGACGGCCAGCATTCCCTCAGAGAGCAAAAACGAAGGCACCTTCAGCCCGCGCAGCCGCACCAGTGCGCCGATGGCGTCGTTGGTGTGGACGGTCGAGAGCACCAAGTGGCCCGTGATGGAGGCCTCCATAGCAATCTGCGCGGTGTCGATATCGCGGATTTCGCCCACCAAAATAATGTCGGGGTCTTGGCGCATAAAGGCGCGGATCGCCTTGTCGTAAGTGTAGCCCGCTTTGGGGTTGTACTGCGTCTGGTTCACAAAGGGGATGCGGTATTCGATGGGGTTTTCGATGGTGAGGATGTTCTTTTGCAGACGGTTCATTTCGCGTAAAATCGCATAGAGCGTCGTGGTTTTACCGCTGCCGGTAGGGCCGCTGAGCAGTATCACGCCGTAGGGCTTTTTGGCCAGCCGTTTTAAGCGCCGCAGCACCTCATCGCTCAAACCCAGCTGCTCTAACTGAAAAAGCTCTTTGGTGTTGGTGAGAATCCGTATCACCACACTTTCGCCCAAGTCGGTGGGCATGGTGGAGACGCGCATGTCGTAGTCGCGCCCCTCGTATGAGAGTGACATGGAGCCATCTTGGGCGATGCGCCTTTGGGCGATGTCGAGATCGCACATGATCTTGATGCGTGAGACCACCTGATCGCGGATCGCAATCGGCAAGGTGACGTAGTGTTGCAGCACCCCGTCAAGCCGCAAAAAGAGGTGCAGAGCATCCTCTTCGGGCGAGAGGTGGATGTCTGAAGCGCCCATATCGATGGCGGTGTGGATCAGCGCATCGGACAGCGTCACGATGGGCACTTCGCCGCTTTGCGCCACCATTACATGTAAGGCCTCTTTTTGGGAGAGGTAGGGACGTTCAAAGTAGTGTTTGAGGGCTTCGGCGATCTGAGAAGTCTGAGCATAGACCAGACGCACCTCCCGCAGCGCAAAACGCTCAAGCAGCTGCAAAGAGCGCAGCGTGTAGGTGCTTGAAGCGGCGACGATGAGGGTTGTCTTGGTGCAGGCATACGGGACGACGCGATGCTTAAGCACCACCTCTTTGGGCAGCAGAATGAGCGCTTCGGGGCTGGGCGGGTTGGCGTCGAGATCGATGTAGGGGATGTTTTGCTCGCGCGACTCCGCGACCATGCGGTCGAATTCGGTGATGAAACCGTAGGCGATGAGGATCTCATCGACACTTCGGCCGCTCACCCGCTGCACGTCGCAGGCAAGCGCCTGCATTTCGCGGGTGATCATGCCCTGAGCGACGTAATATTCGCTGCGTTTGAGGCTATGGGTGGGAGCGTCGCTGGGTTTGGTCGGTATGTTCATTCCATCTCCAGCCGCATCAGATACATCCCCTCGCCGTCCACCGTCTCGACCTCGAGGCTTTCGCAGCGGGGGCAACGGTAGAGCAGCTCCTCGAGCGTCGTTTGCGCCCCACAGGCTTTACATGTAATCACCACCGGCTGCACCTGCATCACAAACTCCGCGCCGTCGCAGACGGTACGCTCCTTGAAGGTATCAAAGGCCATCGCAAGCAGATGCGGCTCCACGCCGCTGAGCCGCCCGATTTTCACCTCCACCCTCGTGATATGCTGCGCATCGTTGGCTTTGGCGTGCTCTTCGCACTGGGTCAATAGCGCTTGAACAATCGAGTATTCGTGCATGGCTGCTCCTAACACTTTTTAAGATCAGCATCAAAACTGATCTTTTCATGCCCCTGCAGTGCGCATTTGGCACAGATGAGCGCATCGACAAAATCGATATTTTTGTTGACATAGAGATCGAGTGCTTCAAACTGTATCATCTTATCGCTGTTGACCACGCCATCAAGCGCCAGCAGCGCCTTAAGGTCGCTCACAACTTCAGTTTTGTCCAGCTTGTAAAACTTCACCATCACAAAGAGCGTCTCCATCAATACGGTATCCAGCACGATGATTTGCCGATCACCCCGAGCGACCGACTCAAACAGGCGCGTCGTAATCGCTAGATGTTCGGCATGATCCCCGACCAAAAAGCGGATGATGATGTTGGTGTCAATGATGGCGGCCAAACTTCTCCTCCATTGCAAGATTCATGGCTTCGGCTTTAGCCTCTTCAAGCTTGTCGCTGCGGATTTGATCGCGATATTTTCCGGCCAATTTCGCAACAATCGAGTGCTCTTTGGTGGGATAGACCACGGCGACACACTCTTTTTTGCGCTTGTCGATGATCTGCAGCGCTTGGTCGAGCGAGGTAAGCATGGCGATGTTTTTTTGGATCTCTCCGATACCGACTTGCATCATGTGCGGCTCCTTTTATATATAAAAAAGATTTTATATATATTTATCGGTGCTGTCAAGGCTAGCAAATCCTCGGTAGCAGCTCGCCCTTGGGCAGCTCCAGATAGCGGCTGCTCCCCCACGGGCTTTTTAAGATCACCCGTCCGGGGCGTTTTTGGGTGACGGTACCAATCAGCGCGGCGTTACATGTAAGCTCCCTAGCGTTCAGGATTTCTAGCGCCTTTTCGGACTCTTCAGCGGGTAGGGCGAGCACAAAGGTACCCTCGTTGGCAAAGTCGGTCGCTTCAAATCCCAGCAGTTCGCACAGCCCGCGCACGGAGTCCGAGACGGGGATCGCCTCTTCTTCAAGCTCAATACAGACGTTTGATGCCACGGCCCACTCGTTGAGCACTGCAGCCAGACCGCCGCGCGTGGCGTCGCGCAGGGCCTTTACATGTAAGTGCGCATCCAAAAGCGCTTTGACCTCATCCCACAAGCTGGCGCAGTCGCTGCGTAAATCGCCCCACAGCCCAATCGATTCACGCGCGGCCAAAATGGTCGCGCCGTGCGTGCCGATATCGCGTGAGACGATAATGGCGTCACCTTCGCTGATGTTGTGCGCTGAGATGCCGCCATAGACGATTTCGCCAATGCCTGAGGTAGTGATAAAAAGCTTATCGCACGCCCCGCGCGGCACCACCTTGGTGTCGCCGCAGACGATGCGCGCGCCGCTGCGCTGTAGCTCACCTGTCATCGACGCGACGATGCGGCGCAGATCCTCTAGCGCCAGCCCCTCTTCGATGATAAACGCGGCGCTAAGATAGAGCGGTTTTGCCCCCATCATCGCCAGATCGTTCACGGTACCCGCGATGGCGATTTTGCCGATGTCGCCCCCTTCAAAAAAGAGGGGACTGACCGTAAAACCGTCAGTGCTAAACGCGATGGGTCCGTTTACATGTAAGGCCGCCGCATCTTCGGCCGCCAGCAGTGTTTCGTTGCCGAAGGCTTCAAAAAAGAGCGAATGGATAAGGCGGTTCATCTCTTCGCCGCCTCCTCCGTGGGAGAGTTGGATGGTTTGATTCATGACGGCTCCGTGCTGCATATTTGTAGGTTATGCACTATTGATCGTAGGCATCTTTACGATGGCGTATGCGGTACACAATCACAAGATCCTCTTGTGCATCAAACAAGATGCGATAATGTCCGACCCGCAGACGATAGCCGGGTTCAAAATTTGAAAGCTTTTTGATATTGGGAATGTTTGGAAAGTCGTAGAGTGCAAGAAGTGCAACTTTAATCGCTGCATGATCTGCGCGATTGATATTTTTGAAATCTTTTTGCGCCTTTTTATCAATCTCTACACGCATCACTGTTCTTTCAAAAACTCTTCTAGATCGATACTGTCGCGCTCTTTTCGGGCTTCCTGAAGTAGTTTTAAATCCTCTAAATCTTCAATCGTGGTAATCTCTATACCCTCACTTTTGAAGTGTTCTAAAAACCAAAGTAGCTTTTCGGCCACCGATTCATTGACTATATTGAGCGCTAATTGCATCGGTTCTCTCCAAAATTTTTTTCAATCATACCCAAATCACACCTCCGCAAAGCGATAATAGGCATTACACGCCCCCTCGCTGCTGACCATACAGCTTCCCAGCGGCGTGCTTGGCGTACAGGCGGTGCCAAAAACCTTGCACTCTTTGGGGCTTGCAAGCCCTTTGAGGATGGTGCCGCAGATGCAGAGCTTGTGATCGTCAATCGGCTCGCTGCTCATATGCGCCGCAAAGACCCGCTCGGTGTCATAGCGTGCATAGGCATCGCGCAGCCTCAGCGCACTGTGGGCAATGTCGCCGATACCGCGCCAGCGGAAGTGTTCGCGCGGCTGCATGTAGTGCTCTATGAGCGCTTGGGCTTTGGTGTTGCCCTCACGACTGACCGCGCGGGTGTACTGCACTTCGACCGCGCAGCGCCCCTCACGCTTCTGGCGCACCAGCATCAAAATCCCCTCCAGCACATCCACCGGCTCAAAGCCGCTCACCGCTACGGGGGTGGCGTACTTCTGAGGCAGCGGTTCGTAGATTTTAGAGCCCGTAATCACGCTCACATGCGAAGGGCCGATAAAGGCGTTCACTGTCGCACGACCGTCCGCCATGATGGCGTCAATCGCAGGGGGAACAAGTACGTGGTTTACATGTAAGAAGAGATTCTCCACCCCTGCCTTGATCGTGGCATCCAGCAGCGCAGCGCTCATCGGGGTGGTGGTCTCAAAACCGATGGCAAAGAAGATCACCTTTTTGTGCGGGTTCTCGCGGGCGATCTTGAGCGCATCTAGGGGGCTATACAGCGGCCTAATATCCCGCTCCGCCGCACGCTCCTGCGATAGCGAACCTTTGGAGCCGGGGACGCGGATCATATCACCCAGCGTGCAGAGGATCGCATCATCCATGCGGGCAAGATCGATAGCGTGGTCAATACGCTCTTTGGGCATGATGCAGACCGGACAGCCGGGGCCGTGGATAAAGCGGATATTTGAAGGAAGAAGCTGTTTGAGCCCGTACTTCATAATGGTATGGGTATGACCGCCGCACACCTCCATTACATGTAAGGGCTCTTTGAGCGTCTGCGCCTCCTCAGCGATGCGCCTAGAGAGCGCCTTGATCACCTCCGCGTCGCGAAAACCCTCATACAGATCGCGCAGTTGCAGGCTCACGCGCTGCCCTCACACGCATCATCCGCCTCAACCGTTCTGCGCCGTTCGTCCTCATCCATCACCTCTAAAATCTCCCTGTAGACGGCGAGCGATGCAAGGGCGTCTGCTTCATCAATCTTATTCATCGCAAAACCGACGTGGATCAGCACATAATCACCGATGCCGACCTCATCGCGCATCAGATCGAGACTCACCTGCCGCTTGATACCCATCGTATCGACGGTGGCGACGTTGTGTTCGTCGATTTCGACGACTTTGGAGGGGATGGAGAGGCACATGGTTATCCTTTATTTTGAAGCATGGTGTAAAAAAGCCGTTTACTATTCTCTGCACATATATTTAAGATTTGATAGTAGATAAGCCAACATTATTGATTATTTATTTAGAATTTTTTGACACTTATCCAAAAATTCTTGTTTCTTGAATTTGATGTACTTTTCAATAGTATTCCAATTTGTTCGTCTACCTGATTTGCCTGTCGTTACACCCGACAAACCTATAAAATCAGAAAATCTTTCAATG
This sequence comes from Campylobacterales bacterium, assembly GCA_016938735.1. Taxonomy (GTDB): domain Bacteria; phylum Campylobacterota; class Campylobacteria; order Campylobacterales; family Sulfurimonadaceae; genus JAFGUB01. The sequence continues at coordinate 26,869 of JAFGUB010000004.1, read as the reverse complement.
CCTTCTTCATCGAGCATAGAAACAATATTTTGAACTTTCAATTTTATTGAACTTAATGAGCGATTGTGAATGCTACCAACATCTTCATATGTTATTTTATTTGCTCCATACATAGCTATATAGCTACAGAGTACTATTTCTTCTTCAGTATAGTAGTTTCGCATATTCCCTTTAATCTCCACAATCAATTCTATTCTTAAATGAGTGTAACATGAGTACCATCCTATCTTTTCCCTTCATCGTGCGCTTGTCGCCTCATTTACCATGGCATCAATCTTTGCAAAATGGCGTTTGAGCGCCTCTTGATGGCGCTCTTTCACCTTCACTTGCGCCTCTTTAAGTAGACCTTTTAGTGCCGTAATCTCTTGCTCACGATCTTTGGGTTGCATCTTACCCCCTCATCTTACGTTTAAACTCGATCCACTCAATCACGCGCCGCACGCTCTCGTCGTCTTTGGTGGAGAGCTCCAAAATATCCACGCTAGGTTTCAGCGCCCTTGCGGCGGCTTTGGCGCGCTCAAGGCTAAAATCAAAATGGGGCAGCAGGTCGGTTTTGGTGATCAGCACCAGATCGGCGGCGCGGAACATCACGGGGTATTTTTCGATCTTGTCTTCGCCCTCAGGCACCGAGACGAGCACGATGTTTAGGTGTGCGCCCACATCGTAGCTCGCAGGGCAGACGAGGTTGCCGACGTTTTCGATAAAACAGACATCCGTGCCCTCTATCGGGAGATGGTGTAGCCCCTCATGCACCATAAAAGCGTCGAGGTGGCAGGCGGTGCCGGTTTGGATCTGGTGCGCCGCGATCCCTTTGGCGCGGATGCGATCAGCGTCGCGGCTGGTCTCCAAATCGCCCTCGATGACGGCAAAACGAAAGTCGGCCAGATCGGCCAAGCGTTCTAGCAACGCCGTTTTGCCGCTGCCAGGACTGCTCATCAAGTTGATGGCGAGCACCCGGTGCTCCTCAAAGTGTTCGCGGTTGTGGTGGGCTTGCTGATCATTTTTATCGAGTATCTTGGTGATGATTTCGATGGTTTTTTTATCGTTGAGCTGCGGGTTGTGGTGGAGGTGTTCGTGGGCGTGGTGGTGTTCGTGTGAATGGTGTTCGTGCGAATGGTGGTCGTGATGATCTGGGGTGATGCTGCAGCCGCAATCTTTACACATGGGTGTTTCCTGAATTGGGATTCATGGATTATAGGTTAGCGAGTTGAAAGAGAGTTGAAACGGCGGCTGTTGATGATGTAGATCGCCAGTGTGCTGATGGCGCCGCCCGCCACAAGCCAGATGGAAGGGATTTCATCTAGCAGCGCATAGCCCGCTGCCAGCGCACTTAAGGGCACGACAAACATATAGCTGCTCGCCGCGCCGCTGCCAAGTTTGCCCGAAGCGACAAAGTAGATCGTCGAAGCCACGCTCTGCCCCAGCACGCTCAAAAAAAGCAGCGCCATCCAAAACCGCGCATCTTGCTCAAAAACCGCCGTGATCTCATAAGGCAGCGCCAACGGAAGGGTAAACAGGGTGCCGAAAATGGAGAGCAAAAAGCTAAAGTGAATCGGCGAGAGGTGGCGCTGAGAGTGTTGGCTCAGCAAGGTCAGCACCGCCCACACAAGTGCCGAGAAGATAAAAAAGGCGTTGCCCGCATCGAAGATGTGCCGATGCCACAGCTCCAGCATCACCACCCCGCCTAGCAGCCCCACAATCAGCCCGATCCACATAGAACGCGACACCTTGACCTTGAACCACCACAGCGAGAGCAGTACGGTGAGCGCGGGGCTAATCGTGGTGATCATCACCCCGCCCGCACCGGCAGTACCGAGCTTCACACCCCAATAAGAGCCGTACATAAACGCCACGTTCATCACGGCGCTCACACCCACGATGAGCAGCACGCGGGGGCTTACATGTAAGGGCTTGCCCCACCAGATCAGAATCGGCACGAAGGAGATCATCATGATCACAAAGCGCCAAAAACTTGCTACCTCCATCCCCACCGACTCGGTGACGATCTTAAGCATCCCCCAGCCGATCCCCCAGATCACCATCGCTAAAACCATGAGTAGGGTGAAGTGCATCGGTGCAGAAAGAGGCGATTACGCCAGCAGCGCGTCGATATTCGAGCGCAAAAGAGGCAGATGCAAGCGCAACACATCTTCAACCAAAACGAGGTTAACCCCTTCATAATCGTGCGCGACAAAATTACGCAACCCGTAGGCCCCCTTCGTGACCTCTTTGGGCAGTTGCATCAGCAGGGCATACGCACCCTCTTGTGAGAGTTTATCAAGCTGTTCGGCAATGGCGACAAGGTGCATAAAAATGGCCGCTCTACCCATCGCCTCTTCATGCAGCGCCTGAGTGATACTTCCGAAATGATCGATGATCGCTTCAATAAAACCAATTTTTTTGCGGATCGCTTCTAAGCGATAGCGCTCTTTTTCACTCAGTGTCATGCAAAAATCGCCTTTTGCGTCACGTGTGCGCCCCATTCGCTGCTGCGGTCACACAGATCGATTTTGCGGCCAAATGTTCGGCCCAAATTCTGACGCAGATCCTCTAAAAAGGCAAACGCTTCAAAGCCGGGGTGTTTTTCGCGCAGCAGATCGGTGGTGTGGATGACGATATCGATATCGCTAAAAACCGCTTCGCTTCCTTGCGCCCTGCTGCCAAAGAGTCCGATCTGATCGATACCGTGCTCTTTGAGGTAGGGTTTGAGACGTTTGAGTTCTTCAAGAATAGTGTCGCGTGTCGGTTCCATAGTGCGGATTATAACCTGATTTTAGAGGGTGAGTGCGCCCAGCACCGCGCTATCCGATCCGATCGGCACCCCTTTGGCATAGAGCGGAGCGCACTTGGAATGAAGGCGCGAAAAGAAGGAGGCTTGTGCGCCAGACGCTCCGGTAAGCACGATATGCGCCGCCTTCGCGCGGCTTTTGAGCTCCAGCAGCGTGGACGCGGCGTAATCGGCGAGCGACTCATAGAGGCTGTAGCACAGCAGCACACGATCCACCTCCGCGACGCGGTAGCTCAGCAGCGAGCCAAGGAGCGCGTAGGGGTGAAAGCGGTGATCCTCTCCTAGGGTGCAGTCCACCTTGATACCCCCTTTGCCGCTAAATTTGAGCGCTTCACGCTCCAAAGCGCGTGCGTCTGCGAGGCCGCACACCAGCGCTGCGGCGTCAAAAAGCCCGAGCCCTTCTTGTTCGATGCGCTGCAGGATTGCCCATAAGGCTCCATCCTCATGCTCCAGCCGCGCCATCAGCCGATTACTTCCTTCGCGCAGGCTACGCAATCGTTCAATCAGCATCTGCGGCTCAAAGGCAATACTGGGGATGACTTGCGTTACATGTAAGGTGTTGTCAAAATAAAAAGAGAGATCATCACCTTCAAAATAGAGCCCCACCGAGCTTTGGCCCGAAAACCCATGCGTCCAAAGCGCCGCGCGCAAAGCGCCTTGAGCCGCGCTGAAGGTTTGGGTGTTGGCGTGCGGGGGCACTTCAAGGCTGCCTTCAAGCATGAGCACTTTGGAGGTTTTTGCCTGCGTAAAACGCTCAGTCGCATCGATGCGATGCGCTTCACCTTCGCGCACGGCGCAGAGGGTGTCGGTGTAGATAAGGGTGTCATGCGGTCGCTGCACCGCACACGGCGTCCAGACCCGTTCGCCTTTGATGATCAAGCGAACCTCTTGATACAGCGCTACATGTAACTCTTTTTGCGTCGGTATATGCGGGGCAAAGCTTACATGTAAGGAGGCTCTAGCGTTGCTACACCACAGCGCATCGACCCCTTCAAGCGCGTCAAAGAGCAACATGCCCACCGCTTCATCGACACATTTGACCCATAGTACGTTTCCAAAGCGTTCTTGCATCGCCTCGCTTTGGGTGGCAAGCTGCATCAACGGCCGCTCGATAGAGAGCAGCGCGGCGCGCTCATCTGCGGTGAGGGCAAAATCACGCCCCAGATGCTCCAAAGCACCATAAAGCAGATACCCCTCACCTTGGGCATGTTCCGGTAAGCTCAAAGTGCGCACGCCAAAGAGGGTGTCAAGATACACGCTTGCACCGCCAAGCAAGGCATCGGCGGCGCGGCGGATGTAGGCGTCATCGATCACAGGCCGCGCCCCCATCAGCGACAATGTGTAGCGCGGCCCGCAAAAATCGCAGTGCTTAAGCGCGTCGCGGCTTTGGCGCAGCGTGGTTTCACAGCGCGGGCAGAGGCCAAGATTGAGCGGGGGTGAGGCTTTTGGCTGATTGGACCTACAAACGAAGCTTCCCTCTTTGACGCGGTGCGTCACACTGCCCATAAAAAAGGAGTAAGGCAGCACCGATTCCAGCGTAGCGAGTGCCTGCGCAAACGCCGTATCATCCGCGTCCGCTTCGATCACAATCGCTTCATGCGTCTGGGAGATATTGGTGTATACCCCTTGTTGCGAGAAAAAGTCATCCAAGAACGCTCTGATGTAGGTTTGGTGAGACGCCCACCCGATACGCAGTTCAAAAATCATGCGCAGAGTTTGGCTTGAGAGGGGTTGTTGTAGGCTTTGATAATCTGATCGAGTCCGGTAGTGACACTTTTAGGTTGGCATGCAATGCCGCAGCGCTCTAGCTCCCGAATCACCTCGGCGATGAGTGCGGGAAACGCCGCTTTGATGCTCTGCGTCAAATCGATGTTCACACTCACGATGTCTTCGGGAATCATACCGATCACGCTCACTTCGGCCATGCGCTCAAGCAAGGAGCAGATCTCAAGCATCTCCACCACCTCCACCTCATGGGCGGTCTGGCGGTAACTGCCCAGCCCCATGAGCACATCGGCAGGGAGGTTGTAGATCGACCCCGGCGCATCTTCTATGGAGACGGTATCGATGATGATGACCCGCTCATAAGTTTGGTAGTAGGTCATAAGCTTAAAGCCCAGCGTGCCGCCGTCGATGATGTCGATCTCTTCTGAGAAGGTGTAGTTCGCTTCGAGATACCTTCCGGCGTAACAGCCGATCCCTTCATCTTGGAACAGAATATTGCCGACCCCTATAATCGCGGTGGATGTCATGACTCTTCCCGACGTTTTTTGGGAAACTTACTGCCGCCAAAGGCGATGGCGATATCCCCCTCTTGCCAGAATATGGTGCGCCAAATCTGTACATAGATGTGAAACATCGTCCAGATCACAATAGCCCACATGCCCAGATGGTGAACATAGCGTACCCCCATGTTGCCGCCAAAGACGCTCAGCGTCCAGTCGGTGCTTACATGTAAGATCCACGGCCACCACGTCCCGATAGAGCTCTCGCCCGAAGCCAAGCCCTGCACATACATCTGCAGACCCGTCAGCAGCATGAACACGAGCAACAGATGCAGCAGCGCAAACCAAAAGGCATTGAAGCTGTCCATGTGCGTCGTGTCAAATTTTTTGCGGCGGTTAAAGGTAAAGATGTTGAGCACTACCTCAAAAAACTCAACCGCGTTGTTTTTGCTGGGAATCAGCTTCATCCACGGTTTATGCCGGTCTCCGCTGGCGTACATGTACGCTATCCAGATCGAGGTGATATCAACCGTGATGGCGGCAAAGAGATGCACCAGTCGGTTCCATGCCATCACATATTTATCCACTGCCGGATCAGCCATAAAGGTCTGATAATAGGGATGCGCAATATAAAGCCCCGTCACTACTGCCGCCACCACGGCAACCACGTTGACCCAGTGGATCACGCGCATGGTGGGTGTCATGCGTTCTACACGCTGAAACGGTCGTTTCGTTTTCATGGTGCCTCCTTACAGGCTGCAGCTGGTGCCTATTTTGTACACTCCCAGCGCTTTGCCCTTGGTATCGACCAGATGCACCGCACAGGCGATACAAGGGTCAAAACTGTGGATGGTGCGCAAAATCTCAAGCGGTTCATCCGGATTGGCGACTTTCGTGCCGATCAGACTGGACTCATACGCCCCTTTGCGCCCCTGATAGTCACGCGGTGCGGCGTTCCATGTAGAGGGGACAATCGCCTGATAGTTGGCCACCTTGCCCTCTTCGATACGCACCCAGTGGCCCAGTGCACCGCGCGGCGCTTCGGCCATGCCGTAACCTTTGGCGTTTTTGCTCACCGTGTTAAAATCGAACTCCGTCCATGTCGAGAGATCGCCCGCAGCCACATTCGCGGCCAGTTCATCGATCCACTCAAACATCACATCCGCCATCAGCTCCGTCTCGATGGCGCGCGCCGCCGTGCGGCCCACGGTAGAGAAGAGCACACCCACCGGCAGATTGCCGCGAGTGAGGAAATTGCCGACATATTTTTTGATCCGCGCATCCCCCGCCGCAAATCCGACCACCATGCGTGCCAGCGGCCCTACTTCCATGCGGGTATCGTCATAAATCGGCGATTTGATCCAACTGTACTTCTTCTCGGTATCAAGATACGCCACCCCCTCCTCTTTGCGGCCAAAGCCGGTGTAGTTGGGTATGGTCATGCCGTCATAAGGGTGCAGCGGCTTGGCGCCCTCGTACCAGGAGTGGGTGACATCCTCAGCGATTTTGCTCTGATCGATGGGCTGATAGCTGCCCAGATCTCCGCCCGTCACGGTGCCGCTTGGAAAGAGCAGCGCAGAGCTGTAAAAGCCCGTATCGTCCAAACGGAAATCACCATAACTCATATAGTTTTTCAGGCCCCCGCCGGTGCCGTCAAGCGCTTCATCGGCGTACATGGTGCCCGCCATATAGACATCGGGTAGATAGGCTTTTTTGATAAACGCCGTAAACTCTTTGTGTAGCTGTTTAAAGAGCGCGATGCGTGCGGGGTTTTGAATATCCTGCACACAGGTGACGCCGCCGACGACAATGGACTGCGGATGCGGGTTTTTACCGCCGAAGATCGCCATCATCTTGGCGGCTTCGCGCTGCAGATCCAGCGCTTTAAGGTAGTGCGCCACCGCCAGCAGGTTTTGCTCCGGCGTCAGCTTGTAGTGCGCATTGCCCCAATAGCCGTTGCCGAAAATCCCCAAACGCCCCTGTTTGACAAATTTGGCCACACGCTCCTTGATCTCGCGAAACTCTCCCTCGCTGGCCATATAGGGCTCTACACCGGCGACACCCGCCCACTTGTAGGCCTCTTTAACCGCCGCTGCCGGATCTGCTTCGAGCGCTTTGGTGATGTCCACCCAATCCAGCGCGTGCAGATGATAAAAGTGCACCACGTGGTCATGCACATACAAAGAGCCCTGAATCAGATTGCGCACGATACGGGCATTTTTAGGAATAGTCACACCAAAAGCGTGCTCTACCGCTTCGATGGAGCGCTGATAGTGGGTGCCGGTACAGACGCCGCAGATACGCATCGCCAGCAGACCGCAGTCGCGCGGGTCACGCCCTTTGAGGATCGTTTCGATACCGCGAAACATCGTCGAAGCGCTGTAGGCATCTACCACCGTATTATTGTCATCAATCACCGCTTCAATTCTCAAATGCCCTTCGATACGGGTTATAGGGTCAATAACGATATGTTTGCTCATGATTCTTCTCCGCATTCAGTTGATTTTTTGCCGATCAGCGCACTGGCAGCCGCATGGATACCGATACCCACCGCTGTTGCCGCGAGCATCCCCAAGCCAAACTCATCGACACTCTTCTCGACGCCGCCAAACGGGGCTTTGATATTGGCATCCGCCATCGGGCGCTCATACGCGTATTTGTCCCAAAAATCGGGCTCAGAGCAGCCGATACAGCCGCGTCCCACGCCGATAGGCCAGTTGACCCCTTCGTTGTAGCGCACGATGGAGCAGTTGTTGAAGGTCATCGGCCCTTTGCAGCCCATTTTATAGAGACAGAAGTTGTTTTGCGCCCCCACATCGCCCCACTCTTCGACAAACTCGCCCGCATCAAAGTGGGCGCGGCGTTCGCAGTTGTCGTGGATGCGGTAGCCAAAGGCAAATTTGGGCCGCAGCAGGGAATCAAGCTCAGGAATCTGACCCGTGAGCACAAAGTGCAGCACCACCCCGACCATGTTGGCGGGGTTGGCGGGACAGGCGGGGATATTGATGATCGGCTTGCCCTTGACCACGTCCATCACCCCTACGGCTCCGGTAGGGTTGGGCGCGGCAGCCGGAACGCCGCCAAAGGTGGCGCAACTGCCCACGGCGACCACCGCTGCGGCGTCTTTGGAGAGGCGCAGCAGGTGATCTTCAAAGGTCTCGCCGGAAGCGCCGATGGTGCACCAATCCTTGCCCACGCCCACAGGAATCGCACCTTCAACAAAGAGTAGATATTTCCCTTTAAAGTGCTCAAGCGCCTCTTCAAGCTGCTTCTCAGCCTGATGACCCGATGGGGCCATCAGGGTTTCGTGAAACTCGAGACTGATGATATCGAGCACGATCTCATCGATCTTCGGTCCATCAGAGCGCAGCAGCGCTTCGGAGTTACCCGCGCAGTCTTGCAGCTCGATCCAGATGACGGGCACACGGTTCATCAGCTCCGCCGCCTCAGCCACCAGTGGAGTAAAGGAGGAGGGCAGCATCAGCATCGCCGTCGTCGCGCTCGCCCACTTCATAAAGTCGCGGCGGTCAAAACCGTCGTCTTGGAGCACTTCGTGCAGGTTGATGCGGCTTTGCGGCGCCATGGCACGCAGCTCGCTCAGACGAGCCTCACAGCGCCGGTACAGATCCGTATAATACGTTTCGCCTCGGTTGGTGTCTACAGTTGCATTGGCTGCGGTAAACAGTTTGACCGCCGCCTCTCTACGCTCGCTCATCTCACCCTCCAAAATATGAATAGTCGTTCATCATTCTAAGAGCGCCAAGCTTAGAGCAATATTAGTTTTCTTAATTCTTTATAATTTTCTTACGATCTTGATTAATTTTGGAACTTAATGTTTATGGATATCGAGTACAAAAAATGCATTGATAGGCCAAACCGAGCATCGCTCAAGGAGCCGCCATGAGTCAAAATCCCCCCGCACTCAAAGAAGTCCAAGCCTTAAACGCCGAAGATCGTCCGGTAAGCCCATTAAGCAGACTCGCCAGCCGCAAAGAAGCAGTCATCATCAAAAACGGTGCCCCCTCACCCCTTAAAGAGCGCCTGCTCTCACTAGGCTTTGTCCGCGACACTAAAATAGAGATTCTTTCGCGCTCTTTGATGGGTGCAACACTGGTGGTGCGCCTCTGCGGCGTCTATGTCTACTCGCTACGACGTAACGAAGCCGACGCTATTTTGGTGGGGTAATAGGCTTAGCGACCCGTCAGCGCGCCAAAGTCTCCTCCCAAACGCCCAACAGCTCCAGCGCTTTTTTACCCAGCACTACCCGTTGTTGAGCATCCTCAGGGCTGTTGATCTGCAGATTGAGTGCAAAAGCGTAGATGCGGCCCTCTCGCTCTACCCATCCGACCCACCAGCCGACCCCGCTGTAGGGGGCGTTTTGCCACCCTGTTTTGCCGTAGAGCTTGGCTTTGGGTGTCTGCTCCAGTAGCATGATGTCTCGCACCGCACTTTGCGCCGCTTGGGAGCAGTTGAGATCGCCTTGTGCGAGCGCGGACAAAAAGAGACTCTGCTCGACCGCGCTGATCTCAAGCGGCCCGTCAAGCCAAAAGCGATCGATCGCCGCGCCGATTCGGGCGTTGCCATAGCCCAAAGCCACTACGCCCTGCGCCATACGCCGATGCCCGATCCGCCGCGCAAGCTCCTGAAAAATCGGCACGTTGGAGAGCCCCATCGCTTTGCGCAGCGCCATATCCTCCGCCCACGCCGCGATAAAAGGCTCTTTTGGCCCCGTATAGGGCAGCACCTCATCCACACTTTTCACGGCGCCGCTAGAGAGGCCGATCAGTGCATTGGCAATCTTAAACGTCGATGCGGGGCTAAAGCGCGTGTCGGCACGCTCACGGTTGTAGCCTTGCAGCGTGCGTGTCTGTGCATCCAGCAGCACAAAGGTGGCGTTTAGCTCTGCACGCTCAAAAAGGGAGCGCACCCCCTCATGCTCCGCCCAGGCACCTAAGTATGCCGGGGCCAGAAAGCAGAGCAAGAGAAATATCTTCAAGAGATATCGCTTACATGTAAGCATTAGGTTCTCACGATCTTCATACAGTTTTTTTGCCGGCTTAGAGAGAGGCAGGATACTCAGGTATTACGCCGTTTGAACATGTAAAGCAGGTCGATCACGACACTCGGTTTTTGGGCAATCTCTTCGGGTTTCATCGAGCGGTTGAAAAATTCGCTAAATCCTTCGAGCTCCTCTCCTGATGCGCCGAGGTATTTAAATCCCATCGACCACTCGGGAAAGGAGCGTTGCGCGATCTCATTTTTGGTGAGCACCATGCAGTCTTTGTGGCGCGGATCTCTGAGGATGCGGTTGTAGGTTGCCATGACCGCTGAGTGTTCCCCTTCAAGCACCTGAAAAAAGTTCCCCCCGGCATAAAGCAGCATTCCCGTGATGCCGTCCTCTTGATTACGGATACGGCTCACCTCCAAAATTCCAAGCAGTTCCGCTTCACTCATCGTTTTTGTAGCACTACTGACATAAATCAGTTCAATCATCTCTTCCTCCTTCAATGATAGCTTCGCCCTTAGCCGCAAACACATTCAAGCTGTTGTAAAAGGGGCTCAAGCAGTTCCAGCGCTTCATCAAAATTAAACTCCTCTACCTGCGCCAAAAGTGCCGTATAGGCTACCTCATAGCCCATATCAGAGAGGGTTGCGGCGCTCATTTTGAGCGAATCAACCGCTTGCGCGTCAAAATCCTGTAGTTGCACTTTAAGGGCGCACAGCATTGTGCGCAGCTCCTGCGGCGTATAGAGCGAACCCTGTTGCGTGGCTGTTTCTGAGCGTTCAAGACACTCTTCAATATTGTTGACTACTTGAGCCACCAGGGATGAGAGCTGCTTGAGCGACTGCAGATTCTCTTTGCTTAGTCCGCTCTCTTTGAGGTGCTGTTCAAGCTCCTTCGCTTGTACAAACAGCGGCGTTGCCCCGATACTGCCGCTTGTACCTTTGAGCGAGTGGACAAAGCGCACCAAAGCTTCGGTATCTGCCCCTGCGCAAAGCGCTTCAATCTCCTGCGTAAAACCGTGATGGCTGCGGGCAAATCGCCGTGCTTGCGTCACAAAGAGTGAAACGCTCCCGCCCATGCGACTGAGCGCATTTTTAATGTCTAGCTCCAAACAGCCTAACACCGCAGCATCATCTGCGGTTTCAGGGATGGCTTCTTGAAGGTCTTTATGGATTTTGGGCACGATTTGCAATGCCAATACCTCAAAAAGTTTATTGATGTCGATCGGTTTGCTGACATAATCGTTCATTCCCGCATTGAGACAGCGCTGGCGGTCCCCATGCAAAGCGTTGGCGGTCATGGCGATGATGGGCAGTGTGGAGGTAGCCTCAATGCCGCGCAGTCGGCGTGTGGCTTCAAAGCCGTCCATCACGGGCATCTGTACATCCATCAAGACGCCGTCATAAACATTTTTTTGGGCCATCATGACCGCCTCTTCGCCGTTGTTGGCAAAATCGAAGCTCACGCCCCCTTTTTCCAAAAAGGCGGCGGCGATCTCCTGATTTTGTTTGTTGTCCTCCACCACCAGCAGATGGGCTCCCGCAATCTTTTGGGCAAGGGTAACGTAAGTATTGGAGCGCACCCTCTCAAGAGTGTTCATGCGATTGCGGCTTTGGAGGGCGACGATGGCGTCATAGAGGCTTGAAGGGGTGAGCGGCTTACTCAAAAAAGCGTCGATCGATAGTCCCTCTGCGCGCTCTTTGAGCACATTCATATCGGTTGAAGTGACCATCACGATCTTGCAGTTTTGGGGAACCTCCATCTGCTTAATGGTTTCAAGGCCGTCGATTCCGGGCATTTTGTAATCGATGATGAGCAGATCGTAAGGGGTATTGCGCGTCAGTGCGTCGCGCATTTTGCTGATGGCCTGTTCGCCGCTCATTACCTGATGGGTCTCATAATGAAAAGAGGAGGTGACTTTGGCAATCACCTCAAGGGCGATGGGGTTGTCATCGACTATCAGCACGCGCATCGGTGTAAAGGTTCTGCTGCCCAGCGGCGGCTGCTCTTCTTGAAGCTCAAGCTCGACTTCAAAACTAAAGGTGCTGCCGCTACCATAGACGCTCCGGGCGCTGATGGTGCCCTGCATCGCATGAACCAGATGCTGTGAAATGACGAGTCCAAGCCCCGTTCCCTCATATCGCCTCGTGGCAGAGGTATCGACTTGCGAAAAGGAGTGAAACAGCCGCGCCGCCTGCTCTGCGGTCATACCGATACCGGTATCTTTGACGCTAAAGCTGATACGCGCTTTGTTGCCCTCGCGTGCGCGCAGTCTTGAGCGCAGCACGATGGTACCGGCATTGGTAAACTTCACTGCGTTGCTGACCAGATTGATGAGCACTTGCGAAAGGCGTAGTGCATCGCCTTTGAGCTTGTAGGGCATGGTGCTGTCGATATCATAAAGCAGCTCAATCTCCTTCTCTTGGACCTTGAAACTGAACATATTAGAGATGTTGTCCAAGATGGCATTGAAGTCAAAATCGCTGTGATCAAGCACCATCTTGCCCGATTCGAGTTTGGAGTAGTCCAAAATATCGTTGATGACACCGAGCAGATGGTTCGCCGCACTGTCAATTTTTTTGATGTAGAGATACTGCTTCTCGTCAAGCTCCGTTTGCATCACCAAAAAGCTCATGCCGATGATCGCGTTGAGCGGGGTGCGGATCTCATGGCTCATATTGGCCAAAAAGTCCGCTTTAGTTTTAGCTGCCTGCTCTGCCTCCTGACGGGCCAGCAGCATCGCCGCCTCTACCGCTTTGCGCTGCGAAATGTCTTGCAGCAAGGCGGTAAAACTGTGGTGCGTAGGGGTCTTGATCTCCCCGACGCGCAAGGAGATGGGAAAGCGCGTGCCGTCTTTGCGCTGCGCCTCGAGCTCTAGGGTGTGGCCGATCGCTTTGGCCACGCCGCTGCGTAGATAGGCGCTAATGTAGCCGTCATGGCGGCTTTGGTGCGGTTCGGGCATCAGCAGGGAGACGTTGCGCCCGATCACCTCCTCGCGGCTAAAGCCAAAGAGTGCCTCTGCGGCTTTGTTGAAGGTCTGTATCATCCCCGCCGCATCAATCGCCACGATACCGTCAATCGCGCTCTCCATGATATTGTTGAGATACTCTCTCGACTCTTCAAGCAGCTGCTCTTTGCGCTTCTCTTCGCTGAGATCGCGCCACGTGACATGCATAATCTCCCCTCTGGAGGGCAGATAGATCGGCACCAGCGTCACTTCACAAGGAAAGGTGGTGCCATCGGGGCGCGTATGGGCCCACTCAAAGCGGGCGAAGCCTTTAGCTTTGGCCTCATTGATCAGCTCTGTCTCTTTTTCGGTTGAGCGCTTGCCGTCGTTTTGGATGGTGGGGGAGGTTTCGCTGGGGGTTTTACCGATAATGTGGCTCTTATCGGGTACGCCAATCATCTCAAGTACTTTGGCGTTGCACTGAATGTAGCGGCCGTTTTGAATGATCAGCGTCCCTTGTGATGAGTACTCAAAGAGCCGCTCGAAGGCCTCTTTTTGCAGACTCAACTCTTCGGTGCGCTCCTCGACGCGCACTTCGAGCTCCTGATTGAGCTGCTCGAGCCTCGCTTCGTGCTGCTTTTGTTCGGTAATGTCGCGTACGCTCATCAGTAGGCGTTTTTTGTCGGGCAGGAGTGAAAGATTGAGGCTTACAAAAATAACACTGCCCTCTTTGCGTATGCAGGATTTCTGCAGGTTTTGTACAAAACCCTCCTGGATCGCCTGCGCCAATGCGGCTTGTGTGGCCGCTCTATCCTCCGGTGTGCTCATGCCTACGCACGATCGTTCCAAAAGCTCCGCGCGGCTGTAGCCGGTCAGGGCTTCATAGGCAGGGTTGAAGTCGAGAAAGCGACTCTCAAGATTCATGATGGCGATCCCCTCTTTGGAGGTTTTGAAGATGGCCTCAAACTCCTCTTTGGCTACTTTGAGCGCTTCGGTCGCACGGTGCTCGGCACTGATGTCATCAAAGATACCCAGCACCCCGATCACCTCGCCTTGAAGGTTGCGCAGCGGCACTTTTGAGGTGCGTATGACACGTTCGCTCCCACCTGAAGCACCAAAGGCTTCGATGTAGCCCAGTTTCGCCTCTTGCGTCTGCATGATACGCAGATCATCGTCGCGGTAGCTTGGGGCATGCGCATGCCAGGGCATATCGAAATCGCTTTTGCCCACAATCTGCGCCGCCTCTGCCAAGCCTGAATCGGCGATAAATCGACGGTTCACCCCCTCAAAAACGCCGTCGCGGTTTTTCCAAAAGAGTGCAGAGGGAATGGTGTTGATGATGGTCTCAAGCAGCATCCGCTCTTGCAAAAGCGCTTGGGCTTGGCGGTGTCGCTCCGTGACGTCGCGCAGCAGTGAAAACAGTATTCCCCCCTCTATCGGCGCGTAACTGACCGAGACCTCCACCTCAAAAAGGGTGCCGTCTTTACGCCGGTGGGTCGATTCAAAGCGCCCCCGTCCGCTCTGCTTCAAATGTTCAATCTGCGCAGCCGTCATGGAGGGGTCGTAGTGGATATCAAACTTCAGCAGACTCTCGCCGATGATCTCCACTTGAGCGTAACCGCTCATCTCGCAGTAGGCTTCGTTGACATCGAGGATGATCCCCTCGGGGCTAACGGCCCAGTAACCGTCTTGGGTCGTGTTGAGCAGTGCTTTGAAGTGCTCTGAGTCGAGTTTGAGTGCCATCTTAGAGCTCCTGTGCGTGATTGGGCAGGGTGAGCACGAAACAGACGCCCTCATCGGTGTTGTGAAAATCGAGGCTGCCATGGAGCTTTTTGATCACGATTTCACGCGACATGTAAAGCCCTAGACCGCTCCCCTCGGAATCGCCTTTGGTGGTGTAGTATTTCTCAAAGACCTTTTGCGCATGGGGCTCGTGAATGCCCCCGCCGTTGTCACAGAGCGCGATGCGCAGCGTCTGCTGCTCTTGCTTACATGTAACGTGCATCCATCTGTGTTCAGTTCGCCGATGCAGGGCATCGATGCTGTTGCTAAAGAGGTTGAGCAGAATCTGCAGCAGCGCGCTGCGATCGGCGTGCAGATAGAGCTCGGAAGGAATGGCCGCATCAAAGGCAATCTGCTGCGCGTTGAGTTTGGAGCTGATAAAGATGCGGCACTCCTCAATCAAAGCCGCCAGAGCAAAGCGGGTCGGCTTGTGCGTGTATTTGATAAAGTCTCTAAAGGTATCGATGGCCGTCACCTGCTGGGCGAGCGCGCGGCGGATCACCTCGATTTGGTGCATCGCCTCCTCAGCGCTAAAGGTGCCCAGCGCATGATCCACCTCCATATCGTTGCAGGCCATCGAAATGATGGAGAGCGGCTGTTTCCACTGGTGGGCGATATTCTCAAACATCTCACCCAGCGTCGCCATCTTGGATTGTTTGATCAGCAGCTCCTCTTTCTCCTCGATGATCTCCAGCAGTGAGTCGCTAAAGCGTTTGAGTTGCAGATGGGTCTGGACTCTGGCTTTGAGTACTTCAATGTTAAAGGGTTTAGTGATGTAATCGACGGCACCGAGGCGCAGCCCTTTGACAATCTCTTCGTCACTCTCGAGCGCGGTTAAAAAGATGATCGGAATCGCCGTAGCTTGAGGCGACTCTTTGAGCTGCTTGCAAAGCGCATAGCCGTCAATTTGGGGCATCATCACATCGAGTAAAATCAGATCGATACGCGGATGGCGCTCTACAAACGCCATCACCTTTGTGGCATCGGTGAGGGCTTTGAGGGTGTAGTCGTGTTTGAGCACGTCGGTGATGAGGGTGATGATATGAGCATCATCGTCTATGATCAAAATAGTCGGTCTGTAGGTCTCATTTAGGGGTTTAGAGATCACGAAAACGCTCCCGTACGGCCAAAAAGGCATCAAGATGTTCAAAAAAGAGATCGATCAACTGCGGATCGAACTGCATGCCGCGCTGTGCGCGCAGCAGCTCGAAAATCCGTTCATCGCTCCACGCTTTTTTGTAGCAGCGGTCGCTGCCCAGCGCATCAAACACATCGGCAAGGGCAGTAATGCGGCCATAGATGGAGATCTCTTCGCCTTTGAGGTAGCGCGGATAGCCCGTGCCGTCCCACCACTCATGGTGCTCATGGGCCACGGTTGCCGCCATCTGCAGCAGCGGCCGCTTGGAGTGGGCGAGCATGGAGTGGCCCAGCTCTGCGTGGGTACGCATAACGGCATATTCATCATCATCGAGCTTGCCGGGCTTTTGCAAGATGTTATCGGGAATGCCGACCTTGCCGATGTCATGCATGGGCGAGGCCTGCACCAGCAGCTCCACCGATTGCGCATCGAGACCGCAGTGGGTAGCGAGAATGCGTGAATATTCGGCCACCCGTTTGACGTGGTTGCCGGTCTCCTTACTGCGGGTTTCACCGATGGAGCCCATCGTAAAGACAACCTCTTTTTGGGTCTCTTCGATCTCTTTTTGTAGATCATAGATCTCGGTGACGTCGTTGCGGGCGCTGATGTACTCCTCGATGGCTCCGTCGGCTCCTAAAATGGGGCTGATGGTGCTTTGCACAATGTAGTAGCCGCCATCTTTTTTGCGGTTTTTGACCTCTCCTTTCCATGTTTTTTTAGCGCGGATCGTCTCCCACATCTCCTTAAAGGCACTCTTGGGCATATCGCTATGGCGCACGATGCTGTGCGGATGGCCCAACAGCTCTTCGCGGCTGTAGCCTGAGATGCGCACAAAGGCGTCGTTGACATAGGTGATGATGCCGTGCGGGTCGGTTTTGGAGACGATGGTGCTCTCATCGACAACCGTTTTATACTGATCGAGCAGCGAAATATTTAAATCCAGATTGCGCTTGAGCTCTTTGCGCGAATCGGAGAGCTCCAGATGCGTCGCAACCCGCGCTTTGAGTTCGCTGGCATTGAAGGGCTTGGAGACGTAGTCCTGCGCCCCGACCGCAAACCCTTCGCTCACACTTGAGGCGTCGGCGTGGGAGGTGAGAAAAACGATCGGTATGTCTCGATATTCAGGCGTGCTTTTGAGCCTGCGGGCCACCTCGAAGCCGTCCATTTCAGGCATGACGATATCGAGCAAGATCAGATCGACGCTCTGTTGCGCCACGATCTCCAGTGCTTTTTTGCCGTTTTTGGCTACAAGAATACTGTAACCTGATTTTTTGAGGATACTAGAGACGAGTTGGATATTTTCAACCACGTCATCAACGACCAGAATTTTTTTTGGCATAAAAACTCCTTCCGTGGTGCCCTTTACATGTATCAACATGTCGGGGCGCTACAGAAGGCTATTATAATCCAAGCGCGTCCCATTTGAAGCACAATCAACGAAGCGTACAAAGTGGATAAAATATAATCAGCCATAAGATTATAAAATAACCTATAATACTCTATTTCGCCCGAAGGAGTTCCGTGAGCCTCGCACCCCTTGACATCCTCTGGATCGTCTTGTGCGCCTTTTTGGTCTTTTTGATGCAACTGGGCTTCGCGCTGGTCGAAAGCGGCACCGTGCGCCCCAAAAATACCATCAACGTGGCCATGAAAAACCTTATCGACACCATCGTCGGCATCATCGCCTTCTGGCTGGTTGGCTTTGGGCTGATGTTCGGCGCGGCAGGCTATATGATCGACGGCGGTGATCTGACCCAAAACGCCCTCTTCTTCTTTCAGGCGATGTTTGCGGCAACGGCGGCCACCATCGTCTCGGGTGCGGTGGCGGAGCGGATGAAGTTTAGCGGCTACGTTCTGGTCGCTGTGGTGGTCACGGCGCTCATCTACCCCCTCTTTGGGCAGTGGGCATGGAGCGAGCAGGGGTGGCTAAAAGAACTTGGCTTTGTGGACTTCGCAGGCTCGACGGTGGTACACTCCGTGGGCGCGTGGATCGGTCTTGCCGGAGCGATAGCACTCGGGCCGAGGCTGGGGCGCTTTCGTAAAGGCTCCATTGTCATCTTCTCGCCCAACAACCACAACTTCATCGTCTTTGGAATCTTCATACTCTGGTTTGCGTGGTTTGGGTTCAATGCCGGCAGCCTGCTCGCCTTTGACGCCAAAATTACCTCCATCTTGCTCAACACCACGCTTGCAGGGGCGTTTGGGGGTTTTGGCGGTTATCTGCTGAGCCTTTTTTACAAAGAGCGCGTGGGGGTGGAGATCTTTAGCTTCGGCATCCTCTCGGGGTTGGTGGGCATCACGGCCGGTTGCGCCTCGATGGATGCGCCCTCATCGGCACTGGTGGGGCTGGTGTCGGTAGGGGTGATGTTTTATAGCGACCGATGGCTGCTGCGGCGATGGCATATCGACGATCCGCTGAGCGTGGTGGGGATTCACGGAGCGGCGGGGGCGTGGGGCACCTTTGCCGTGGCGCTCTTTGGCGCCCTTCCGGCGGGGATGGATCGGCTTTCATTCATGCTGGTGCAGCTTACGGGGATCGTTACGGCCTTTGGCTTTGCCTTTTTGTGCGGTCTAGCGCTCTTTAGGTTGCTGCGTATGGCGAATGTCCTGCGGGTGCCGCCCCGCCATGAAGTGTTGGGGCTCAACGTATCGGAGCACCACGCCCGTATGCCGTGGGTCGACACCATCGAAGGGATCGTCAAGATCATGCGCACGGGCAATATGCGCCTCAAGTTGCGCACCGAGCGCGACACCGAGATCGGCATCGTCGCGCGTTTTGTCAACCATCTACTCGAGATGCTGCGCTTCAAGCAAGAGCAACTCGCCACCCAAGCCCACAGCGACACCCTCACAGCGCTGCTCAACCGCCGCGGACTGCTTGAGCGTGTCACGGGCAAAAACCCCTTCAACAGCGGCTACTCGCTGATCGTCATCGACATCGACCACTTCAAAAAGATCAACGACGCCTTCGGCCACGACATGGGCGACCGCGTGCTGCGTCTTGTGTCCGATACGCTCAAAGAACATATCCGCCAAAGCGATCTGCTCGCACGCTGGGGCGGAGAAGAGTTTCTGATCGTCGCCTCCGGCACCCGCATCGCCGATTGCGAAGCGCTCGCCGAAAAGCTGCGCCTGCGGATCGCCGCCCTAGCCATCGAAACGGTCGGCACGGTCACCTGCTCCTTTGGCGTAAGCAGCCCCAAAAATCCAAACGTCACCTTTGAGCAGCTCTTCAAACAAGCTGACAGTGCGCTCTATCAGGCCAAGACCCTGGGGCGCAATCGGGTCTGTAGCTACTAAGCCCCGATGCGTCCATGATAAAAATAGTGTCCCAAGCCAAAGGTAAAGATCATAATGCCATAGAGAGAGTGTTCGATCCAGCTTGAGAGGATCGTACCGCTTTGACGGTAAGAGTGGGCAAAGAGTATCCCGCCCGCAAAACTCCCCGCAAGCGCCACTTCGTTGCCAAAGGGCAGATGCGCGAGCGCAAAGAGCGCCGCACTAAGCCAAAAAAGTGCTCCGCTGCCCATCAGCGCACTATAGCGATAGAAGAAAAAACGCCGAAACAAAATCTCTTGCGGCAGGGCCGAGAGCAGGGGATAGAGTGCTAGGATCGCCACCCAAACCAAGGGCCGCTCAAGCACCAGCACAAAAAGTTTTGAATACCCGATAAAGACCAACATCGCAAGCCCCAGCACCCCAAGCAAAGCGGTTCGCCCCAAAAGATGACGACAATAGTGGCGGAGCGGCTCAAAAACAGGCATTTGGTGACGGCGTAAAATCCAATACGCATAGAGCGTCAACACCCAAAGCCCCGGTATGATCATCCACGGCGGCATCACCCCAAAATAGACCGATAGACTCGGCGCTACAAACAGTAAAACCATCTCCGCATAAAGCCATCCAAGTGCCATCGTGTGCTCCTTTTAAGCTGTATTGTTGCGAAAAAGGGTTACATGTATCGTCTTGTTGCATTTGCGTCTAATGCGTCGTACAGACCGAACAGACATCAAAGCTGCGAAACACAAAGGCCGCTTCGCTTACATGTAAGCCCTCCATCGCCTTTTGCGCGGGCCCCGGACGCTCACGCGGGGCACTGGCGAGGTTCCACTGGGTCGGGGTGATGATCTCGTACGCCGCGATGATGCCCCGCTCCAGCCGCACGCGGTGGATCAGCGGCCCGCGCGGCGCTTCGACGATGCCCACACCCTCTGCGCTGATGCGCTCGATGGGCGGCGGCTCTATCCATGAAGCTTCACCAAGCACCACGCCGCGCAGCAGCGCTGCCGTGCGCTCCAGCAGCAAGGCGCACTCATAAAGCCGCGCAAAGATGCGGGTGTAGGTGCTGTCGCGGAAGCGGCGGTGCATGTTTTTAATCAGCGGATCGCCCCGCTGCAACGCCCGCGCAAGCGGTCCCGTCTCGTAGGATGTACCACGATAGAGGGCGTTGCGCGCCATGCTTTCTCCGCGCAGCGTGATCGCCGCTTCGGTGTGAACCTGCGCGGGGTCAATCTTGTAGGTTTTGGTGCCGCGCAACCGCGCAGGCGCGGCAAAGCCGTGGCTGCCCAGCACCGCAAAGCGATCATAGGCGCGCCCCTTCTCCTGCATTCCCAGCTCCAGCAGCATCGCCTCGACGCGCCCCGCGTCGCTCTGTATGCCCGTAATCTCCTTACATGTAAGCGCGGATAAAAAGCGCTCCAGCTCCATCCCCAGCAGCGTCTCCTGAACAAAGCGCGTCGCCTCAAAGAGCGCCGTTTGCGCCTGCAGCAGTTCCAGCGCTCCCGGGTCGCAGGTGACGCCGCCGGGGATCATGTAGCTGTTGTGGGGCCACTGTCCGGCCAGAGCGCTGATGGCGCGATTGATGATCTGCGCGCCGTAGGCACCTCTAAGCGCGCTCTCTTTGGGCGGAGTGAAGCCGCGCAGGGCGTAGAGCTCCTCGCTCATTACGAGATACCACCATTTGATATGGTTTTGGATCATCTCCAGCGAGAGCGTCGCTTCGCGCAGCGCTTGGGCTTTGGGGCTGAGCGTGAGCGCATGGCCGGCGTTCGCGTAGGCATCTTCGAGCGCAAGGACGCAAGCCATCAGATGGGCATGGCCGCAGATGCCGCAGACGCGCGGCGTGAGCACCAGCGCGTCGCGTCCTTCGCGCCCCAAAAGCAGCCGTTCCATGCCGCGCATGTGTTCAAAGCGGATCGTCGCATACGCCACGCGCCCCTCGCACTCTTCAAACTCCAGCTCCGCCTCCCCTTCGATCCGCTCGATCAGTCTGCGCTCAATCATCCATCAGATCCTTGCTTAGCCGCTCGATCGTAAAGGTTTTGGCGATGCCCGCAAGGGTGAGGTAGGCGCGTTTGCTCACCCCCAGCGGCACTTCGTGGGGAATCGACATATTTTTGCGGGTTTTGAAGAGGTCGCGGCGCGGAAAATCACTCTCGGTGCAGCCAAAACAGGGCTGGCCGCTGCGGGTTTTGGAGCTGACGCCGCCCCAAAGGATGCGGTTGCAACTGCCGTGGCTGAGCACGCCGCGACACCCCTGATCGTAGTACAGACACCCCTCGTTCACCCCAAAGCCTTTCGCATCGACCTTCCATTCAAAATACTCGTTGCGCGTGCAGCCGTGATGCACCAGATGGGCATAGAGCGCTTTGGGTCGGCGCTGCGCATCGAGGGCAAAGGCTGATCCCTCGGCAAAACCGCTCAGAATCAGTGCGAGCCATTCGGGGTGGATCGGGCAGCCGCTTAAGTTGATGATCTTCTCGCTCCACGCTTGGCTTTGCGCGTCCAACCCTCCGCTACTGCCAAACACCCCGCCGAACGAAGCGCAGCTTCCCACCGCCACGATCTGCGCCGCGCACGCGCCGTAGTGCTCCAGCAGCCGCTCCAGCGCCACGCCCGCACGCCTCATGGTCGGCTCAAACGCCCCCTCAAAGAGCAGCAGATCGCACTCATGCATACATGTAACGACCGCTTCGAGGCTCAGCGTGCAGGGAAGGTGGGGATGATAGAGCAGCTCGAAGCGCTCCATCAGAATGCCAAGCTGTGGATGGTTCAAAAAGGAGTGGCTGTTGCCGTTACATGTAAGGCCCTGGAGCCAGAGCGCTTTAGGTTTTGAGTGCACGGTAGATGTTCTGCGTGATGGAATCGACGTAGCTATCCAGTGCGTGGGGCAGTACCTTTTCGCCGCACAAAAAGGCCATGCCGCCAAGGTAGCCCATAAAGAGACCGAAGGCGCTGAAAAAGTCCTGCTCACGCAGGTCGCCGCAGCTCACCCCGTCGTCAAAAAAGAGCATCATTTCGGTGATGAAGGCGGAGACGCAGACCGTCCCTTCGCACCCTTCGCCGAAGACTTCGCGGTTGGAGAGAAAGATGCGCAAGAAGTACTCGATCATCTCGGGACGCGATTGGACCATCTCAAAGTACATCGCCACAATGGCGCGGATTTTCTCTTGGGTGGTGGCGTCGCTTTCGTTGATCGTGCGGATGCGCTCGCCTAAATACTCCGAAATATAAAGCAGCAGCTCTTTGGCCAAGACCTCTTTGGAGGTGAAGTAGTTGTAAAAATTCCCGACGCTCATGCCAATGGTGCGGGCGATGTCGGGGATGGTCGTCTGGTAGAACCCGCCTTTGGAGAAGAGCTTGAGCGCGCCTTCGATGATCTCTTCGCGGCGTTTGAGGCGTTTGAGGGTGGACACGCGTATTCCTTGATCGTTTGGGTTTGATTATAGTGCGTTTGCGACTAAAATAAGCTTCACTTGCCTACAATATGCCCCTATAAAGGAGGGTATATGCAGAACCTTTTTTACGAAGTCGGCACGCTCGATCAGCGCTGTTATACGCAGTTTGGCCTTAGCGAAGAGCTGCTCATGGAGCACGCCGCCGACGGGATGAGCGATTACCTACGCGCCCGAATGCCGCGGGGCAAAAAGGTGCTGATCGTCTGCGGTGCGGGCAACAACGGCGCGGACGGTCTGGCGCTGGCACGGCTGCTCTGCGGCGATTACGACGTGGCGGTGATGCTGCCCTTTGGGGCCAAATCGCCGCTGGCTTTGGTGCAGTTAGGGCGGCTGGAGGCCTTACATGTAAGCTTTATCGATACCCTTGAGCCTTGCGACGTGCTGGTCGATGCGCTGCTCGGCAGCGGCGCGAAGCGTGCTTTGGAGCCGCAGACACAGATGCTTTTAGAGCAGATGAACGCCCTTGAAGCGCTCAAAATCGCCTGCGATCTGCCCAGCGGACTGGATCTGGAGGGGCGCGTAAGCGAACCGTGCTTTTGCGCCGACGTGACGCTCACGATGGGAGCGCTCAAACGCGGCCTCTTTAGCGACGCGGCCAAAGAGGTGGTTGGGGTCATCGAGGTGGTCGATCTGGGGGTGTCGCGCCTCTACTACGAGCGTGAATCGCCGTGGCAACTGCTAGAGATCGAAGATCTGGTACTGCCCCATCGCCTCAGGGCTGACAGCCACAAGGGCAGCTACGGCCATTTAGGGGTGCTCTGCGGCGAAAAAAGCGGCGCGGCGGTGCTCTGCGGTAGCGCGGCGATGCGCTTTGGCGCAGGGCTGGTGAGTCTGCTGAGCAACGAAGCGCTGCAGCTTCCGTATGAGCTGATGCAGAGCCACACGCTTCCTGCCAATCTGAGCGCTTTGTGTTTGGGAATGGGGCTGGGGCAGGAGTTTTGCGACCGTGAGCTGCGCGACTTTGTGAACCATGCCCTGCCGCTGATGATTGATGCCGATCTCTTCTACCATCCGCTGCTCTGCACCCTGCTGGAGCGCGAGCAGGTGATCCTCACCCCGCACCCCAAAGAGTTCTGCGCGCTTTACGGCGCCTGCGGTCTGGGCAGCATCGACGTCGCAACACTGCAAAACGACCGCTTCGGCTATGCGCTGCGCTTTTGCGCCGCTTATCCGCATGTAGTCTTGCTGCTCAAAGGGGCCAACGTCATCATCGCCCAAAACGACGCGCTGTACGTCAATCCCCACGGCAGCGCCGTGCTGGCCAAAGGGGGGAGCGGCGATGTGCTTAGCGGTCTGATCGGCGCGCTGCTGGCGCAGGGCTACGCTCCGCTAGACGCCGCGATCCACGGTTCGCTGGCGCATACTCTAGCAAGTAAGCGCCTTACATGTAACGACTACGCGATGAACCCTTTTGATCTGATCGACGCGGTGGCGCGGCTGTGAAGCGGATCGTTATTCTCTTTAGCGGCGAGGGGAGCAATCTGGTGCGCCTCATCGAGGAGCTGCACCTCAAACACTGCGTCGTTGAGAGCGCCATCACCAACAACCCCCAGGCTCCCGGCATCGCCAAGGCTCAGGCGCTGGGGGTACGGGTAGAGGTGATCGATCATACCCTTTTTGAGAGCCGCGAAGCGTTCGATGCGGCGCTGGTGCGCGCGGTTCACGCCCACGCGCCCGATTTGACGGTGCTGGCCGGATTC
Organism: Campylobacterales bacterium; assembly: GCA_016938735.1. Taxonomy (GTDB): domain Bacteria; phylum Campylobacterota; class Campylobacteria; order Campylobacterales; family Sulfurimonadaceae; genus JAFGUB01. The sequence goes on along the minus strand of JAFGUB010000004.1, from coordinate 2,547 downwards.
ATGCGCATTCTTACGCCCGTTTTTACCTTACATGTAAAGGCGATCAACCTGCACCCCTCCTTGCTGCCCAAGTTCAAGGGGGCGCGGGCGATCGAGCGCAGTTTTGAGAGCGGTGAGCGGGTCTGCGGGGTCTCGGTGCACTGGGTGAGCCATGAGCTCGACGGCGGAGAGGTGATCGCGCAGGAGACGTTCGAGCGAAGTGCACAGGAGACGCTGGAGGGCTTTACATGTAGCATCCGCGCCATCGAACACCGTCTGCTCGCCCAAACGGTCAAGACGCTGCTGCAATAGAGCGGGGTTGTGCTACAATTTTTAACATCGGAGGTTGTTGATGAGCCGAGTGGTTCTCTTTTTTACGATCTTTACGCTGATCGCCGCCATCATCGTTGCACTACTGTACCGCAGCTATCAAGAGGACGCGGTTGTGCTCGAGCAAACCAAACTCGAGCAGCTTGACAACCTCTACAAAAGCGCCATCACCACCTACCGCCTCAACGCCCGCTCCACCTACGGAAACCTGATTTTACAGCCCGAAGTGCTTAACATCTTGCACTAGGTCGAAGGGGCTTCACCCTCACAATTTGACACCCTGCACTGGGAACTCTACAACCTGCTCAAAGAGCAGTACGAAGGGCTTAAAGAGGCGCTCGACGTACGCCAAATCCATTTTCATCTGCCTGACGGCCGCAGTTTTTTGCGGATGCACAGACCCCAGCAGTACGGCGACAACCTCATGAACGTGCGCGAATCGATCAGTATCGCCAACCAGCAAAAGCGCTACGCCGAGGGCTTTGAAGAGGGGCGTATCTTCAACGGCTATCGCTACATCTTTCCCATCATCGACAAAGGCCGCCATCTTGGCAGCATCGAGATCAGTGTCTCGATCAACGCCATCATCAAACACCTTAGCCACGTCTTCAAACGGCGCGGTTTTTACTTCATGATCCAAAGCGATGTTGTCTCCGCCACCGTTTTTGACAAGGAGAAAGGCAACTACGCCCCCTCGACGCTGCATGACGACTATGTGATCGATCTTGGCGTACACGCCCATTTTGATCACAACTTTGAGCCGCTCTTGCGCACATTACACGATGACGCGGCAATCTCTCGACAGCTCAAAGAGCGCTTCCCGCTCGTGCGATCGCTGACCTTTCGCGATAAAGCCGTAGTGGCTACCTTTATGCCCATCGCGAATCTGCGCGGCGAGCCAATCGCCTATATCATCTCGCTCGAATACGACGATAGCTTTCAAAGCCGCCTAAACGCCCTGCTTGGTGCCACAGCGCTGAGCCTACTTGTAGGCGCACTGCTCTTTGGAGCGATCGCCTATTTGATCTGGCGTAGCGGCAAAACCCTCAAAGAGAAAGAACGGCTCGATCTGCTCGTCGCACAAAAGACACAAGCCCTCAAAGAGGAGCAGGAACGTGGCTTGCAGCACTACCGCAACGTCATTTTGGCGCTCATCAACCTCACCGAAGAGCGCGATACCTACACCGCAGGACATACCAGACGCGTCGCCGACTATGCCAAAATGCTCGCCCTCTCCATGCATCTTCCCAAGGAGATGATCGAACGGCTCTACGAAGCGGCGGTGCTGCACGATATCGGTAAGATCGTCACCCCCGACAGCGTCCTGCTCAAGCCAGGACGCCTCAACCCTAAAGAGTTCGACATCATCAAAGAGCACGTCTTGGTGGGCGAATCGATCCTACGCAATATCGATTTTAGCGAAGAGATCATCACCATCATGAAGTACCACCACGAGCGGCTTGATGGCAGCGGTTACCCTTACGGCCTCAAAGGCGACGACATCCCTTTGTGCGCTCAGATTCTGGCGGTGGCCGACACCTTTGACGCGATGACGACCAACCGCATCTACAAACCGCGCAAAAGTATCGCCGACTCTTTAGCAGAACTGCACTATCTTGCCGGTATCCACTATAACCCTACCATCGTCGCCCATGCGCAAGGGGTCTTCCGCACCATCAATATCGATTTAAGCGTCACCCAACTGCCCACCAGTGTGATCGAGCAAGAACGGCTTTCGCACTACTTTAAAGACCCCCTGACCAATCTCTACAATCTGCGCTATCTGCAACTGCTTTTGCAGCAGCATGAAGATCATCAGCAGTTTGTCTGCGCCAACGTCATCGCCATCCGAAACTTCGGCGCACTCAACACCACACAGGGTTGGGAAACAGGCAATAAGGTTTTGGTATTGCTTGGCGAATACCTCGAAGAGCGCTTCAATACGTCACAAATCTTCCGTATTTACGGTGATGATTTTGTCATACTGAGCAACGAACATATCAAGCTCGATACGGAGCGTATGCGCGAAAGTTTTGAAAAGACGAGTAATGTCATGTTGCAGTTTCACCTCCTGCATTTTGATCTGCACGACAAGGCATCGCGTCTGCATTTCTTGGAAGATCTTGAAAAAGCGGTCGGATAAACCCTAAGGTAATACCAAACCTAAAATTGGAACGATTTTTTCTTACAGGGGAGCATGCCTGTAAAATTTACCCCTAAACATACCCTAGAAGAGAT
>JAFGUB010000012.1 GCA_016938735.1 Campylobacterales bacterium | reverse complement strand
GGTGAGATACTCAAGTGGCCAACGAGGGCAGACTGTAAATCTGCTGATTTTTATCTTCGAAGGTTCGAATCCTTCTCTCACCACCATGTTTGAGATGCGGGAATAGCTCAGTTGGCTAGAGCATCAGCCTTCCAAGCTGAGGGTCGCGAGTTCGAGTCTCGTTTCCCGCTCCATCGTCTGGGAGCTGAAGTACAATATTTACTTCTAACTACGAAAATAGTTTTTAAAAGCTTCCTTCACATACAATACGCCCAGTTAGCTCAGAGGTAGAGCACTTCCTTGGTAAGGAAGAGGTCGGCAGTTCAATTCTGCTACTGGGCTCCATCCATTACATGTAATAACCCTGTAATGATTTTGGAGCCAAAAGCCTAAATTGAACTATTTTCTGGTATAATTCCATTTCAAAATTCAACAAACCCTGTCGGAGGACACTATGGCAAAAGAAAAGTTTACGCGTAATAAAACACACGTCAACATCGGTACAATCGGTCACGTTGACCACGGTAAAACAACATTGACTGCGGCAATTACTGCAGTTCTCGCTGTGACTAACGGCGCAAAAATGATGGACTATGATCAAATCGACAACGCACCTGAAGAGCGCGAGCGCGGTATTACCATCGCTACTTCACACGTTGAGTATGAAACAGACAACCGTCACTATGCACACGTAGACTGCCCAGGTCACGCCGACTATGTTAAAAACATGATTACCGGTGCTGCACAAATGGACGGCGCTATTCTGGTTGTTTCTGCCGCAGACGGTCCAATGCCACAAACACGCGAGCACATCCTTCTTTCTAAACAAGTCGGCGTACCCTATATCGTTGTTTTCATGAACAAAGAAGATATGGTTGATGATGAAGAGCTTCTTGAGTTGGTTGAAATGGAAATTCGCGAATTGCTTGACACCTACGACTTTCCAGGTGATGACACGCCAATCGTAGCCGGTTCTGCGCTTCGTGCTCTTGAAGAGGCAAAAACAGGCACACTGGGCGAATGGTCAGAAAAAATCAAAAAGCTTATGGCTGCCGTTGATGCATACATTCCTGACCCGGTTCGTGAAATCGATAAAGAGTTCTTGATGCCGGTTGAGGACGTATTCTCTATATCTGGTCGTGGTACGGTTGTAACCGGTCGTATCGAGCGCGGTACTGTAAAAGTCGGTGATACTATCGAGATCGTAGGTCTGCGTGACACACAAACTACAACCGTAACAGGTGTAGAGATGTTCCGTAAAGAGATGGAGATGGGTCAAGCCGGTGACAACTGTGGTATCCTTCTTCGCGGTACTAAGAAAGAGGATGTTGAACGCGGTCAAGTTCTTTGTAAGCCAAAATCAATCACTCCGCACACAAAATTTGAAGCGGAAGTGTATATTCTTTCAAAAGAGGAAGGTGGACGCCATACTCCGTTCTTTGACGGATACCGCCCACAATTCTATGTACGTACAACAGACGTAACCGGTGCAATCCACCTTCTAGAAGGTACTGAAATGGTTATGCCTGGCGATAACATCAAAATTACTGCCGAACTGATCCACCCGATCGCGATGGAAGAGGGTACACGCTTTGCGATTCGCGAAGGCGGACGTACTGTCGGTGCCGGCGTCGTCGCCAAAATTCTTGCGTAATCGGCTGAGCCGGTTCGCAATTTCAGAGGAATAGATTATGCGTGATAATATCCACCTTGGATGTGAAAAGTGCACCAGACGCAACTACCATATAACCAAGAATAAAAAGACGCACACGGAAAAGTTTTCAACTAAAAAATATTGTAAATTTTGCCGTGAGCATACTGTACACAAAGAGATGAAGCTCTAAGCTTCTCTCTTAAGAGATAGGCGAATAGCTCCAATGGTAGAGCGCCGGATTCCAAATCCGATGGTTGTGGGTTCGAATCCCTCTTCGCCTGCCACACATTAATAGGATTCTCTACTTGTATTACTTTAGGGTGTTACATGTAGGCAATCGAGCAAGGAACATCACGATGAAAGACACTATCACTACCTATCTGAGAAACTCCAAGGCGGAGCTCTCGAAAGTTATCTTTCCGACTAAAGCGCAAGTGCGTCAAGCATTTTATGCCGTTTTGGTCGTAGTGACTTTTATTGCGCTCTTTTTGGCCTTGGTCGATTTGATTATGTCTTCGTCCCTCTCAGCAATCTTAGGTTAAGGAGCATCCATGGCACATGAATGGTATTCGATTCAAACCTACGGTAGCGAAAGAAAAGTAAAAGAGGCAATTCTCAATCTCATCAAAGAGAATAATCTTCAAAATCTCATTGAAGAAGTTATTGTTCCTACAGAAGATGTCATTGAGGTAAAAGAGGGTAAAAAGAAGATTTCTGAGCGCTCTTTGTATTCAGGCTATGTTTTTATAAAGATTGATCTCAATACAAATTTGCAGCACATGATACAGTCTATCCCAAAAGTTTCCGGTTTTGTCGGTGAGGCAAATAAGCCTACGCCATTGTCGCAAAAAGACATTAAGACTATTTTAGACCGTGTTCAAAACCGAGCTGCTCCAAAACCGAAAGTCTATTTCGATAGTGGTGAAATGGTTCGCATTATTGATGGCCCATTCGCCAATTTTACGGGAACGGTTGACGAATACGATTTGGAACACGGCACGCTGAAATTGAATGTTTCGATCTTCGGGCGCAGTACTCCGGTCGATATTTCGTATACGCAAGTCGAAAAAATTATTTAACTTAACGAAAGGAAGCATACATGGCAAAAAAGGTTACGGGCTATATTAAGCTCCAAATCCAAGCTGGCGCAGCAAACCCTGCACCTCCCGTTGGTCCTGCACTTGGACAGCGCGGTGTAAATATTATGGAATTCTGCAAGCAGTTTAATGAGAGAACAAAAGAAAAAGCGGGGTTCAAACTTCCCGTAGTGATTACGGTTTATAGTGATAAAAGTTTCTCATTCATCACTAAACAGCCGCCGGCTACAGCACTGTTGATGAAGGCGGCAGGTCTCAAAAAAGGGACGGACAACCCACTAAAAAATAAAGTTGGGAAAATTACGCGTGCTCAATTGATGGAAGTTGTAAAACTCAAAATTGCAGACATGAACACTAAAAATGAAGAAGCGGCTGCAAACACGCTTGCAGGTTCAGCACGCTCAATGGGTATTGAAGTCGTAGACTAAGTGCTACATGGTAGATCTTCGACCGCAAAGATCTCTAAAATATGCGGCAGAGAATTCATTCAGGAGAACTCACACTATGGCAAGTAAACGCTATGCTCAATTAAGTGAAAAAATTGATATCAATAAAAGTTATAACGTAGATGAAGCTTCTTCGTTTATTAAAGAGCTGAAGTCTGCGAAATTCGATGAGACCGTTGAAATTGCGATGAATCTCGGTGTTGATCCCCGTCATGCCGATCAGATGGTTCGCGGTGCGGTAGTCCTTCCGCACGGAACCGGTAAAGTTGTACGTGTAGCGGTCTTCGCTAAAGGCGCTAAGGCAGATGAGGCCAAAGCAGCCGGTGCAGATATTGTCGGAACCGATGATCTTGTAGAGCAGATTCAAGCAGGAAACATCAATTTCGATGTGGTTGTTGCCGCGCCAGACTGTATGGGTCTTGTCGGTAAAGTCGGTCGTATCCTTGGACCGAAAGGTTTGATGCCTAACCCTAAAACCGGAACGGTAACCGCTGACGTGGCTACTGCGGTAGGCAACGTAAAAGGCGGTCAGGTCGCGTTTCGTGTTGACAAAAAAGGGAACATCCATGCCGGTATCGGTAAGGTAAGCTTTGATTCTGAGAAAATTGCAGAAAATATTAAAGCGTTTGTTGGTGCGATCAACCGTCACAAGCCTTCGACCTCAAAAGGTAAATATATCAAAAACGCCGCATTATCGTTGACGATGAGTCCGGCAATCAAGTTCGATTTGTCAGAACTCGCGGATATACGCTAAGGAGTACATGTAAGCTTCGGCTTACGTGCAAATGAAATCTTTAGTATAAGATGGATTGCATCTTATGCTAAAGATTTCCATGTGAGATCTTTAATCTTATGGACTGAAGACAGTAGGGGGCATTAGCCTTAATCGGACTTTTCCCCGCCCCGCTTGAAGTATCGATGTCTGGAAAGGAGAAACAATGACAAAATCGAAAAAAGCTGAGATTATTGATCAACTAACGACGTCATTCAAAACGGCCAATGCGGTCGTAATGTGTGACTATCGTGGTTTGAAAGTTGCTGATCTTGAAACGCTTCGCAATGCTGCGCGTGCTAAAGATGTAAAGGTTCAAGTGGTTAAAAACACTTTGGCCAATATCGCTTTGGCTAATGCCGATATGACCGGAATCGAGATCAGTGATACCAACATTTTTGTTTGGGGTGATGATGCTATTGCGGCATCTAAAACCGTTTCTGATTTCGCAAAAACGAATGATAAGTTTGCTATTCGTAATGCCTATATCGATGCTCAGCCTGCTGATGCCGCGAAAGTTGAAGCTTTTGCAAAACTACCGGGTCGCGAAGAGTTGCTGGGTATGCTCGCATCTGTATGGATGGGACCGGTTCGCAACTTCACAATCGGCTTGAATGCGCTTAAAGAAAAGTTGGAAGCACAAGCTTCTTAAATTATCAAATTACCATAGGAGAAAATTATGGCTGTAACTAAAGAAGATGTATTAGAGTTTATCTCTAACCTTTCTGTCCTTGAGCTTTCTGAGCTTGTTAAAGAGTTCGAAGAAAAATTCGGTGTATCTGCTCAACCTGTAGCGGTTGCCGGTGGTGCCGTAGCTGCTGTTGCGGCTGTTGAGGAGCAAACTGAATTCAATGTCATTTTGCTTGACGGCGGCGAAAAGAAAATCAACGTTATTAAAGTGGTACGTGCACTCACCGGTCTTGGTCTTAAAGAGGCTAAAGATGCGGTTGAACAGACACCTTCTACCATCAAAGAAGCAGTATCTAAAGATGTTGCTGCCGATGTCAAAAAACAGCTTGAAGAAGCCGGCGCTAAAGTCGAAGTTAAATAACTTTGCTGATGCGGAGGTTTTTCCTTCGCATCCCTATGGCCCATGTACGAAGTGATTTAGTCGCTTTGTACATGGGCCTTTGGCGGTTATAGCCACTAACGTCTATAACCTGTGGATCTATCCAGGGACGCCTGGAGACGACATCAAGTTCTGTCGCCCGATAGAATTTCTCACTCTTATTTCAAGGTAGCCTAATGTTAAACAGTCTGTATTCAGGTAATCGTTTACGTGTAGACTTCGCCAAAACCTCCCAACAAATTGAAGTCCCCAACCTCCTGCAACTGCAACAAAACTCTTACGATACTTTTTTGATGCTGGATCAAAAAGACCGCTCACAAAGCGGCATTGAACGTGTATTTGAATCAGTTTTTCCTATTCATGACACTCAGAATCGCTTGACACTTGAGTATTTGGGTTCTGAAACGGTGAAGCCAAAATATACCGTGCGTGAGTGCATGGAGCGTGGATTGACCTATGCTATTTCACTGCGCATGAAAACGCGCTTGGTGCTTTGGGATCGTGACGAAAATACCAAAGAGAAGCTAGGCGTTAAAGATATTAAAGAACAGCCCATTTTCGTACGTGATATTCCTCTGATGACCGAGCGAACCTCTTTTATCATTAACGGTGTCGAGCGCGTCGTCGTCAATCAGCTGCACCGCTCTCCCGGTGTTATCTTCAAAGAAGAAGAGGCCACTACGGCGGGTAGCAAGTTGATTTTTACCGGTCAGATCATTCCTGACCGAGGCTCTTGGCTCTATTTTGAATACGATCCCAAAGATATTCTCTATATGCGCATCAACAAGCGTCGTAAAGTGCCTGTAACCATCATGTTCCGTGCTCTGGGCTATTCGAAGCAAGATATTTTGAAGATGTTTTACCCGCTTCAAAACATAACAATTGAAAATAACGCCTTTTTGATGGACTTTAACGCCGACAACTTTAGCGGACGACTCGAATACAATTTGATTTCGGCAGATGGTAAGACAGAATTAATGAAAGCCGGCAAGCGTTTGACGGCTAAGAAAGCGCAAAAGTTTATCGATGAAGGGCATGCACGTATTCAATATCCGATTGAGATCCTAACCGAGCGCTATTTGGCGCAACCGATCATCGATCCGGAGACGGGCGAAGTCTTGTTTGATACGATGACTGCGCTTGATGAGCACAAACTGAAAAAGATGGCCGAGGCAGGTGTCCAATCGTTTGTTATCGCAAACGACCTCGCCGAAGGGCATGATAGCACTATCATCAATGCATTCATTGCCGATGCCGACTCTTTGAAGCTGCTCAAGCAGACTGAAGAGCTTGAAGACGAAAATGACTTGGCTGCTATACGTATCTACAAGGTTATGCGACCAGGTGAGCCGGTAACGAAAGAGGCTGCGAAAGTTTTTGTAAACCAGCTCTTTTTTGATCCGGAGCGTTACGATCTAACGCGTGTCGGACGGATGAAAATGAACCACAAGCTTGGTTTGAATGTCCCTGAATACGTCACAGTATTGACAAACGAGGATATTATTCATACCGTCAAATATGTTATTAAAGTCAAAAACGGCCAAGGTCATACTGATGATCGCGATCACCTCGGTAACCGCCGTATTCGTTCGATTGGTGAGCTTTTGGGCAATGAGCTGCATAATGGCTTGGTCAAAATGCAAAAAGCGATAAAAGACAAACTGAGCACGATGAGCGGTCCTCTGACCGAGTTGATGCCGCATGATCTGATCAACTCCAAGATGATTACTTCAACCATTATGGAATTCTTCTCCGGCGGTCAGTTGTCTCAGTTTATGGACCAAACCAATCCGCTTTCCGAAATTACACACAAGCGCCGTCTGTCGGCTTTGGGTGAGGGCGGACTTGTCAAAGAACGTGCCGGATTTGAGGTGCGTGACGTTCACCCGACTCACTACGGGCGTATCTGTCCGATTGAGACGCCGGAAGGCCAAAACATCGGTTTGATCAATACTTTGGCAACTTATTCTAAAGTCAACGAGCACGGTTTCATCGAAGCACCTTATAACATCGTCAAAGATGGGATCGTTCAGCTTGGTGCAGAGAATGTGATCTATCTAACGGCTACACAAGAGGAGGGCAAAACCATTGCTGCCGCTTCGAACGCGATAGACGAGAATGGGCGTTTCCTCGAAGATCTGATTGAGATCAGACGTGACGGCGAGATTGTTTTGGGAAGTCCCAAAGAGTGTGACTTCATGGACCTTTCGTCGCACATGGTGGTTGGTGTTGCCGCTTCATTAATTCCCTTCTTGGAACATGACGACGCAAACCGGGCCCTCATGGGTTCGAACATGCAGCGACAGGCGGTTCCACTCTTGCGTTCAGAAGCGCCGATGGTGGGTACGGGTGTTGAAAAACATGTAGCACGCGACTCATGGGAGTGCGTTAAGGCGGCACGTTGTGGAGTGGTCGAGAAGGTTGATGCGCGTCATATTTATGTAATGGGCGAAGATGAAAATGGTACTTTTATCGATTACTATCCGCTACAAAAAAATCTGCGCACGAACCAAAACACCACCTTTACACAAAAGCCGATGGTGAAAACAGGGCAGAAAGTAGCTACAGGGCAGATTATTGCAGACGGTCCGAATATGGATCAAGGAGAGTTGGCACTGGGGATCAACGCGATGGTCGCCTTTATGCCTTGGAACGGCTATAACTTTGAAGATGCGATTGTGATGTCTGAGAAGATGATCCGTGAAGACGCGTTCACTTCAGTCCACATCTATGAAAAAGAGGCGGAGGCCAGAGAGCTTAAGCACGGTGTCGAAGAGATCACCAGAGACATCCCCAACGTTCGTGACGACGAACTGGCACACCTCGACGAGAGTGGCATCGTCAAAATCGGTACCTATGTGAGCGGCGGAATGATCCTTGTAGGTAAAGTTTCCCCCAAGGGCGAGGTGAAACCCACCCCGGAAGAGCGTCTATTGCGTGCAATTTTTGGGGAAAAAGCCGGACATGTGATCAACAAATCGCTTTACTGCCCGCCAAGCATGGAGGGGGTGATTGTTGATGTGAAGGTCTTCACCAAAAAAGGTTATGACAAAGATCCGCGCACGATGGAGATTGAAAAAGCAGAGCGTGACGAACTTGAACGTGAGCACTATGATCGCCTCTTGATGATTGATAAAGAGGAGATGCTGCGCGTCTCTTCGCTGTTGACAAAAGAGCCTCTGGTCAGCGATGTAACGGCCAACGGTAACGAATATAAAGCCGGTGAATTTATCAAAGCCGAAGATCTTGCCGAAGTGAACCGTTTTGCGATGAATAACATTGTGAAAGCCTTTAGTGAGTCGGTACAAGAGAAGTACAACGCCACGAAGAACCATTTTCAGCGCCAAAAGAAGCTTTTTCGAGATGAACACGAAGAGAAACTCTCCATTCTTGAGAAAGACGACATTCTTCCTAACGGCGTTGTGAAATATGTCAAGATTTACATCGCAACCAAGCGCAAGCTTCGCGTAGGGGATAAGATGGCCGGACGTCACGGGAACAAGGGTATCGTCTCCAATATTGTTCCGGAAGTCGATATGCCTTATTCGGCAGATGGTCGTCCGGTAGATGTTTGTCTCAATCCGCTGGGGGTTCCTTCGCGCATGAACATCGGGCAGATCCTTGAGATGCATCTTGGTATGGTCGGTGCCTCTTTAGGACGGCAGATTCAGGAGATGTTTGAGGCGAAGCAGGCTGATTTCATTGAGCAACTCCGCGCAAAAATGATCCAGATTGCTGATGTTGCCGGCTTGATGAATGCGTCAAAAGTTTTGGGTGCAATGAGCAATGAAGAGCTTTTGCAGTATGCACGAGATTGGTCTAAAGGGGTCAAGTTCGCAACGCCGATCTTTGAAGGGGTTAATCCGGAAGAGTTTGATAGACTGTTTGCGCTTGCTAAGCTTGACAGTGACGGCAAAACAGTCCTCTTTGACGGAAAAACCGGTGAGCAAATCAAAGAGCGCGTTAATGTCGGTTACATGTACATGCTTAAACTGCACCACTTGGTTGATGAGAAGGTACATGCCCGTTCAACCGGACCATACTCACTCGTAACACAGCAACCAGTTGGCGGAAAAGCGCTTTTTGGTGGACAGCGCTTTGGTGAGATGGAGGTGTGGGCGCTTGAGGCGTATGGTGCTTCTGCTGTGCTTAAAGAGATGCTCACCATTAAGTCGGATGACGTAGAGGGGCGCGTACGTGCCTATAAAGCGATTACTAAAGGGGAGAGCGTTCCTGCATCGGGTATTCCCGAAACGCTCTTCGTATTGACCAAAGAGCTGCAATCTTTGGCGCTTGATGTAGAGATTTTTGATGAGGTGGAAGAGGATGAGTAAATTAGTACCTGTCGAGATTACGGAAGAGAGTCGTCCAAAAGACATCAAACAGCTTCAGTTCCGTTTGGCGAGTCCGGAAAAAATCCTCTCATGGAGTCATGGGGAGGTTAAAAAACCTGAGACGATTAACTATCGTACGCTTAAGCCGGAGCGAGATGGTCTCTTTTGTGCCAAGATTTTCGGTCCTGTTCGTGATTATGAGTGTCTATGCGGTAAGTACAAAAAGATGCGTTACAAAGGCGTCGTGTGTGAAAAATGCGGCGTTGAAGTGACCTCGACCAAGGTACGTCGTATCCGCATGGGGCATATCGATCTGGTAACCCCGGTTGCCCACATTTGGTATGTCAGCTCCCTTCCCAGCCGTATCGGTACACTCCTTGGTGTCAAAATGAAAGATCTTGAGCGCGTACTTTATTACGAGGCGTATATCGTCAAAAATGGCGGCGAGGCTTATTATGACGGTGAGCAGACGGCACCAGTTTTGAAATACGATGTTTTGAATGAAGAGCAGTATCGCACCCTGATGCAGCGTTACTCTGAGAGTGGCTTTGAAGCAGAGATGGGTGGGCAGGTTGTGCGCGATTTACTTGAAGAGCTCGATCTTGTCGAGCTATTCTCTCAGCTTAAAGATGACATCGAAGCAACCAACTCCGAAGCTAAACGTAAAACGATCGTCAAGCGCCTTAAAGTGATTGAATCATTTTTGAACTCGGGCAATAATCCAGGGTGGATGATGCTAACAGCGCTGCCCGTACTTCCACCGGAACTTCGTCCTCTGGTCAGTCTTGATGGCGGTAAGTTTGCGGTATCGGACGTGAATGATCTCTATCGACGCGTTATTAACCGAAATCAGCGTTTGAAGCGTCTGATCGAGCTTGAGGCTCCGGAGATTATTGTGCGCAACGAAAAGCGGATGCTCCAAGAGTCGGTCGATGCGCTTTTTGACAACGGTCGCCGTGCCAATGCCGTTAAAGGTGCCAACAAACGTCCGCTCAAATCGCTCTCCGAGATCATCAAAGGAAAGCAGGGGCGTTTTCGTCAAAACCTTCTCGGTAAGCGTGTTGACTTTTCGGGTCGTTCGGTCATTGTTGTAGGGCCAAACCTGCGTATGGATCAATGTGGACTACCGAAGAAAATGGCACTGGAGCTCTTCAAGCCGCATTTGATTGCCAAGCTTGAGGACAAAGGTTACGCCACAACCGTGAAAGCGGCCAAAAAGATGATCGAGGACAAAACCAATGAGGTGTGGGAGTGTCTGGCTGAAATCGTCGATGGCTATCCGATTATGCTCAACCGCGCACCAACCCTGCACAAACTCTCGATTCAGGCGTTTCATCCGAAGCTGATCGACGGTAAAGCGATACAGTTGCATCCGCTCGTTTGTGCGGCGTTTAACGCCGACTTCGACGGAGACCAGATGGCGGTACACGTACCACTGGGTGCCGAGGCGATTGCTGAGGCGAAGGTACTGATGCTCTCTTCGATGAACATTCTGCTGCCTGCTTCAGGTAAGGCGATCGCTACGCCGTCGCAGGATATGGTTTTAGGAATCTATTACATCTCTTTGGAGAAAAACGGTGTCAAAGGCGCGAACAAGTTGTTTGCCAACGTCAATGAAGTTGTCATCGCCATTGAGCACAAAGCACTCGATTTGCATGCCAAAATCCGCACCCGAGTAGACGGTCGCCTAATTCAAACGACCGCAGGAAGATTGCTGATCAAGGCGATTTTACCAGACTTCGTGCCTGTTAACTTGTGGAATACAGTGATGAAGAAAAAAGCGATCTCTGCACTGGTTGATTACGTCAACAAGTACGGCGGTATCGCTTTGACAGCTTCATTTCTAGATAATCTAAAAGATCTGGGATTCAAATATGCAACGGAGTCAGGCGTCTCTATCTCGATTGCCGATATCATCATCCCCGAAGCCAAAGCGGAAAAAATCGCCGAGTCGAAAAACCGCGTACGTGAAATTCAGAAGCAGTTCGAAGCGGGTCTGCTGACCGAGCAGGAGCGTTACAACAAGATCATCGACGTCTGGACCGATACAAACAACACGGTGGCGACACAGATGATGCAGTTGGTTCAAAGCGATAAAGCCGGATTCAACTCCATTCACATGATGGCGGACTCAGGTGCGCGCGGTTCTGCCGCCCAGATTCGTCAGCTTGCGGGAATGCGCGGTCTGATGGCCAAACCAGACGGTTCGATCATCGAAACGCCGATCATCTCGAACTTTAAAGAGGGTCTGAACGTACTTGAGTACTTTATTTCAACACACGGTGCGCGTAAAGGTTTGGCCGATACCGCGCTTAAGACCGCGAACGCCGGTTATCTAACCCGTAAGCTCGTAGACGTTGCCCAAAATGTCAAGGTAGTCGAGCACGATTGTGGGACTCATGAAGGCATTGAAATCAACGAAATTTCTGTCGGTAATGAAATGATTGAACCGCTTGAAGACCGTATTTTAGGCCGCGTATTGGCGGAAGATGCCATCGATCCAATCACCAACGAGATTCTCTTCCCTGAAGGCACGCTCGTTGATGAGATCAAAGCGCAAACCATCGTTGAAGCCGGAATCAAAACGGCACATATCCGTACACCGACTACATGTAAGAGCGAGAATGGGATTTGTGCACTTTGTTACGGCCTGAATCTCGGAACAGGCGAGATTGTACGCCGTGGTGAAGCGGTTGGCGTTATCGCGGCGCAATCGATCGGTGAACCGGGTACGCAGTTGACGCTCAGAACCTTCCACGTTGGTGGAACAGCTTCGAGCACGCGTGAAGAGCGTCAGGTTGTGGCACATAAAGAGGGCTTTATCCGTTATTACAACATGAAGACTTACCTCTCCAAAGAGGGCAAAAATATTGTTGCCAATCGACGTAATGCCGCTGTGTTGCTTGTAGAGCCGAAAATAAAGGCACCGTTTGACGGTTGTATCGAAGTCAATACGGTGCATGATGAGGTCATTATCAGCGTGATCGGTGCTGAGGCAACGCAGCACTATACCTTACGCAAACATGAGGTAGCCAAACCTAATGAGTTGGCCGGTGTTAGCGGTAAGATCGAGGGTAAATACTATCTTCCCTACCAAAGCGGCGATCAAATCAAAGCGACTGAATCGATCGTAGAGACCATTAAAGACGGCTGGAACGTACCTAACCGTATTCCGTACGCTTCTGAGATTTTGGTTAGCGACGGTGCTCCGGTGACCCAAAAGATCCATGCCCAAGAAGAGGGTAGAGTGAAGTACTTCTTGTTGCGGGGCGACTATCTTGAACGTCACAGTGAGATCAAAAAAGGGTATCAGGTTGTCGAAAAAGGGCTCTTTGCGGTTGTGATCGATAAAGAGGATCGTGAGGCGGTACGTCACTACATCGCGCGCGGTTCAATCGTGGAAGCGAATGACGATGTAGAGGTCAAACGCGACACCTTGTTGGCCAAGCCGGCGCATGATGAGACCACGGTCATTGCAGAGTGGGACCCTTACTCTAACCCGATCATCTCCGAAGCACCCGGTAAGGTGGCTTTTGAAGATATTATTCCGGGCGTTACGGCTTCAGAGCAGTTTGATGAATTGACCGGTAAAACCCGTCTGATGATCAATGAGTATATTGCGCCTGAGTACAAACCTGCGATCGTTCTTGCGACGCAGGAGGGAGAACTGATCCGTTACTCGATCGATCCTAAAACGCAAATTTTTGCACAAGAGGGTGCTGAGGTCAAAATCGCCGATATTTTGGCAAAAACTCCTAAAGCGCTTCAAAAGTCACGAGACATTACCGGGGGTCTTCCGCGTGTTTCCGAACTTTTCGAGGCTAGGAAGCCCAAAGAGACTGCTTTGATCGCAGAGATTGATGGTGTTGTGAGCTTTGGTAAGCCGTTGCGTGGTAAAGCCAGAATCATCATCTCTTCCGAAAATGGCATCATTAAAGAGTATCTGGTTGATAAAGGACTCAATGCCCTGGTGAATCCCGGCGAGTTTGTACACGCGGGTGAACGTTTGACGGACGGTATCGTCTCTTCTCACGAGATCTTGCGTATTCTGGGTGTTAAGTCGCTGTATAACTACCTGATTAGTGAAGTCCAACAGGTTTATCGACGTCAAGGGGTGAATATTGCGGATAAACATATCGAGGTGATCTTCACCCAGATGCTGCGACAAGTACGCATCCTGCGTTCGGGGGATACTAAGTTTATCGTCGGAGATCTGATTAGCAAAAACAAGTTTACCGAGGAGAACCAAAAGATTCTGCGGCTTGGCGGAGAACCTGCCATTGCAGAGCCGTTCCTCGTCGGTATTACCCGTGCATCAGTGAGTGCTGACTCGATCATCTCTGCCGCGTCGTTTCAAGATACGACTAAAGTATTGACCGAAGCAGCGGTAGCGGCAAAAATCGACGATTTGACCGATCTAAAAGAGAATGTCATCATCGGTAGAACAATTCCTGTAGGAACAGGTATCTATAAAGCGGACTCTTTTCAGCTCGTGCATTGATTTTTCACTGTAATGCCCTTGGCTTTACAGTGTCCTTCATTATTAAAATTTACTTAAAATAAGCAAAAATTTATTTTTTATTGAGTATAATTTCGCGTTTAATACTCTCCCAAATATTGGGCAGAGGGCTATGACTGGAACATTTCAAGAAAGGAATTGTATGCCTACAATTAACCAATTGGTTCGACACGAGCGCCAGAAGATTGCAAAAAAATCTAAATCTCCCGCTCTTGTCAACTGTCCGCAGCGTCGTGGTGTCTGTACGCGCGTGTATACGACAACACCAAAAAAACCTAACTCGGCACTTCGTAAAGTTGCTAAAGTACGTTTGACATCAGGATTTGAGGTCATTTCATACATCATGGGTGAGGGACACAACCTTCAAGAGCACTCTATCGTATTGGTGCGCGGCGGTCGTGTTAAAGACCTTCCGGGTGTTAAATACCATATCGTTCGCGGTGCACTCGATACAGCCGGTGTTAAAGACAGAACGGTTTCTCGTTCTAAATACGGAACTAAAAAAGCTAAGGCTAAAAAATAGTTTAAAACAGCAGGAGCCGTCAAGGCTTTTGAGTAAATTTGCATAAATTGAAGCAAGGATAATTCATGAGAAGAAGAAAAGCCCCCGTACGTGAGATCATGCCTGACCCCGTACACGGAAGCAAAGTCGTTACAAAATTCATCAATAAAATTATGTACGACGGCAAGAAAAGTGTAGCCGAAAAGATCATGTACGGCGCAATGGATATCATCGCCTCTCGCGGAGGGCGCAGTGGTATCGAAGTGTTCAACGAGGCGATCGAGAAGATCAAGCCGGTTGTTGAAGTAAAAAGTCGTCGCGTCGGTGGCGCTACCTACCAAGTTCCAGTGGAAGTACGCCCTGTACGACAGCTTTCGCTTGCTATTCGCTGGCTGATTGAAGCTTCACGCAAGCGCAATGAGCGCACCATGGCCGAACGTCTGGCTAATGAGTTGATGGACGCGGCGTCTGATAAGGGCAATGCATTCAAGAAAAAAGAAGATACCTACAAAATGGCAGAAGCGAACAAAGCTTTTGCCCACTATCGCTGGTAATCGGGACGTTATTTTTGTGAAGTACACTGCGTACTTCACATTTGCTATGACCTCTTTCATGAGTTACATGTAATGCCACTGAGCAAAGAGGTCACACTCAATCGAAACAATTAAGGTATGTACAACCATGGCAAGATCTCATAAACTTGAAGATGTAAGAAACATAGGTATCGCGGCGCATATCGACGCGGGTAAGACAACAACGACAGAACGTATTTTGTTCTACACCGGCAAAGAGCACAAAATCGGTGAGGTACACGACGGTGCTGCCACGATGGACTGGATGGAGCAAGAGCAGGAACGCGGAATTACCATTACCTCTGCTGCGACCACTTGTGAGTGGAAAAACAAGCAGATCAACATCATCGACACTCCGGGCCACGTTGACTTCACGATTGAAGTTGAGCGTTCTATGCGTGTTCTTGACGGTGCGGTCTCTGTATTTTGTGCCGTTGGCGGCGTACAGCCTCAGTCTGAAACAGTATGGCGTCAGCGCAATCGTTACGGCGTTCCTTCGATCGTTTATGTTAACAAAATGGACCGTACCGGTGCCGATTTTTACAATGTAGAAAAGCAAATCGATGATCGCCTTAAGGGTAATCCGGTTCCCATTCAGATTCCTATCGGTGCCGAAGATTCATTTGAAGGTGTTGTGGATCTGGTCAAAATGAAAGAGATCATGTGGGATAAAGATGCTGCAATGGGCTCTGCATATCATGAGCAAGACATTCGTCCTGAATTGCAAGAGAAGGCTCAAGAGTACCGCGAAAAGATGATTGAAGCCGTATCGGGTGCCGAAGGTAACGACGCACTGATGGAGAAGTTTCTTGAAGGTGAAGAGATCAGTAATGATGAGATCAGAGCCGGTATCAAGGCCGCAACGATTGGAATGCATATTGTTCCGATGGTGTGCGGAACATCGTTCAAGAATAAAGGTGTTCAAACCTTGCTTGACGCGGTTGTAGATTATCTGCCTAATCCTACAGAAGTACACGCGATCCGCGGTACGATGATGGAGGATGAAGAGCAAGAGGTGATCGTTGAATCAACTGACAATGGACCGTTTGCTGCATTGGCATTCAAAATTATGACTGACCCGTTTGTCGGACAGCTGACATTTATCCGTGTTTACCGCGGTAAGCTTGAGTCCGGATCGTACGCGATTAACTCTACTAAAAACAAAAAAGAGCGTATCGGTCGTATCATGAAGATGCACGCGATCAAGCGCGAAGAGATCAAAGAGCTCTACGCCGGTGAGATCGGTGCGGTTGTCGGCCTGAAAGATACAACAACAGGTGATACGCTGTGTGATGAGAAAGACAAAGTAGTTCTTGAGCGTATGCACTTTCCTGATCCGGTTATCTCCGTTGCGGTTGAGCCTAAAACCAAAGCAGACCAAGAGAAGATGGGTATTGCACTTAATAAACTGGCTGCCGAAGACCCCTCATTCCGTGTTCACACAGATGAAGAGTCCGGTCAAACCATCATCTCGGGAATGGGTGAACTTCACCTTGAGATTATCGTTGACCGTATGAAGCGCGAATTCAAAGTCGAAGCTGAAGTGGGTGCACCTCAGGTTGCCTACCGCGAATCACTGCGCAAAGAGGTCAATCAAGAGTACAAATACGCCAAGCAGTCAGGCGGACGCGGTCAATTCGGTCACGTTTATCTGCGCATCACTCCGGGCGAACCCGGCACCGGTTATGTCTTCAAAAATGAGATTAAAGGCGGTGTTATTCCTAAAGAGTACATCCCTGCGGTAGAAAAAGGGTGTGGCGAAGCGATGCAAAACGGTATCTTGGCCGGTTATCCGATCGAAGACGTGGAAGTTGCAGTCTATGACGGTTCATACCACGAAGTCGACTCCAACGAGATGGCGTTTAAGCTGGCTGCTTCTATGGGCTTCAAAGAGGGTGCGCGTAAGGCCAACCCAGCGATCCTAGAGCCGATGATGAAAGTAGAAGTTGAAGTTCCTGAAAACTTTATGGGTGACGTCATCGGTGACCTGAACCGTCGTCGCGGTCAAGTCAATAATATGGGCGACCGTTCCGGCAACAAAATTGTCGATGCTTACGTTCCGCTTTCTGAGATGTTTGGCTACTCAACGGACCTTCGCTCAGCGACACAAGGGCGTGCTACCTATTCGATGGAGTTCCATCACTACGAAGAGGTGCCCAAAAACGTTGCAGAAGAGATTATCAAAAAGCGCAACGGCTAGTTCTTCTCCTCTTCCCATCCCCATTGGGGGAGGTTTCCTTCTCACCTTTTTTAGTGTAGAATAGCGATAAAAAAGGTCTTCTCATGTTTAAAACCATATTTTTAGCTCTTTTTGTCGCGCTCACGCTTCATGCTGTTAATCCGAAGCCCTATGCAGAGTTGGGTGATCAGCTTTATAATAGCGTCGAGCAGTTCAAGCTCATACCCTCTTATGCCCCGCATCTTGCCATCAACATCGAAAATTACCTTACTCAGCTCAAAAAAGTTAAAGCCCACGGATTTGAAGCGCAAGTGGATCCAAGTGAGGCGAAGGCCTATCTCAAAGCGCTGCGTGAAATCGATACAGAGCGACGCAAAATACTAGTTGCGCTTAATGCCGCGCTTTATAATGCGATTGAGGAGAATGAGCCGAAACGATTTATCGCCATTGTGCGCAGCGGCCTGATCAAGCTTCATCCCATCAAGCATGATCTCCTACCCTACTACGAAAAAACATTCAAATCCGGTACGATCAAAATACTCGACGAGCTTCTTTCTGAAGCGAAAAAGCAGGATGCGCAGGAGAAGATTCGACAAGAACGCTACACTCAATCGCTTGAAGAAGCGCGTATTGAGCGGATGAGATCGGCCAGCCAATCGCAAGCGCAAGAGCGCGAAGCGACGCTTGATGAAGAGATCGAGCGTGAGCGTGAGCGTGTCAATGAGATGCTAGAGAGTGAGATGATCCGCTAGAAACCATTGATGGGGCTCATGTTCATTTGGTCTTCCTTTGAGCATGAAGGAGGGTCGGTACTGGCTTTTATAGGCCAGACTTTGGCACCCTTTAACATAGTAGCCTAGGTAGATCCATCGGAGATCAAGACTTTTGGCGTATTCGATTTGGTGGTAAATTGAGTATTTGCCCAAAGCATAGGAGCGATAGGATGGGTCATAATAGAAGTAGACCGAAGAGATGCCTTCGTCTAGAATATCGATAAGATCCACACCAACGAGCTTGTTGCCATCAAAATAGAGTACCTCTTGGCCAAAGAGACCATGGCCTTGAACAAAGGATGTGTAGTAGTTTTGAGCCGTGACTTTTTGAGGCTCCCATCCGCGTAGCTCTTGCATATAGTCATGGTAACGTTTGAATAGATCTAGGTGCTCAGCAGTGAGGGTAGGTTGTCGTACGACGACACGAAAACCCTCGGCTTTTTTGATAATGCGTCGTGAAGACTTGTTGTAGAGGAATGCGTTGGCATCTATTTTGAGGCTTTCGCACTCGCTACAGTGGGCGCAAACGGGCCTAAAAAACATTAATCCGAAACGTCGCCATCCACGTTCAATCAGTTCGCTGCACTCGGATTGAGAACAATTCTCTATAACTTTATAGTGCATACGCTGCGAGCGGTCGAAGAGATACGCGCACCGATCATCAACGGTGCACTCTTTAATAATGCGATTCATAAACGCATTTTATTGAACGAGAGCTAAGAAGAGTGTAAAATTGGCTTACATGTAAACGACCCGTAGAGGAGGGAAAGATGTTGCAAAGAGTAAAACGCCACCGCATACTGATCTCTAGAATATCGGGTGTCATACTGATCATCGCTGCTGTTGCGGCCTATTTTTGGAACCGTTCCGATGGGGTGAGCGAAGAGGTGCGCAGGGCGGAAGCCAATCTGGCACGCATGGAATCAAGGCTTCAAAGTGGCGCTAAAAGCTCCGCAACACAGCCGAGTCAAAGTGTCGCTGAAGCCTATTATGAGAGTAGAAAAGAACATCTGCGCTACGCGCTTATTCTGGCGGCTGCTGCGGGTACGATGCTAATACTCTATGGATGGATAGGGCAAAAGAGAGATGAGGATGAGCGCTAAGGGTGTGTATTCTTTTCGCTTTGCTGTTGTAGAATAAATTCTTGACGTTTGCGCATTATAAGATAGATAAAAAAGAGCACGATCCCAAGCGCAGCGATAATGGCTACGATCCACCACTTATGTATTTTACTTTGAGAGGTATGCAGCTCACGGGTGGGCGCTTGGGCCGATAGTGTTGACTGGTGTTGTAGCGTAGCCTGATGAAGTGTGGCGTTGCGCTCTAATTCTTGTGCCTGAGTGTTGTCGCGAAGAGTCTGTTGTATTTTGGAGGCGGCTTGATAGTCGATCTTTTCAGTCGTTGAATCACCATAGAGATAGGGGCGGCTTTGATTGGATTCGTCGCCGCATCCGCTAAGCAAAAGCAGCAAAAGAGCAGCGACGAGAAAAGGCATCTATTTTCCTTGACTTATCACGATCAGCACCCCTTCGAGCACCTGATCGATATCACCGTCGAGGATGGCGGCAACGTTGGAGTAGGGGATGCCCGAGCGGGTATCTTTGACCTGCTGATAGGGGGCAAGGACATAAGAGCGGATCTGATGCCCCCAGCCGATTTCGCTCTTTTCAATACCGTCTTCAATCGCTTTTTGCTTCTCCAACTCCAGCTCATAGAGGCGGGATTTGAGCATTTTGATTGCAGTGGCGCGGTTTTTATGTTGGCTACGGTCGTTTTGGCATTGCACGACGATGTTGGTGGGGATATGGGTGATGCGGATTGCCGATTCGGTTTTATTGACGTGTTGTCCACCGGCACCTGAAGCGCGGTAGGTGTCGATGCGCATATCTTTTTCTTCGAGTTCGATCGCTATGTCATCATCGATTTCGGGGGAGACCACGACGGAGGTAAAAGAGGTGTGGCGTTTGGCGTTGGCGTCGAAGGGGCTGATGCGCACAAGGCGGTGAATGCCATTTTCTACCTTGAGATACCCGTAGGCATTTTCGCCTTTGATGATAATGGAGGCGTCTTTGATGCCCGCCTCTTCGCCGTCTTGGTAGTCGAGTACCTCCACGTCAAAGCCGCGACGCTCTGCCCAGCGCTTGTACATCCGCAGCAGCATCGAGGCCCAATCCTGACTCTCGGTGCCGCCGGCTCCCGGATGGATCGAGACAATGGCGTTTTTGTTGTCGTTTTCACCGCTGAGCAGCACCGAGATCTCCATGCTCTGCACCATCGATTCGAGTACTGCGGCTTCACTGTAAAGCGTCTCGATGGTGTCGTCGTCTTTCTCGGCTTTGGCCATCTCGAATAGCTCTGCGGCGTCACTGAGCGTATCGGCGGTTTTGCGGTATTTTTCGAGTTTGCGCTCAAGCTGCGTCTTCTCTTTTTGCACCACAGCGGCTTGCGCGGCGTCGTTCCAAAACTCGGGGTCGTTCTCCAGTGCTTTGATCTCTCCTAGACGTTTGTTGATCTGGTCAGGCTTGGTGACGTTGGTGATGTTTTGCATCTTTACATGTAAGGTCTTGAGCAGTTCGGTGTATTCGTAATTGTCCATAAAAAGTCTTGATAAGAAAGTATAATTCGCATTATATCCACGCTTAGGTTAAGTTACATGATCATCATCTCCTCCCCCCAAGAGCTTCAGCAGTGGCGGCGCACACAGCGCGGCAGCGTCGGTTTTGTGCCGACGATGGGGGCGTTGCATCTGGGGCATATCGCCTTGATCGAGGCGGCGCGCGAGCGCAACGACGCCGTCGTCGTTTCCATTTTTGTCAACCCGACACAGTTTTTGGAGGGTGAGGATCTGGATCGCTATCCACGTAAATATGAAGCGGATGAACGTATCTGCAAGCTTGGAGGCGTAGACGTGCTCTTTTTCCCGAGTGCCGAGGCGATGTATGGTCAAGACGAGGTGCGCTTGTGCGCGCCTGAGGTGCGCGGCTACGTTTTGGAAGGGGCGTCGCGTCCGGGTCATTTTGACGGGGTGCTCACGGTGGTGATGAAGCTTTTTCATCTGGTGCGCCCGGATCAGGCCTATTTTGGGAAGAAGGATGCCCAGCAGCTCTCGCTGATTACTCAAATGGTGCGCGATATGTTTATGGAGATCGAGATCGTGCCCATCGACACGGTACGCGAAAAAGAGGGGCTGGCGCTGAGCAGCCGCAACGTCTATCTATCGTTTCAGGAGCGTGAAGAGGCGCTCAAGCTCTCGCGCGCGCTTAAGCGCTGTGCCAAGCTGATGATTCAGGGAGAGCGGCGCTGCGACGTCATCGAATCGGAGATGCGCACGGTGTGCGCGCCCTTACATGTAGGCTATATCGCCTTTGTGAACCGCGCGTTCGAGCCGATCACGCAGCTTGTGCCGCAAAACAGCATCGTGCTGATTTCGGCCAATGTCGGTTCGACGCATTTGATTGACAACATTTGGCTTTAGTGTTTGGGTTCGGGCGGCGGAAGCGGGAACTTTTGCGGATCGGGGTGAAGATAGCCGTCATCGATGAGCAGATCGACGGCCGCTTTGAACGCGGGGACGGCGGTGAGTGAGGCAAATTGCGTCTTGCGGGGTTGGATGACCGTGGCACCGATGGTGTAGAGTTTGGTGGCGTCGTTGGCAAAGCCGATGAATGAGGTGTTGTATTTATTGACGTAGCGCCCTTTTTCGGCGATGTGGGCCGTACCGGTTTTGCCGCCGATCTCAAGCCCTTCGGTGCGGGCTTTGACGCCGGTGCCTTTGTTGACGGTTTTGATGAGGATCTTCTTCATCCGCTCCGCTGTGGGGGCGCTGATGACCTGCTCGGCCGGCGGGTATTCAGCGGGGAAAAAGCGTCCATAGGTGTCGATGCTCCCTTCGACGACATGGGGGTTGATCGTGCGGCCTTTGTTGTTAAAGGCGTTGTAGGCCTTGAGCAGTTGCATCAGGTTGGACTGAATGCCGTAGCCGTAG
The DNA here is from genome assembly GCA_016938735.1 of Campylobacterales bacterium. GTDB lineage: Bacteria > Campylobacterota > Campylobacteria > Campylobacterales > Sulfurimonadaceae > JAFGUB01. The sequence continues at coordinate 5,477 of JAFGUB010000012.1, read as the reverse complement.
GCGACGGTGGCCTTGTAGATCTCGTGGTTGAGCTGGCGGACGGTGGGCATGACGCCCGCGCGCTCATAGGGAAGCTCCAGCCCGCTGGGGCGGGTGAGGCCAAAGCGTAAAAAGCCCTCATAAATATCGAGTCCGCTGAGCTTTTGGGCGAGCTGGGCGATGCCGATGTTGGAGGAGTAGACGATCACATCCTCCGCGCTCATCCAGTCCATCTTGTGCTCATCGGTGATCACTTTTTTGTCGATGCGGAAGCGACCGTTGTGGCCGTTGATCAGATCGTAGGGGTTGACGAGCCCCTTTTCCAGTAGCAGGGCAAAGGTGATGGGTTTGATGACCGATCCGGTTTCGTAGCTGTACTCGATGGCGCTGGTATTGAGCGAGCTATAGTCTTCTTTGCGGATCGCTTTTGGGTAGAAGCGGTTGGAGCTGGCCATCGCAATGATACGGCCCGTTTGCGACTCCATAATGACGACGCTCACCTCATTGGCGTCCAGATCGCTCCTGAAATATTCGACGATGCGTTCGAGTTTGATCTGCAAGGTGACGGGGATGGTGAGTTTGATATCCATTCCGCTTTGGGGCAGTTCGGTCGCGCTGCGGCGGTTGAGGATCATATAGTTGTTGACGTCGCGCAGGCCGTATTGTCGCCCCTCTTTTTGGGCGCTGAGGGTCTCATCGAAGTGCTTCTCTAGCCCCTTGACGCCGTAGACGCGGGTGTAGCCGTCATCTTCGATTTTGTGCGGATAGCCGATAAGGGGGGTGAGCAGGGTGCCGTAGGGGTATTCGCGGGTCTCGCCGCTCTCTAGGATGCTCAGACCCTGCAAAATCCGCTCCCCACCCGCGCCTTCATATTCGACAAAGACCTTGTACTGTAGCAGCTCGAAGGCAAGCGATTTGAGATACTGCGCCCGTTTGGGATCGATCTGGTAGCTGAGCACCACGGTGCCGCTGCGCTCTTTGAGCTTGGAGCGGATCTCTTTGGGGCTGATGCCGCTGTAGATGCTAAAGAGCTCGATAAAGAGCTCGCGCTTTTGGGGATCGATGTTGCGGGTATTGACCATCGCTTTGTAGAGTTTTTGGGTGGTGGCGATATGAAAGCCGTCCGCGCTGATGATGCTGCCGCGCTGCGCTCTGGTGGTTTCAGAGGTGTAAAGCGAGGGGGTTTTGCGGCTTTTGAAGGCATTGACGAACATCACGCTCAAAAAGATCACAAAGCCCAGTAGGAGCAGCAAAAACAGCAGCAAAATCTTTTTGGAGCGGTTGGTGTTTATCATGGGCGCATTGTTACATGTAAGCGCTTAAGCGACTTTCCAAAGAATGCCTATGCGCACGATACGGATGTCACGTTTTTTGGGACGCAGCGAGCGCGTTTCGATGGGATAGACATCAATGTTGTAATCGCTTTTGGCTGTTTCGATGGCCTCCTCCATCTCTTGCATCAGTGCTTCGTAGTCGGCGCTTAGGCGTTCGATCTGCGCCTCTGCGCTGAGGGTGTCTTGGCGCTCTTTGGCGATGCGGGTGCCTTTGGAGATCGTGGTGGCGATTTTTCCGGTCGAGCGGCTGCCAAAAAAAGTCCCCAGCAGTGCCATCGCGCCGCTGATCAGGGTATCGGCGGTTTGGGTTTGAAGGTCGAGCTTCTCTTTGGCAAGGCGCTCTTTGGCGCGCGCACTCTGCTCTTCAAGCCGATCAAAACGGCTTTGGTAGCGCGTTTCAAGGGTTTTGATCGCTTCACTTTGGCGCTGCGAGAGTGCTTCGCGTACACGCCTTGTGAAGCGCTCCAGCGGCTCAAGCGGTTCGGATTCGAGGCGCAGCTGTTTTTGGACGAAACGATCTAGGGTATAGGTGTTATAGAGATAGTCGGTTGCTTGGGCGCTGAGGCGTTTGGGGGCATCGGCTTGGAGCAGATCAGGCGGAAGCGGCGCGTAGCGTGCCTCTTGCGGCGCTTGTGTGCTTGGGCGGGAGTGCAGATGGCTGCGCAACGCTTGGTGTAGATCGATCGGCTCCTCCTCATAAAGTGCCAGCTCCAGCTCAACCGCTTCGGTGACGTCGATGGCCTTGGCGGAGTCGATGGTGCGCACTTCGGCCTGGATCAGCAGATGGGGGATCAAATCGCCCTGTGCTGTGTTTTCAAAGAGCTGCTCCAGCGCCGTGCGCGGCGGTTTGGATGAGCTAGCCACACTTGGCTTGGCGATGGCGCTGCGCTCTTGATGCGGGGCGAGTGCGCGGATCTCTTCGCGGGAGAGTGGCCCTTTGAGGTAGCTCAGTACCCAGCGGGTTTCAAAGAGCTCAAGTGCGCCACGGTGCACGCTTTTGAGCAGGAAGTGGCGTTTGGGAAGGGTGCTGAGTTGTTGACGCAGCGACGCCGCTGTTTCGGGTGCTTGGCTGCTTAAGCCTTCGATAACGCGGTCAATGTCTTGGGGCGTTTGCAGCCTTCCGATCAGCCATGTGCCGATGTTGGAGAGCCCCTTGTAGTCCAGATCGACGGGGTTTTGGGTCGAGAGGACGATCCCCACTCCAAAGGCGCGCGCCTGTTTGAGCAGGGTGAGCATCGGGGTTTTGGAAGGGGGATTGGCGCTGGGGGGAAAGTAGCCGTAGATCTCATCCATGTAGAGTATGGCGCGTAGCCGCTCGCTGCCGCTTTGGTTGCGCATCCATCCCAAAAAACGCTCCAGCAGCAGGGTCACAAAAAACATCCGTTCCCCGTCGCCAAGGTGGGCGATGTTGAAGATCGCGCAGCGGGCGTTGCCCTTGGCGTCAAAGAGCAGGCTATCAAAATCGAGCGCAACGCCTTGCAGCCACGGCGCAAAGGCCGGCGAAGCGATCAGACTGTTGAAGCGGTTGGCGAGGCGGGTGCGTTCGTTTTCGTTGAAAAACTGCTCCAGCGCAAGCACGCCCACGCGCTCAAACGGGGGCACAATCATCGCGCCGATGAGGTGTGCAAAGTCAAAAGAGCCCTCATGCCGCCACAGATGATCGATGAGGGCGCTGAGAAAACCGAAGCTTTTGGCGTGGGCGTCGGTGGCTTCGTCTACCAGCGAGAGCAAAGAGGCGACGGTGCTAGAGAGGATCGAAGCATACAGGTCGCTCTCATCCATCTGCGCCACGCTGGGGGCGCGCAGGGAGCTGAGGATGTCGATGCTCAGCCCCGCGTTGCTGCCGGGGGTGTAGAGGCTCACATCGACCTGCTTCAGCCGCGCGGCGCGCTCACTCTCTTGATGCCACGACTCGATCCCTTTTTTCCAGGTCTGCGCCGTCTCTGCGGCCTTTGCTTCGCCCACCCACGGCACAAAGTCGGCAGCCTCAAAAGCGGCGCTGCGGTAGCAGAGGTTGCCCATGTCGCCTTTGGGGTCGATGATGAGCGTGGGGATGTTGTCGAGCATCGCCTCTTCGATGAGGGCGACCCCCAGCCCCGTCTTGCCGCTGCCCGTCATGCCGATGATGGCCGCGTGGGTGGTGAAATCGCTGTTTTTGAGCAAGGTCAGCGCACCCGTGTCGGCTGCTTTGCCGAGGTAGAAGAGTTCGAGTTTTTCATACAGATGCTTCATCGCCGTCTCCGCAAAAAAAGATGCGACATTCTTACATGTAAGGCCAAAGAAGCGGCTAAGATCAAACGAATCGGCGGACTAAGGTTGATTGGGTGGATGGTGCAAAAAGGCTTGCGCGTTGAGTAGTCCATTTTTTTGATCATGAAGGGTAAAAACCTAAGACCTATTTCCCAAAATGGGAATTTACTGCTACAATTCTTTTATGAGGGTGATCAGCAAGCGGACATTACAAGATTTTTGGCTTACGCATCCAGATGCGATGCACCCGCTTGCAGGATGGTATACTGAAGCGACGAAAGCTTCTTGGCTATCACCTCAGGAGATTAAATCTCAGTACAAAACTGCCAGTTTCTTGAAAGACAATCGTGTGGTATTCAATATGGGTGGAAATAAATATCGATTGATTGTTAAAATTAACTACCCATACAGCACGGTTTATATCAGATTTGTCGGTACACATGCCCAGTATGACAAAATCAATGCAGAGGAGATCTAAAAATGAATATTGTTCCTATTAGAACCCAAGAAGATTATGATACGGCATTAGCGCGCATTGATCAACTCATGGATGCACAATACGGAACACCGCAAGGGGATGAGCTTGATATTTTGGTTACCCTCGTGGAAGCTTATGAAACCAAACACTATCCCATGCCCGTTTGCGATCCCGTAGAAGCGATTAAATTCCGCATGGAACAAATGGGGCTAGAGCCTAAAGATTTAACGCCCATCATCGGTTCACGTTCAAAAGTTTCTGAAATATTGAACTACAAACGCTCACTCTCTCTTGCAATGATTCGCAACCTTCATGCACAGTTACATGTACCTTATGAGTCATTGCTTGGGGCGTAACCAATAAATAGGTGTCGGGTTTTTACCCCAGCATACGCGGGGTATTTGGCTACATTCAGGGTTACATGTAGGACATTGTTTCTAAAGTAGCCTCGTCCCCATTTTCCGTAAACCAAACAGAAAGAAGACAAAAGAGGATGTTAACTGGGAAGCTTTCTTTACATGTAACGAAAAAAGCTGCCTTATCGCCGTTTTGTTTACCGCTGATTTAAAGTAGCCTGTCCCTATTTTTTATTTTCCATATTCTTCATCAGAAGTATTTTTTTCCGGAAAAAAGTAATGAAGCATCTGGGCATCTTCTTTATTCAGGCTCATTGAGAGATTTATATCATGGTTTCGCAGTAGATAGGAAAGGCCATCTATTCCACCACTATCCAGCGCTCCTGTTTCTTTAAGCGAGACGAGAATGTTCTTGTTCCCCGATAACAATTTTGCTACGTTTTTATATTCATCGCGAAAGCTATCATTCATAAAATAACTGATTCTATTCACAATATTTTGCGTCAGAATTTTGTCGCTGTCTTTATATCCTGCGAACGGTCTTCGATATGCATATTCTTTATTATAAAGATATCGCATGGCATTTATACCTTCCTTGTCGTGCCAGATTCCCAATGTATCTGGCGAGATGTTTATCTCTATAATGCCGTAATGCAGATCAGTATGCTCATTGTATTGGTAAAGCTCGATATTAACTCGAATAGAAACTGTTCTTCCAGCGCTTGGTTTTTTAAGCCCTGGATCTTGATACTTCCAGTTCGTGAAATATAGATTGTTGGCAACTGTCTTTTCGATGTCTGCAACAAGCTCATTGATATGGTTATCTTTGCCTTTTTCACGCATATTGCTATAAAAATCGTTCTTATAATAAACCAACACATCAACTATATAGTCCGTGCCGTCTACAACCCAACTGCAATTTGCTAATGTTTGTAAGGTTGAGGTCGGACTCGTTGTTGGCAATCTGTTATAGCCGCAGTTGTATGCAAAGAGCGTTTGGTATGTGGCGAATATCAAAAGAAGTAGCTTAAGCTTTGTGAACATTGATGAATGCCTATGATGTAAAATACTAATCATTTC
>JAFGUB010000003.1 GCA_016938735.1 Campylobacterales bacterium | reverse complement strand
TTTTCGTTTTGCCAAATTGATAGCTTGTGGAAATATAGTATTAAAATGGCGTCGATTAAAGATATTGGTTAACCCGTCTGTAATGGAGAGTTCTTGAATGGTGACGATTGATTTGGCGAGTACAGAATTAATTTGATGGTTATATTCTTCATAAACTGTTTTAGATACTTTGAGCCCTTTGTAGCGCCAGATAAGGCTCTCTATCTCTTCGTCGTTAAGTTTAAGCGTATCACCTAATTGTAGATTATTGATTTTTTCTTCAAGCTCTAAAGCTTTTTGTGTAGATTTGATTTTAAAATATAAGGTGACTGTTGAATTATGAAAATTTGGATTTTCTGGATAAGGCTGAGTATCAACTGTAGCATCTACATACTCCGTGTCGTCAAAAAGAATACAACCGCCATAAATACACCCTTAAGAAATTTACCGTGAAGAGGCATGATGTTTTCATACACTGCAATGCCACTTTCTGTGTCGATAGATTTTAAATGGCACCATCCAATTGCTTCTTTTGTTCCGCCACGCACCACACTGTTGTAACCTCCACTTTCATGATTTGCATGAATCCAATCGAGCGTTGAAAATATCATCTCTTTACCAGGACCGTAGTCATACCATGCTCGGATGAAGTAAACTCCCGCTTGAAACATCAGCTCCTCGGCAGGTTGAGAACTTTCTATTGCCTCAATCGTCTCGATAAAAAGTGAATAGGGATACCATTGAATAGGATCAATTTGAGGAAGATTTAATCCACATTCAGGGAGTGCATTGAGTTTGTGAAAGGCACCTATAATACCATACAAGAAAGCACCAGAGACTTCACCTACCAAGTTTTCATTTTGATTCATCTTGTTTCCAAAAAGTTTAAAATTTATACCCCAACTTTCGCACCAATTTAGAATTTTCAAAGCCCTGTTTTTCAGGCTTTGCCCATTTGTCTCATGATGTTCTTAGTCAGGTATTATTCACACAATCAGTCTAAGTACTGATGAATCGGACAGCAGAAGATACCGAAAAGACTTATGTGTTTCTTATCGAAACTTTTAATCTTGAAATAGGGTGCGAAAGGTGAGATTTATATTCCCAATAGAAATCAACAAATCTTACAGAGCGTGACATTAACATGGGTTTAAATCGTGCTGAAGCATCATTGATTGGTACAACGAACTCAACTTTCGAAAGTTGAGTTGCTAGGCTATAATAATCGAAATGATTAAAGAGAGGAGTTCAGATGCACTATATGACTTTAAAAATAGATGATTCTGTATATGCACAAATTCAAAAGCTCATTCACTCAGCTTTTAACAGTTCTTTAGTAACGGTCATGAAAGAGAAGATTGAAGAAAAACCTCCCTTTGTAGTCTCATCAGTAGAGGAAGTGAAAGAGCACATCAAGTTGTCTGAAAACAGTGAAAGTGTTGATGAAACACAATACGAAAAGGAGATGCAGGCATTCATGAGCCAAATCCAATGAGGATTATCCGCAGACGCCACTATCTCAACAGTTTAAAATCCATTCTTCTCTACATTGCAAAAGACAAACAAGGTGCAGCTCATCATCTCAAAAGTGGTCTGGATAGAAAGCTCGAGCAGCTTTTAGATTTTCCCAAAATGTACCAACAATCTATCTACCATGATGACGAAAATTATCGCAATATGGTCTTCAACTTACCCTTTGGTGGCATTCCTTGTCTTTTGATCTGATCGTCGTCGGCGCGGGGCCTGCGGGCTGCATCGCCGCCATCACCGCAGCGCGCGCGGGCAAGCGGGTACTGTTGATCGAAAAGCTCGCCCATATCGGCGCAAAGCTCAAAGCCACGGGCGGCGGTCGCTGCAACCTCACCAACACCCTCTCGCCAGAGGCCTTTATCGAACGCTTCGGCAAAGAGGCTCGCTTTATGCGCGACGCACTTGGCGCGTTTGATCATCACGCACTAAGAAGCTTCTTTGACTCCATCGGCGTGGCGACCCATGCGCCTGATGGCTACCGTGTTTTTCCGATTGATCACAAGGCCACCACCGTTGTTGCGGCGCTGGAGCAAGAGCTGGAGCGCTTACATGTAACCCTGATGCGCTGCAGTCGTGTTACGGCTTTGCTGCATGATGCGCATCGCATCCACGGCGTACGCGCTACTACGGGCGATTTTGAAGCCCCATCGGTCATCATCGCCACAGGCGGTCTTGGCTACGCACAACTCGGCGCCGAAGGGGATGGCTACGCGCTGGCGCAGAGTGTTGGGCATAGCCTAAGCCACCTCTACCCCGCCATGATGCCCTTACATGTAAGCGAGTCGTGGGTCGCGCACTGCCGCGCCGATACCATTCCTACCGTCACCATCCGCATCAACCTGCCAAAGGCTAAAAAGATCACGACCAGAGGCGATCTCATCTTTACCAAAAAGGGCATTCGCGGCCCCGTGGTGCTCGACGTGGCCCGCGAGATCACCCCGCTGCTCGAAACCCACGGTGAAGTGCCGCTGCTGCTCAACCTCACCGGCGGGCGCAACGAAGAGCAGATCAGAGCCCACATCAAAGCCCAAAACCCGCGCCTCTCCACCCTAGAGCTGCTGCGCACCCTGCTGCCGCAAAGCCTGAGCGAAGTGATGTGCGGTCTCAGCGGCGCGGAGCCTAACATCAGCTTCGGCAAACAAAACGGCGCACTACGCGAAGCGCTCATAGGACTGCTCGCATGGACTCCTTTACATGTAAACGGGCATGAGGGCTTTGAGCAGGCCATGATCACCCGAGGCGGGGTGAGCCTGCGCGAAATCAACCCCGCCACCATGCAGAGCAAAAAGCTACGCGGGCTCTACTTTTGCGGCGAAGTGATGGACCTTGACGGCCCTTGCGGCGGGTATAATCTGCAGTGGAGTTTTGCCAGCGGGGCGCTGGCGGGACAGACCCTATCAAAGGCACGCTGATGACCACCCTTACATGTAACACTCACCCCTTCACCCCCTCCAAGGTCGTCTGCATCGGGCGCAACTATGTTGAGCATATCCATGAGCTGGGCAATGAGATCCCCCAGAGCATGGTGGTGTTTAACAAGCCCAACTCCGCCATCACGGACACGCTGCGCCGGTTTTCGCCCGATACCCGTTTTGAGGGGGAGATCTGTTTTATGATCCAAGGCGGTGCGATTGCGGCGGTGGGGTTTGGGCTTGACCTGACCCATGCCGACATCCAAAACGGCCTCAAGGCCAAGGGCTTGCCGTGGGAGCGGGCCAAGGCATTTGACGGCTCGGCGGTGCTGGGGGAGTTTGTCCCATATAGTGGCGACATTTCGGCTTTGCGCTTCGTTCTTCGCATCGACGGCGTGGTGCGTCAAGAGGCATCGGTGGATCTGATGATCTACAAACCCCATGTGATGCTGCGCGAAATCGGAAGTTTTATGAGCCTTGAAGACGGCGATATTATTATGAGCGGCACCCCAAAAGGGGTGGGCACTTACGCCAAAGGTGAGCTGTTTGAGGGGAGCGTCTATGCAGGCGAGACGCTGCTCGTCTCTTCAAGCTGGCGCGTCTGCTAGGTACGCTAACACAAGCTTACATGTAACGCATGATGCGGGGCAAACCCCGCCGCTTATCCCAGTACATTTTTAAAGAGTACCATCATCCCCCAAGCAAAATAGAACAAACACCAAGCGACCAAGATCCACAAAGTCACACTGGCAAGACGACGGGTTGCCGTATGATTCTGAGCGTCAAATACACCTTGTGTTTTCCCGACGTTCCACGCCATCGTGGTGATAAACGCCACTCCGGTAAAACCCAGAAAAACAAAGGTCAGAAGGAACATAATGACCGAAGGCCAGTCGATGTTCATGGGATAGTCGTAGATGTTGTAGCCAACATCGATCATGATTTGATACTTGATATATTCCCGCACCGACGAAATCAGCAGCGCCACCACCACCAGCACTCCGGTTGTGATATAGCTGTTGGAATTTTTGATCGCCAGCAGCAGCAAGACCACCACACCCGCGACCGTAGCCAAAGAGAGCGGATGCAAAAGCACCCCTGCTTCAAGTGTCCAAAACGCATAAAGTACGGCACTGATGATCAGACCAATAGACGCGAACTTCGTTCCCATGCTAGAAACAAACCCTAAATACTCTTTACTAAAATCGTTTCTGGTGCTCAAAAACTGACTGTAGTTTTGCAAAAAGATCCCCACCACGGGTATGGCTAGGCTCACCAAAAAAGCCAGCCGGATGGGTTGTATATGAAAGTTTGTTCCTGATGTATCCACAACACCTTGCGGTGCGTACCACTGCATCCATTGATCGGGCTGGATCGATTCGACGGCAAAATTGTGCATCAAAACACCGGCAAACACCAACAACAAAAAAGAGACGGTACCGACTAAAACATTCGAAGATGAGCCCTTTTTATTGGCGTAGTAGTACCAATAATAGGTCAAATAACCCAAAATCAACAGATAGATAAAGGCAAAAACCCAAACACCCGAGAGCGCATTAGTCACATACCAGTTGGGATCGTAAATAACCTGCGTAAAGAGCAGCGGAGCGACGCCTAATACAATCAAAATCGACACACTAAGTTTGCCGGTCTGGATCAAATGAGGCGTGAGAATCTTCCAGTGAGGGTCACGCCCTTGGCGCGTGGCCCCAAAAAGCGACAAGCCCATGCTTCCCAGTGAGAGCAGCACAAACGCGGCGTGCAGGGCAAAGGTTAAGACATACAGCGCCTGAAAGACGACGGGATAAAAAGGTACGCCCGCAGGATCGCGAAGCAAGTTGAGTGTAGCAGCATCCATAACAAAACTCCTTAGTGATTTTGTGTGGCGATCCAAGCCGCCATAGCGTCAAACTCTGCCTCAGGCAACGCAATTTTAGGCATATAGGGGATAGCACCCGTTGCCAGAGAAGTTTGCATAAATGTTTTGATGGTTGCTGCGTCCCAGCCTGCAACTTTGTCCATCAACGGACGGAATTTGCCCCCTTTTTCGAGACTGTGGCAGTTAGAACACGCACGTTTGGTCAGCAAATGGCCCACTTCCAGACGATTTTCCGGCGTAATGGTGCGCAAACGATCAGGAATCCACGGACTGGCGCCCAAAAATCCCACTTGAGCCAATTGCTCCACTTCGCTTTTGATCCCTTTGCCCGGAACATCGCGCGAAATGATCTGATTGCTGTAAATGTAGCGCCCTGCCACATAAGGCTTGCGCAGACTCTCGCGCAGCTTTTCGCCGGGCCAAAGCCCGACCACAAGAACGACCGCAACCATCACCGAAGCCAGCGGCTGATTGATCAAACGCGGCACGAAGACCGCTACCGCAAAATAAAGGGAGAACGCAACCATCAATCCGATACGCGTCGCTATAATGTCCGGCAGATAAAGATCGAGCAGAACTTCCGCACTTTCAGGAAGGGTTGAGATGTACCACATAAAGAAAAAGAGGGTCAAAAACCCGCCCAACATACTCACCAGGCCCATTTTTCGCGTCAATTCAAAGCGCAGCTCCCGATCCGGCAAAGCGCTGGAGATCACCATACCGATCACCCCTGACATCATGATCATAAATCCGATACGTAAAAACATGTGCGGGAAGGTATTGAGACCAAAAAAGGCGTCGCTTGCCGAACCGGTCACATAAAAGGCATCCGTGCCCGGCCACATCATAAAGCTGATGATACCGATGATGAGCATCAGCGTTCCGACCGAAGCCAGCGCAAACGTGTAGGTCAGTTTCAGATGCGTTTTGCGGTCAATCTTGCCGATGAAATAGACCAGCGCAAAAACGCCGATGACTTCATAAACAAAGAAGACCCACTCCGTCGCCCAAACCCAGACGAAATTGTGAATCAACGCACTGATCCCTCTTGGACTCGCCGCCGTCGCGGTGTACCAGATACCGGGCCCCGTGATAGAGCCGATAACGTATGAAAAAATAAGCAAAAACATGCCGTACTTTTTCATATATTCATAGAGCTCAGGACGATCTTCCCGATATGCCTTATGCGCCAAAAATGCAAAAAGCATGGCAGCACCGACTGAAGTGTGCGATGCCAGAATGTGTATGGTCCCCGTTATTCCCATCAGCCACGCCGAGCCGATATCAGGGAAATAAAAGAGGGGAAACAAGCCTATGTGATCCATCTATTCCTCCTTATGACATTTAAAAACGGTTGCCATAATCTCTGCAATTAAAGCAGCCATAAGGGGGATGATAGATCAAAGAGTGTTACAGAAGTGTTAAGTAAATATAAAAATAATTATTGGAATAAGTTATAAAAAAGGTGCCGCAGTTTTCACTTTTTACGCCACATTGAGCGACGGAAATAGATGGATTTAGGCGCAATCAAACGCCTAAATACGATTACAGAGATTGATGAATATGTTGCAGCAGCGGCTTCATAGCCTCAAGATCTTTAGGCGTGGCCGCGCGCTTGTTGGGCTGATACGTCACGCTCATGTGGCGTCCGTTACCGACCATCTCTACGACCATTACGGGGTTGGCGGGTGCTTCGCACTCGTAGTAGGCAAAAGCGCTTGCGCCTAGATAGGGAACCGTCTGTGTTTTACACCTGTTTTTCGTATCTTCAAGCATGTTGCCCAGAGTACTTTCACTCACCATATCATCACCCATCACCATAAGCGTACCGTCACCGGGCTGCACATAGACAATACACTGATCATCACCCAAACGGTGGATGGTCACCCCTTTTTTGCCCAACAGTTTGTCGATCTCGGCTGTAGGCGTCCATCGACACGCGCCAAAGGCTTGATCGGCTTTGGAAAGATGCGAGAATGCGACTGAGCCAACGTTTTTAATGCCCTCAAGCGCCTCTTTGGAAGCATCTGAACTGCTTATGTAATACGTCACGCTCAATACCGTATCTGCTTTTAAGATCATCATCCCCACACCCTTCATCGGCGCATCCGGAACACTCGCTCCAAGAAACGCTTTATCCCCGACTTTGGGATGACTCACGCCATCGGTATATCCGGCAAATGCCTGCGTGATATAAGCATCATAGAGTTCCGCCGCCTCTTTGGTATTGGGGCGCTTAATCGTATGCACCGTCAGGTTATTCACTTCGTCTACAAACCATGTGCACGTTCCCGCCGCGTGCGCCTGAGCCAGCATTACCGTATCGGTTCCCATAGCTTTGGCAAGCTCTTGCTTTGAAATCAAAGGACACGTCATCTCCGCGGCAAAAGCCGAAACCATAGACAAGGCAGACGCCGCAACAGCGGCAATTATTTTTTTTGACATTACTATCTCCGATTATGAATTAGGGTTTTGAAAATCTACAAAGGTTTTATTGCGTAACAACGAGTCGCTCCAGCGCTTGATCTAAACGCTCCTGCGCATCCTCGACTCCCTGAGCCGCACTTTTGGCATACCAATAGACCGCCAAAGTGTCATTTTTGGACGTACCGCGCCCCTCTTCATACAACATGGCCGCATTGAACTGCGCATCGCCATAGCCCTGAACAGCCGCTTTTAGATACCACTTCAGCGCCGTGGCCTCATCTTTTGACACCCCTTCGCCATCCTCATGCATCACACCCAAGTTGTGCTGCGCCTGCATATCGCCCTGCTCGGCGGCTTTGGTGTACCAGAGGAGCGCTTTTTTATCATCCATCTCTACTCCGGTACCGTCGTCATACATCAAAGCAAGGTTGCACTGCGCATCGGAATCCCCCTGCTCTGCGGCTTTGGTGTACCAATAGACGGCACGCTCGTCACTCTCCTCAACCCCCTCTGCGTTGTCATACATCACACCTAGATTGTTTTGCGCATCAGCGTATCCCTGCTCTGCCGCCTTGGTGTACCACTTGACCGCTTCGGCGTTATTTTCCTCTGTTTCATCGCCATCGTCATACATCCGCGCCAACGCATACTGCGCTTTGGCATCGCCCTCTTGCGCCGCTTCTATGGCCGTTTTCAGCTCTGCTGAGAGCTCCGCCTGCGGCTCTTTGGTATAGGGCTCAAGCGCTTTTTCCAGCTCAGGAATCAACTCTTGCATCACCCCCGTCATCTTTGTCATGACCGCCTCCATCAGTTGAGGCTGTTTTTGAATAAACTTCTGCCCCGCTTCAGAGCGGTAAAACGTGCCTAAAGCGTCAAGCTCCTCAAGGGTAAAAACCTCCGCATAGATCTCCACAAACATGGTCTGCATCCGCTGCCACGGAAATTGGCGCAGCACCGTATCGATACTCGCCTGAGTCTCTTGGGCGATCTTGTCGCGCTGCTCCGCCGAGAACTCCTGCATCGTCGATTCGATCACATTTTGCTGCATCTCCACGACGCTGCGCAACTGTTGCTCATACATCCGCTCAAATCCGAAAAGCTCCATCAGCCTCGTCGCACTCTCTTGTTTTTGAAGTACTTCATCCGCCATTGCGACGGATAGACCAAAAAGCAACGCCCAAAACATCCACATTCTACGCATCTCAACATCCTTTTTTAAACATTAATGCGGATTGTAATGCAGAAGATATTAAAAAATAGCAATGAAATTTCATATCGAAATAATTATATTCTGTTTAATATATTTGATACATGTAACGCAGTTAAGAGGAGAGGCTTGGAGAGGCGATCTTTAAAAGATCGCCCGCATTAGAAGCGGTTGTGGGCTTCGACGCTGAGGATTGTAAGCTCTTTGGGGACCGCTTCGACGTCCATACTTACAAGCGCCATCACCCCTTCGGTTTTAAGCACATACTCTAGCGCCTTGGCATCATCATTAAAGAGCTTGGGCGCAACGCCGTAACCGGCAAAAACCTTTTTAACCCAGTATTTTTTATAACGCCGCTCACCTTGGCCCGCGTATTCGGTCAAAAAAGCATCCACCTTTTGTGGGTCGTCCATACTGTAGGCAATCAAGATGCGCTTACCGTTTTCCCAAAGCGTCACTTTGCCAAGCAAAATGGCTTCAAGATGCTCTTTGTCGATACGCTCGGGCACAGCGGCATTGGCAATCAGCAATGCTTGATCATCGGCGCTCACCGCCGCACACGTTAGCGTCAGGGCCAGCAGAGATGCCATTAGATTTGTTTTCATCATCCGCTCCTAAAACCCGATGGCGAGCCCGATACGAAACTCACCGTAATCCGCCCCTTTGTAAAGGGCATTGTCCCGCTCCGAGAGGACATTGAAATAGTCCGCCTTGAGAAACATATTGTCATCGATCTCGATATTGACGCCCGGAGCGTAGTTGATGACCGTGTCGCGCTCCTTGCCATCATTTGGGTCGGCCCACGCATAGAGCAGGTAGAGGTTGACGCGCGGCAACACGTAGTAGCTGGCTACCGCACTGTATCCCATCCGCACGAAGGAGTCCACATCCTCCACATCCAGCGTGCCGCGTACCCCTTCGAGCTCCAGACGGGCATCTTCACTGAGGTGCCAGATCGCAAAAAGACCCTGCGAATCGATCTTCATCTTTCCTACCGGCAGATATTCGCGCGTCACATAGGTAAGTTTTTCGCCCGCTTGCGTGTAGGTCGTCTTCTCGACGCCGAAGCGCTCGTAGCGCACCATTTCGTCACGATAATACGACGCTCCGATCTGCAGATCGTCGCTCAGATCGACCCGTACGCGCGCCGTGACCGCCTTGCGGTCGTTATCGTCCTTATCATACTCGTTACCCTCCGCCCCATAGATCAGATCGCCGTTGGTCACCTGCACGATGTAATCCATCGGGATCGAAGCGACATTGACGTTCCCCAGCACCGCTACGCCGCTGCCCCAACGCGGATAGAGCAAGGTCTGCTCATATTTATCGCTGGAGATAAAGTAGATTTTGTTGGTGGGATTGGGCTCTTTAAAGATGATAGTTGAAGGCTTGGCGGTGTGGATCTCGTTGTAGATGCCAAAAGGGGTAAACATCTTACCTGCGCGAATCTTGAACGCATCACTGAGGGTATATTCCGCAAAAGCGTACTCCATACCCACGTTCCCCTTGCCCAGTTCGCTTTGCGACCCGTGCTCCCACGTCAGATCGGCAGCGATACGCAAGCGATCGGTAGGCTGCACATTGAACACCAGATCAAACATATCCGAATCGAATGATCCGTGTTCATCTACTCTAGGGTGTTGATCCCCGTTAACCCGCTGCTCGTACTCGACGCTGACATAACCGTTGATGGTCACGCGCTCCGTCCAGTCCGCCTGCAGCGACACTGCTACAATACCCGTCAAAAGGGCGAAAATTCGCTTCATATAATCCTCCGTAAAGGAAAGTATAGCTTAGCGGCGCTATAATAAATTATTAAAACACTCTGCTTCAGGATTGATTTGCTCTCGCTTAAATTCAAGCTTTTCTTAGCTGGTTTTGCCCTCTCCGCATTGCCTCTGCTGGTTTATCAATACATCGCTTTCCAAAAAGCCAATTCATCGTTTACCATCACTTATGCCAAAGAACTGCAGCACAAAACCTCGCTCAATACATTGCTAATCAATCAGGCCATCGCCCACCGCATCTCCGATGCCAGAATTGGCGCTCAGATCGCCTCAGAGTGGCTCATGCGCGGTGATCACGACGCGCTTTTGCACTACTTCGACACCCTACTTGAAGCCAGAGCCGATCTTGGTAGCGTATCGCTCATCACGCCTGATGGCTGCGTCACATACTCAACCCGAAAGCACCCAGACTCTATTAAAATCGTGCTTGACCCTTTTAGCGAAGCGATCCGCGCATACGCCGCCACACCCCAAGACGAACCGCTGGTGCTGCAGACGCTGCGCGATCCTATGTCTCCTACACTCTTCATAGTGCAAACGTTGCAAGGCTCCAATAGCCTCTTTGCGATGGAGATGAACTTTCTAAACATTGAGCTGCTATTGGCCAATTTCGAAGAGGATATTTTGGGTGACAAACATGTCTATCTCAGCGACGCTCATAACCGCCTGCTCTTCTCGCATGACAACAACGCCACATCAGGCAGTATCGTTATCGAAAACGAGCACTTTGAGACCGCGCAAACCATCTTTGAAGAGACGCGTCTGCTCACCGATCGATACGGCGATACCGTCATCGCCACGACCGACACCATCTCCCACTTCGGCGCCAATGAAGCACTCGGCTGGCGCATCAGCGCTTTTGTCCCCGCCTCCCTGATCGAAGCGAACATCCGCAAGGGATTTGCCCCACTGCTTTACAGCGGACTGCTGATCGTCTTGCTCAGTACGCTCGCGCTCCTGCTCTTTGCGCGCAGCATCACCCGACCCCTCTCTTCGATGCTAGAGACCGCCAAACGCCTCAAACAGGGCGATTACGGTGCACGCATCAACACACAGGCCAGCAGTGCCGAGCTTCAAACCCTCACCGACACCCTCAATGAAATGGCCGCAACCATCGAAGAGCGAACCCGCCAGCTCGAGACGCAAAACGAAATCATCAAAGCCAACCAAACCATGCTTGAATCCCAAAACCGCCATCTTGAGAAGGTCAGCATCACCGATAAACTGACCGGACTCAACAACCGCACGCGTCTTGATGCCGTAATGCAGGCACAGCAGCACCTCTGCGCCCAACGCCAAGGGCAATTTTCGCTCATCCTCTTCGACATCGACCATTTCAAACGCATCAACGACACCCACGGCCACCCCTGCGGTGACAAGGTACTGCAGCATATGGCAAAGATCATTACCGAGCATACACGCAACAGCGACGTTGCTGGGCGCTGGGGCGGCGAAGAGTTCATGATCATTCTACCTGCCACCACGCTCGATCAGGCCACCTCCATTGCCGAAAAACTCCGCCTGATGATCGAGCAGCATCAGATCGTCGAAGGCGAAACGATCACCGCGAGCTTCGGCGTCTCCGCCTCCCACTGCGACGATCCGCTCTTTAGCATCGTCGAACGCGCCGACAAAGCGCTTTATGAAGCCAAAAACAGCGGTAGAAACCGTACCGTCTCCACTTTTTAACGTTACATGTAAGCTTGCTTTGCCATAATCGCGCAATTTTTTTCTGAAAAGTCATTCACCATGAAACACGTTATCGTCATCGGTGCGGGATACGGAGGACTGCGCGCCGTGGAGCACCTCGCCGCGCAAAGCTCGCTGCGCATCACCCTCATCGACAAAAACCCCTACCACTACCTCCAAACCGAAGCCTACGGCTACATCGCCGGACGCTTCGATCTGCACGACGTGGCCATCGACCTGCCTTATTGGTGCGAAGGGTTCAAACAGCGCGTCGTCTTTATACGCGATGAAGTACGCGGCATCGATACCGCGCAGCGGCGCATCAGCCTCGGCGACACCGAACTATCGTATGACTACCTGATCCTTGCCATCGGTGCGGAGACCAACTTTTTTAGCTTCATCCCCGGACTGCGCGAGCACAGTTTCGGGGTTAAAAAACTACAACGCGCCTTTGGATTTCGCAGTGCGTTTGAGCAGTTGCTGTATGAAAAGGTCGAAAGCAGCGAAGGCGAGGCGGTACATGTCGCCATCGGCGGTGCGGGGCTGAGCGGCGTAGAGATCGCGGCAGAGATGGCCGACGTCATCAAAAAACATGCCCGTAGCATCGCCAGTGCCACCGCGCAGATCAAAATCCACCTTATCGATGCGAGCGACACCATCTTGCCGGGGATGCACCCCTACATCATCACACAGACCACGCGAAGGCTGCACGATCTGGGCATTATCATCATGACGGGCGCTTTTATCGAGCGCGTGGAACCGCATCGGCTCTATTTCAAAGACGGCAGAAGCCTCGATTTTCGTTTTATGATCTTCACCGGCGGCATCAAAGCAAGCCCCATCGCCATAGAACCCGAACTGCCGCTCAACCGTATCGGACAGTTTGAAGTAGACGCTACGCTGCGGCTAGAGGAGCGGCTTTTTGCCATCGGAGATTGCGCGCAGCTACGCAGCAGCGACGGCTCACTGCTGCCTCCGACGGCGCAAAGCGCGGAGCGCAGCGCAGAGTATGCGGCGGATGCCATCATCGCACTGGAGCGCGGCGAAGCACCCAAGCCCTTCGATGCTGCTATGCAGGGAGTTTTCGTCGCCCTGGGCGGTCACTACGCCGTCGGCGAGCTTTTCGGGCGTATCCATGTCAAAGGCACACTGGCCTATTATCTCAAAAAGCTGATTACCTACACCTACCATTTAGGGCTAAAGCTGCGCGTCAATACGGGCTTTAAAAAGCGCAGCACTTACATGTAACGCAGTAAAACACGGTAAAGCGCCTCAGGCTCTATCGGTTTGGCAAGATGATCGTTCATTCCCGCATCCAGTACTTTGGCGCGGTCTTCGATGAGCGCGGCGGCGGTCAGCGCGATGATGGGGACGGAAGCGTCCATCGCTCTAATCGCTTGAGCCGCTTCATAGCCGCTTATCACCGGCATCTGTAAATCCATCAAAATCAGATCCAACCGCCCGCTTTCTTGCGTGAAACGCTCTAGGGCAAGCGCACCGTTTTCGGCGCTGATCACCTCCAGGCCGATCTCTTCAAGAATGCTGCGCGCCACCTCTTGATTGATCAGATTGTCCTCCACGAGCAAGATGCGTTTGCCGTGCAGCCGCTCTAAGGCCGAAGGGTTAAAGCGTTCTGTCGCTACCTCGTTCGCCTCTGCGACGCCAAGTTCAAGATCAAACGAAAAACTGCTCCCCTCACCCAAACGGCTCGCTACCACCAGACGTGAACCCATCGCCTCCAGCAGCCTTTGGCTGATGGCCAGTCCCAAACCGCTGCCGCCAAAGCGTCGCGTAATCGAGGTATCGGCCTGTGAAAAGGGTTCAAAAAGCTTTTGTACCTGCTCCTCGCTCATCCCGATCCCCTGATCCCGCACTTCAAAACGTAGATGTGCCCGTTGCCCTTGTCTGTGCGCCTCGATGCACAGCCACACCGCTTTGCGCTCGGTAAACTTGATCGCGTTGCCCAGCAGATTGGTCAGCACCTGACCCAAACGCATCGCATCCCCGATCAAAACAGCGGGCAGCGCCTCATCGATCTCCCAGAGCAGATCGATCCCTTTCTCCTGCGCCGCATGGTCAAAAAGGGTATGCAGATGCTCCAGCATCGTCGCCGTCTCAAAAGAGCGCTGCTCCAACTCTAAACGGTGCGCTTCGATCCGCGAATAGTCCAAAATATCGTTGATGATGCCCAGCAAGGAGCCTGCAGAGCGGTGGATCTTCGCAATCATCGAGGTCACGCGTGCATCGAGCGTTTCACGTAGCAGCAGCGCCGAAAAACCGATAATCGCATTCATCGGCGTACGAATCTCATGACTCATATTGGCCAAAAAGGCCGATTTGGCCCTTGACGCCGCCTCCGCACGCTCCATCTGTGCCTGAAGCGCCGCAGCCGCCTCTTTCTCGGCGCTGATATCACGAAAGAGGACAATTGCTCCGCCGCCATCCTCAATGGGGGTCACCGTCATGGCTACGGGAAAAACCGTACCGTTTTGACGCATGAACTGTACTTCGCACACCCGTCGTTCTCGATCACGAAGGGTCAAAAAAACGGGGCAGTGCGACTCGGCGGCGTCTGAAGATTCCGTTGCGGAGTAATGAAAGAGCCGATGCTGGTTTTGGTGCAGCACCTCTTGCTCACGAAAGCCCAAAAGCTCCAAAGCACGGCGGTTGATCGTGCGGCAACGCCCTTTGGCATCGACGCTGTAGACCCCCTCGCCCATACTTTCAAGTAAAGACACGAGCATCTGTTTGCCGCGCTTTTCACGCAAGTAAAAAAGAATCCCCAGCAGCGCCATGCCCGCAGCAAAGAGCAGCAATGCCCGAAATGAACCCCATATGTCCTCGAAGGTGATAGCACCAACGCGCTCAAACGGCGGAAGCCGCAAAGCGCGCGCCAAAGCCTCGACGCTCAGATAGTCCGCCGGAAGCGTGTAACCGTAAATCCCTGAGCGTTTTGCACAGTCGATATCCGGCGAAAAGGAAAAGAGCGCCCCCGCAAACGCCTTGGCGTCGGCAACACTCAGATGCGCCAGGGTAAAGACGGGCCATTCAGGATAGAGATCCGTAGAGACACGGTACGGGTGCGACAGATCAGTGCGTTCATTCACGATGCGTATGGAGGTCGTCTCCAGCTCACCTCGAGCGATCATCTGTTCAATGACACCGTCGCGCACGAAAGCCACCTCCGCATCGCCGCGCATCATCGCTTTGATCGCCTCTTGATGGCTGCTTTTGGTCTCTGTAATTTGTGTGGGTTTGAGGGTGATGCCGGCTTTATACAAGGTAAAGAGCTGTGCGCGATACCCGCCCATATGCTTGGTGCTTGGCGTCACGACGCGATGAGCTGCAATATCGGCAAGCGTCTGCACGCTGCTGTTGCGCGCCACCACGATAACACCGCCAAGCTGCCCAAGCGGACGCCCCTCTGCCGTCATATTCTGCAGCGTCGCCAAAGCGCCGCTGAGCGCGTACTGCTGGCGTATCACCAAAAAGTGAGTAGGGTTGGTGGTAACCACGTCGATGGTACCGTTTTTGATCTTCTCATCGATCTCCTTCTGGGTGAGCACCTCCAGCACCACGCGTCCATCCAATTTCATATTGAGATACTCGACCAAAGGGGCGTAGCGCATTTGGGTCTGCTCAACCCCCAAATAGGCAAATACCCCAAAGCGGATCGGCTCTTTACCCCATAAAGGGCCAAGCAACAGGAGTAACCAAACCGTTACATGTAAGCTTTTACGCATGAAATGCTGCCGCAGGTTTGCCGACATGATAGCCCTGCACATAATCGATACCGATCAAGCGCAGATCGCGCAGCACCTCTTCGCTCTCCACAAATTCGGCCACCGTCTTCACCCCAAGCTCTTTGGAGAGGGCGACGATGCTCTTGACAAAGGCCAAATCCTTAGCGTCATTGGACATATTGACGATGAACTCTCCGTCGATTTTGATAAAGTCAATCGGAAATTTTTTGATGTAGTGAAACGACGAAAAGCCCGAACCGAAATCGTCAATGGCGAAGCGGTAGCCTTCGAGCTTGAGGTTGTAGACGAACTTCTCTAAAAGGGCAAAGCTCTTTACCGTCTCGCGCTCGGTAATCTCAAAAACGATGTGCGACTTGTCGATCCCGTATCGGAGTACCAGCTCGTTGATCTTGCCGATAAACTCATTAACGATGAGCGCTTTGGGTGAGAGGTTGATGAAGAGCGTCCCTTTGTATCCCGTGGTTCGGATATGGGCAAACGCCTTTTCAATGACGATGTAGTCCATCTGATGCATCACCCCCATCGACTCCGCCTTCTCGATAAAACTGCCCGCAGAGATGGTCGTGTTGTCGAGGTCGATACGCATCAGCAGCTCATGAATCTCGATGCCGTCGTTTTCAAGTGACATGATCGGCTGGAAAAACGGGATAATCCGCTCGGATTTGATCGCATCGAGCACCAACAGCGCCTTATCGTTGTTGGCCGCGCTGATCGCTTCAATGTCCTCTTCATCGGGCATACGCACGGCATTTTTGCCCTCCTCTTTGCCTCGATACATCATTGCATCGGCAACGTTAAAGAGCTCTTTGGGCTTTTGGGCATGCTTGGGAAAGAGCGCGATGCCGATTGAGACGCTCACATAAACATCCAGCCCATTAGGCGCGCTTACCATAAAAGCATTGATGCTCTCTTGCAGTTTTTTGGCGATTGCATAGACCTGACTCTGATCGCTCTCGGGGATGATCATGACAAACTCGTCACCGCCGTAACGGGCCAGAATGTCCTCATCACGCTTAGAGCGCTCGAGCAGATCGGCAAACTCGCGCAAAAAAAGATCCCCAAAGGCGTGACCGTAGGTGTCGTTCACCGGTTTAAAGTTGTCACAATCGAGCACCAGCAGGCCAAAAGGGTGCTCATGGCGAAAGGCGCGCTTGGTCTCATAATCGAGCAGATCCCTAAAGACCCGCTGATTAAAAAGCCCCGTAAGCGGATCACGCGTCGCGTAGTACTCCAGCGTATCGGTGTACTTATTGATTGCCTTGATGGAGCCGACGAGGTTGATGAGCGTAGTGAGCACCGAATCGATGACGATGGTGAAGATGCTGTCGCGCGAGAGCTTGGTCTGCATCCCAAGACCTACGATCCCTCCGATCTTGGGGGCATCGAGCAGCAAGGATTTAGATTCGTGGTCAATATCGTCGCGCTTAAGTCCGGTGATACAGTGGTCTTCGTTGCTGACGTTGTGCACGACGGTACGGCTGTTCATCTGCATCATCGGATGTTCTTGAAGCATCTTAAAGGCCACCTCTTCCATGTAGAGGCGCGACGCCTCGTCGGGTTTACCCGACCAGAAGATCTCGATATCGCAGCTTCCGTCCTTGGTCTCGAAGATGGTGATGAGTGCGTACACCGACATAACGCTGTTGATGTCGTGCAGCAGAGTTTTGATGTGCTCTTTCCAGTCGCGTACCACTTCGGAGGTGATGATGAACTTATCGAGCAGCTTCACCTCGAACTCCAATATCTCCTTATCGACCGCCACATCGCGCAGTTGTAGCGCCAGCTGGTCAAACTCCGCAACGATCGCATCGATCTCCGAAAAGCCGCTGGGACGGAGGGTCTTGACGTTGATGCGCTTAAACTCTTTGACGCTGTTGACGCTGCGGATCTTCTCTCGAAAAGCGTCGATGGAGCGCTGCACACGCCCAAATGCCCGCCCCGCCATCACGATTGAGAGCACTACCACCAGCGGCAGCAGCAGCAAAGTAAGCAACCAAAATTGCTGCTGCGCATCGCTACGCACGCGGCTCTGATCGTACTCGGTCGAGATGATCCCCATCACATCCCCCTCTTTGGCGGCATGATGGCACTGCAGACACTCGTTTTTGGCCATGATGGGGGTGATGAGATGGGTGATCTCGCCTTCGCTGTAGCGCTGCTTTATGCCCGACACCAAAACAGTGCGCTGCAGCGCTGTGAGCGGCGTCTGCTCGATGGAGCCAAACTGCGCCTCTACGACCGGACTTCGATGAATGTCCACCTTGTAAGAGGCATCCGCGAAACTCTCCTCCACCGAAGAGAGAAAGTCGCGCAGCTCTTCGCGCGACCACCCCTTGCGCATCACCTGATACATCGAAGCAAAGACCTGCTGTGAAATCGCCTCGGAGATGTGCTCACTTTCGCGCTGACTGATGTTGTGATAGATGTAGTTGGTAAAGAGGTAAAAACAGATAAAAAGCAAGAGTGAAATAGAGACGGTCTGTACTTTGAAGTACCCCTGAAGTGTTTTCATTGAATCTAATCTTTTTGATAAAATAGAAAGATTATAATGGAATGACATTTCAGCATACCTGAATCAAGGCCGAAGATCATGCACTTTACCGACCACACCATGCAAGAAATTCTGGCTTGGATAGAACAGCAAGAGGGTGAACAGATGGCATTTAGCGTGCTTGATCCCGACCATGCGCGGCTCTATGGTGGCACCCCCGTCGATTGTGAGGGGGTACGCTACCGATACCGCAGTTACCGTAGCCTTTGCGATCTGGCCGAAGCCGCGCACTGCGTGATGCGCACCCCGATCAAGCTTGATCGCTGTCGCGTACGCATCACCTTTGAGCGGCTACGCCGCGCGGAGAGCTTTCACATCGCACCCACCGAATCGACGCAGGAGAAATACGGGTCGGCGTCGCCGTACGCCCTGATTCACAAAAACGAAGAGCCCGCTTTTTTGGATGCCTATCTGCGTGCATTGCGTCTGACGGGCATCACGCAGCGAGAGCGCATCCTCGATCTGGGGATCAACCGTGGCGATGAGTTTGAGGTGATTCGGCGCGAAATCGGCGATGAGGCTTTTACATGTAAGGAGTTTGTAGGAATTGATCACAGCGCTTCGGCCATTGATGCGGCGCGGTCGCGTTTTGGATCGAATGTGGCCTTACATGTAAGCGATATCAACGCCATCGACGATCTGCATCTGGAGCCGTTTGATCTGATCCTCTCCATCGGCACGCTTCAAAGCCCCTCGATCCCCTTTAAAAGCTTTGTGATGCATCTGGTACAAAACTACCTTACATGTAAAGGTGCGCTGATTCTGGGCTTTCCCAATTGTCGCTGGATCGATGGGGAGATGATCTACGGGGCCAAAGCGCCCAACTACAATTTTGCGGAGCAATCGCTGCTCTATGGCGACGTTATGTTTTGCAAAAAGTACCTACAACAGCACCGATTTCGGGTGATGCTGCACGGCAAACACTACCTCTTTTTAAGCGCGGTGAAGATCGGCTGATCGCATTAACGTACGCATCTCACCGCAAAGTGTCGTATGCAACTGCTCTATCGCGTCCATCCCCTCACGCACTGTCGTCTCCTCCATTGAAGTCAACACCGACACCGCCTGAGCGTGCAAGGCGCGGTGATGCGCATCGATCGACTCAAGCCCCTTACGGTCGTAATGTTTTAGCGGCAGCTCATGCGCAAGCCATTGA
This sequence comes from Campylobacterales bacterium, assembly GCA_016938735.1. Lineage (GTDB taxonomy): Bacteria > Campylobacterota > Campylobacteria > Campylobacterales > Sulfurimonadaceae > JAFGUB01. Next base: position 82,186 of record JAFGUB010000003.1, on the reverse strand, counting down.
CCAAAGCGGCACTCCAGCACATCGATGTCGGGCGGAGCGCTGTGCGCTTTTGGATCTTCAAGATGATCCCTTAGTCGTTTGAGCCATTGACGATGCTCGATCAGGGCATACAAAGCGCCTTTGTCTCTAAATTCGAGCGGTTCGACATCACGCCACGCTTCAAAGCCGACATAACCCGCTACCCACGAAGCCACCTCCTCTTCACGCATCGGTTTGGCAATCGCATAGCCCTGAGCCATAGTGCAACCCAACTGCTGTAGCAGTATCCCGTGTTCGATACTCTCCACACCTTCTGCAACGACTTCGCGGCGAAACGCCTGCGCCAGAGCCAGAGCCGCCTCCAGAATGGAAAAGCTCGCACTGTCGTGCAACATATCCATCACAAAACTGCGGTCAATCTTGATGGTATCGACCGGTAGATCTTTGAGATAACTGAGCGTCGAATAGCCGGTACCAAAATCATCCAGCGCCACCCTAAAACCCATCTGTCGGCACGATTCGATCATCCTCCTGGCCTGAAGTGTCTCTTCAAGCGCGCTGCTCTCAAGTATCTCCAACTCGATCATCGATGGCTCAAGCTGCGGATAGCGCGCGGCAAGCGAGGAGAGCAGCTCAAAGGTCTGAGGCTCCATAAACTCATGGGCGCTGACATTAATGTTCAGCCCGAAGCGATACCCCTGCACGCGCCAGCGTTCAAGCGCGGCGAAAGCGTTTTCGAACACCCATCGCCCCAGTGAAAGCATCAACGATTTCTCATGTTGCAGACGAGGTAAAAAGCTATCGGGGAAGCGCAGCCCGATTTGGGGATCTTGCCAGCGCAACAGCGCTTCAAACCCCAACACGTGACCGGTAGAGAGCTCAACTTTGGGCTGATAAAAGAGCACCATTTCGCCCTGCGTGATCGCCTGTGCAAACGTCGCGCAAAAGAGCTGATGCTCCTTGATCGAACTATCCTCATCCACATTGAAGAAGGTGTAGCGATTTTTGCCCGATGTTTTGGCCGTATACATCGCCTGATCGGCCTGGCGCAGCAGCGCTTCGGGTCCCAGCTCTCGGCTTTGCGGGTAGAAGGTGACGCCGATACTGGCCGATACATGTAAGTGATGCTTTCCCTCATAGAGAATCGGTTGCGCCAAATCGTGCAGCAGCCGATCCAGCAGCATCCTCACCTCGTTGTGGCGGTTCAGATCGGCTACCGCAATCACAAACTCGTCGCCTCCGAGCCGCGCCACCACATCCTCATGGCGTACCAAGGCAGCGAGTCTTTTAGCGATGGTAATGAGCATCACGTCGCCCGCTTCATGCCCGTAGGTGTCATTAACCTCTTTAAAGCCGTCTAGGTCAATATAAAGCAAGCCCAAAAGTTTGCCACGACGCACACAGCGGTGCATGGCGTTTTGAATCAGCTCACTGAACAAGAAGCGGTTGGGCAGCCCCGTAAGGCTGTCATGTTTGGCGCTTCGATCCAGCGCCTCTTGATGGCGCACCTGATCGGTAATGTCGCTTTGAAAGCCCAGCATCCGTATCGGATTGCCCTCATCGTCAAAGAGTGCCTTGGCACGGTCCAGCACCCAAATATAGGCTCCGTTTTTGCATTTAAGACGATAGCGCGCCTCAAAAATCGGCGTTTCACGGCGCAGATGGGCGTAGAGCATCTTCATCGTGCGCTTGAGATCCAAAGGGTGCACCCGATCCGACCACTCCCGCATCTGATCACCGATCTCCTCTTCAGCGTAGCCGAGCATCTCTTTCCAGCGCGCCGAAAAGAAGATCGTCTGCTTGGCAATATCCCAATCCCACAAACCGTTTTGGCTCCCTTCAATGGCCAGCATAAAACGCTTTCGCTCACTATCAAGTTCGCGGTTCAGCGCTTCGTAGCGCTCGTTACTTTGTTGCAACTCCTGCTTTCGCGCATAGATTGCCTCGCGCGATGCACGAATCGCATCGATCATGGCATTCATCGATATGCTAAGCTCTGAGATCTCCGCCGAGAGGTGTTCAGGCACTTTGCGCAGAGGGATACCGTCGGCATCGCGGCGGCGGATCACCGACACCATGCCCAGCAGCGGCCTAAGCACCACGCCGCGCAGCATCAGCACAATCAGCAGCGTCAACGCAAAGGCCAGAGCCAGTGCTTCATAAAGCTTGCTAAGGACGATCTGCGTTAGCTCACGACGCATCGCCTCATCAGTGTTGTAGATGATGATCGAACCCATGCGCGTACCGTCACGGGAGAAGATATCGTCGCGCGTCACCCAGAGACAGAGCGAGAGCGCCTTTTGATGCGCTGCATCGGCAGGATCAAACGCAGTGATATTGCCATCGCCATGGCGGATTTGACCGCTGATATAAGCAGGCTCGCCAACGATGAGTCCCATGTTGAAATCTTCCACGACGATCGCAAAGTGTCCCTGACGCTCCATTTCAGTACGGATCAAAAGATCATATTCATTGACCGCGTACGCTTCCATCAGTCCTGCCATATTCTGCCGAAGCGAGTGGATGCTCGCTTGCGTGGCCTCTTGCATCCTGGCAAGTGTCTGCGCTTTAGTGGTGACGTAGCTGTAGCTCGCCTGTACAAACATCACCAGCGCCACCGACACGACAATAACCGCGGCAAGGATAGTGTAGAGCGAGAGGCGGCGCTTCAAAAGGGTCATCGTGCCGCTTTATCTGATGGGGATTCAAGCCCCAAAACATTGCGTCTGATGGTACCCATTTGCGCAGCGACCGTATCGGTGGAGACCGCCAGCACGCTCAGACTCTGCTCTTTGATCACCGATTCGCCGCGCCAGTGGCGCACAAAAGTCAATACCGCCTCTTCGCCCATCAAATAGGGCTGTTGCATCGCGGCGGCCAACAAAGTGCCCCTCTCGATCAGCTCTGTAAACTCCGGCTCCGCATCAAAGCATACCAGCAAGATTTGCCCCTGCTTGCCTGCGTCCGCAATAGCGTCAAGCGCCCCTCTGTAACGATCCGATCCCTGCAGCCACAAAGCCCACAGATCGGGGTGTTTGGCAATCAGCTCACGGGCAAAGTCATAGGTTTCGCGGTAGGAAAAATCGACCTGCTGCCTGATGTCCGCCCCCTTGATCCCATACAGACGCAAAGCCTCCATAAACCCTGCCGTTCTGGCCTGACCGTTGGCACGCTTTTGAGGGATGGCAATGATCCCCACGCGCCCCTCCTGCCATCCCCGCTCAATCATACTGCGTGCCAAAATCTGCCCGATCGCATAGGCACCGTCACGGTTGTTTGAGGCGATATAGGAGAGGTAAGTTCCACCATCGGTGCCGATATCGGAGATCACGACCGGAATCCCCGCTTGTTGGGCCATTTTGAGGATGGTCACACATGCCGAGGAGTTGGTCGGAGAGACGATGATACCGTCCACCTTCTCGCGGATCGCCGCAGCGGCGTTTTCCAGCTCCTGTTTGCTGCTGTTTTGGGCACTGTAGACCTGCACGCTATACCCTTGGTGCATGGATTGTGCCTCAATCCCCCGCGCCATAATGCTCCAAAAAGGGATGCGCAGATCGGAGACCAGATAGGCCAAACGCTTAGGCGCCGGCACTTCTGCACCGCAGAGCAGACCCATGCCCAAAAACAACCAAACCGCAAGGCTACGCCACCACATCATTACCACTCCTTTTACCACCAATATTCAAGCTGCACGCCTGCCTGATCGCCTTGGGTACGCGAAGCATACGACTCCGGCGCCACCATGCCGCGTGCATCCTCAGACCACGACGCATAGGTATAAAAGAGACGCAAAACAGGGCGATCCCAGATCCCCTTTTGCGGGGCAAGCTCGACAGCGATCGTCGATTTGAGCAGGCCATAGCGTTGATCATGGTTTACCCAATCATAACCGACCTCTCCAAGCAGACGCAGTTGATCCTGCACAAACCAATAAGGCCGCGCACCCAGCGAGAGCCAGTCGCTGCTCTGCGTCGTGATGCGCCCTTTGCTGCGCCGCTCCAAAACCAGAGTGCCCAAAACCCCATACTGCTCATTTTGCCACTCCAGATGGTGCAGCATCCTCCAGGTACGCGCCTCTTTGATCGCATCAGGGTTGTCGATGAGGGTCTGCACCAACGCTTCTCGCTCGAACTGCTTTTGCATAAAAGGGGCATAAGCACCCGCATCCCTACACAAGCCCTCTCCATAATACAAGGCGCTCATCTGCTCCGTCTGCGCACCCAAACGTCCCAGATAACGCACGCCAAGCGCCCATCCTTGCTGCGCGTCGATCACCGACGTCTCATCAAAACGTTTCTTCTCCGTGCTCATGTAGTGGGCAAAAAGCTCAATATCCCGCTCATCCGTATGGCTCAGCAGCCTTAGATCATGACTCAGCAACAGCGCTTTCTCATCGGAGCGCGCCATCGATAGTCGATCAAAAGTCAAAGCATAAAAAGCGCTCCATGCACCGAGTCGTACATCACCGATACCCAAACCGTCGCCGCTGGTGTTGAGATACCAAAAATCACTCATATGCAGATCGTAGCGGCGGTAAAAACGCCGACCGATCCAAAAGCTTGCATCAATCTCCGCAAGACCCGATAGCTCGACAAAGCCTTCACCCCACTCAAAAAAGTCGATCGGCTCGTCGTTGGGGGCATAAAAAAGAGGGCGCACCTGCATCCGCAGTTGCGCCCCTTCATCAAAAGTGATCACATGAAATACGCCCAGCTCGACCCAGCTTTCGCACTCATTGCCCAAGCGGTATTTCGACCCGGCACCCGGCGCGGCAAAACAGCGTTTTGAGTTACCGTCAAGCGCCGTTTGAAGACGTCCGTAACCAACCGTACCCGATGCCACTTCTGCCGCAACCAGCACGCCGACATGGAACATGAACACAAGTATCCAGACACCCCTACCCATCAAGGTACTCCGCAAATAATATGATTGTAGTATACTCTACGACCGATCAAACGCCGCTCTAAAGAGCGGTGCCGGGACATGGGCGCTACATCAGCAATGCGTCACAACCGTCGCGGTAAAAGTGCCCTAAACGTCTCAGTGTCGCAAAACCGTGCTTCTCATACAAGCCAATCGCCCCACTGTTGTCGGTGCGTACCTCCAACACGATCCGGCGCATTCCAAGAGCGCACGCTTCGCTAAAGAGCCGCTCAAGCAGCACCGAGGATACCCCTTGACCACGCACACACATCAACCCCAAGCGAAAAGAGTTTAGCGTTCTTACGACCGCGCACCAAGATCAAGGCGTATCCGAGCAATGCACCATTTTCACTACTGACAACAAAAAGAAGGCTAAAACAAGCTATATTATAAATCCTAAAACAAGTAAAACTAAAGGAATTACCAAAAAATAAAAACCTAATTTTATATCTATGTGTGAAAAAATATCAACAAAAACAGACGTTGCAGAAAAACCAGTTAAAAGTTTTACAAATACATTTAATTTTTTATCAGATAAATGCTTTAATTTCGCATCAAATTCTATAATAAGATTTTCTATTTTTTTATTTTGCTCTTTTAGAATATTCAAATATTTATCAAACTCCCATGTTTCGAACGCTTTATCATATATCGAAGCATCAATTGCATATTCATTAACATTTTGAGAGTAGCTATCAAAAATAAAGCTGTCAATTTTTTCTCTTACATTTTTAAGCTTATTTAGATGATATTCTACTTCACTATAGCTATCAGAACAGGAAAGAACGACGGACTGTTTGATAATGTTTTGCGTCAAAAAATTTAACTCAGTAACAACATTAGAAACTAAATACAAAAAATGATTAGTAGCTTTTAATTTATTTATGTAATTAGATTCAAGTCGATAGTCACTCAAAAAATAGACGCTGCCAGTAAAACCATGATTTATATAAATACTTTCAACGCCACTTTTTTTAAACTCATCTAAAGTTTTTGAAGATTGATTTTCTCCACAAAGCTCTGTTGAAATTTGATAAGATTGTTCTAAACTAGTTTTACCAGATGATAAAAAGAAATAACTAATAGCAAAAGAAGTAGTTAAATATGTTTGATTTTTTTTAAAAAGTTTGTCTAAATCATGCAGTAAATCAAATGTCTTGCTATTTGATACATTTTCTTTCAAATCTATTAAGACTTCATTAAATCGTGATAGTTAAATTTGTGAAGATTCTATATTTTCTAATGAGTTCAATGCTATTTCTACAAAACCTATACCATATCCATAATATATAAATGTCTCTTTTATAGAAAATAGTAAACCATTAATTTCTTTTATATAATAACTGTCAGTACTTAAATAACCGAACTGATTAGTTTTACTTTTTGATATGAAATCATTAAATCCAAAGAAGCTACCAGTACAAATCTTATAGTCATTGTTTAAAAATCCAAAGTACTCCTTTATTTCATCAACTCTATCTTTGTTGTAGTTTTCTTCAAAATTTTTAATAAATACTGGCAATGTTAAAGTGATAAGTAAACTATCATTTTTCAAAAAATAAAAATCTTCGTAGCCACAATCTTTGTATGGGGTAATATCAAAATGCTGTGGCAAATGAAAACTAGTTTTATTAGCTGCTAACTCAATAAAATTTTTCATAGTTACATATTGATATGTTTGCCAATATTCTTCATTTTTTTTAGAAATAACAAATAGTTTTTCGACTCTAAGTGCAATTTGATGAGCTTTAAAATATATATTATCTCTAATATTAAAAAACTGAAATAAATGCTTTTCTGTATATTCATGCAATATTAAAGCGTGAATATCGATATGATCTTTTGGTAAATGTACAATTTTGTCTATATATATAGTCTGTCCATCTTTTGAATAACCAGCTAAATAGGGAATATCATGTTGAAAATCAATTTTAATATTATTCGGGATTATTGTTGAAAAAATATCATCTATTGATATTTTGTAGGAAGGTTCTTCTATTTTTGTTTGAATAATATTCTTTTCAAATAATTTGCATAAAAATAGTTGACACAAATGATTCGAGATTTGAGCTGATAGTGATACATCGGATATTATTTCTGAAAATATGTTTTTTAATTTTATTTCGAATTGTTTTTGATTGAACAGGCTTTGATGATTTATTAAACTATCTATATTGGTCAGCTCACAAATAGCTGTTATTAAAACGTCATCATTAAATTCTGTTAATTGTTCTAAATTACTTATAAAAGATGAATTTATTAATAAAATTAATTTTTCACGGTCTATTTTAAGCACTTAATCATCCTGTAAGCCCCACATTGATCAGGATAATATCGCTCTATCTCTTTCCAGATGACATATCCCAAATTTTTATACCTTCTCAATAGTGCTTTGTTATCTTTTCTAATCTCTAATATCACTGAATTTAAGTTAAAATGATAGCATGTAGATTCAATTTGATCAAATAATAATTTAGCTGCATTTGTTGTTTGAAACTCTTTTAATACAGCGAGTGAATTAAACCAAATGGATTTTTTATTAATAACTACCCCTAAAGAATAACCAATAGGAGTATTTATTTCATTACAATAAACATATAAGTATACAGATTTTTTCTTTAATAAAACCTCTATATTTTTTAGGCTAAGTTTGTGATAGATATTATCATCAAACATAGTTTTTTCTATTTCATAAATAGCTTTTGCATCATCAACAGTTGCTAGTCTTAACATATTTTTCCTTTGGTGAATTACATATATCTGGTATTAATAATTTTGGACGATAAGACTACTGAGATCATAGCCCACAACATGGCTTTCTTCTTCCCGAATATAAAGTAATGCATTTCCTTGCTTTAATAGTTTAGAACCTCAAACATAACTTATTTTACCGAATAATGCTGGAATCTCAGTAAAATGAGCACAACGCAATATTGTGTCACTTTTGATAAATCGTATATTTCGGCACGAGCTTGAAAGGACGGTAGCTCATCTTCATCTTTTTAAGATTTTCAAAACCCATGTCGTCGCCGACGTTGATGTAGATCACCCCATAGTGCTCTTTGAGCACCTTGGAGAACTCCCGAAAGATAAACTGCGCACACCCCATAACCTCAAAGTCGGTCTTTTCGATAACAACGGTCGCCGTATCAAAGTTGATGCGCTCGCCGACGGTAAAGCCCTTGAGCTCCTCATCGATGTAGATCACCAGTCCGATCAGCCCCAGTGCATCGTAATGCTTGAGCATCCGCTTGATCGCGTGGCGCTCCATGTGGATTCCTTCCAAAAAGTACTCCGCCTCCTCTTTAGGCATGTACTTCACGCGGTCGCTCACCCACTTGTTGAAGAGCTTGATGATCTCTTCGCTGTGACGCACACTCTCAAGCAGCTCGATGCGGTGGTTGGGGTAGGATTTGGTGAATTTGTTGATCTCGGTGCGTTTGGTGTGGTAGCTGTTGCCGCGCAGTTCAATCAGCGCATCGGCCTCATAGACGTAATCGACGAGTTTCTTCTCGACTACATAGTGCTCGAGCATCTCAAACATGCTCTCGGCTTCGTTGGCGTTTTGCAAAAACTCCTCGATCATCCCCGCCTGAACGTAGTCGATGCGGGCATAGAAGCGCGAGCTGTTGTTGGTATTCATAATCTCAAAGCACTTCTTCATCGCATCGGTGAGGTTTTTTTTCTTGCCCAGCGGCGGCAGCAGCATCGTGAGCTCCCCGCCCGTCATCACAAAGAGACAGAAGCTCTTTTCGATAATGGCATAAAAACCGCTGGCATTGGCCAGCCAGATGTAGTTGGCCGCGAAGGTGTAGTCACTGAGGTCCACATCGAGCTTATGAAGGTACTCTTCGATGATCGGTTTGGCTTTGAGCGTAAAGGGTTTGAGGGCGTGTTTGTTGATCGTAAGACTGGGCATATGGGGCTGCTCTCAAGGGGAAGATAAATGGCGAATTGTACCCCTTTTTAATCGCTTTGCAAGTGCAATATGAATGCAATATTTACACGCTAGAATATGGGTTCCAAAAGGAGTTACATGTACTGGTACGAAGCCGAAATATCCGCGCTCGAGCAGCGCATCCGCAGCGGCGAGATCGCAAAGGGCGCCAACCTCTTCTACGGCAGTTCGTCGTTTCGGCTCTGGAGCGATCTGCGCGAACGCTTTGCCCCCTACCGCATCGAAAACATCGCCTTTGGCGGCTCCACGCTTGAAGCGGCGGTCTACTTTTTTGAGCGCATCGTCGTTCCTTGCGAACCTTCCAGCCTCATCTTCTACGCCGGAGACAACGACATCGGCGACGGTAAATACCACACCGAAATCATGGCGACCTTTGAAGCGCTGCTGGCCAAACGGGCCAAATACCTCAGCGGCGTGCCGCTCACCTTTGTCTCCATCAAGCCTTCCCCGGCACGCCACCACCTGCTGCACCGCATCCGACTGGTCAATCGCTATGTGCAAGAGCGGTTATCGGAGCTGCCGCACTGCTACTATCTCAACGTCCACCGCCGCATGTTCACTCCTGACGGGATGCCCGATGCTACGCTCTACGCTGCTGATGGACTGCATTTGAGCGCTGAGGGTTATGCGCTCTGGCATGAGCTCTTTTGGCTACACCGCGACGAGATCTTCGCGTGAGCATCGCACGACACTATCATCTATGGTACTCCAGTGCGCTGCGGCGCGAAATGGAGCTGCTGGTTTTTGGACATGCAGGCGCGCGCGTGATCGTTTTTCCCACCAAGGCGGGGCGCTTTTTCGATTATGAGAACTGGGGCTTGGTCGAGGCGCTCAAAAGCAAAATCGCAGCGGGCTACATCCAGCTCTTTTGTGTGGACAGCGTCGATGCGGAGAGCTTTTATTGCGACTGGTGCGTCCCCCAAGACCGCGCCAAGCGCCACCTGCTGTATGAGCACTACATTCTTAACGAGGTGCTCCCTTTTAGCCTCCACTACAACCCAAACCCCTTCGTGATCGCGCACGGCTGCTCGCTGGGTGCTTTTCATGCGCTCAATATCGCCTTTCGCCATCCGCAACACTTTCACAAAGCGGTCGCACTCAGCGGTCGCTATGATCTGGGGCTGGGTGTAGGCAGCTACCGCGATCTCTTCGACGGCTACCGCGACACGCTGATCCAAGAGAACACCCCAAACGCCTACATCCCATCACTCAAAGCATCTGAGCGGCTTAGCCGTATCCGCGAGCTGGAGATCATCATCGCCATAGGCCGCGACGACGTGCTGCTGCAAAATAACCTCGAACTCAGCCAAGCCATGAGCCGCCAAAACATCCGCCACCACCTCTACATCTGGGACGAAGAGGCCCACCGCTCACGCTACTGGCGGCAGATGGTAAAACACTATCTCTAAGCTCCGATTTTTTGGCTACTATTCCGCCATCAAAATCAAGGAGCTCGCATGTTGTTTGAGTACTTTCTCTCGTTTGGTCTCTTCTTTCTGAGCACCGTAGCTATCGTGGCGCTCTTTTTGGTGCTCTACGCACTCGTCACCCCCTATGATGACTACAAGCTGATCTTTGAAGAGCACAACACCGCCGCCGCACTGGGCTTTGGCGGCGCCATCGTGGGTCTGTGTATCGTGCTGCACAGCGCACTGGTACACTCCGTGTCGTACTTCGACTTTCTCATCTGGGCCATCGTGGCGATGGTGATCCAGCTGCTCTTCGCCTTTGGCGTCACCAGACTCAAAGGCAAGCTCTCTTTTGAAGCCTCCATCGTCAAAGGTGACATCAGCGTCGGCACCCTGATGGCCCTGCTTTCGGTCGCTATCGGACTGCTTAATGCGGGGTCGATGAGCTACTAACCCTCCCTCCAAGCTTTGGCTTGGAAACACCCCATCTCTGTCTACTCAACATCACGTACACCTTACATGTAAGCTTTTCTCTGCATGGTTGACATCACTCTTGATTGTGTCTATAATTGTCCATACAAATAGGGGTGCAAAATGAGCAAGTATGTTAATGTGACCAAAATGAGTATTACCTTGGACAATGAAGTAGTCAAAGAGCTTAATGCCATCGCCGAAGAGCTCAATGAAAAGAAAAGTCATCTTATTGAAAATGCCTTGATGCTCTATTTTGACATGCTCGATGAAAAGCTTGCGGATAAGCGCTTGCGTGAACTGGAGTCGGGAGCAGTGAAGGCGGTTCCGGCAGAAGAGGTATGGAAAGAGCTTGGATTGTAGGCAATGTACCCAATAGAATTTTTGCCCTCTGCAAAAAAAGAGCTCTCCAATTTGGATTTTGCCATCCAAAAACAGCTCAAAGAAAAAATTATTTTACTTGCAACCGACCCCTCACAACTCAAAAACAATATCAAAGCACTCAAAGGAGAATACGCAGGAAAATTCCGTCTGCGTGTTCGTGATTATCGGGTCATATTTCGTATCGAAGACGAAAAAGTGCTTATTATGATTATTCGTATCGGACATCGAAAAGAGGTCTATTAATAGGTGGGTGTTGGACATGAGAAACGTTGTCAACGTTTATGTACGTTTACACCTATCCAATCACAATGCAAAAGGTTACTGCCCCATCGCCTCACGCATCAGAGCATACAAATCGCTGTTCTCTTTCGCGCCGCCAAAACGTGCATCGTTGCTCCAGATGATCGTATCGACGGCGGTGTGTTTGAGCGTTGTCCATGCCGGTTCCATGTTAGAGGCGTCGGCGTAGGCTTTTTTGGGGCCGTTGATCGCAAAGCCGCCTGTTTCATGGTCGGCGACGATCACCACCAGCGTATCGTCACGATCTTTGATCCACGCCGCTACCTCTTTGTAGGCGCTGTCAAAGTCGATCATCTCGCCGACTTGGTAGGCGAAGTCGTTTTTGTGGTTGGCCCAGTCGATTTGTGAGCCTTCGATCAGCATAAAAAAGCCCGCCTCACCTTCAACAAGCCGCAGCGCCTTATGCACCATCGCCGCAAGGGTCGGCTCTGTGGAAGGCTCTGTTTTGTGCACCTGTGGGGTCAAGCCGCCATCACGAAAAAGACCGATCAGCTTTTGGCTCTGCGCGGCTTCCAGCGCAGTTTTGGTGCGGATGATCTCGTAGCCCATCGCCTCGGCTTTGGCCAAAGATGCGTTGTTGTCGGTCGTGCTTGGCAGTAAGCAAGGCTCTTTATTGACGTCGGTGCCACCGCCAAGCATCACGTCTACGCCGATGCGCAGCTGCCATGCAAAGATCTCACTCGCGCATTTGCGGTGGCTGACATGGCTGCTAAACGCCGCAGGGGTCGCATGGGTGATGTCGGAGGTGACCACCAGCGCGGTGCGTTTGCCCTGTGCTTTGGCGACTTCCAAGATGGTCTGCGGATGTTTGCGCGTTTCGTCACACTTGCCGTCTTTGGGGGCTTGATCGTGACACGAGAGCGCCTTGTTGTCAAACTTCTCACCGCTCGCCCACGCCGAACCCGCCGCCGCCGAATCGGTGATGAAGCTGTCACGCGAATAGGTCTGCTGATAGCCGACGTAGGGCAGCGATTCAAAAGCAAGCCGACCGCCGCCGGTGCCGTAGAGGTGGTTACGCGCCGCCGTAACGTCGGCCAAACCCATACCGTCAGGCACCATAAAGATGATATTTTTATAGGTTTTGGACTCGTTTGAGGCGGCAGTGGGGGCGTGGTGGGCGCAACCGCCAAAAAGTGCGGCGGCCAAAATAACAGAGGTGAAACGCATCAATGCTCCTTACATGTAATGCGCGCATGCTAGCGCGTCAACACTACAAAGAGCTTACGAAAAGGTCACGACCGCCTTGCATTGATCAAGTGCCGTCAATGAGTGATCAAATTGGAGCAGACCTCTTTGATGATCTCAGGTGCTTCCAGTGCAATATAACGGTACGTTTCAAACGGATTGACAATCTCAAGCTCTTCTAGAAAAAGCGCTCGATCAAGCCCTCTTAATGCCTCAAAAAGTTCATAGATATCCCGTTGCGTCAGTGCACCGCTATTAAAAAGGCGTTTGATCGTATTATCGCCGTGGGTAATCGCAACAGCGATATCGATGATATCTCTTGTCAGATTATCATTCCGACGGTAGATAATTTTTTTAGCAATGATATCGTCGATATCGCTGTTGCAGAAGTTCAAGATGAGACATCAAGCACTCAATAGCCGTTCAACGCGCTTTGGAGCAATTTTGTAATAGTTCACAAACGCTTCTATCTCTGAGGGCATCGCCTCTTGTTTGATGACCTTGAGGGCATATTTTTCATACGCATTTAGTGGCTCTTTCTTGTAAAAAAGAGTTTTGAGTTTTGTCAGTGTGAAGTGCTTTGAGGGGTCGCCGATGGAGCCGTTGACGGTGGAGAGAAGCATCATAGGCTTAGGCTGCTTGATACGCTCTTTTTCGATCAGCGTTTTTGCTTCCTGCAAAGAGATCGCTTTGAGCAATTTGGCGAGCGGCTCTTTTTTATGCCCGGGTTTATTCCAGTCAAAGAGTGTTGCCGGAGGAACGCCTAGCAAGGTGTATATCTCTTCTGTTTTCATTCAAGCCTCCAAAAGCATCTCTAATATTATACGATGTTCGGATATTTTTTGATGACTTTACGTCATTGAACCCACAAAAGTTTTACGAAAAAGTGACGATCCGATCACCCACAAAAGCCATCCGTACCGCGCCGTGCAGCGTTTCGCCGTGATAGAGCGAACCCGTATTCTCCACACTACGTCGCAAAGTCGGATCAAATGCCACCATATCGCAGCGCATCCCCTCGCGGATCACTCCGGCTTCGCGGCCGATGGAGGCGGCGGTGGCCTTACATGTAAGACTCAGCAGCGTCGGCCAATCAATCATGTCGCTCGCGATCAAAAAGGTGTAATAGAGGCTCAGCGCATCCGAAATGGAGTCGCTACCGTACGCCGCTTCGGCAAAAGCGTGGTCTTTGTTCACGGGAGATTGGGCGTGCTGCAAGAGGGTGAGCATATCGATCTTTCCGCTTATTAGTGCGTCGCGCAGGGCGTGCATTTTGGTATCGCACAGCAGCGGCGGATCGATCTTGGCGGCGGTGTTAAAGCCGATACAGGCGCGGTCGCTACGCATCAGATGGTGCAAACCCACCTCTGCCTGTACGCGGATGCCCTCATTTTTGGCCATGCCGATCAGCTCCAGCGACCTTGGCTGGGCAATCGATTTAAACACGATGCGGATGTCATAATGACGCGCCAGCTCGATAAAACGGCTTACATGTAAGATTTCGCTTAGCGGCGAGATCCCCACCAGCCCCAAACTTCCGGCCACTTCGCCCTCATTCATCACGCCGTCTTGGGCAAGCGATTCATCTTCGGCGCGGACAAAGAGGGTCACGTCGCACATCTTGGCATACTCGGCGATGCGGCAAAAGAGATTGTTTTTGGCTGAAGAGCGCACATACAGCGCCACCGCCCCTTTTTTGAGCAAAATGGCGATATTGCTCATGCCGCCTTGGGTGTTGATCGATGCCACGCTCGCCTCAAGCGTCGCTCCCTCCTCCTGATGGTGCTGATTTTGGACAAACTCCAGCACAATCTCATTGTCGATGGAAGGGTTGGTATCGCCCAGCAGTACCGCCGTGCCCACCCCGCCGCGCAGTGCTTCGAGCGCAAGACGCTGCAGGCTTACGCCGCTGATCTGCGCATCGCGCGGACGAACGTTGGTATCGACAAGCGAAGGGAGGAGATAGGCTCCTTCTAACTCCAGCCGATCCGCCCCTTCAATCTGCGGCGCAATCTCGCAAATCAGCCCCTCTTCGATGCGCAGATCGCACCTTCGAACGCCGTTCACATCACACACGGTTGCATTGGAAATGATCATGATAAGCCTTTGGTATAATGGCGCTAATTTTAGTGGATCGAGGGTTAGTTTGCGATTAATAGCACCGCTTTTTCTGGCGCTTTGCCTTCAGGGCGACGCGACGCTGTACGAGCAGGGCCGCGCACTCTATTTTGAAAAAGGGTGCAACGGCTGTCACGGGCTCAAGGCGGAGGGGATGAACAACTATCCCTCTCTTGCCAACCGTGCCAAGGGCTTTTTGGCACACCGACTCGAACGCTACCGCAGCGGCGACACCCCTACCCAGATCGCGCAGATCATGATTCCCTTCGCCCAGCCGCTTAGCGATGCGCAGATCGACGCGCTCTCCACCTATCTGCACGAATTTGTAGACGAAGCGGGCGACGGGGTGAGTCCGAAATTTCAAACCTGGGGAGACGGCGGATCATGAAACTACTCGTTAGCGCCCTTGAGCACTCCGCAAACCTCCATCTCTCCTCCATCAAAGAGCATCTCGGAGACGATGTAGAGCTATGCGGCATTTTTGACCGCAGGCTTGGAGAGAGCATCGTCGATCTGAGCGCACTCTCGATCATGGGCTTTGTGGACGCCGCCAAAAAACTCCCCTTCTTTTTCCGGCTCAAAGATCAGATGCTCGATCTGGCTGAGGGGTGCGATAAAGTCCTGCTTATTGACTCCTCAGGCTTCAACCTGCCGCTGGCCAAGGCCCTTAAAAAACGCTATCCGCATAAGCCCATCATCTACTACATCCTGCCTCAGGCGTGGGCGTGGAAGAAAAAACGCATTCCCGTGCTGGAGCGCACCATCGATCGGCTCTGCTCCATCTTGCCCTTTGAACCCGCTTATTACGGCAAAAACGCCCCCATCGAGTATGTCGGTCACCCCCTGCTCGATCAGATCCAAAAGCGCAAAGAGGGGGTTACATGTAAGGGTATCGTCACCTTTATGCCCGGCTCCAGACGCGGTGAAATCACCCGACTCATGCCCTACTTTCAGGCGCTGCGCCCCCAGCTTCAAGAGAAGGCGCTGCTCGTCATTCCGCGTACCTTTTCGCAGGCTCAGATCAAAGAGCTCTACGGCGACATTTCGGGCTTTAGCGTCACCCACGACGCGCACGACGCCCTGTATGAGAGCGATTTCGCCTTTATCTGCAGCGGCACCGCCACGCTTGAAGCGGCGCTCATCGGCACCCCGTTTGTGCTGGCCTACCGCGCCAAAAAGCTCGACTATCTGATCGCCAAAACTCTGGTGAAGCTGCGCTACGTGGGGCTGGGCAACATCATGTTCGATCAGATGCAGGGCCGCGCGCTGCACCGTGAGCTGCTGCAAGACGACGTAAGCACGCACAAGCTAATGCAAGCCTACCGAGAATGCGACCGCGAGGCCTTTTACCGCGACACACAAGCGCTGCGCGGCTATCTTCAAAACGGCGCTTCGGCACGTATGGCGCACATCATCTTAAACAAGGAGCACTAATGGCAATCAATTTTATCGACCTTCAAGCGCAGTACCGCGCCTACAAAGAGGAGATCGATCGTGAGATTTTGGAGGTGTGCGAGAGCGCACAGTTTATCGGAGGGCCAAAGATCGCCCAGCTTGAAAAAAGCCTTGCCGAATACACCGACGCGGCGCACGCCATCGCCTGCTCTAGCGGCACAGACGCGCTGCTGCTCGCACTGATGGCACTGGAGATCAAGCCCGGAGATGAGGTAATTACCACCCCTTTTACCTTTATCGCCACCGCCGAAGTGATCGCCTTTTTGGGGGCCAAAAGCGTCTTTGTCGATATCGAGGAGAAGAGCTACAACATCGATTCGCATAAAATCGAAGCGGCCATAACCGAGCGCACCAAAGCAATCATCCCCGTCTCACTCTATGGCCAATGCGCCGATATGGACGCCATCAACGCCATCGCCGCCAAACACGGCCTCAGCGTCATCGAAGACGCCTGCCAGAGTTTCGGCGCAAGCTACAAAGGCAAAAAATCGTGCAACCTCTCGACCATCGGCTGCACCTCCTTTTTCCCCTCCAAACCGCTGGGCTGCTATGGTGACGGCGGTGCGATCTTCACAAACGACGACGCGCTGGCGCAGAAGATGCGGATGCTGCTCAACCACGGCCAAAACGCCCGCTACAAACACCGCTACATCGGGATCAACGGCCGACTCGACGCAATTCAGGCGGCGGTACTGAATGTCAAACTCAAACACTTCGACGACGAACTCGCCCTACGCCAAAAAATCGCCGCGCGTTATGATGACGGCCTCTTTACATGTAACAACGTCACCACCCCCTACGTCAAAGCCGACCGCGACAGCGTCTATGCGCAGTACTCCATCCGCGTCCAAGACCGCGACAACGTCGCTGCGGCGCTGAGCGCCAGAGGCATTCCGACCGCCGTACACTACCCCATGGCGCTACACCTGCAAGAGGCCTTCGCGCCGCTGGGCTACAAAGCGGGCGACTTCCCCATCAGCGAAAAGATCAGCGAAGAGATCATGTCGCTGCCCATGAGCCCCTTTCTCTCGCATGAAGATCAAGAGCAGATCATCGCCGCGCTCAAGGCGCTCCATGCTTAAAATCGCCATCATCGGTCTAGGCTCTATGGGCCGCAACCACTACCGCCTCTACAAAGAGCGCCGTGACGTCACCATCTGCGCATTGTGCGACGTGGTTTCAAACGGTGCGTATGATGAACCCTTCTTCACCGACGTGGAGACAATGCTGCGCACGGCCAAGCCCGATGCGGCGGTGATCGCCGTACCGACCTTTTTGCACAAAGAGGTAGCGCTGACTTGCATCGCGCACGGGGTGCACATTTTCATTGAAAAACCCGCCGCTTCGAGCATCGACGACGCCAAAGCCATCGCGCACGCCGTCACACAAAGCGGCCTTAAGAGCTGCGTGGGCCACGTCGAACGCTTTAATCCCGTCGTCGCGGGGCTCAAAAAGGAGCTAGAGGGCAAAGAGATCTATTCTGTAGCCATCACCCGCGTAGGCCCCTTCCCGCCGCGCATCGCCGATGTGGGCGTACTTACCGACCTCTCGGTACACGATATCGATCTGATTCGATTCATTACATGTAAGGAGATCCTCCACAAATCGATCTTCAAAAGCCGTAAAATCCACAACCACCACGAAGACAACGCGGTGCTCAGCTTCGAGCTGCAAGATTCCATCATCGCCGACATCACCACCAACTGGCTCACGCCGTTTAAGAAGCGCCGTATCGAAGTGGCCTGCAAAGAGGCCTACTACGAAGCCGATCTGATCACCCAAGACCTGAACGAATTTTCCGGCTATCACGTCAACAACTCCTACGTGGTGCGTGGCTGCCACATCAAAAAAGATGAACCGCTGCTGCGCGAAATCGATGCCTTCATCCACTATCTGCGCAGCAGTGAGCGCGGCGCACTCGCCACCATCGCAGACTCCATTATCACGCTCGAGATGGCAACTGAAGCATGATGCAACGTATCTTGACCCTGATTTTACTTTGCTTGCTATCATCCAGCGCCAAGGAGGCCGAAATGTCACTCTACACCATCCCCGTTACCACCATCACTCATGAAGAGACGACGCTCGAAGCGTACAAAGGGCAGGTAATGCTGATCGTCAATGTCGCCAGCCAATGCGGCTTTACCCCTCAGTATGATGCCCTTGAGGCACTCTATCAGCGATACAAGGCACGCGGTTTTGTGGTTCTTGGTTTTCCGTGCAATCAATTCGGATCCCAAGAGCCGGGAAGCGAGGAGGAGATTGTTCAATTTTGCCGTGTGAATTTCGGTGTGAGCTTTCCGATGTTTGCCAAAATCGACGTCAACGGTCCAAACACCCATCCGCTCTATCAGTATCTCAAAAAAGAGCAGAGCGGCATTTTGGGCACGGAATCGATCAAATGGAACTTTACGAAGTTCCTCATCGACCGCGACGGGAAGGTGATCGCGCGCTTCGCATCGGCCACCTCTCCTGAAAGCCTCGCCAAAGAGATCGAACCGCTTTTGAAGTAAACCGCTAAGGCACCAACGCAAAAGGCTGCAGATCCTCATAACCTACGAAGGCACCCTGATCGACTTTGGCCTGCTGCATCATCGGCGTATCGGCCAAATCGTCCATCGTCTGTGCGCTCTTTTGCTGATAATCACCGATCTCATCGAAGCTCTTTTGCATCTCTGCAAGTACGAGCGGCATCTGCTCTTTGAACTGGGCCGCTTTTTTGCGCTCCGAAGCGATGCGCTGCTCGGCTGCAGGAACGGCAGTGGAGGGCTTATCTCGATCCGCCGTGAGCTTGGCAATCTGGGCGTTGGCACGCTCTAGCTGCTTTTGTTTGCTTTCCTTGATCTTGTCGGTTTTGGCGGCTTGGATCTCCTCTTCGAGCTTAGCAATCTTGGCCTGCTCTTTGGTGATCTTTGCTTCAAGCTTCACTTTTTGCTCCGCTTCGCGCGTCTTGGTCTGCTCCAGCTTCGCCTCGCTTTGGCGTACCTTCTCTTCGAGTGCGGCAAGCTGCGCTTCAAGCTTGGCTTTGGCCTCTTCTTGCATGGTATTGGCGGTTTTGGCCTCTTTTTGAACCGCGCGGTTGTGTTCGAGTTGCTCATACATCCGCACCTGAATCAGACGCGCCCTGATCTCCTTGAAGCGCTCAAAATCCATCCCCGTCTGTGCACACGCCTCTTTTTCGGCGCCCAACGCCTTGGCACCCTGCGAAAAAGCCACGCGCAGCGCCTGCAGACTCTGCTCGGCCGATGCGCTCCCTTCAGGCGTCGCGGCGCCGCTGTCCAAAACCGCCATCGCGGCTTGGGTTTTGGCTCTGGCTACCTTCATCGTCTGTGCGAAGGCCTCTACCTCTTTGGCCTCCAACGGCGGCTTGCCGCTAATGACATACTCCTCCAAACCCTGCGCCCACAAAGTACCCAAAAGCAACCCGATCGCTACGATGCGCCACATACGACACTCCTTGTTTTGATGCGCCCATTGTAGATAATTTCTGAAAAAAGATCAAATACAATATTTTTTATCATTAACGATTGCGATCAGGCCCGACGAGCACCTCAGCGCGTTCATCGATATCAAAGTAATTTTCCATCAAAGTTGCGCTATCGTTGCGCCATCAAAACACTACGGAAGATTATGTCGTTGCCCATCCACCCCACCGCCCTTATCCACCCCAAAGCCCGCATCGCGCCGGATGTGCGCATCGGGCCGTTTGCTTCTATCGGTGAGGGGGTCGTTCTTGAATCCGGATGCGTGATCGAAGCGCACGTTATTCTTGAGGGATTGCTTACATGTAAGGCCGGAGTGCGCATCTTTTCGCATACGCGCATCGGCAATCCAAACGCAAAGATTAGCATCGGTGAAGCAACGCAAATTCGGGAGTTTTGCGCCATCGGGGTTGAGGATGAAGCCGCAGAGATAGACATCGCGCCACACTGCTTCATCATGGCCTATGGGCGCATTTCAGGTGGAATTCACATCGGCGAACACACCATCCTCACCAATGCCGTGGTACTCGAAGCGGACGTTGTATTAGAAGAGCGGGTGATTGTGGGCGGGCTGAGCACGGTCGCGCAAGGGTGTCGCATCGGCAGCGGCGTGATGGTGGGCGGAGCGTCGTACATTACCCACGATATGCCCCCTTTTACCCTCGTCGAAGGCAACCGCGCCGAGGTGCGCGGGCTCAACGTGGTAGGACTGCGCCGACGGCTGGAGCGGCGCAGCGACATCGAACTGATCAAGGATGCCTACAAACGCATCTACCGCCACGGCGTAGACAAGGCAGAGGCTCAGCGCATCGAAGCGCAGAGTGAGAACCCTTTTTTAAAGCGTTTTTGCGCCTTTATCGCTAATTCCAGATTTTAGAGAAGTCAAATTCTGCTTTACATGGTAGCAGATCAAAGGTGTAGGACTCCAAGCTAAAGTCCCCCTCTTTGATGTAGCGCCCCTCATGCAGACGGTAGAGCTTGGCGCTCTTTTCCATAGGATCGACGATCACGTAGTAGCGCACCCCTTCGCGCTCATAAAGCTCAAACTTCAGATGCTGATCTTTCAGCGCGGTGGCTTTGGAGAGCACTTCAAAGATAATGAGCGGGGCTTTGGTGATGTAGGCACCCTCAAGCGGTTCATCACAAACGACAAGATTGTCGGGTTGGACGATGGTGGATTCATCGATTTTGTAGTCTACGGGGAGCAGGGAACAGCAGCGCTCACACCCTTTAAGCGCCTCTTTGAGCATCCAAGCGATGTTGCCGCTGACAAACTGATGCTGCTTCATCGGCGCGGGTGCCATATTGTAAGGGATACCGCCGATCAGCTCCCACTGCCCTTCAAAACGGACGTAATCATCATACGTGTAGTGCGGAAGATACTCCAGCTTACGCGCACCCATAAAGACTCCTTTTTTTGCCTCCATTATACCTTACTGCGCCAGCGCCTCTTGCAGCACGGCGGTAAAATCCTTCACATTCGCGCCGCCGTCATAGCGAAAAAAGGCGACGCCCGTGGGGCTGAGAAAATGAAAGGTCGGCGTGCCGATAAAATCAAGCCCGTGCAGGTTGTCGTGGTGGATGTCAAGATAAAGCGCGACAAACTCTTTGTTGATCAGCTCCGCAACCGCCTTGTCTTTGAAGACCACGTTTTCCATGTACCAGCAGGCATCACACCCTTCGCGCGAGAGCATGACCAAGACGATTTTGTTTTCGGCCTCAGCCTGTTTGAGCGCCGCGTCGTAGGTTTTGGCGTAGGTGACATTAGCCGATAGAAGCGACGCAAGGAGCATTAGCAGGGTAAAAATGCGTTTCATCAATCTCTCCTAAAGTGAATTGAGGTGCGCCAGAAAAAGTGCGCTCTCTTGATAGCCGATGACCGTTTTGCCCTTGTTGGGCGCACCGTTTTCATCAAAAAACAGAATCGCCGGAGGGCCGAAGACGCCGTACTTTTTGCTCAGCGCCTTCTCGCTCTCGCCGTTGGCGGTCACGTCGGCTTGGATGAGGACAAACTCCGCCATCTTGGCCTTGACGGCGGGATCGGCGAAGGTGTTGTGCTCTAGCTCCTTGCACGCGACGCACCAGTCGGCATAAAAATCGACCAGCACTTTTTTGCCTTTGGCACGCGCCATCGCCGCGTCAAGCTCTGCGATGGAGGTAACCTTGGCAAAGCTTGCCTCTAGTAGCGTTGCAGCGGAGAGCGTCGTGGTTTGGGTGAACTTCTCGAGCGGATTGAGCGGATTTTTGGCCCCCGTGACGCCCCCTAAAAAGAGACAAAGTCCATACAAGAAGATGATGATCCCCATCGACTTGGTGATCGCTTTGGGGCAGCGCGGACACTCTGAGCGCACCGACTCAAAAGCCCCCATATTGACCGCCGTACCAATCAGCAAAAAACTCCACAAAAAGAGGGTGATGGATTCGGGAATCACGCGGCTGATCATCCAGATGGAGACACCCAGCAGCATCACCCCAAAGACCGACTTAATCGCATCCATCCACGCGCCGGGTTTGGGCATGAAGCGCCCCGCGCTCGTCCCCACCAGCAGCAGCGGAAACCCCATACCGATGGAAAGCGCAAAAAGCGCCATACCGCCAAGCACCGCGTCGCCCGTCTGCCCGATGTAGATGAGCGCTCCTGCCAGCGGCGCAGCGACGCAAGGGCCGACAATCAGGGCCGAGAAAAAGCCCATCAGCGCCACACCGACATAACCGCCTTTGTTTTCGCTCACAGAGTTAATGCGGCTTTGGATCGCGGCGGGCATCTGAAGCTGATAGTAGTCAAACATGGAGAGTGAGAGCGCCACGAAGATGAGAGAAAAGAGCACAATCACCCAAGGCGTCTGAAAGGCGGCCTGCAGATTCGCCCCAAAAAGCCCTGCCAGCACCCCGGCGATGGTATAGGCCGCTGCCATGGCGAGCACATAGACCAAAGAGAGCAAAAAAGCCTTTTTGGTGGTGATATTCTTACCCTGAGCAACGATAACGGAAGAGAGGATCGGGATCATCGGAAAGACGCACGGCGTGAGTGCAAGCAGCAATCCAAAGCCCAAAAAAGAGAGCAGAATGTACCACACGCTCCCCTCTTTAAGGGTCTGGGCGATGGTGTCGCTCTCCGATACGGCTACGACCGGCGCAGCAACGCTTGGTGCGGACGGAGCCGCGACTGCTTGCGCTATCGCATCAACATCAACACGCAGATCAAAGCGTTTTTCCAGAGGCTCATAGCACAATCCCTGTTCCGAACACCCCTGATACTTGAGCAGCAACGCCGCATTGTGCGCTCCGCTTGCGCCCTCTTGCTTGCCTAGCATCACATTGAATATGGGAGAAGGTAAAAAGACACGCTCTCCGTCGTGATCAACCGCTTCGGGACGCGCTACGGAGACCACCGTGACTGCGTCGTTAGGATCGGCATCAAGAATCTCTACCTTATCTTCATAAAGGTAAATATCCTTTGCCAGCTCGATACGAACCTCGATCTGTTCACCCTCTACCACCCGTGCAGAGGGGATAAACGCCTCTTCAGGCATCAAAAACTTCGGCCCCGCGCCCCAAAGCGCGGCTGTAGCCGCTATCATTAAAAGTAATCTTTGCATGGTGCTCCTTTAAGCGCTGCATTGTAACAAAAGTGCCACTTATCGCCCTTACATGTAAGATGTACCTCATCAACTAAACCCGCTGGTTAAGGCTTTGCTAAAGGATATCGCGGCTACCATTGCGCCTTTATTGGGAGGATCATGGAGCCGTTTATCTACATCGTAGCGCTGTTGCTGCTGGGTATGGCGCTGCGGCTGGGGAACGCACCGGCGGGATTTGCGCAGAGCCTCAACTACTTCATCCTCTATGTCAGCGTCCCTTCTACTGTGGTGCTGCAGATTCCCAAAATCAACTTTGACGCTTCGCTCTTGCTGGTGGCGATCATGGCGTGGCTGCTGCTCATCCCCAGCGTCGCGTTTGCGCTTTGGCTCAGCCGCCGCGAGAGCCCGCAGGTACGCGCCGCCTTGCTGTTGCTGCTGCCGCTGGGCAACACCTCTTTTTTGGGCATTCCGATCCTACAAGCGCTGCGTGGGGATGCGGCCATTCCTTATGTGTTGCTCTACGATCAGTTCGGCAGTTTTTTGCTCCTCTCGCTCTACGGCGCGGCGGTCGTGGCGCGTTATGAGAGCGGCGCCCTGCATCCGCGCCTCATCCTTCAAAAGATGCTCCTCTTCCCTCCGATGCTCGCCCTGCTCTTCGCGCTCTTCTACGGCAGCCTCGATGCGCCGCTGCAACCCTACATAGAGCGCCTTTCCCAGACACTCATCCCGCTCGCGCTCATCTCGGTGGGCTTTTCGCTGCGCTTTGGCGAAGGGGTGCCTTGGCGGCTCTTTGCGCAGGCGAGTGCGTTCAAGCTCACGCTGCTTCCGCTGCTCTCACTGCTGATCGTCTTGCCCTTTGATCTGCCGCCGCTGGTGCGCGACACCGTCATCCTCGAAGCCGCCATGCCCCCGATGATCACCGCCGGAGCGCTCGCCGTCGCCTCGGGCTTCGCCCCCGCGCTCAGCGCCGCGCTGGTGGGTTATGGACTGCTGCTCTCCTTGCTGAGTCTTCCGCTGATCGGATGGCTTTTGGCTTACATGTAATGCTATAATCCAGAGCAAAAAGGCCCCTATGCTTCGCATTGCCATCAACGGCGTCGGCCGTATCGGAAAGTCGCTCGTACGCCTTGCGCTGCAAGACCCGACACTGCAGCTCGTCGCGCTTAACGACCTCAACCCAAGCCCCGAAAACCTCACCTACAGCCTCAACTTCGATACCACCTACGGTCGCTTGCGTCCGGCGCTTACATGTAACGAGAACCGACTCTATCACAACACCCGCCCCATAGCACTCTACCGCGAACGCGACATCGCGCAGGTGCCGTGGAAGGCGCACGACGTGGACATTCTCATCGACGCCTCCGGCGACGCGCGCAACGTGGAGCGTGCCCGCGAAGCCATCGAACGCCATCATCTCAAAGCGCTCTTTCTCACCCATTCGCCCGAAGCGGTCGATTTCACAATGGTGCTGGGCGTGAATGAACAAGCGCTCGATCCAACGATCCACCGCCTCATCTCCGCTTCCACCTGCAACGCCACCGCGCTCTCTCCGCTGCTAAATCTGCTGCAGCGTCACTACGGCATCACGGGCGGCTTTGTCACCACCGTGCATCCGTGGCTCTCGCATCAAAAGGTGATTGACGGCGGCTGTATCGACGCGCAAGACCGCAACGTCTCGTGCAACTTCGAGTTCGGGCGCTCCAGCACAGACAACATCATCCCCACCCAGACCACCACCATCGCCGCCTGCTCACGGGTGCTGAGCTTTGTGAGCGACGCGCTGATCGGCTCACTCTCGCTGCGCACCCCCACCGCCACCGTCGGCTGCATCGATGCAACCCTCTCGCTTGGCCGCAGCGTCGAGACGCATGAGCTGATCGAACTACTCAAAGAAGCGCAGCGCACCCAGCGTTTTGAAGTCTTTTACAACAACTTCGAACGCCTCGTCTCCAGCGACTTCAAAGGTGAGCGCTACACCACCATCATCGACCACCGCTTCACCCAGATGCGCGGCAATCTACTCAAGTGCATTATATGGTACGACAACGAAGCGGGCTACGCCTCAAAAGTGCTCGATCAGGTGCGCTATTACGCACATTTAACAACGCAAATATAGGGTAAAAGCCTTACATGTAAACACTTGCTTCCATAGTTATTCATAATATTCCAACAGCTCTATATCTCAATCAGTATGAGCTGCTAGGCACGTTACATGTAAGCTCCGGTGAGGGATGACGTGTTGTTGTCAATTTTTATTAATATGTAGTTATTTTACATATTTAATATTGATTTATTGGATTATCTATATACAATAATTATTTTATGCTATAGTCTTCCTTATGAAAACTATCGAGATTAAAAATGCTTTGCCCCTGTCTGTATTTTCCCATGAGATGCTTTATGCACTGCTCGAAAAATACGTAAGCAATGTCAACGACAAGATCTCAAATCTTGTAAAAAGCGGTGAACTTATACGACTCAAAAAAGGGTTTTATACGTTTTCAAAAGCCTACCTTGCAAAGCCGATAGATTTGATCAGTGTTGCAAATGCACTTTATACTCCGTCGTATGTCTCTTTTGACTATGCACTCAGCTATTACGGGATGATACCCGAGCGAGTCAGTGAGATCACATCCGCAACCAGTAAAAACGAAAAACTTTTTGAGACTCCTTTAGGACGGTTTAGCTACAAAAAAGTACCTCTAAAAGCGTACGCTTCAGGCGTTGACTGGATCTATGATGAGAGTGAGGGGGGAAGATTTATAGCAACCCCTGAAAAAGCATTGTGCGACAAGATACGCTACGATAGAGGTATCGGCACGCTGACGCAAAGTGCGATGATAGATTATCTCAAATATGATCTGCGACTTGAGATCACAAAGCCATTGGATGCCGAGTGCATTGAAGAGGTTGCGACTGCATACAGATCTAAAAATCTAAAAACGCTTTCTCAAATCGTTCTAAAAGGGAAAGTATGACACATCCGGCGCTGATAAAAATGCTTGAAAAATATGATCTGAGAGATTCCAATGCAAGTTTCGATGCTCTAAGAGAGATACTGCAAGAGATGGTGTTGCTCGGTCTTTATGATGCAGGATTTTTTAAACATGCTTCTTTTTACGGTGGAACGGCTCTTAGAATACTGCATAATCTTCCACGGTTTTCAGAAGATCTGGACTTTTCTCTTCTTGAAACAAATTCAGAGTTTGATCTCAAGCCTTATGAAGAAGCGATTATCTCTACCCTAAAAGCTTTTGGCTTTGATGTTACCATAGAGATAAAAGATAAAAACAATAGCAGTGCCATAGCATCAGCGTTTGTAAAAGGCAACACAATAGAGCATCTCATAAATATCAATGCTCCAAAAGATATCACAGGCAAAATCCATAGAGATCAGGCCGTAAAAATAAAACTTGAAGTAGATACCAACCCTCCGCTGGATTTTGAAACGGCGAATGTCCTACGACTTACTCCCCGACCCTTTTCAATAAACGCTTTTACATTGCCGTCTCTTTATGCTGGAAAAATGCACGCCATACTATGCCGCGCATGGAGCAGCAGACCCAAAGGACGTGACTGGTATGACCTGATTTGGTATATAGCAAACGACGCAGAGCTGGATGTAAAACACTTAAAAGCCAGACTCTCTCAAAGTTGTAAATATCTCGAAGCCAATGAGATAAAAATACCGGATGAACTTACAAAACAAAATATTAAAGCGCTGCTTTTGCAGAGGATAGAAAGCCTTGATGTAGCAAAAGCAAAAAATGATGTGCAACCGTTCATAAAAGAGATGAGAGATATAGAACTCTGGTCAAAAGAGTTTTTTATGGCAGTAGTTGAAAATATAAAAATCAAAGGGGGATAACTCTGAAACAGGTGCACTACTACGGAGCATCCTGGTGATATAATCATCTTATGGAAACGACCAAAATCGCCCCCACCACCGCTTCTCTCCTCACTTTTGATCCGGCTCTACGCGAGCTGCAAACCCGCGACGCTCAGGTGCGTGCCCATGAAGCGGCGCACCTTGGTGCCGGCGGCGGGGTAGTTACCGGCGGGGCGAGTTTTAGCTATGAGCGCGGGAGTGATGGCAGAATGTACGCAGTGGGCGGCGAAGTCCCCATCGATGCGGGCAAAGCCTCCACCCCCGAAGAGACAGTCGCCAAGGCCAGACGCATCGTGGCAGCCGCTATGGCACCCGCCGATCCCAGCCCCCAGGACTACCGCGTCGCCGCTACGGCGCTGGTAATGGAGATGCAAGCCCGAACCGAGATGATGCGCGAAGCCCAAAAGCAGCTAGAAGGCCCCAAAGCTTACGCGCAAAACGCCTCAGAGCCTTACATGTAAGCCAAAGGCTTGCTCTAAGACGCCCGTGCTACACTTCATCCAAAAAGGTTCAACCCCATGAGCAACCGCCTGATTCACGAAGACTCCCCCTATTTGCAGCAGCATGCCCACAACCCCGTCGATTGGTATCCGTGGGGCGATGAAGCCTTTGAGCGGGCCAAAAACGAGCACAAAGCGATCTTTATCTCCATCGGGTATAGCAGTTGCCACTGGTGCCATGTGATGGAGCATGAGGTTTTTGAAGATGAGAGCATCGCCGCGTACCTCAACGCGCACTTCATCTGCGTGAAGGTAGACCGCGAAGAGCGCCCCGACATCGACAAGCATTACCAAGAGGTGCACGCCCTGCTCAACCGCCGCGCGGGGGGCTGGCCTACCTCGATCTTCTGCACGCCGGGTCTCAAACCCTTCTACGCCGCCACCTACATTCCGCCCCAGCCCAGACACAACCTCATCGGCTTTATGCAGCTTATCGAGATCATCGCGCCCAAAATCGCGCAGCGTGACACGGAGCTGTTTAAAAACGCCGACGAGATCCAAACCTACCTGCGCCCCAAAGAGCGCCCCACGCAGGCGGCGCACCTCACAGTAGCACTGGGTGAGACCCTCCTCAAACAGGTCAAAAACAACTTCGAGCCCACCTACGGCGGCTTCTCGGTCGCGCCCAAGTTTCCGCAGGTCTCCACCCTCAATGCTCTTATGAGCCTGTATCAGCTCAGCCCCGACGACGCCATCGCCTCGATGGTGACGCACACGCTCACACAAATGGCTTCAGGGGGGATTTACGATCTGATTGACGGCGGATTTTGCCGCTACAGCGTCGATACGCAGTGGCTGGTGCCGCATTTTGAGAAGATGACCTATGACAACGGCCTGCTTTGCGCCCTTTATGCGCGGGCGTATCGGCTTTTTGGCGTGGAGCGCTTTTTACATGTAAGCCGTGAAATCGCCGACTTCATGCAAGGCTTTATGATGCAAGATCAACTCTTCTACTCCGCGAGCGACGCCGACAGCGAAGGGCATGAAGGCAAATATTTTGTCTACAGCTATGAGGAGGTGTTAGGGGCGATTGAAGCCGCAGGGCTGGATGAACCGCGCAAAAAAGCGATGCGTCTGGGCGCAAGCCCGCAGGGGAATTTTGAAGGAGCCAACATCATCCGCTTTATGGACGCCGAAACGCCTGATTGGTTTGAGGCGGTGCGCGTAGCGCTGCAAAAGTTGCGCACCCCGCGCGTCTACCCCTTTATCGACCGCAAAGTGCAGACCTCGTGGAACGCGATGATGATCAAAGCGCTGCTGCAGCTCTCGCGCATCGATGAGCGCTATGCGGATCAGGCCCTCTCTTCGCTTGAAGCGCTGCTCTCACTGATGCTGATCGATGAGCAACTCATGCACTCCGCACTCTGCGGCAAAGCGCCTAAAATCGAAGCTTTTTTGGAAGATTATGCCTACCTCGGTGTTGCGCTCATCGAAGCATACGAGCTTACATGTAATGAAAGCTATCTGGTGCGCGCGCAGTGGCTGGCCAACAAAGCGCTGGAGTTCTACTACGATGCGGGGCGCTGGTACTTTAGCCGTGGCGAGTTCACCACCGAAGCGGAGATCAGTGACAGCTCCTACCCCTCTAGCGTCGCGCTCATCGTCGATCTGCTGCTCTCACTGGGCTCTTTGGTCGATGAGAAGTACCGAACTTTCGCCTTTAAGACGCTGGAATACTACTCCGCCGATCTGGCCAAACGACCGCTCTACTACCCCTATTTGTGCGAGCAGGCGCTGCGCTACATCCATGAAGACCATATCCTCAAAGCTCCCTTCGGTGCGGATGTCAGCGCCTACTACCGCGACGCCGCTCATCCGTGGCTGCGGGTGCATTACCATGAGCAAAGTGATTTTATGCTCTGCAACAACCACAGTTGCTTCGCCAAAGCCGACGACATCGCTTCGCTTTTAAGTTATAATTGATATTTATCCCTAACCACAAGGAACGCCATGTCCAGCGAGCGTAAAAAAGTCGAATCCATCCTTAAGGCCAACGAAACCATCGAAGAGAACATCCACGTTGACCGTCGCAAGAGCGAAGATGAGCAGGAGAAAGAGCGGCGGGAACAGAACCAAGAGGGCAAAAAAGTTCAGATCTGGGTCAAAAAATCGACCATCGAGTATGAAGAAGACCTACACACCCTCCAGATCGAACTGCTCAAACTCCAAAACCACATCAAAGATAAAGGCCTTAAGGTGATGATTATCTTTGAAGGACGCGACGCGGCGGGCAAAGGCGGCACCATCAAGCGCATCACCGAGCACATGAACCCGCGCGGCGCACGGGTCGTGGCGCTCTCCAAACCCTCCGATATCGAGCACACGCAGTGGTATTTTCAGCGCTATGTGCCCCATCTGCCCGCCGCCGGGGAAATCGTGCTCTTTGACCGCTCATGGTACAACCGCGCGGGCGTCGAGCCGGTGATGGGCTTTTGCACCCCGGAAGAGCACATGGAGTTTTTACATGAAGTCCCCGACTTTGAAAAGATGATCGTCAATTCGGGCATCATCTTTTTCAAGTTCTACTTCTCGGTCTCCAAAAAAGAGCAGGCCAAACGCTTTGACAAGCGCAAAACCGATCCGCTCAAGCAGTACAAACTCTCCCCCGTCGATGAGCAGTCTCAGGCACTTTGGGACAAATACACCATCGCCAAATATTCGATGTTGCTTGCCTCGCATACCGCCCACGCTCCCTGGATCATCGTCCGCTCCGACGACAAGAAAAAAGCTCGGCTTAACTGCATTAAACATATTTTGAACCGAATTAATTACGAAAACAAGCTACAATCCGAACACCTCGACATCGACGAAAAGATCCTTTTCCTCGCCGATGACGAGATCAAACGCATGGAAGCCGCCATGAGTCTTGAAAAAACCAATCTGGAGTAAGCCCCATGAAAAAGTTCTTCATCCTTACCCTCACCCTGCTCTCGTTCGCAACACTCTTTAGCGCCTGCGAACGTGCCGACTACCAGCACCCGCTGCACCGCAGCAAGTAAGTTTGCGGCCCGAATCTTCGGGCCCTCCACTTTGTGATGACTAAGGATGTTTGTGCCCCTGCTTCTTCTGTTCTTGCTGCTGCTTCAAGGCACGCTCTATGCGGCGCAGCCTCAATTCACGCAAGAAGAGCGCACATGGATCGCCAAGCATCCGCGTATCTCAGTCGGATCAGGCGACAGTTGGGCCCCTTTTAATTACCTCGATGCTCAAGGCAAACTCATCGGGATCACCAAGAGCTATCTGGAACTGATCGAGCAGCGCAGCGGCCTCAAAATCGATCTGCATACGGGTGCTTGGAGCGCCATATACGAGCGCTTCAAGCAAGGAGGGCTCGATCTCCTCCCCGCCGCACTCTACAGCAAAGAGCGCGAGGCCTACGGCGACTATCTTCCCCCGCACATCAAGCTTCGAGACTTCATCTTCGTACGCGCCGACAATACCCACATCCGAAGTTTTGACGACCTGCACGGCAAAACGCTCGCGCGTATCGAAGGCTACGCCGTGCTCGATCCCTATCTACCGCATCTCAAAGAGGTCAAAATCTTGGAGGTCAATAACACACTGGAGTTGATTAGCGCGGTGTATAACGCTCAAGCCGACGCCTTTTTGGAGTCTCAGGCCACCATTGCCCATCTGCTGCGTGAGAACCGCATAACAGGGCTCAAATCGATCTCTCAAAGCGTTTCAGCGCCCACCACCGCCCATTTTCTCGTGCGCAAAAACAGCCCCATGCTCTATGGCATTCTCAAAAAAACCCTTGAGAGCATCGATGAAGAGGAGCGCGAAACGATCTACCGTCAATGGGTCGATCTGGAGTATGTCACCGAGCCGCAGCCCAGTCGTCCCGCACTCTCTTTTAAGGGACTCTTTACGCTCGAAGAGGCGCTGACAGTCATCTTGCTCTTTAGCGCTCTTGCCGCATTGCTCACCCTCTTTTTGGGACGCTGGGGTATTATGGAGATGCGCCTTAAAACCTTCAACGTGCTGATTATTGTTTTTGAGGTGGCGGCAATGCTCTTTATGGCCTATCTGCTGATTCGGCTAGACCGCAGCGAACGTGCTATGGCCGATGCGCTCAAAGAGAAGATGCAGATGCTCGAAGCCATACAGATGTTGCGCCAACGTTCGACCGACCTCACGCACTTTATCCGCAGCTACACGGTGACGGGTGACGAACGCTTTTTAAGGCAGTACGAAACCATCGTCAAAATCGGCGAAGGAGAGCTGCCGCGCCCTATAGGATACGAAGCGATCTACTGGGATCTTGACCCTACCCTACGCTCTTTGCGCCATCCAGACGGAGCACCGAAATCCTTTGACACAATTATTGACGCCCTCCCTTTTAGCGACCATGAGCGCGCCCAAATCATCGAGGCGCGCGATCAAGCCGAAACCCTGTCGTTTAAAGAGATGCAAGCCATTATCCTGATGCGCCAAGGCGCTCGTCAGGAGGCCATCGATCTTTTACACCACCAAGAGTACTACGGCGCCAAACACCAGATCATGCTGCCGCTGGATCGGCTCATCACTATGCTCAAAGAGCGCACGGCCTCACAAATCGAAGCGCTCGAAATGGAGGTACAGGCCAATTTCCACCAGCTCTTGGCACTGGTACTCGCCTTTTTGACCGCCAACGGCGTGATCTATTATCTCTTGCGCACCAAAGTAAGCCAACCGATCTCCTACCTCACACAGACCATCGAAGCACTGCGTCTCAACCGAACTCCTGCCATCAAACGCACCTTCCACCGCGACGAAATCGGCATGATGATCGATCAATTTTTCGAGATGCACAAAACCATTCAAAACCGTACTGCACAGCTCGAGCAGTCCCAAAAAGAGACCGAAACGCTCAACCAACGCATCCGCGACTCCATCGACTACGCCGCACTCATCCAACACGCACTCATCCCCGATTTTGATACCGTGCATCACTTTTTTGAGAGCCATTTCGCCATTTGGCACCCCAAAGATACCGTCGGCGGCGACATCTACCTTTTTCATGAACTCAGCCCCGACGAGGCACTGCTGATGGTGATCGACTGCACGGGTCATGGGGTGGCCGGAGCCTTTGTTACCATCCTTGTCAAGGCGGTAGAGCGTCAGCTCATGGCCAATCTGCACCGCGACGAGGCCATCAGTCCCGCGAAGATGTTGGGGCTTTTTAACCGCAGTATCCGCCATCTGTTGCGCCAAGACCGCGACGACGCCATCAGCAACGCCGGTTTTGAAGGAGGGATCCTCTACATCAACAAAAAGGAGCGGCGCATCCGCTACGCCGGAGCCAATACGCCACTCTTTTACCTGCATGAAGGGGAGATAGCGCTTTTCAAATCCGACCGCCACTCCATCGGATACAAAAACTCCGATCCGACCTACCACTTCAGTGACTTTGAATATTGCTACAATGAGATGTTTGTCTTCTATATCACCACCGACGGTTATCTCGATCAAAGCGGAGGTCCAAAGGGTTTTTCGTTTGGCAAACGCCGCTTTATGGAGTTGCTGCGCACGCACCACGGGGAGCCCTTCGCCGACCAGCAGGAGTATCTGCTTGACGCGCTGCACACCTATCAGGGAGCCAACATACGCAACGACGACATCACCGTCTTTGGCGCACGCATTACAGGAGTATCACCATGAAAACCGCCATCATCGTCGATGATTCAAAACTGGCCAGAGAGAAACTCAAAGCGATCTTGGAGCGCTGCGACATCAGCATCGTCGCCGAGGGCAGCAGCGGTAAAGAGGCGATAGAGCTGCACCAAATCCACAAACCCGATCTCATCTTTTTAGATATTGAGATGCCTCAGATCAACGGCATCGTCGCGGCAGAGAATATTTTACGCCACCAAAGCGACGCCAAAATCATCATCGTCTCCTCCAATGTCAACAAAAAAGCGGCCATCGTCGCACTCAACCACGGCGTCCGCTTCATTGTGGCCAAACCGATCGATGAAACCACATTGACCGAAAAACTTGCTACACTTTTCCAGTCAGCTTACATGTAACGAATAACGGAGTGCTTTATGAAATACAATGAGCTAGAGGCCCTGCTCGAAGAGGGGAAGATCATCTTTTTGACCTACGGCGGTTTTCTCACCCAATCGCTGATCGCCGGCATGATCGACGCCCTAGAAAAAGAGGTGCGCTCCAACGATCTGAGCACCAAAATTTCGACCCATCTTTTTACGATTTTTATCGAGTTGGCACAAAACATGATGAACTACGCCAAAGCCAAATACGGCAGCGATGCCGAGCGTTATGCCAAAGGGCTAATCATCGTGGGCATGGATAGCGACCCTAGGTACTACTACGTTATCAGCCGCAACATCGTCGATGCCTCCGACAAAGCCAAACTGACCGAGCACTTCGAGGAGTTGGAGGGGCTGGATAAAGAGTCTCTGCGCGCTTTATATCGGGCCAAACGCAAAGCCGGCAAAGAGAAGCATCATCAAGGCGCGGGCATCGGATTCGTCGAAATCGTGCGACGCTGCGACGCTTTTGAGTACACTTTTACTCCGATCGACACTGAGCACTACTACTTCACCTTTAAAACCATCATTCATCAACCTCAGGAGAGCCTATGAATCCGATCACAATAGAAGCGACCCAATACACCCCCGCCATCCGTCTCGACCCAAGCGGTGCATGGCTCATTGCCGGAAAATCGTACCCCGAAAACACCTTCGAGTTTTACAAACCCGTGATGCACTGGATCGAAGTGTATCTGGCACAAACCGACAGTGCCGACATTACCCTTGATATGGAGATCGTCTATTTCAATTCCAGCTCATCAAAGCTCTTTTATGATCTCTTCGATCTGCTTGATGCAAAGCGCAGCACCCACAAGATCACGATCCGATGGCTCTACGATCCGCAAAACGAAAGCGCTTTGGAGGCAGGCGAGGACTTTATCGCCGACTTCGAATTTCTCAATATCCAACTCACCGAAAAGTAGGCCGCCATGTCTATCGAAAACAGACTGATCCAAGAGATCGAGCAACTTCAAGAAAACTTCAACCTCACCACCGAACGGATGCTCAAAGAGATCAGACGCGACCAGCGTATCATGGGGCGCAGCGACAAACGCCAAAGGAAAGAGTACGACGAGCTCCAACAGCGCCTTACGCAGGTCGAAGCACTCCAAAAAGAGATCGAAGAGACCCAAAAAGAGGTAGTCTTTACCATGGGGGCCATCGGCGAAACCCGCTCCAAAGAGACCGGTAAGCATGTCAACCGTGTCGCTGAGTACTCCAAACTTTTGGCACTCTATTACGGCCTTAGCGAAGAGGAGGCGGAGACGCTCAAACAGGCATCGCCGATGCACGATATCGGCAAAGTGGCCATCCCCGACGCCATCTTGAACAAACCCGCAAAGCTCAACGACGAAGAGCGTGCGATCATGAACACCCACGCCGAACTGGGCTATGGGATGCTGCGCTATTCGCTTCGACCGCTACTCGAATGTGCGGCCATCGTCGCCTATGAGCACCACGAAAAATACGACGGATCAGGCTATCCCAGAGGGCTCAAAGGTGAAGAGATTCATATTTACGGACGCATCACCGCCGTAGCCGACGTCTTTGATGCGCTGGGCAGCAAACGCTGCTATAAAGTACCGTGGGAAGATGAGGCCATTTTTGCCTATTTCAAAGAGCAGAGGGGATTACACTTCGACCCCCGCCTTGTCGATATCTTGTTTGATCATATCGACGAGTTCAAAGCGATACGTGAAAGGCTCGCCGACACACCCTCCCTAACCCTGCCTACTGCATAAGATAGATCATCGGCGGCGCAACGTATGATCTATCTATGATTTCTGATCAGGGCTATGTTGGAGAGAGGATCAACACTGATCCAACACTAATACTCTATGCTTCGTTCTGAAAGATTGAGCCTGTCAGGAAACCTAGCATGGATCGACCATCCAATCAACACCACACCACCATCACCCAAGCGATCAAAGCGCAGATAGAACAACTGAGCATCGTTTATCCGGCGCACTACGCCAAGCTCTACGCCCAAGAGGCCAAAAGCCTGAATGTACCGCTCGACCCCTCTGATCTGCTCTCGGCAGAGCTGCTAGACGAGCGCATGGTGGCCTATGTTCTGGCCCTCTCAGACTGCGCCCAACATGCTCTAAACGCTATGCAGATCGATGACAAGCAGGCATTTGTGCAGGTCATCGAAGAGACCAAGGCATTGCGCCAAGAGCTTGAATCACTACGACAAGCCGTCTATGAAGACACGCTCACCAAAAGCTACAACCGAAAGTGGTTTGAGGCAAACTATCTGCAAGAGGATCACAGCACCTTTAAGCACAGCGGCGTCATCGCCTTTGTCGATCTCAATCGATTCAAGGCAATCAATGACGCCTTTGGCCATCTTGTCGGCGACAGGGTACTGATACATGTAAGCCATGCGCTTAAACAGAGCGGAGGGGCGGTGGTACGCTACGGAGGTGATGAATTTATTGTGCTTTTTGCCAATGTGCATCACGTCTCTCAAGCACGCAAACGGATCGAATCGATCGCGGAGCGCTATGCCAAAACCTCCATGAAAATCGAGTCCCAACTCTTTAAAGTGAGCTTCTCCTACGGTGTCGTGGCTTTTGACGAGCGCACCACGCTCGAAGAGGTTCTCTCCAGAGCAGACGAAGCGATGTACCGACACAAACGCGGGGAGGTCACTTTATAATGCAGTGCCAATCAGTATGGTCCAATAACGATCTTGAAAAGATCGAAGCCCTGAT
This sequence comes from Campylobacterales bacterium, assembly GCA_016938735.1. Taxonomy (GTDB): domain Bacteria; phylum Campylobacterota; class Campylobacteria; order Campylobacterales; family Sulfurimonadaceae; genus JAFGUB01. The sequence continues at coordinate 45,794 of JAFGUB010000003.1, read as the reverse complement.
CTTCGCTATCGAGGTGCGCGACGCCTACACCCAGGGGCATTCACGCCGCGTTGCCTGCTATGGCGGTCATCTTGCGGCATGGATGGGAATGCATGAACCGTTCATTGCGCAGACCTATCGTGCGGGGATGGTACATGACCTGGGCAAAGTGGGGATTCCCGACGATATTTTGCTCAAATCGGGACGACTGAGTGCAAACGAATATGACCTGATCAAACTGCACAGCACGCTATCGGCCAAAATCATCGAAAAACTGGGCGGCCTCAACGACCTCCTCCCAGCGGTACGCCACCACCACGAGCACTATGACGGCAGCGGGTACCCTGATGGCTTGATCGGCGAAGAGATACCTTTAATGGCCCGCATCATCACCATCGCCGATACGTTTGACGCCCTTACGACCCGCCGTATCTACCGCTCTGCGATGAGTATGGAGCAATCCATCGCGATTATGGATCAAGAGATCGAAAGGGGCAAGTACGATCCCCATCTTTACGCCCTGTTTCGCGCCCATATCCAAGAGCTGGGGATCTTCGATCAAACCCACCTCAGCCAATTTGCCTACCCCGAACTCGAAGCCAAACGCAACTCATTTCATTTCAAAGATCCGCTCACCGATCTGCTCAATAAAAACGCCCTACTCAACCATCTCCGCCAAAGCGCCAACCGCCGTGAGAGCGGAGTGCTCATCGAAATCAACCTCAAGCGCTTCAGCCACTTCAACCGCGATCACGGACTCGAAGCCGGCGACACGCTGCTCATGGCAACCGCCGAACAGCTGCGTATTGCGCTGCAGTGCGGCAACGACTTTGAATCGCCGCTGCCCCATCGACTCTATCTCTACCGCGGTTATGCCGACCGCTTCTATCTCTTTTGCATCGGATGCAACGCTAAAGGAACCTACGCCCATATCAAGGAGACCATCGGCCGCTTCGAGCTGCCTCACGGCATACAGCCCTACTGTAAAGTGCTGCTCGATGCCGCCAAAATCCCCACCAATATCGACCACGCCATCGGCTATCTACTCTAAGCCCTCTCAGGTTTTAAAACTTCCCACCTGCGCATCCAGCGCTTTCATCTTTTGAGTCAATGCACCCACCATCGTTTTGAGTTCGTCGATACTGGCCACGTTCTCTTTGGAGAGGGTGTCGATTTGACCCATTTTTGAGAGCATTTTTTGCGCGTCGGAGAGTATCGCTTGCACCGTAGAGGTCGATTCATCACTAAAGGTGTGTACCTTATGCATCAGATCGTTGGTGGATCGAATGTGCTCTTTGACGGTCTCGGAGGAGGCCGCGAGCTGCTCGGTGGCGTGTGATCCCTGATTCATCTGATCGCTGACGTCGTTGATGGCCTGTACGATGACGTTAATGGTGACGTTGATGTCGTTGAGGCTGCTTTGGGTGCGCTCTGCGAGTTTGCGCACCTCATCGGCCACCACCGCAAAGCCGCGCCCATGCTCTCCGGCGCGCGCCGCTTCGATGGCGGCGTTGAGCGCGAGCAGATTGGTCTGATCGGCAATATCGGAGATGATGGTGAGCACCTGCTTGGCATTCTCCGCATCACTGCTGAGCCGCTCGAGCTTGTGGGCGAGTTCTAACTGATGGTGGCTGTTGTCCGCAATGGAGGAGACCATCGATTCGATGTGGTGCGTCGCACTTTCAAGACTCTCCGAGGCACTGTCAATCTCATCGCGCATACGGATAAACTCCTGAGACATTGTCTCAAGTTTGCGCTGCGAGCGACTCCACTCACCGTTGGCCTCGGTAGTCAGTGCCGACTCTTGCTCGGCCCGCTTGGTCACCTTAGCCGTCGCCTCATTGAAGCGCTCGACAAAACTCAGATCCTCTTTGACACTGCGCTTCATTTTGCCCACCAGCTGCTGCATCTGCTCCAAAAAGCCGTTGATGTAGTAGCTCGCCTGCCCTACTTCATCCAGCGCTTCAACCTTTTGATCTGCCCCGCCACCCGAAAGTTCCATCCGTCTGGTCAGATCCCCATGTCCCGAAGCGAGCTCTTTGGAGAGGGCGATCATCTTGAGTAGCGGTGCCATCGCGCTGCTGGCGGCGACCGAGATCAAAAGCATCATCAGCAAAACGATCAAAACAATCAACCCGATATAGGAGTAGGCCACCTTCATAACCGAATCGATGGTCGCCTCGAAGTGCGAAAGCGGTTCAGCCACAAGGTAGTACCCCATCACCTCGCCGTTGACATCCTCGGCGTTCATCACGGTCGTGAAGTAGTTCTGATCGACGTAATAGCCCTGCTGGAGCAGCGTCTTGATATCGACGCTTCGGGCATAGGCAACGCTCGATTCGTCAAACCACTTGTCGTTGGCCAGCACATAATCGCCGATGGCCGTATTTTTGGCCAGCTTCGCGCTGCGCCCGCCGAGCTCTTTTTTAAGCAACAAAATAAAGCGGCGACCCTCGTTTTTGAAATCCCGGCTCACACTGCCGACCCCTTGCAAAAACTCGACGCTGCCCAGATACGTGCCCTCATGCGCGATAGGGGCGATGGCACGGATCATAAAACCGATCGCGCCCAGCTCATGCACCACCACCGCTTTGCGTTCTTGGCGCATCTGCGCAATCGCTTTGCGGGCGCTCAGGTCGTCGCCGAACTTTTTGGCGTTCCAACTGCGCACGAAGGAGCGCCCCTCCGCGTCGTGTAGATGAACCTGAATCCCTTTGAAGTTGGAGTTGGCCTGATAGAAGGCACCGATCTTGGAGAGCTCGTCAAACGCGGCGTTGCGGTCGTTTTGGATCAATGCTTCAGAGAGCACACTGTTGGAGGCAAAGCCGAGCACGTTGGTCAGCCCGATCTCCTCTTTGTTTTTGAACCGCTGCTGGACCGTCGTTTTGAGTCGCTCTTTAGAAATATCGATCGCTTGTTCATAAATATCTTGCTGGGTCGTATAGGCATAAACACCCGCCACGATCAGCGACACCAAACCCACTGAAAATACCGATAACAAAATACGTTTTCGGATGCCTAAAACGGCCATAAAAACTCCTTTTGGGAAAGTGGGTTATTGTAGGGTCTTAAAAGTGAAAAAGTTCTGAGATGGATAGAGTTTGGATACAAAGCGTTACGCTTCAGTATCCAAAAGAGAGGGTTATTCGATCGCCGCTTGGATGATCGCTTCGAAATCATCCTGAGCGATTTTGAGCTCTTCTAGGGCCGTCTCATCGGTAACGTGGGCGCTGCCGATCCAGTTATAGACGCCGGGGAAGGCCAACACGATCTTGTCGCTCCCTTTGAGTTTGTAAAACACGAAGGTACACGGCGCGAAGGCGGCGGCTTCGGGACGGGTTTTGGCGACGTTGTAGATCACTTTGAGCTTGCAGATCGAGTAGGTGTCGTAAAAGTCATACGGACTCTCGACCGTGTCTTGCTTGGTGAGCATAAAGTTGTAGTCGGTGTAGTTGGACATCACGAAGCCTTTGGGCTTGAAGCCCTCCTCGACCATCATCGCAATCTCGTCTTTACTTCCCTGCCACTCCTGCGCATCAACCTCTGCTTCAAAGATGCTCAGCAGCGGCCCGGAAGCTTTGGCGGCGGCTTCGCTTTGGCGCATTGTGGCACCCGGAAGCATCTTTTTAATCACCTCGATCGTTTTGGTTTCGATCTTTTTGAGGATCGGATCGTTAATCCCCATAATCTTGCCCATCGCTTCGGCGGTGAGCATGCTTACATGTAAGCTCTTCTCGTTTTTGTGCTGATAAATCCCAAGACCCATCGGTACAAAGACACCGGACTTCTCATGTTTGCGCACCAGCGCTTCGCTGAGCTCCAGCTCAAACACCGTCATCAGCGTGAAGATGGTGTAATCGGTCTGACCGAACTGAATCGTGAAAGGCTTGTTCATCTCGCTGTTGGCGGAGATATAAAAGCCGTTGGCTTCGAGCGTCTTTTCGATCAGCTCAGGAGTATAAGCACCTTTGGTGTTGTCCACATCAAAAATATAGAGATCCCCTCCCTTGGCTTGCGCGTTTGAGAATCCCAACACAAGGCACAGCAGCGCCCACAGTACATGTAACTTCATCCGTTTCTCCTTTTAAGGTTTGATATAAATATAGCCCTCTTGGACCCGCTCTAGCAGCTCCACCACTCCGGCGGTGACCACTTCGCTGCCCGGTGTAAGCTCTTCTTCTTTGATATTTTTTGTGCGCATCGTGTTGCCGCAGGCGATAAAGGTCACGCCGTACTGCATCAGCGCATCGACGCGCACGGCGAAGGCCTTCTCTTTGGCCAGCAGGGTTCGAATCCCTTTGGCGTAAGCGACGATCTTCATCTCGACGTTTTCGGGGCCGTAGAATTTCAGCACGTTGTTGGCGACACTCAGCACATGATCGATAGTGTAGTCATCCTCTTGCGTTACCGAAAAGACCACCTTTCGGGGGTTGTAGATAGAGGGCTTGGGTTCGGCAAAGACGGTATCGGCGCTCAGCAATACACTGCAAAAAAGCAGCAGCGCGTACATGTAACGTCTCATTGTTCCGCTCCTTCATAGATCCACTCGGCGATACTTTGCAGCTCCTCTTCGCCGATCTTGCCTTTTAGCGACTCCATCGTCTCAAAAAAGCGCATCACCTCAGGCATACAGACACTCTTATCGCGATCGGGGTTGAGGACATAATCGCTGATAAAGCCCGTCACCTCGATGCGGTGAAACTCGGCGTCTCCTTCGGGATCGCCCACGCGCTGCATCACCCGAAAGCGGATCTGGTTGAGCGCGGGGGCTTTGAGGTTCAGCAAGGTATTGTTGGACTCCATAAAGTTTTTGGCGAGCGTCGTAAAGTCCACATGGCGCACATGGCACGAAGTGCAGTGCTTCTCAAAAAGTGCGCCTCCATCGCCAAAGAGCATCACAGGCGCAAACAACGCCCAAAGCCATCTACTCATCTTTGACCCCCTCTAGCATCGATTTAAAATCCTCGATCCCCCACGATCCGGGGATCTTTTTAAGCAGCTTTTCGCCTTTGCCGATAAAGAAAAACGATGGCGTCATCGGCACGCGCAGCCCCAGCGGCATATCACGTTCGCTGAGGTTGATCTTGACCGGCACAAAACGCGCTTCGATCCACGCGCTCATGTTGGCATCGTCAAACACGGCGCGTTCCATGTCGTCGCAGTAGTGACAGCCGGTGCGTACCGCATCAATCATGATCACCTTGCCCGTCTTGGCAGCCTCTTCAAGCGCCGCGTCGTAGCTGCGCCACTCCAGCGCAAAAGCGCTAAAAGCCAATGCCAAAAGAAGGATCGTTTTCACTCTTCCCACTCCAGCATCCGATAGGCCGCTTCGACGTTGGCGCGGTGCATCACGTCATACATCGCCGCACTTTTATATTCGCTCATCACAATGCGCTCTAAAGCCGCGTCGATCGCTACACCCTCCTCTATCGCCGCGCGTACCTCGTCGCGTAGGCGCGTGAGATAGCCGTAGGTAAACTCATGGGCCTTCGCATCGAAGCGCGTTCCGTGTCCGCCGACAATATGGTTTGCCTTGTACGCCGCAATCTGCTCCAGCGCGGCGATCCAGCCGTTGATGTCGCCGTCACGTAAAGAGGGTAAACGGTCGTTGAAGACCAGATCCCCCGCAAAAATCGTTTTGATGGAGGGAATGTAGATGAAAAGATCACCGCTGGTGTGGGCTTTATGATCTACATGGACGATACGGACTTCCATATCGTTTACATGTAACGAACCGCTCTGCGCGATCAGCTTGAAAGGAGGTGTAGGCATTGTTCCTTCGTAGGCTTGTTTGGAGATGCGCAGCGCCATTCTTGGAGTCTGCGAAGAGTGTGTAGCTTGTTCAAAAGGAGTCGGCCCCGCAAGGAGTGCGCCTTGCGAGAGAAAATAACCGTTGCCCAGCCAGTGGTCATCATGCACATGGGTGTTGATCACGTGCGAGACCTTCATGGCTTTGAGCGCATTCATCTGCATGTGTGCTTCTTTGGCATACAGATAGGTAGGACCGGAGTCTATAACGAGGTAGCTTTTCCCCGCATCGACAAAACAGGTGTTGACCATATTGCCGTTGTTGTGGGTGTTCATGACTTCGGGCGCGCCAAAGAAACAGTAGCGCTTGTCGTTTACATGTACGGGTTTTAACCCGCACTCGAAGGCTCCAAGAGCGGATACTGTCAGCACAACGGCCCAAAGTGGTTTCATGATCTTTCCCTTTTTTTACGTTTTAGAACAGGTAGTTGGCTTCAAAACGGTATTCGTTGTAGCCATCTACATTTTTACCGTTTTCACGATCATCCGCATCAACAACACCCAAGCGGAACTTCACGTCCAGACCCGGAACCGCTTTGATCACCTGCATGACGTCTACATGCACGACCGTCATATCTGCCGGTCCGCCTGCCGCTTGCTTCTCTTCATCGAAGTCTTGAATCACGTAACGCGCCAAGAGGCTGAGGCCGTCTACTACTTTAGCTTTGCCGAAGTCGTACTGCAACTGACCCATGTGGGTTTTGTTGTTGGCTCTCCAGTTGAGCTGTGCCATCGCACGGGTGTAGCCGCCGGTGGGGAATCCGCGCCATGGAGCCACGATATCCGCATCGTCAGAAACCGCAGAGTAGCCGTATTGAAGCTTCATCGGTCCTTTGGCTACCATCAAACGTGCCGTCCAGAGGCTGCTATCCAGGCTATCGGGAGAGGCGTAGCCTTTGTTGTCTGCATAGGTCGCCGCGCCGTCTGTCCATTTGACCAAACTGCCGTTTAGCGCCGCGCCGCCGACTTCGCCGCCACCGTTGTCCATCTGCTGCATATAGCGTACGCCCGGAGCAATCGACCAGCCGCCGGAAAGCGGGAGTTTGTAGTTGATTTCACCGATAAGCGAACTAACGATATTAGGTACTGCGGTGTAGGTAAGGGCCAGATTCAGATTTTCGATCGAGTTGTTTTTGATGTCAAACACCATCAAAGTGTTGTCCACCTCTTCGCCCGCCGCTTTGAGGTTGTTGTAGCTCAGACCCTGATGCGCGCCGGAGTCGTCGTTGTTGTTCCAGCTCTCGCCGTCTGCAGCTTTAAAGGTAAGCACATCATGAAATGTCGTATGGTCACGCAGCTTCTGCTTGTAAAAATAGGCACCGCGAATCGTGGTTTTTGGCAGCTCTTTGATCTCTACGCTGTAGCCTTCAAACGCGTTGGGAATCATTTTGGTGTCGTTTGATGCCGTTAGTACGCTTTCAAAAAAATGGCGACCCGCTTTGATGGTCGTTTTGGAAGCTTGATACTGCACGTAAGCCTGAGCTAAAGAGGCCATAGACCAATTTCCGGTGCTTTTGACGTCGTAACGGCTAAAGGTATCTTTGCCCGATTTGACCTGATTGACCTCTTCAGCATCTTGGCGCAAACTCTCAAACGGACTATCGGCATAGTACAGACCCGCCGTGGCGCTTACGCCGTAGAGTGGAGCGGTCTTATAGATCAGGCTACCGCCGATACCAAAAGCTTTGTTGTTTGCATCCGTATCCTCTTTGGTATCCCGCTGAAACCAGTTGGCACGCAAACGGCCATAAACCATCCCGTTTGAAAAAGCCTCCGTGAAGCTTGAAGCCGAAGCCGGAAGCGTGTTATACACCTCATTCATGTTCCCTTTGAGGCTGCGTTTTGGCTTGGCCTCTTCAGCCAGTGCCACCGCACCCAGCGCACAGACGAGCGCCGCGACGGCGCTGATTTTTACCATTGTCACATTCACTCCTTGTTGTGTTTGAATTATGCTTTGCAGCTTTTGGCGCCTACACTCGGGCAGCCGCAATCATAGTCGAGAATGCGCACATTGCTTTCATTGCTCACATCGACCACCTTTTTGCGCTTGATGTAGTCGCGCACCACGTCGTAGACCGGACGGATCTTCTTCTCTTGGAGGTTGGCCCCCGCATTTTGCAGGTTGCCGCCCCATGAGGAGACGATGTAGACCTTTTTTGGATCGAGCGCTCTGCCGCCGACCATTAGGTTGGTGATCCGCTTACCGGGTGCATTGCTGACGGTTATATCATAGCTAACGCCACCTAAGCGGCTCATATCGCCGCCTTGCCGATAGAGCGGATTGTCGTTAAAGACGTTGTCCGCAATATCTTCAAGCAGCTTGGCGATATGCTCACCCTTAAGCTCGAAGGTGTAGACGTTGGGGTAGGTCACGCCGCACATCTCATAGACGTTGTCCATCAAAATCTCTTCACCCGCCAGCACCGTGGTGCCCCAGCGGTAGCCCGGCGTAAAACTAATGTCACACTTCATCTCGTCCATCACCGCATCGTTGATGAGCTGATCAAAGGTTGAGAAGAAGGTGTCGCGCTTATAAAGCAGCCCCTTGGTCTTGCCCAGCACTTCGTTCATCTCTTTGGCATAGGGCGCATAGAGCGCATCCACCAGCTTCACGCCCTCAGGGTCGGCGGGGATGATATTCGAAGCGACGGGAATAAGCTTGTACTCATAGCCGTGTACTTTGCCTTTACTTGCGTCAATGTCCAAACGTCCGATATATTTACCGTGGCTGCCCGCAATCACGATGACGCAACCATTGATCACGATCGGTTTGGGCGAGGGATCATGCGTGTGGCCGCTGAGGATAAAGTCGATACCGCTCACCTTCTTGGCTACCTCCTGATCGACGCTAAATCCGTCATGCGAGAGCACCACGACACAATCCACCTTGTGCTCATCGCGCAGCTCGTTGACATACTCTTGGAGCGTATCCATCCGCAAGCCGAAGCTCCAGCCCTGCGTGAACTCTTTGGGGTTCGCCGTAGAGGTGAAGGGGAAGGACTGACCGATGATGCCGATTTTGGCACCGCCGCGCTCTTCGATGGTGTAAGGCTCGAAAATCAGCTCTTCGTACTCCTCCGCAAAGGGATCGTCACCGACGATGTTTTGGGAGATGAACTTGGCATCAAGCATCTCGATGAGCTCTTTGACGCGCTCTTTGCCGTAGGTGAACTCCCAGTGTCCGACCATCACGTCGATGCCGAGGTAGTTTTGCGCCTTCACAATCGCTTCGCCACGGCTTTTGAGCGCGACGCCCGTACCCTGCTAGGTATCGCCCGAATCCATGAAGAGCACCTTCTCCGCTCCACGCGCTTTCTTGATATGATCGACCATCGTTTTCATGTGGGCGATTCCGCCCATTTTGCCAAACTTCTTCGCCAAGGCTTCAAAATCCATGTGGGTGTCGAAGTAGGCATCGAGCGAGCTGGGCTCCAATCCGTAGTACTTGGAAAACGCTTCGCCGCACAAGAATCCCGGCGTACCGTTGAGCTCCGGCGCCGAAATCAGCGTCGAGGGTTCGCGCCAATACATCGGCTTGATGTGCGCGTGCATGTCACAGATGTGCAGCAAGGTGACGTTGCCCGTCGCTTTAAAATCCATAATGTCTTTATAGGTGATGTCGGCAGGATTTTTGCTGCTGATCGTGGTTGCAAAACCGTTGGTGACACTCACCAGCCCCAGCGCCGCCGCGAGGTGGAGAAAGTCTCTTCTTGATACTTCCATAATCTCCCCCTAACGCTTCAGACCGGGAATGGCGATCTCTTTGCCTTTGGCGGCGTGCGTCACATAGACTTCCAGTGCGTTCATCTCAGGCGAACCCATCGGAATGACCGCCAGCAGCGCATTTTCCATACAGCCCTGAAAACGCTTTTGCAGCGTACTCATACTCGATTTGGTCATGCGGTACGCCGGCCATGTGGCGGCGGCCTTGTTGGCTTCGCTGCCCAGATCGGGCAGCGGCTGAGTGCGCAAGATCGAACCGATCACCGCAGGAGCGTGGCAGCTCATGCACGACAAACCGCGTCCGCCACGGTGCTGGGTAAAGACCTCTTCACCAAAGGCGTAGGCTTTTTTCATCTGCTCATTCGCGTTGATGTCGATACTGATCGGCAGACCGTTAGAGAGCGATTTGACATACGCGCCCATCGCGGCCATCTCTTTGCTTTTGAGTGCTAGCGGTTTTTTGCCCGCCTCCGCCATCGCGCCTTGAAGCACCTGCTCTTGGCTGGCGACCATGCCCAGCTTCTCGATATAGCGCGGGAAGCCCGAGAGGTAGGCCGCGAGCTCCTCCGCTTTAACACCCAGAAATTTGGCGAGCGCCTCTTCAGAGCCGATATTGGCCTCAAAAAGTTCGCCGCCCCATGCCACGTCCATATCCGCCGGATTGTTCTCCAGCATCTCCTGATACATTGCGCGGTCCGCGTCGCTCATCGCAAACTGATCGCTACCGAAGGCCAAAACACCCAGTAGCGCACTTGCCAAAATGATCTTTTTCATGGTTTAAGCCTTTGGCTTGATCTTGGTGCCGTTCTCGTTGGCGTCACCTTTGGTATCGGTGAATGCGACCTTGATCTCACCCTCTCCGCTCACTTTGTAGCTGACGGTGTAGACCGGATTGGTCGAGAGTGACTCCCACGACTTGATGGTCGTAAAAGGGGTACCGTTGAAGCTGAACTTCACGTCGTTGATGTAGTGCGCAGGGATCAGGTTGCCCGTCTCTTTGTCTTTGCGCAGACCGGTCTCCATGGGGTGCATGACCATCAGGCTCACTTCGACGACGTCACCGACTTTATACGTTTTTGGTTTGATTTTGACCAGAGATTTAGTTGCCATTGTATTTTCCTTTATGTTCTTTTTTGGTTCGGGTTACATGTAAGGCCAAAATCAGCCGCAGCCGCCGATGGTCACTTTAACGTTTTGCGCCGCGCTCAAAAACTCACCTTTGCTGGTCACTACCAGCGCCATCACGTCTTGAGAGGTTCCGAGTTTCACGCGGGTTGAGAAACTTGCTTTACCGTTAGCAGGGGTGAGCATCACGTCCGCACAGCGCACATTCGAGTTTTTGGTTGCAAAAATGTGAATCGCTTTGACATGATCCTCCGCGCTCATCGGAGAGTCAACGGTGACGCTAACAGGAACTACCGCGCCGTTTTCGGCGATTTCAGGCGCTTTGAGCTGCACTTTGGCAGAAGCACTCACGCTCTTGCCGCCGGTGATCGCCTTGATAGCGGTGTCGAGATCCATAGCGTTTGGACCCTTGGGGGCCTCTGCCGAAAAAGCGAGCGATGGGCTTACGACCGCCGCAGCGGCACCTGTCATCATGATTCCTTTAAGAAACGATCTTCTTTGCATTGTTGTTCTCCTTATTTTTTGATAGATACGACATACGAAGCGATGTCGCAGATTTCGCGCTCGGTAAACAGACCCGTAGTCAGGTTAACGGTCATGTGCGTTTTGGGATTGTCGATGCGCGGATCGGCGATCTTTTGATAGACAAACTGATGGTCACGTGTGCCGGTTTTTATGAAAAACTCATGGTAATTGCTCAAATCCGGCCCGATGTTACCGCCGCCTTTTGCCTTTTCGATATTGTGACAAGCGACACAGTTACCGAATTGCTTGGGTTTGCCATCGGCAAGTTTCTTGGCCAAACCTTTGGGCGCATCGCCTTTGGCCTTGCTACCGTTGAGATTGTGGAAAATGTACGCGCCGCGTGCAACCGCATCGGCATCGTCCGTGATACAGCCCGCAGGCATCTTGTAGACCTTGGCCGGCCCGGTCAGATCTTTTTTGATAATCTCGGACGCGTTTGGAACTTCGATAGCACTTCGAAGATCCGCAGCCTGCGACAGCGTCACTGCGAGCACCGCCGTCATCATCAATGACTTCCTCATAAATCACCCTCCTTTGATTGGTAAGGGCATAGTAACGATGCTGTGTAAAATTAGTGTAAAAATTTGTAAAAGAAGAAAAAATAATACAAGAAGAGCGAGAGGCGTTACATGTAAAGGCTTACATGTAACGATAGTTTAGTTGAGCAGGTACATCAATACGGCGGGATTAAGCCCCTGTGTTCCACTAGGTTGCGCCAAAGGCCCCGTGTAGCTTTCGATCCAGTCGATATAGTTTTGGACTTTGGTATAGACGCCGGGATAACCACTCTCTGCACAATCCATTCCAAAACTTACAATGCCCAGCTGCAGTACATGATTGTTTTTCTGAACAGCCAATGGCCCACCACTATCTCCCTGACAACTATCATAACCGCCACTCATATATTCGGCACAAATCATATTGCTCGTTAAGCCATAGCCATAAGCTTGGTTGCATGTATCAAATTCAACCAATGGTACAAGCACTTCCATCAAATTTTCAGGGTAAGTAGCTTCATCTGGATCAATATTCGTATCCCCCCATCCTGCTACCCAAGTTTGTGTGCCTGCAGCAAGCAAATCATTCCTATCAAGAATCATCGGTTCAACATCCTCAATAGCTGTATAAAGCTCAATCAAAGCGATATCGTTATCAATCATATTGCCATCATATTGCGGATGAACAAAATAGTTTTTAACACTTCTTTCTGACATACTCCATAATGCATAACCGCCGTATCCAATTTTTGTCGGAATATATGCTTCTATACAGTGTGCAGCAGTCAAAACCCATGTAGGAGAAATTAAAGAACCGCCACAATAAGCGAACGCATTCGTCCGTATTGAAACAATTGCATCCCACTGATTATCACTTGACATTACCTGTGTGCCATTTATAATACGCGGCTGTCCAGCACCAAAAGAAACCACAGTGCACACTACCAGCAAGCAAATCGTTTTCATACACCTCTCCTTTATTCCCCGTCATTGTAAAGCAATTCTCTAAAAAGATCGGCTGAGGCTTACATGTAATCACCCTCAATATAGCAGATATAAAATCACCGCCGGAGCAATCCCTTTTTTGCGAACGCAGCGGATGTAGTTGGTAGTGTTTTGATCGACCCATCGCGGGTCGTTGTAGACGTAGTCCACCACCCACGCATTACCCGGATGCCCCTCTACAGGCGTCGCAGACCAATACAACCCGTGTGCAACATTCAAAAAGGCGCTCTGCGCGGAGCGCAGGAGCGGGGCGGGTGTGGGCGAAGCGGGATCGACGGTGGTCAAAAGCGTGTTGATGTCGGCCAGATACCAGTCCTTAAAACCCGCCAATTCAAGCTTCTCGCAGTAGATACGCGCATCCGACCAAATTGCCGAAACATTCACAGCGCATCGTCGCGGACAAACGCCCCCATCAAGCCGCTTGCAAGCACAAGCACCCAAAGTAGCGTTTTCATGGCTAGTTGAGCAGATACATGAGCACGGAGGGGTTGGGCCCTACCCACTCGTACGCGCCGATATCATAACCCCGCCCCCACGGGCGTTTGACGCCACGCTGGTCGATGGGAAAGCAGGTATTAAGCGACCCTGCGTTGATGGCCGGGGAAGTGGGCTTTAGCCGATGCGTCGGCGTGGCTCCGCCGTAAAAGCCCAGTAGATCGAGTTGCGGATCGGTATTGATTAGGTCGCCGGATTGATTGAAGGTGCAGGTATTGGCATCTTCCATATTGTGGCCCAATGATTTGATCACCCCTTCGCAATTATGCGCATCGCCATGATATGCGATGATGGAACTTTCAATCGAAATGTTGGAATCAAGGACATTATTGATCCCACCCCCGGTAGGCGCACTGTTGTCCGCGATGGTGCAAAAGTAAATCGACATAGATTCCCTGTTGGTGATAGCACCGCCGTTGTTGGTAGCGCTGTTGCGGCTAAACGTAGAATTGACGATACTGACCGATCCGTAATTCAGCAACGCGCCGCCCGCTTTCGCACCGTTTTCAAAAAAAGCACTTCGGTTAACGATCAAATTGCTATTGGAGTAGATCGCGCCGCCGCGATCAGCACTGTTGCCTTGAAAAAGGCACTCGGTCACATAGGCCGTTGACAAATTCTTGAGGGCTCCGCCGTTGTCATCGCTTAATATACCGCCGACGGCGTTGCCTAAAAAAGCGACGCGTTTGAGATCAAGCGTAACATTCGACGGCCAGTGCAGAATCCCTGCGCCACCATAATTGCCCGTAGATACCATACCGTTTTGAATCGTCAGATCGTTCATCGTCACCGTCTCACCCGAAGCGATGTCGATCAAATGAAACACCCGATCCACCTGCTGCGCGTCGATGATGCTTTTGTTCATCCCCGCGCTCTGTATCGTCACCGCTTCGGTGATGTCCAGATCGCCCTGAGTCGAAGCGTTATCCGTACCCGTGATGCTCAAGCGGTAGGTCGCCGCAGCAAGATTGATCGTATCGACACCTGCCAAAGCATTGGCCTGCATCACCGCCACGCGCAGGGAGCATTTGCCCGCAGCGTCCAAGCAAAGCCCGTCAGCCGTATTACTATCTATCGAATCGGTCGTGACATTGACCGTAAAGATCGCCGCCGAAAGCGGCAGCGACAAAGCCGTCAACACAAGCACTTTATGCGCCGTAAAACCATCCATTCGGGACTCCTTTGAGATAGAACTATCTCAAATATAGCACCGATAGGCTTTTGAAGTTGTTAGGGTAAATATCGCCCACTTTAAATCATTAATTCTCTTGGAAAAAGGTAGATAAATTCCGACCCCTCGCCCAAAACGGAGCTTACATGTAAGCGAATTCCATGGCTGTCGATAATCGATTTGACGATATTCAGACCGATCCCGAATCCGCCCACCTTCTCGCTTTCTCGGTAGTAACGCTCGAATATCTGATCGGGATGTTTCATCCCCACACCATAATCTTTGAAGCACATCTCGCACCCCTCACCCAGGCGCCGCAAAGCAATCTCAACGCGGCTTTGAGGGTGAGAGTATTTGATGGCGTTGGAGAGATTATTGTCGATAATACGCTGCAACTGCGTCGGATTAAAACGAATGGAGAGTACGTCACAGTGCGTCATCACCAACGTCACCTCTTTCATCGCGGCCACCTCATCGAAATAGGCTACCCGCTCTTTTAAAAATGCATCAAGCGCAATCGGCTCGCTTTGAAACGAAAGGCGGCTGTTTTTGATCAGATAGTCCATGTCGTCGTAGATACTTGAGAGCGTTTTGGCGGCGGCGCGGATGCGCTGAAAGTATTTGTTGGGTTCGAATTTGCGGTTGTACAGATCGATGTTGACGTTAATGATGCTGAGCGGCGTATTGATCTCGTGCATCGAATCTTTCATAAACTTGTCAAGCCGGGCGTTGAGTTTTTTAAAGGGCAGCGCGAAGCGGTTGAGAAAGAGAAACGACAGGGTAAAGAGCAGCAAGACGATCAGCAGCAGGATAATCAGCGTCTTTTGGTACACCTTCGCATACGAAAGCGTGTTGCCCACGATGAGATACTCCGCGCCGAAGTAGCGCTCTTTAGGCAAAGAGAGGATGTAATACGCGTAGCCGCCGTCGATGTGGTAGCCCTCGCTTTGATGGCGCAGCGGCGAGGTGATGAGCGTAAAAACGGGCTTGAAGTAGAGATCGTAGAGCCCCGATTGCACCTGAGCGAAGCGCGGATAGTCAAAGGCCGGTTCGTTGGCTTCATCAAAAGACTCCATCGCACGAATCACCGTGGTGGCGTGGGCTTTGAGCTCGAGTTCGTTTTGGATCTCCACGAAGGTTTTGGAGTAGATCAAGTAGACATAAAGCGGAGCGAGCATAATGATCGAAACCAGCAGGGTAAAGAGCAGCGCATTGAGCAGTGCGTAGCGGTTATCGTTCAAGGATGTAGCCCAGCCCACGGCGGTTTTGAATCACCCCATCGGGGAGTTTTTTGCGCAGGTTATTGATCTGGACGCGCACATTGGCCGGATCGACATACTCGCCCCAGATCTCATCTTGAAACATCCCCACCGTCACGACCTGATTGCGGTATTTCAGCAGCATCCCCAACATCTCTTTTTCGGTGCGGCTGAGCGCAATCTGCGCCCCTTGATAGGTGAGCGTGAACTGCTTTAGATCATAGATCAGCTCAGGCGCGAGGGTGAGCAGGTCGCTGTCGTTGCGCATCACCTGCTTGCACACCTGCATCATGCGCAGTTGCAGTTCGCCCAGATCAAAAGGCTTGCGGATGTAGTCGCAACAGCCCCGCTCATAGCCCTCTTGGAGATGCTGCATCTGCGTCATGGAGGTAATGAAGATGGCGGGGGTGCGGTTGCCCTCTTTGCGCAGTGCGCCCAGTAGCTCAAAGCCGTTCATGCCCGGGACGTTGACATCGAGCAGCAAAATGTCGTAGCTTTGCGAAAAAACGGCGTCAAAAGCCGCATCACCGTTGGCATATCCATCTACCGTATAGCCCAAATCTTCCAGAAACTCGCTCACGCTGATACGTAACGTGTACTCATCCTCGAGCAGCAGTACCCTCATCGAATCTCTCCTTCTATCTTTTTGGCGTTTTTATGTTTGAGAATGAGCGCGATCAGCTCCTCTTTGCTGTAACTCTCCAGCATCTCACGCGCCTCTTGGATAAAGAGCTCCTTATCCTCCTCGGGCACCGTATCTTTGAGATAGAGCAGCGCCTTGTCATAGCGGCTGCGGTAGATCTGCTCCTCGAGCGCCTCTTTTTTGACGATGTCGTAAAGGTCGCGGCGCGAGAAGTTGATGAAGATCGAGAGGTTTTCGTTAACCGCGCGCAGCAGCTCCATCTGCTCCTGATCCATCACCATCACATACGCACCCAGCAGCTTCCCTTCGGCATTGTGCATCGGCTCAAAAAAGCAGACGGTGTTCTCCAACCGCAAAGCGCGGTTTTGGCGCAGACGCTTCATATCGACGCGTTCAAGCGTCTTGAGATGCGCGGCGTTGTGGCCCCGATTGGCCACGATGTAGCTACCGATGGTCATATTGTTTTGCATCAGCACGGCGGTGTTGTAGTAGGCGTCATCGAGCAGCACATACAGATCCACGCCAAACTCCCGAAAAAAAGCGGTTGTCGCGTCAAAAAACTGCAACACCTCCACAAACCCTGCCAACTGACGCCCGTCAAAGAGCGGCACCGTCGCCTTGATCCCCAAGCGCCGCCCCACTTCGATGCTGACGCGCGGGATTTTTTTGGTTTTGAAGTAGTCCAGATCGGAACGCGAATCCTCCAGCGGCATCCCGGCATAAGCGTTGTCCCAGCTTCGC
Organism: Campylobacterales bacterium; assembly: GCA_016938735.1. Classification (GTDB taxonomy): domain Bacteria; phylum Campylobacterota; class Campylobacteria; order Campylobacterales; family Sulfurimonadaceae; genus JAFGUB01. Next base: position 28,823 of record JAFGUB010000003.1, on the reverse strand, counting down.
GCGAATACCGCATACTCAGGTGTGATGATCTGCGCACGCACCAGCGTCGCGGTGTGCTTGTTGAGCCCCTCCATAGCCTCATCAAGGATCGCATAATCCCAATCTTCTTCCTCTTTGCGCAGCGCCTGCACGATCAGCGGATTATGAGAAAGCACAAGTGCAATCCGCAAGGCATCCTCTTTTTCGCGTTCAAGCTGGGCATGCAACGCCACGGAGAGCCGATCGCCCACGTCGTTGATGCTTTGACGGCGCACTTCGCCTTCAAAACGGAGAATAAACCCCACCAGCACCGCGACAATCAGGACGAAAAGCAGTAAAAAGAGTTTTTTGTTGAGCGACATGGCGAAAGTATACGTTAAAACGGCTTATCGCTTTGGCTATAATTCGCTCCATGAAACTCTATGCTTACCCTCATGCTCCCATCCTCTTTCAGTATGCACAGAGTATCGAGCGCTTTTTCGTCGAAGAGCTGCCCCCGTTTACTTTTTACGGCAGCGGGCCTTACCTGATTCTCAAGGTCAAAAAGCAGGATTTAAGCACCTGGCGACTACTGCATGTCCTCTCATCCGCCTTACATGTAAGCGAAAATGCCATCGGTTACGGCGGACTTAAAGACAAAAACGCCACCGCCATTCAGTATGTGAGCTTGCCGCGCGAGTGCGAAGCGCACTTGGACAACCTCATCACCGAACGTATCGAGATTTTGGAGCGCACCTACCACAAGCGCGGCATCAAGATGGGCGAACTGGGGGCCAACCGTTTCGTCATCCGCCTCGATCACGTCACCCCTCAAGCCGCCACCGCCTTTGAAAGCGCCGCCAACGCCATGGTAAAAGGCGGATTTCCCAACTACTTCGGCTATCAGCGTTTCGGCGAAGACGGCAAAAGCCACGAGCAGGGCAAAAAGATCGCCCACAGCGGCAAGAAGCTCAAAGGGGCCAAAGAGAAGCTGCTGGTAAGCGCCTATCAGGCGTATCTCTTCAACAACTGGCTCGATGCGCGCGTGCATATCAGTCAGGTCATCAATGCGCACGACGCCGCCAAAGCCGCCAAGATGCTGGCCTACCCCATCGCGCTCACGCAGGAGCTGCGTAAACAGAAGCAGTTTTTCAAGCTCTTTTTGGGCGAGTGCATGAACCCCTACCCTGATGGCAAAGGCTACTACTGCGGCGATATGAGCAAAGAGGCCGAACAGTTCGCCAAAGCCCAAAGCGTCCCCACCGGGCTGCTCTGCGGTAGCCATATCATCCGCTCCCGCAGCGACGCGCGCCACCTTGAAGAGCCTTTTGACGACGAAGACCTCGCCAGCCTCAAAGGCGAACGCCGCGCCGCATGGGTCTGGCCAACCGACCTCTCCTTTCGCTACGAAGCGGAGAAAAAACAGTTACATGCAAGCTTTACGCTTCCCAAAGGAAGCTACGCCACCGCCTTTTTGGAGCAGATCGGGAAGCGACCGCTCGTACCTGCGAAGGCGGGGATGAACTGAGCGCTACAAACCGCCGTTCACCTCATTGTTACATGTAACTTCGACTTCATTGCCCGAACCGTCATCACATGCGGCGCATTTGATCGTTCCAGCACCGGTGACACGGCGCACAATGCTCGATTGACTGATATAAGCCGAACCGCTCGTCATATTCACCCCATAATCTTCTGCATCCAGTGTACTTCTTCGGACGATGATCTTTGCATCACTATCCCCTTTGAGCCCGTAATTGCTTGAGCCGTTCGCGGCATAGAGCGTGACATTTTCCAAATACACACCATTGTCGGCTTGAATCACATATAAACCAATATTACTCCCATCATTCATTCCAATCGCTTCCGTCGTAACATTTTCAAATTTTGACCCTGCATCATCCATTGCGAGAATTGCCGCATTCGTACTACACGTCCCTATCACTTTAGCAAAGACATTCTTTACCTGCATGTTGATTCCATTGAGAAAAAGAGCAGAAGAGAAGTTATTGTTAACATCGAAGTTTTGGACAGTTAAATGGCTCAAGGTAGTATTGGAGGCACCTTTGATGATCGAATGTGCACCAAAAGAGGATTCATCGCTCTTGGTACCTGTGACGATGGTCACACCTTCACCGCTACCGCTCATACTGACATACGGTTTCATAACAATTTGATTGCCTGGATAGTAAGTTCCCGGCCCGATATAGATCAAATAAGGGTTACTCTCACTTGCACCGCTGATAGAGTCGATAGCCTGCTGAATGTCCGTATAATCTCCACCGGATTTAGCCACCGTCACGACATTTTTAACCTTCTTGCTAACCGGAATCACATAAAAATCGGCCCTTACGGGAGACGTTAACATAAGCGCGACAAGCATAGCAGTGCCAGCTACTTTTTGGATGGTTGGTTCATTTCAACTCCTTTGTTTGTTTTGTTTTCATTATTGGTCATTGCCGCCCTAAATGCTGTCACCGGAGCAATTCAGGTCCAACGGGAAACCGGATGCGTTCGTACATTCATAGCATTGCGCGTTGACATAGTGGTGGCCATCAAATACGGACCATCCCAATCTAGCCCCGCCGCCAAATAACGCTCCGTTGAGCACACTATGGGTAACATAAGCCGTCGCGCCATACAAGGCATAATTTTCACTGCCTCCTTGCGCCGTCAATGTGCTATCTGCAACAGAAACATTGCTATCAGAAGCAAGGCTTATGCATTTGTTTTCAACCGATCCGTTAGCACTGATAACAGTGTGCGATACGCTTCCCGTGGCATTGTAAAAATAAAAACCTACATTGCCTGTGCGCGCTACTTGCACCATGATCGAACTCCGATTGATCGTCACTTCCGAAGCATCCCGAAAATAAGCGCCCCAGTTCACTGCGGCTTGCGCTACGGCTATCGAGAGATCATTGAGATGCGTCGCAACACCACGGCAATACACCCCGAAGGCATGCGTGCTTGAGTTGTTGTTTTCGATCGAGAGATGCTCAATCGATGCATTGGCTTCCCCGACAATCAGCGCCGTACTTGGCCCCATTTCCGAATCGCCGAAAGAACCCTGCAGCATCGTCGTGTCGCGTCCGCTGCCGATCAGGGAGACATTGGCCTTCATGGTGATAGGTGCGGTGACATTATAGACGCCGGGGCCGATGTAGACCGTATAGGGTTTTTCCGCGCTCGCATCATTGATAGAGTCGATGGCTTTTTGGATGTCATCAAACTGCCCTCCCGATTTGGCGACGCTTACGAGATTGTCCGTCTTTTTTGCGACTGGAATCACATAAAAATCGGCACTTAGTGCCACTGGAAGCCAACAGGCCAAAGCCGTTACATGTACGAGATAATTTTGAACTCGATTCATTTTGCTCCTTTGTTGTATTAAAAGTTACTGCAATAGATACATCATCAAAGCCGGCTGCATAACAGTTGGCTTCCCTTTGGCGTAGAGCAGTCCACCACTGTTGAAATCTACGTCGGCAATATACAGATAGCCTTGGCTATCCACCGCGATATTGCCGCCCTGTCCTGTCATTGCAATGTGCGCATCATTCTCATAAAAGCTGCTGCGCCATCCGCTTCCCGCTTGGGTAGCATACATAGCTCTTTTCTCGCTATCATCGCCGTACGCTACATGTAACTTGTTTTGCCTATCCATAGCTATGCCCGGATTCCAACCGTCGGTATGTATGGTTTGGGTAAGCCATTCGCCGCTTGCATTGCTCTGATAGCGTATTCCGATCAAATCCCCGCTAAGAACGCCGTACACAATATGTACTTTCCCATCATTTCGGGCCACGATATCGGTGTACAAACCCGCACCTGGGGTCAAATCGAAAAAGTTTTTGCTCCATGTTGATTCCGTCTTTACAGCATATTTCAAACGGGTATTGGGCAGCGTACCGCTGGCGTAACTTATATGAATGCCGTCATTGCCGTCGATTGCGATCGCATTGAGAGCTCCTGCTGCCGTATCGATGAACGGTTCCACATACACGACACCAATCGCATAAATAGCATGTTTGAGTTCATTGGCTTCGGAATCAAAAAAACTGATATGCGGCACGCCCAAAGAATCCACGGCGATGTCGTTGGAGTACCATGGACTACCGGCACCGCTAGCCACTTGATGCCGATGCCAGCTTCCGGAATCATTGTTGGAGATATAATAGAGCGCCTCCATCGATTCATCGTCATAGGCAATGTGCGCGTATCCGTTGCCATCAAGAGCAAGGGAATTATCCGAATCACAGCTCCCAAACGACACTATGACTTCCTCCCACGTTCCGGTTCGGTTATTGGCGTATTTCAACTGATGAATGTCCTGATTGTAGTAGAGCAGATGTAAAAAGTCCTGCGCATCGACGGCGATTTTGATCTTTCTACCCGAAACAATGGATTGCTGATCAAGCGTCACAGTTGCCCAGAGCGGCCCGCCGTATGCATCATACTGATAGGCATATCCTAGCGTCTCATAGGTTGTTGTATCTTTGAAAAAAACAATATGCGCCTTATTCGTACCATCCAGCGCCAAAGCCGAAAACTGCCCGCTGTCCGAATCCGTCACGACCGCTAAGGGCGTTGCCCACGATGTCGTACGATTGACATAGTAGAGGTCTTTATTCACAGAGTCGTAATAGCTTACATGTACATTATCGTTGGCATCGACGCCGATCGATGTGTACCATCCTGCACTATGCGTCGTATCCGGTGTTTCGACGCTGCTCCAGCTTCCGCCGCTGTTGGTAATGTACTTTAGGCGGCTGTTGGTAAAATCGCTAAAACTGATATGCGCGTAGCCCGAACTATCCAGCGCTATCGACGAAAAACGCCCCACATCGACAGACGGCTGCGCATAAGCGATCTGTACATCCCAAGCGCCGCTACCCGGTTTCATCGCGTATTTCAATCGTTTGTTGGTTGCATCGTAATAGCTGATGTGGGGATTGCCGTTATTTTGGTCAATAGCCAAAGAGAGGTGACTACCGACATCGCCGACACTATCGACGGTAGATGACGTCATCATGTTTGTATAGGAAATCGTGGCGTATTTCAAGTCATCTGTATCTTCGTCAAAAAAAGCGATCCCTGCTTGGGGAGTTGCACCGCTTTTTACTGCCACTACGCTGTATTTCCCCGCTACAGAGCTGACAAGCATCGTCTGCCATGTACCCGTTTTGTTGCTCGCATACTTGAGATTTCCGTTGGCTGCATCAAAATAGGCGATATGCACTTTGCCGTTATCATCTACGGCTACAGAGGCATATCGCCCCACATTATCTGCCGTATCAATCGTCGAAACATGCCACACCGTACCGTCGAAATAAGCATAATAGAGATGCTTCTCTCCGTACGCTACATGTATTTTTCCTGTGGCGTCAATAGCCATTGAACGATTGGTCATATCGGAAAAGAACTTTCCTTCAATAGGAAAATGGTAAGACCACTGCGCTACCAACACTGCCTTGAATAGGGTTAGACCAATGATTATTTTTACTAAATTCATACTCGCTCCGTTTGTAGATTTGATTGTCACTGCAACAGATACATGATCAGCGAAGGATTAACCCCGCCTTTGCGTCCTACGCACCGGACATAATTTGGGTAGGTTTTGAGGCCTGCTCCCACATCACCATCCGTAAAATCAAGACTGTTTGCCGTCGTGCTACCTGTCGATGTCGCGCTCCAAAACAGTCCGCTCTGCGGATTTTGAAATGCCGGAGCGATGGTTGGGGTATTGGAGGTTTCGACAATGCCCGAAAGCTGCGTGATCGTCGGTAGCGTCCAGAGCAAATCCGCCTGAGTACGCGCCTTGCAGTATGCCTGTGCGTGATCCCAATTGAGCACCTTGCCACTCTCTTGTACCTGATTGTAGGCGGTGTTTTCTTCGACCGTATAGATTTCATCTTGCCAATAAAAGCCTGTGCGCTCATCAAACACCATGCCCTGCTGATTGGCAATCCCTCGCTGATAAAGCGTATGAGATGATCCCGCAATCGTCACTGCGCCGATACGACCGACCGGCACGGCAACGCTATCCACACTGTACGCTACGTTCCATGTGCCGTTTCCGCTGCCGCTTGTCGTACCTGTAAACGCAGCCCATGATAAGTTTTCGGAACTGTTCCAACTGCCCATGTTGCAGTTGGCGGGAGAGGCGCTCACCGTCACGCTATGAGTACCGCCGGAAGCCGTAAAATATTGTGATGGGTCATTGATCGTGTAGGTGCAGGGGATGTCAACCGTACCGGAGGTGCCGACTAAAAGCTTTAAAGCGATGTTTGCATCTTGATATCCAAAACCCTCAAAAAAGTGTTTTAATATCACTAAAATTAATCCCATCTGAAGAATAATAGCTCTCCGCGTAAGAAGACTCTGCATTGACATAACCGGCTATATCGGCTTCCACTGGGATAGAGTAGGTTGTCGGATTACGCAGCTTAATCTGAACAATGATGGTTTGCCCGTTTAGAACCTCAAGAGGATCATCCAGCACAACGGTATGCCATCCGAAAGCTACGGGAATTTGACCCGTGATTGTCGATCCGATAGGAGAACTAAAACGTACCGATGGATCAGCACCGCTCGATGCAGTAAAGAACTTTATTTCGTATTCGGTATCCGGGTATAAAGCCTGAAAGCCAACTCCGATAATACTTTCATTGGCGGTGATCGTGTATTTATTGGCCGCCCAGCGGGCATTCCCATTTGACCCATATTCATAAGATGCCGGCAACTCATCATGCTGATAAATTTTTGTGACATTGAACGCCGCATCGTCCACATCTTCAAAGTATGCGACAGAACCGTCCATCGCCAGGCTATTATCAGTATAGGGCACATAGTAGTACCCGTCAGTGACGTTGTTCCATGTCAATCCCCAACTGTTGCGGATGATAAAAGCTCCCGTCTGCCCTTGTGCTGCATAGGTATCATCCCAGCCAACAATCACCACCGCATGGTTGGATTCGCACTCTTCTATCGTCTTGCTACAATAGAAAGATTTACTGGCATTCTCCCAGACACTCGCACCCGTCTCTCCCGCGCTACCGCCATCAACCTGCATCGAGACATAAAGCGGTTTTTGTGTCGTGTATAGCGCTTCTTTGATCATCGCAAACCACCCAGCGTTCATCTTATCTGCCGGGTCGCGGATGGGTAGCTCAATGATGTTGTCCATATAGCGATCGCGCGTAGCGGCTGCATTAGAGCTACCGCCGATACTAAAAGGATCATCCGCCTCACGCACCGGACCGCTTCCGCGCGCCAGATAAGCCATGCTCATCTGCAGATTCCCGCCGCTACACGGATCTGAAGCCCACTCGGTACCGTTGTTGTAGCTCAGGTGCTGCTCGGAAAAATCGTGTGTCCCCAGCCCATCAATCTTCAGCGCGCCCTCATGTGCTCCGTAGGTGGCAAATGCCCAACATGCGCCACATGTATCCTGATCGGTCACCGGTGTTAGCTGCGAGTCATTACGATTACCGTCTAGGTTTGGGTCGGAGAGATCAAATTTTCCGGGTAAAGCGGTGCGTTTGCTCTTATACATTCCGCTTTTAAATACTTTTTCAGGCAGTGGTGAAGGACACCAACCGGTCGCATGTTTCTGCACACCGCTTTTGTCTACAACAAGCTCACTCTTTATTTTTTGCTTCTCTTGCCACTGAATAAATTTAGGATTGACGGGGGCTATCTGCTCAGCACTGCCGGTCGTCATAAGTACCAAAAAAAGCAACATTAACAATAAAGAACGCATAAATTTTCCTTTGCGACGAATGTATCATCAATAGTAGCATTGGAAAACTGTAAATTAAAATTTCCGATAACAGAATTATTATTTTTTGCTTTTTGAGTAGTATCGTAACACTTACATGTAAGCCAAAAAGTGCCTACCGCCCCTGCTCCGCCATCTTCTTCATCAGCCGCTCCACGACGCGCATGAAGCGGTCGATCTGTAGGCCATAAAGCGAGAGTTTGGTGCGGGCACGTTCAAGTGAATGCTCGGTAAAGATGCCGCCGATGCCCACCGCGCTCTGTACCACGTCAAGCGCCTGAGCGTAGGGGATGTAGGACTCAGGCGCTTTGGAGGGGTCGTCCATGTGGCGGATACTTTCGCAAAAGAGCTCGCTAAAGTGCCAGTGCTCAAAGAGCAGCGCGCACACCTCGCATGAGCTCATCTGCGCAAAGAAGCGCTCCGTCTCGCTGATCGACTCGCTGGAGAGCACCTCCGCCTGAAAAACCGCCCCAAAGGCACTCTCGGCCACCTCTTTGGCGATCACCACTTTGCCCATCTCCATCATAAACGAGAGCGGCACGAGGTCTTTAGAACGCGCAATATCGACCCCCATATACCACTGAAACATCAAAGCGCTTTGGAGGGTGCTGATCTGTTTAAAAAGCTCGGTGCTCACACCGTAGGGGCGCATGTCGATGGTGAAGGTGCGGCTCAGTGCGCTAGAGAGGACAAAACCACGCAGCGTCGAGAGACCGATCAGCGTCACCGCCTGCATCACGGAGACGATATGACGGCTAAAGCCGTAAGCGGGGGCATTCATGCGCGCCAAAAGATCGGCGCTCATCACGGGGTCGGATTCGACGATCTTGACCAGCTCGCGCACGTCGGGATCGCCGCTCAGATAAAGCGTCTGAATCTTACGAATCGACTCAGGCAGAGGCGGAAGCGAATGGATACGACCAACGATAGATTCAAACCCCATAACGCCTCCTTGATGCGGCAAAAGTTAGATAAACGACAAGATCTCCGACTCGATATCGGCTTTATCGATCACGGTAGCGTGCTTGATCGGCTTTCCAAAGAGCGCCTTGATCATAGAAGGGATGGCGATGTTGCCTTTTGAGGCAATCGCCTCAAGCGCCTCAAGATCACTGCTGCCCTCGGCACCGCTGATGGCGTTGATGATGGTCGGAGAGAACTTCGTCCACTCGGCGGTGGAGTAGATGACGCTCTTATACGCTTCGCTTGCGCAGCTCTCTTGCGCCTTGAAGCAGGTGGCGGTGTGCGGGTCCATCAGATAGCCACGCTCGAAGTAGCGCTTGATGTAGCCTTTGCCTTCGTCCCCGTTACAAAAATCGGCTACGAAAATCGTCTGGAGCAGCTCGTGCTCTTCGGCACTGAGACTGTAGTAACGCTCGCGTTCAAGCTGCACCATCAGCTCACGTGTGCGCTGCGGGCCGAAGAGGTCATAAAGCACGCGCTCGATGTTGGAGGAGATGAGAATATCCATCGCCGGAGAGGTGGTCGGGATCAAAGTACGATCACGCAGATCGTAGCTACCATACGAAATAAAGCGCGTTAGGACATCGTTTTCATTAGAAGCGATGATGATCTGCTTGACCGGAAGCCCCATCTTCATAGCGTAATAGGCACCCAGCGCATTACCGAAGTTGCCGCTGGGCACATTGAGATAGATTTTCTCGCCCATAGCGATTTCGCCCTGACGCACCAGTTCAAGATAGCTATGAATATGGTAGACGATCTGGAAGATGATGCGTCCGAAATTGACGGAGTTGGCGGCGGAGAGGAGGATGTTCTTCTCTTTGAGCTTGGCTTTGAAACTCGGCGAACCCAACAGTGATTTAAGTGCGCTTTGGGCATCGTCAAAATTGCCATCGATGCCGATCACCTTGAGGTTTGCACCCTCTTCGGTGACCATCTGCAAACGCTGCACATCGGAGGTGCCGTTGTTGGGATAGAGGCACGCAACGCGTACGCCGGGTTTGTTTTTGAAGGTCTCCAGCGCCGCCGGCCCCGTATCGCCGCTCGTGGCCGCAAGGATCAGATACTCTTCGCCTCTACTCTGCGCCAGATGCGAGAGGATGTGCCCAAAAGGTTGCAGCGCCATATCTTTGAAGGCGCGGGTCGGGCCGTGGTAGAGCTCGCTCACAAAGAGCCCCTCGCCCACTTTGACCACCGGCACCGGATGCGCAGGATCATCAAAACGGTCATACAGGGCAACCGCCGCTTCGATAGTCACTTCGTCGATGTCGATACGCAAGGTGCGCATCAGATCAAGTGCCAGCATTTTGTACGGAGAATCAAGATGCGACTCAAGATAAGCGATACCCAAACGAGGCATTCCTTTGGGAACATACAGACCGCCAAAAGAGGCGATCGGACTCAAAATCGCATGCGAAAAGGTGACTTCAGAGGGGTGAACGCCGTCATTGCCCCGAGTTTCGATAAATTGCATAGATTCACTTTGAAAAAAATTTTTGAAATTATACCAAATCGCCCTTTGAGGGCCCTACACGCTGCAGCGTTGCAACAGCAGCGCAAAATAGAAGCGGCTCCCCTCTCCTTCGCAGCTCTCCACTTCAAGCACACCGCCCATCTGCTCGATCAACGCTGAAGCGATCGAAAGCCCAAGCCCCGTACCGCCATATTTTCGGGTGATGGTCGCATCGGCTTGGGTAAAGGTTTCAAAAATGCTCTCAAGCTTCTCAGGGGCAATACCCACACCGCTATCGCTCACGGAAAACTCCACTCTTTGCGCCTCTTCAAACGTCTCGACGACCCGTACCGCCACCTCTACGCTGCCCTGCGCTTCGGTAAACTTGATCGCGTTGCCGATCAGATTGGTCACGGCCTGCTTTACATGTAAGAGATCAACCATGAGACAATCATGCAGTGCACTGTCGATGCTGACGAGGTAGTCGATCTGCTTCTCTTTAGCCTTTGCCTCAAAAATGCTAAAAGCCTTGGGAAATTCAAGAGCGGGATCGATGGCAATTGTCTCGATCTGCATCTTGCCTTCTTGGATTTTGGAAAAATCAAGAATATTATTGACCACGCCCATCAAGGTATCGATGGAGGTGCGGATAATGCCGATGTAGCGGGTCTGCTTCTCATCGAGCTTAGAGCGCGCCAAGAGCTGCACAAACCCCACGATGGCATTGAGCGGAGTGCGGATTTCATGGCTCATGTTGGCCATGAAGTGGCTTTTGAAGCGCTCCGCTTCGAGTGCCTTGTGGCGCGCCGTCTCGACGGTGGTAATATCGGTCGCCGTACCGATAATGCGCAGTGCGCACTGTTCATCGTCGCGTATGGCCATACCCCGCAACCGCAGATAGTGCATGGGAGTGCTTTTGGAAACCGTCCGCACCGTGATGTCGAAACGGTCACGCTCACCGCTGCGACACGCCGCAAAGGCTGCTTCGAGGATGCTCACGTCTTCGCGCCCGAGCAGACGGCTCCAGCTCATCGGTGCGTCATCCATCCCTGCCATCGCGCTCATCGCCTCTGAGAAATGGGTCTCGCCCGAAGCAAGATCAAGTTCCCATAAACCGTCTGCCGAAGCCTCAAAAGCGAAGCCCAAACGTGCTTCGCTCTCTTTAAGCCGCTCCAGCGTGCGGTTAAGGGTACGGTTGGTTCGAGCGATCACAAAGAGTAGGCCAAAAGTGACCACAGCACCAATGAGCAGCAGAACAATAACATGCCAATAGGCGTTCCAAATATCCCGTAACGTGAACGAAGGGACCCTATCGTAAGGCGGTAGCCTCAAAGAACGGGCCAACCGATCCACCACAGTATAGTCGGCGGGAATGGTAAAGCCCTGAATGATGTCGCGGCCCTGATCATCCGAGGGCGTAAACGTATAAAGGGCAATCGCAATCTTTCTGACCAGATCGGCATCGAGTTGGATCGAAGCCGCGATAGCCCATTCAGGATAGAGTTGGGTCGAAATTTGGAGCGGAAATTCATAATAATAACGGGCATTGAGCACTTTAAGCTTGGCAGGATCAATCTTCCCTTCGCGGCTAAGCTCTTCGATAATGCCCGAACGCACAAACCCCACGTCGATTTCGCCGGAGAGCACCGACATGATCACCTGGTCGTGGCTGCTGAGCTGATGCAGTTTGGTCTCTTTAAACAGATCGATCCCCTGCTCTTGAAACTCAAAAGCTTGCGTCTGAAAACCGCCTAGAAACTTTTTGCCAGGAAAGCCGACCCGTTTGCCGCGCACCTCCTCAAGCGTGTCGATCGGTGCATCGGCGCGGGTGACGATCACGCCCCCCAGATAGGGGGTGAGCGTCTGATTGACGCGCTTGACCATCGTGGCCATCGCCCCGGTTAGTGCCCCTTTAGAGCGCAGCGCGATAAAGTGGGTCGGATTCGTGGCCACCAGATCGACGCGTCCGTGCGACACTTCATCTTCGAGCGCCTCTTGAGAGAGCAGCTTCAGGCGGATCTCAACCCCAAGCTCACGAGAAAGATGATCCACCAGCGGCTGATACTCCAGCACCATCTTGTCGGCGGTACGGTACGCAAACACTCCAAACACCACCTCGGAAGGCTGAGCGAAAAGCGTCGCGCAAGCGAGCCAAAAGCCTATCAATACACGAACTGTTGTATGCGACATATCGCCTCCTCATAGTGGAGCTTCATTATACAATTTCGCCTATAATCCTCTCCAAAAAAGGAGCCGAAAATGGAAATTTTCAAAACCGCCTTCTTACTGACGGCGCTGACACTGATGATGATCTTCGTCGGCGGAATGCTCGGCGGGCAACAAGGAATGCTCATCGCTTTTATCGCGGCGCTGGGGATGAATTTTTACAGCTATTACAACTCCGACAAGATGGTGCTCTCGCGCTACAACGCGCACGAAGTGGGGGCCAATCAGGCGCACGGGCTGTTTGAGATCGTCGAACGCATCGCCGCGCGCGCAGGCACGCCGATGCCCAGAGTCTACATCATTCCCGACCGCACCCCCAACGCCTTTGCCACCGGACGCAACCCAAGCCACGCCGCCGTGGCCATCACCGAAGGGCTGCTCGATCTGCTCACCCCCGAAGAGGTCGAAGCGGTCATGGCGCATGAGATGAGCCACGTCAAACACTACGACATCCTCATCGGCACCGTCGCCGCCACGATGGCCGGAGCCATCGCCCTCATCGCGCAGTTTGGGATGATGTTTAACAGCTCCCAAAACCGCCCCAACCCCATCGTAATGATCGTACTCGCCATCCTCATGCCCATCGCCGCCGGCGTCATCCAGATGGCAGTGAGCCGCAACCGCGAATACCTAGCCGACGAAGGCGCCGCCAGACTCACCGGCCATCCCGAGTGGCTGCAAAGCGCACTCTATAAACTCGACGGCTACGCCCGCCGAGGCACGCTTCAAAACGCCTCGCCCCAAACCGCCCACATGTTTATCATCAATCCCTTCAGCGGCCACGAAGTCAACTTTCAATCACTCTTCCGCACCCACCCCAGTACCGAAGACCGCATCGCGCGGCTTGAGGAGATCAAGCGTTACATGTAAGGGCAAGGAAGTACGGCACACAAAAGCAAAAGTTTGCCGTCAATCTTGGGCCTCATGCGCTTGATGGTGCCCAAGCCCGCACGACCAGCGCGTCAGTGGGAGATAACGGTGCCGATGCCCTCACTGGTAAAGACCTCCAGCAGCACGGAGTGATCGATCCGTCCGTCGATGATGTGCGCCTGCTCCACACCGCACTCAATCGCCTCAAGGCAGGCGTCCACTTTGGGGATCATGCCGCCACTGATGGTGCCATCCTCTTTGAGCGCTTCGATCTGCTCTCGGGTGAGCGTAGAGAGGCAATTACCCTCCTTGTCAAGCACCCCTTTGGTATCGGTCATGAAAATGATCTTTTTCGCGCCCAGCGCTCCGGCGATGCGGCTGGCGGCGAGGTCTGCGTTGATGTTGTAGCCTATTTTACTGTCGTCGGCATCTCCGGCGACGGGGGCGATGACGGGAATGAACTTCTCATCCATCAGGTTGACGATCACGCTCGCATCGATCTCGGTGATATTGCCAACCCAGCCGTACTTCTCAAAATCGATCGGTTTGGCCTTGATAAAGCCCGCATCTTTGCCGCTCACACCGATCGCCTTGGCGCCGTGGTGGTTGAGCATGGCGGTGATCTCTTTGTTGATCGAACCGCTGAGCACCATCTCGACGATCTCCATCGAGGCTTCATCGGTGTAGCGCAGACCGTCGATGAACTTGGTGGGGATGGAGAGTTTTTCAAGCAGTTCGCTGATACGATTGCCCCCACCATGCACCACGACCGGGCGGATGCCCACCAGATACATCAGCAGCACGTCTTGCGCCACGCGCTCTTTGAGCGCCGCATTAGACTGCGCGGAGCCGCCGTATTTGATGACGAAAATCTCATTAGAAAACTTCTTGATATAAGGAAGCGCGTCGAGGAGGGTTTTGACCTGATGAATTTTGGCTTGCATTTGAGACTCTTTACATGTAAGAAAATAGTTCGAGATTATACCGCAGCACCGGATGTGAGCAGCGGTGTGATCTGCGCAACCCGCATCGGACGATAGAACAAATAGCCCTGCGCCTCGTAACAGTGGTGCGCGTTCAAAAATTCCTGCTGAGCTCTGGTCTCGACCCCTTCGGCCAACACCTCAAGTCCCAGACTTTTGGCCATGGCAATGATGGCGCGCGTCAGCACCATATCGTCGTGATCATCAGGCAAATCCCGCACAAAAGATTGATCGATTTTAATTTTGTCTACTGGCAAGCGCTTGAGATAGGAGAGCGATGAGTGCCCCGTACCAAAGTCATCAATAGCCAGCGCGATATGCAGTGCCTTGAGTGCGTGTAAGCTCTCGATGGTACGCTCCGGATTGTTCATGATCTGCGTCTCGGTCACTTCCAGTTGCAACCATGCAGCCTCAAAATGACACTCTTCAAGCATTCGTGCAACATACAATACAAAATCATCGCGTTTAAACTGGATGAGCGAGAGGTTGAGCGAGAGCACCCCAGGCTTCAGACCCGCATTGATCCAACGTACCCACTGAAGCATCGCCTCTCGCATCACCCAACGGTCGATATCGACGATCAACCCCGTCTCCTCGGCCAGTGGAATAAAGAGTGCGGGCGAAACGCTGCCAAGCTCCTCGCTGCTCCATCGCAGCAGCGCCTCCATCCCGATGATCGTTCCGCTGCGCATATCCACCTGAGGTTGGTAATACACCTCAAACTCCGCTCGCTCCAGCGCCCGACGCAACTGTGTCTGTAGATGAAGCCGCCGGATTGCCATTTCCGTCATCTCTTCAGAGTAAAACGCGTAGGTATTACGCCCTTCCGCTTTTGCGCGGTACATGGCTGCATCCGCGTTTTGCAGTAGGAGTTGCGGTGTCTGTCCGTTTTGGGGGAAAAGCGCCACCCCGATGCTACATGTAATATAGAGCCGGTGAGCGGCAATCTCGTAAGGATCGACAAAAAGCCGCATGATTTTTTCGATCACATCCATCACCGTGTGCTCAGAAGCAATCCGGTCAATCAGCAAGGTGAACTCATCACCTCCCATACGGGCAATCGTATCGCTGCGGCGTACAATACTTTGAAACTGTAAGGCAACCTCTTTAAGCAGCAGATCACCCACTGAATGCCCCATGGAGTCGTTCACCTCCTTAAAGTGATCCAAATCAACGAAAAGGATAGCGAACGCACTCTGCTCACGCAGGGCGAAGCGCACTGACTGTTCCAGACGATCCAAAAAGAGCACGCGGTTGGGCAGATCGGTCAGAGCGTCATGTTCCGCCTGATACTGCAGCAAGAGCGTTTTAGCATCAAACGCCTTGGCCAGCGCTTCAAGCTCGTCGTCGGTACCGATGGGACTACACAGTAGATTTTTGGAGAGATCCGAAGCGTGTACCCGCCGATAAAGCTCGATGATCGGAAAGGTGATCGAATTAGCCAATACCGTTGCCACCACCACTCCGGCCACAATAAAGAGTAGACCGATCAGTAACAAACGCAGCAGCGTCTCTTCGATCGGCGCCATCAACAGCGACGCATCGGTCCCCATCTCGATCCCGATGCCCAGTTGTGTCAAAAAGCGGGCCTGAGCAGGTTCTACATAAAACTGTAGATAATCATGCGAACTCAATTCCAAACTGCTGTAGAGCTGACGACCTTGCTTGATCAGCTTCAGATAGCTGCCCTCCTCCATCGGAACATGCGCACGCACGAGTGCCCCCAGATCAAACACCACTACAATGGCCCCTTGAGTGGTCATGTAGTACTCTATCGGCGCAACCAGCACGATCTGATCGATGCTCTCATGCACATACATCGCCATTTTGCCCATTGCCAGTGCGGTCCGCAACTGTGCCGAAGTATTGTATCTGGGGATATCCTCTTGAGTCTTAAAAATCGGAACGCCGTCAAAATCAACGACACTCAGCGAAACGACATCTTTTCCGCTCATAAAATTCTCTACCAATAACGGCAGATAGCGCGCTCTTCCCTCCGCGTCGATCAGTGCATTGATCATCAATTCATTGTCGGTTAAGAGGACGGCATTTTCAACGAGATACTCAAGCCTCTGCTCCAGCCTCTGTGCTACGGATTCGGTACGCTGCTGCAGCAAGATCTGCATCTGCTCGCTCATTTGGCGGTAGACAATCATTAATACCGTCAAGGTGATAAAGAGAATCGCGACCGCGATCAGCGCCGTCACCCGATAGATGACCCGTTTGCGGATGCTCCGTTTGTGGGCTACAGGTATCTGGCTCACACCTACTCCGCTACCGGCATAATGGTACCGTTACGCTCATACGCCGCCATAAAATAGTCAGAAATCCCCAGCGCATCGTGACGCTCAGAGCTAAAAGGGTAAGTATAGTGCTTCAGTGCGCCGTCGTATTGTTCAATCGACTCCAACGCCCTGCGCAATGCTTCGGGCGCAACGCTTTGTGCCCGCTCTGCGGCCTTGGCGAGCAGATGAATCAGATCATAAGCCTGCACAACGCCATGCACTGCAGGGATTTGCTCGACATTGCCATAACGCTCATAATAACGGTGCAACAACGCAGCACTGCGTAAAGTACGGTTTTGATGAGGATGAAATGTCTGCAAAAAACGTAGATCCAATTGACGCAACGCATCGACATGGCGTGTATAAAAATCGCCACCGCTGATTCCCCAGTGCGAAACAACAGCCAAAGGTTGATCACGCTGCGCAAGCGATTCGACCAGTAAACCCGCTTCGTTGGTATTAAGCACCATGATGATACCGTCACACTGTTGTGCATACGCCTGATCGATTTGATTGGCGAACTCCTGCTGACCCCTGTTAATAATGAAGCTAGACAAATCAACGCCTCCTCGCGCCTGTACAACGCTCTTCATCCGTTCCAAACTACCGCGTCCCCAAACCGAGTTCTCAACAAATACAGCCGGATGCTCAAAGCGACGCAAAGCCTCCTCCAGCAAAAAAAGCGCAGCGCTCTCATCGTCTGCCGATACGCGAAAGACATTCACTCCCTGTCGGGTCAATTCAGCAGCGGCAGCCCAAGGAATCAAATAAGGAGTGGCAGAGTTCTTGATCATCTCCATCTCCCCCATGACAACCGCACTATGCAGGCCCCCGACCACAGCGATGGTACGCGGATCAGCATAAAAAACCCTCAGATTTTCGATGCCTTTAGTATCCATCGCGCGATGATCCCGCGCTACCACGCACAGCGGTCTGCCAAGAATACCTCCTTTGGCATTAATCTCCTCTACGGCCAGTTCAACTCCGCGTTTGATGGCCAAACCCGCCTCTTTGGTCTTCATGGATAAATCTGCGTCAATGCCGATGAGATAACACTCTTGCGCACCGTATCGATGCCACAGCAACTCTTCGGTTTTAGAGAGAATGTGTGTACCCACAACGGGCTCAAACAATTTGGGAATATCACGCATCAAAGCGGCAAACCGCAGGCGCTGATCTGCATCGAGCGTATGAATGCGAACCCCATGCGCGCGGATCTTTTCAAGCAGTTCCGCTTCGCGCCGTGCCGTCTCTTCACGCTCCCACGGCGTCACTTCTCGCGCCGTCTCGACCAACATCTGGCGCAACTCCAGCGGTAGTACCTCAAAACGCTTGGCACTAATAGAAAAGACATATCCCAAAAAAGCATGAGCACTCAACGTCAAATCGCTCTGTACCTCATGAAAACCCATGCTCACGATCGCTACCAACGGATTCTCCTGCCCATCGACTACCCCGTCTGAAAGTGCGGTGCGGGTAGCGTAGAAATCGATCGGTACCGCTTCGGCGCCAAGCGCTTTAAATTGCTCCATGATGATACGGCTCTTCATGACCCGAAACTTCTTGCCCTCAAAATCTTCAGGCGTACGTAACGGCATATTCGCGGTGAAATGCTTGAAGCCATTTTCCCAAAATGTGATGCCGACCAAACCGATCTCGCCAAGCGCCTCAAGCATCATGCGTCCCGGCTCACCGTCAAGCATCGCATAAAGATCCGCTTTGGTGGGAAAATAAAAAGGCAGATCCGCGTATTGCATCGCCGGCACCGCGACACCCATTTTGGCCGTAGGCGTCAGTAAAATATCGATCTCTCCGTTTCGCGCCATTTCCACCATCTGATGATCATTGCCCAGAAGCTGTGCCGGAAAGATCTCGATGCGCACCATGCCGGCACTTTTCGCTTCGATCTGGCGGGCAAAACGTACCGAAGCTTCATGCAAGGCGCTTTGTTCTGCGGTGTTGTGCGCCATTTTTAGAATGAGAACATTCTCTTTCGGGGATGTAGAAGAGGCTGGATGCATAACGCTGTGTTGCATAGGCGTCAGAGCGATATAAGCCGCCATAATGCCTAAAAGCATCAGAATAATCATCGGAAGCCAGCGCTTCATCTTCTGCCTTTATGATTTGAAGTGATCCATCCTAACGATTCATTGCTGAAAAGTTCCCAAATAGCCCTCGATCTGATCAAACAGCGTTCTGTCTATGTCAAGCTCCAGCTCCAGCAAAGAGAGAGGCAGACCAAATCCGACCATCTTAACGTAGTCTTTATAAGTGACCAACAAAGAGGTGGCTTGATGAACACGTAAAATCTCCTCGAGCTCTTCACGCACATAGTAATGGTGATCTTGAAAAAGATATTTCGCCACCACGTTTGGTAAATAAGGATCAAGTCGCTGCGGGCGCGCGATAGCGCAGACCAGCACCATTTTAGGTGTCTGATCACGCAAAACCGTGCGGCGCACGAATGCATGCCCTTCCTTTACATGTAACACCTTTTTACCGCTCCAGTGGCGCTCACGATAAGCGCCCGAAGGGAGACAAAAGGTGTTGGGCGTCTCTACGTCGATGAGGATATCGAGCTTTTCGATACCGTGTTTGGAATAGCCGTCATCCAAAAAGAGGATCTCACACCCCAGCGCTATTGCCGCTTCGATCCCTTTGATGCGGTCTTCGCTCACGATCACCACCGCGTGGGCCACCTTGTGCGCATAGATCATCGCTTCATCACCTGAGATGTGTACGTCGCAAAGCGTTTGTGCTCCGTCATGCACCACCACAAGCCCCTGCGAGCGCCGTCCGTAGCCGCGCAAAACGATAGCCGGACGTGTATGTGCCTGTGCCAACGCGCACACCAGCGGCGTCTTGCCGCTGCCGCCGACGGTGAGGTTGCCGACGCTGATGATGGGAATATCAAATTTTTTGGGGGTGCTGAGGCGGTATTTGAGATAAACCACCGTGCAATACAACGCCGAGAGCGGCAGCAGCAGATAAGAGAGCAGCCGCTGAAGGGGTGAAGGAGCGTAGAGATAACGCTCGATCCACGCGACCAATCAAACCCTTGTTTTGCTGATGGCGATGATAGCTTCGGCGACGTAGTCGATCTCTTTGTCGCTCATGCCGTAAAAGTTGGGAATGGAGAGCACCTGCTGGAAGTTGCGCAGCGCGATGGGGAAGTCGTTAACGCGGAGGTTGTATTTGCTTTTGTAGTAGCTCAGCAGATGCAGCGGGATGTAGTGCAGCCCCGTTTCAATGCCGCGCTCGTCAAGTTCACGCGCAAACGAGTCGCGATTTTTATCGATCTTTACGACGTAGAGTGAGCAGGCATGGTCTTTGTGCAGATTCGGCAGCATGACGTGGCTGATCCCCTCTAGCTTGCGGTTGTAGGTGGCGGCGATCTCTTTGTGACGCGCCACGACGGTATCGTGCTTTTTGAGCTTTTCAAGGATATAGGCCGCATCAAGCGGGCTGATGGTGTACTTGCTGCCGATGTCTACGATGTCGTAGATATAGCCCAGCGCGTCCGCATCCACGACCATCGCGTGGTTGCGCAGCAAGGTTGCGCGCTCCATAATCTCCTCATTGTCGGTGACCATCATCCCGCCGTTGCTGTAACTGTATTTGAGGTGCGGCGAAAAGCTGAAGCAGGTGATGTCCGCCCCCGTCGCACCGATCTTTTTGCCCTTGTAGGTCGCACCCAGCGCATCGGTAGCGTCTTCGATAATCTTGACGTCGTAGATGCGGGCGATGGTGTAGAGCCGATCAAGGTTGCAGGTCTGTCCCGCAATGTGGCTGACGATCACCGCTTTGAGTTTTTTGGATTTATTGTCAGAGAGATAGTTTTCCAGTTTGTCCAGATCGATGGTATAGGTGTGATCGTCCACATCGATGAAGATCGGCTCCGCATCAAAGTGACGTACCACCTCGGGCACCGAAGGAAACGCATTGACGGAGCAGAGCACCTTGTCGCCGCGCTTGAGATCGATCGCCAGCATCGCCAGATGCAGCGCGCTGGTGCCGTGAGAAGTCGCTAGTGCGTACCCCGCCCCCGTGTACGACTCAAACGCCGCTTCCAGATCTTCCACAATTGAGCGCGCATTGCCTTCAAGCACCTGCTCGATACGATGACGCTCCTCTTTGCCTACAAACTCTCGATAAAACGGCACTTGCATTCTTGGCTCCTTATTCATAGTGTGATGTCCCTTGGATAGTTAAAATCAAAATTGATCGTTCTTGAGGTGAGCTTGGCGATGAGCGGAAGACGCCGTTTGAACTGGTTGCGGTAGATTCGCTCGATGACCATATCGACCATCGCCGCGTCAAACCCCTCAAACAGCAGCTCATCGCGTCCGTAGCGCTCCTCGACATAGCGCTGCAGCACCGCATCAAGCTGCGCATAACTGTAGCCCAGCTCCGCCTCATCGCTTTGGCCTTCCCACAGATCGGCGGAGGGCGGCTTGTCGATGATGCATGAGGGTACTTCCAAATACCGCGCCAGCTCGAAAATCTCGCTTTTGTACAGGTCGCCGATGGGGTTGAGCGCGCTGGCAAGATCACCAAAGAGTGTGCCGTAGCCCAGCATCAGCTCGCTTTTGTTGCTCGTCCCCAACACCAGCGCCGACTCTTTGGCCGAGAGATCAAAGAGCGTCGCCATGCGCAGCCTCGCCGAGAGATTGCCCGTACGCAGCGGTGTCATCGACTCATGCGCCTCATAAGCACGCAGCATCGGCTCGATGCTACAGACCGTGCTACGCAATCCAAAACGCTCTATAAGCGTTTGCGCATCATCCAGCGAGCTTTGCGACGAGTAGTGCGAAGGCATCATCACACACAGCAGATCATCGCCAAACGCCCGCTGCGCCAGTACCGCAACAACCGCCGAGTCGATGCCGCCGCTTAGCCCAAGTACGACCCTCTTCAATCCGGTTTTATACACCTCATCGCGTAAAAAACGAACCAAAAAGTCGCTAATCAGCGCATATTTGGACATGCCCAACCTTTAAGATTTTTGAAAGTTTGTTAGTATATCTAATTTTCGCAACGTTCATTTCAACAGACCTGCTGCGAAGCGATTTGGTTCAGTTCTTTACATGTAAAGCCCGCTTCAAGCCGCGCGCATGTGTTGATGGTACGCTTGCGCGCAAAGGTGGCGGGGTAATAACGATCAATAATCTCAAAATAGCACGCTTTGTCCCTTCCCTCCTGCGCACACGCATACGCAAACCAGCGATCCCCCTTGGCAACGTGATCGATCTCCTCGCGCAAGATCACCTCCAGTGCCTCCTGGATCGATAGCAGCATCGCATCACGGGGCAGACGCGAAAGGCGCTCCAAAATCTGCTCATTCGCATCCAGCCCGCCCGCTTCGAGGTAGCGTGGCACCACGGCCATACGGTGCAAAAGCGAATGCGCGGTACGCATCGACGCCTCAAAAAGCGCATCATGCACGCACAGCGCCCCATAATCGCTGCCCAGCCTTTGTAGCAGCGCCTGAATCATCTCAAAATGGCGTACCTCATCATCGGCCACCTGTAGCCAATCATCGTAAAACGGCGCAGGCAAGCCCCGAAAACGATACGCCGCATCGAGCGCGAGATCGATGGCGCTGTATTCGATATGCGCAATGGCGTGCAGCAGGGCAATCTGTCCTTGCGGGCTTTGCAGGTTACGCCGTTTGGGCACCTCCTGAGGCGACACAACCTCGCAAAACGGAGCATACGAAGGGTGTGTGAACACCACAGCCGCTTCAGCCTCTTCACTTAGGCAAAACGCGCCGTCGCGGTAGAGGCGATAAAATGCCTTGAAGCGCTCAATCTTGCTCGTCGGCGTCGTGCTTTGGATAATGCTCAGCAGGGTCTTGAAAAAATCCATCGATCTCTCCTTGGGTCGGGATGCTCTCTTGTCGGTGGCGCTTGATATCGCCTAGTTTTTTGGTGGTTTTGGCGCCTAAAGCACGAAGCTGCTCGGTTTTGCGCAGCAGATTGCCGCTGCCCTCGTGAAGCTGACGCGACGCATCGCGGTAACTCAGCCCGAGCGTCTGTATCTGAGCGCCGATCTTCTCGAAACGCTCCACAAAGCGATAGGTCTTGTCATAGAGCTTGCCCGCCTCCACAAAGAGCGCTTCGACCGCCTCATCGGTGGCTTCACGCTGCCAGTACATGTAAATCGTACGCAAAGTCACAATCAGCGTCGAAGGGTAGACGATCACGATCTGCCTAGAGAGCGCGTACTCATACAGCCCCGCATCCTGCGCGGCGGCCAGCGCATACGCCCCCTCTATGGGCACAAACATAAAGACATACTGCAGTGTCCCGACCTCATAATGCGCATAATCGCGTCCCTGCAGGGTATCGATATGGTTTTTAAAGGCATGCGCGAGCGCCGTAGCGGCAACGACGCGCTGCGCCTCCTCTGCGGCACCGATATAGCGATCATAATCCACCAAAGAGACCTTCGCGTCGATGACGATGGAGCGGTTTTGCGGCAGCTTCACCACCACGTCGGGGCGTTTGGCGTGTCCCTCATCGTCACGGTAGTGCGACTGCACCTCGTAATGCACCCCCTTAAGCAGCCCCGAATGCTCCAGCACGCTCTCCAATATCATCTCGCCCCAGCGCCCTTGCGTCTGCTTTTCGCCTTTGAGCGCGCGGGTAAGCTTCGATGCTTCCTCCGTGATACCAAGCCCGGCGCGCATCACCTGCTCGATCTCCTTGGAGAGCGCCGCGAGACGCTCGCCGCTGGCTTGCTGCTGCTCTTCAAGACGTTTTTTAAAGGCGTCCATATGCGCCTGAAACGGCCCCAAAAGCCGCTCCATCGCCTTGTAAGAGGTCTCATCGAAGGTGTGCAGCTTGCCCTCAAGCAGCCGCTGCATGGTGTTACTCATCTCTTCGCGCCAGTGCTGTTTTTGCTCTTCGAAGCTGCGCTCTGCGGCTTCGCGGCTGCGCTCATGCAGTTCAATGCGCGCACGCAGCGCGGCGTTGTCGCTTTGCGCTTCAAAGAGCTGACGTTGCAAGGCCTCGCGCTCCTCATTGACTTTGTCATGCTGCGTTTCAAACCGCCCTAGCGCCTCTTCCAGCTCCACGACCCGACGCTTGAGCAGCTCGATCAGCGGCTGCTCGGTCGGACGAAACCAGATCAATGCGAGCACCAACAGCGCCACCAGCCCAAGCAAGAGATAGACGATAATCCAGACATCCATAAACAAAACTCCTTAACACGCCGCATCATAGCCAATCGCACGCTTGGCATGTTAAAATATGGCAAAAAGAGAGATCATGACCGTTTTAGTCAAACCTATGGGTGATTACCAAACCAACTGCTACATCATCGGCGATGAACGAGGAGAGATCATCATCGATCCGGGCATGGGCGCGACCCCTTGGGTACTTGCCAACGTCCGCAAACCACTCGCAATCCTCAACACCCACGGACACTTCGACCACGTCTGGAGCAATGCCGAGCTTCAGCAAAAGCTGAATATTCCGCTCTACACCCCAAAAGAGGACGCCTTTTTGCTCAAAGCCACCAACTGGATGCCCGGTCTGCCCCCCTCGACGCCCGATATACTTGTCGAAGGCGAGATAACCACCTTCGATATCGGCGGTATCAGCGTCACCTTCCGGCACTTCCCCGGCCACTGTCCGGGCTGCTCTACAATCGAAATCGGTGAAGCGATGTTTAGCGGCGACTTTATCTTTGAGCGCTCCATCGGCCGCACCGACTTTCCCTACTCCGACCCCGAAGCGATGAAGCAGAGTCTGACGCGCTTTTTGGCGCTGGACTTTGATAAAACCCTCTATCCGGGTCACGGCCGCTCCAGCACCATCAAAGCCGAGCAGCGCTTTGTGCCTTATTGGCTTGAGAACCTCTAAACTTTTTTGCCCGAAGCCGCCGAATCCGCGTTCTCAACTAGCGTGAGGTTGAGTACATGGTTGTCGGTCACTACCGTTTTGAACTCCCCTTCAAATACCTTGATCTCCAACACCGTTCCGACTACATAGACGCTGCGCTTGCGCCCCTCTTTTTGCCGCTCGAACGCTTCAAACGTCACCGCATCGCCCACGCGAACGGGGGCCAAAAACTGGCACGAAGCGGCGGCAAGTACGACGTTACGCTCGTTCACCGCCGCCATTGCCGCAAAATCGGCCGCACCGAAGATAAAACCGCCGTGCACCAAACCCACCTCATCGGCCCGCATTGATTCGTTGGTATCAAGTATGATCTTCGCATAGCCGCGTTTGAGAATATCGACATCGCCGCACAGCGACTGATCGATCTTCTCATGCGTTTTAAGCAGAACGACAACCTCCTCTTCGCTGGGCACCTCCTCTTTGCTCTTCTTTCTCTCTTTGCCTCTCTCGTCCGCCATCAGCGCTCCTTTGTGATTCTTGCATAGACCCGTTTGGGTGCGTCATAGCCCTCGACGGTTTTGGTAGGATCGTTCGGATCCAAAAAGTCCTCAAGGCTCTGCCCCTCGATCCACTCCGTCTTGCGCTGCTCTTCGTTACATGTAACGGACGTTTCAAGCACTTCAAAACCCTCAAAACCCGCCCGCAAACACCAGTTGCGCAGCGCCGCGATCGTAGGTACGAAGTATACGTTGGGGATCTTCGAGTAGGTGTCGCGTGGAGAGAGCGCCACCTCCGCTTCGCCGTCGATCATAAACGTGTCTATATAAGCCACACCGCCCTTCTCTAGCCCCTTATACAGCGATTTGAGCATCGCTATCGGATCGGAGCGGTGATACAGCACGCCCAGACAGAAGATCACGTCAAACTTCTCTTCATAAAACGCCAGATGCTCCACCCCCAGCAGCTCGTAGCGAATAGGGCTCTTGATAAAATGGTTGATGAAATCGAATTGGCACTTAAACAGCGCCGAAGGATCAAACCCCACCAAAGCGGCGGGAGCCTCTTCAAGCATCCGAAAGAGGTAGTAGCCGTTGTTGCAGCCCACATCCGCGACCCGCTTGCCGCGCAGATCAAAATGGGGACGCAAGAGGTTGTACTTCATAAAACTGCGCCACTCCGTATCGATAAAGAGGCCAAAGAGTTCAAACGGTCCTTTGCGCCACGGCATCATAGAACGCGCAAGCGTTTCGATCATCGCATGGTCAATCTGATCGTTACATGTAAGCGCAATCGTGTCACCCAGTGCTACGTTACATGTAAGCTCAGGCAAAGCATCGATCATCGCGCGCAGCGGCGCGATATTTTTCCACTCCATCCATTTTTGGCGCTCTTGGCGTATCTGTTCCAGGTTCATGGCGCTATTTTAGCGCCTGCTGTGTTAAAATCCTGCATGCGTTTAGAGAAAAAAGCCACCATCGTCTCCTCATCTGTTGCCGCCGTTTTGGTTCTGTTCAAAATGAC
Source organism: Campylobacterales bacterium (assembly GCA_016938735.1). GTDB lineage: Bacteria > Campylobacterota > Campylobacteria > Campylobacterales > Sulfurimonadaceae > JAFGUB01. The sequence continues at coordinate 2,934 of JAFGUB010000003.1, read as the reverse complement.
GGTCGGTATTCTTAGCGGCTCCATCGCCCTGCTGGCCTCCGCCATCGACTCCTTTTTGGATCTCTCCATCTCGGCGTTTAACTACTTTGCCCTGCACAATGCCGAAAAACCGGCCGATGCCAAATTCAACTTCGGGCGCAGCAAGATCGAACCGCTCGCCGCAGTGATCGAAGGGGTGATCATCTCGGTCTCCGCCTTGTTTATCCTCTATCAGGCGATTGCCAACATTATTCACCAAAAAGAGCTCTCCTATTTGGACGCTTCTATCGGCGTGATGCTCGTCTCAATCATCATCACGGCAGCGCTCGTGCTCTTTTTGCGCCATGTCGCACGCAAAACCGACAACATGGTCATCCGCGCCGACGCCCTGCACTACCAAACCGATCTGCTCTCCAACGCCGCCGTGCTGCTGGCCCTCTTTTTGGTTGCATACAGCGGCGAAGCGCTGATCGATGCCGTGCTGGGACTTTTGATTGCACTCTATATGCTCTACTCCGCCTACCCGATCATCAAAGAGGGGATCTTGATGTTGCTAGACGCCGCGTTGGAACCAGAAGAGCTAGAGCGCATTGAAGCGCTGCTGCGTCAAGAGCGCGAGATTCGCGGATATCACGACTTGCTGACGCGTCGCTCAGGATCGGATATCTTTATCAGTGTCCACATTGTTTTTGAGCCCGACATCCTACTCTATGATGCCCACAACGTTTCTGACCGTATCGAAATCGGCTTTTCACGCCTCTTTCCGGGTAAAAACGTCAACTCCATCGTCCACATGGACCCCTACGACGATTCTGACCAAGCCGAAACCTGATCGTTAAAATCTTTTGATACAATGATGACAATCATAATTAAAAGGAATAAAAACATGCGTTTTTTTCGTCATATCGTACTCACTTCACTCTCAGCGTCACTGCTACTGGCCAACCCCTATGAGAGCAAAGAAGAGGAGATCAAATCCGTGATCGCCACCGGACAAAAAGCCTCATCGGCACTGCTGGGCGAATTAGGCGGCAACCTCAAAAAAGAGCTCGAAAAAGGTGGAGCGCTGGGCGCCGCCAAATTCTGTAGCCACAGTGCGTTCGAGCTGACGCAAAGCGTCGCCGCGAAACAGGGTCAAGGAGTGCAGATTAAACGGGTCAGTCTTAAAAACCGCAACGCCGCCAACGCGCCGCTCAAAGACGAAGCGATCGTGCTGGAATCTTTGGAAAAGTTACATGTAGAAGGGGTGATGCTGCCGGAATATCTGGTTAAACAGGTCGATGCCGATACCTATAAATTTTACAAACCGATGCTCATCAACAAAGAAGTCTGCCTTAAGTGTCACGGAGTCGTTACAGACGCGGCGCTCAAAGCGGAACTGCACAGCACTTATCCCACGGACAAGGCTATGGGCTATAAGTCAGGAGATCTACGCGGCGCCGTAGTGGTCACCATCAAAAAATAGATTCAAGTTCAGACTCGCTGATGGCGCCGACGCGTCGCTCGAGTCGCTCGATCAAAACAAGCAGTTCATCTGAAATCTTTTTAAGCTGCGCGAAATAGTCAGCAGCAGCCTGCTGTTCGACAGCGCTGATCTGTTTTTTAAGATTGAAGAGCTTACTCAAAAAAGAGCGATTGAACTCCCCGAAATAAATTTTGAAAATCTTCATATAGGTATCGTGCAAGGCGTTGTGTTTGAGTTCGATCTCTTTAAAACAGTCCATGTTCGGCAACATCCCCAAAGCCTGCCCCTCTCCATAAAACCAAAGGCCAAACGCACAATCCGTACTGTCCATAGGAATCGCATCTTTCTCGACCGGGAAGCCTTCCGTCAAGGCTTTAGCGCGGTGCACCCACTTAATATGCGCCTTCTTTGCTTCCCGTAAATGCAGCAGGGTTTCATCTCTCTTCATTCTTTTTCCTTATGCAAAAGCTTTCTGTATTGTAACGCATAAGTGACTGTAAAATTACTTTTTATTTCGCGTACTCTACCACCCGGCTCTCACGGATCACGCTCACCTTGATCTCACCTGGGTACTGCACCTTGCTTTCGATCTCACGGGCGATCTCACGGGCCAGCAACACGCTCTCGTCGTCATTCACCAGCTGCGCATTGACGATCACGCGCACTTCGCGCCCCGCATTGATGGCATAGGCCTGTTTAACGCCCTCTTTTTGGGTGGCGATCTCTTCGATCTCGCTGACACGGCGCAAAAAGCTTTCGAGCACTTCGCGCCTCGCCCCCGGACGTGCCGCAGAGAGGGCGTCAGCCGCGCACACGGCGGCGCACTCGATGCTTTGAATCTCTTCTAATCCATGGTGTGCATAGACCGCGTTGATGACTGCGGGATGCTCGTTGTACTGACGGCAAAGCTCAGCGCCGATATCGACGTGGCTTCCCTGCTTCTCATGCGTCAGCGCCTTGCCGATATCATGCAGCAGACCCGCACGTCTTGCCAGCAGCGGATCGCCGCCCATCTCCGCCGCCATCATCCCCGCCAGATGCGCCACTTCGAGTGTATGCGCAAGCGCATTTTGTCCGTAGCTCGCACGGTAACGCAAACGCCCCAGCAGCTTGATCAGTTCGGGATGAACATTACTGAGCCCCAGATCAAAGACGATCTCTTCGCCCTCGCGCGTCACCGCTTCATCAAACTCCTCACACACTTTGGCGTAGATCTCCTCGATGCGCGCAGGCTGAATCCGACCGTCCGCGATGAGTAGCTCCAACGTCTTGGTCGCTATGGCGCGCCGGTAGAGGTTGAAGCTGCTGATAATGATGGTGTTGGGAGTCTCATCGATGATAATATCGACCCCCAGCAACATCTCCAGCGTCTTGATGTTACGCCCCTCTTTACCGATGATGCGCCCTTTGAGCTCGTCATCTTCAAGATGCACGAAATTAACCAACCGCTCCGAAGCGAACTCTCCGGCGTAGCGCGCAGTAGAGAGGGC